>CATKXW010000005.1 GCA_949840905.1 uncultured Eggerthellaceae bacterium | reverse complement strand
GCGAAGTGAGAGAAGACGTATCCAGGTTTCTTGAGGTTCGCATCATTGTCGGGCAGGGTAAGGATGGGGTCATCGTATGTAAGACCTTCGAAGGCTCCTTCATGCCAGCCTGTCTGGGCACCTCCTGTGAGGTCCACCTCTATCGTGTAGGGGTCCGCTTCGAAGTCAGCGACGATGGTGATGTTCTTCGACACATCAGGGATGGAGGTCACAGGAGCGCCTTCGTAGAGCCAGCCTTTCCAGGTGTAGCCTCTCTTGACCATGGAAGGGAGCTTCCTCTCCTCAGCTGTGGATGCTTCGTTGAAGCTCGAAGGCAGGATCGAGCCATCGGATGCGGACCAACCAACGAGAGCATCGCCGTTTCTGTCCTCATAGCTCACGGCATAGCCATTGGTCGTCCAGGTGGCGGTGTAGGCAGCTGCCGAGAAGGTCTCGCTGCTCGCATCCCAAACAGCTGTGGTACCAGGAGAGAACGAGCTTACGGCAGGGTCCCAGCCTCCGAAGGTGGAGCCGAGCAGGATCGGCAGCAAGCTAGCGTCCGTCATCGAGAAGGAGGGCGTCTCGATGTCGTAGGCGAGCTCTATCTCAGTAGCGCTCCTGAAGCTCGCCTCAGGGCGTCCCGCTACGGCATTGTAGGCATCTACTTGCTCGCGCGTGAACTTCGCGCCTGTGTGAGCGGTATCGCTCGGGCCGTAGGCCTTGAGCGTCACCTTGCCTTCCACCGCATCCCATCTCGCGAAGTAGGTAGCAGCCCTCGCCTCTACGTTCGCGATGTCGTATCCAGCTCCCACTCTCTGCCCCGCTCCCTCTTTGGTGGTCCACCAACCAGCGAAGGCGTAGCCTTTGCGAGTGGGATCCGCAGGCAGCTTGATGGAGGTCCCATAGGTCTGAGACGTCACATCAGAGCCTGCGCTCACGCTGCCTCCGTTCGCGTTCCAGGTGATGGCGTAGGAGTTGACGGTCCACTTCGGATAGAAGGTGGTAGCGGAGGTGAGCTTGGTCGAAGAACTCACCAGATTCGAGTGGTCGGAAGCGGTTGTGTTGGTGTTCCATCCTTTGAAGGTATGCCCCACCTTGGTCTCGGGAGCAGGAATGCCGCCAGAGAGGCTGCCCGCTGTCGTGCCATAGGCCACGTTCCTGTCCACCCGCAGGTCGGTCGTGTTGTCATTCTTCTTCCACCTGACATCGAAGGTGACGCTGCTCCACTGAGCCTGGAAGCTGACAGGACCTCCCTTGATGGTGACGACAGCGCTCGCCCCATAGGTGTCAGCAGCACCGGTCGTGGTGCCCGTCACGAAGCTCGAGGTGCTCGTGTTCTTCCACCCTGCGAAGGTCTTTCCTGCCGGTGCCGTGGGGGCAGCGGGAAGAGCGAGCGTGCCGTTGTAGGGAGAAGAGGTCGCGCTCCGGATGGTGGAGGTGCCGAAGGTGCCGCTGCCTCCGTTGGCGTCATAGGTTGCCGTTGTCTTCCAACGAGCGTAGAGAGCGGTCTCGGTGCCCGTGCGGCTGCCCGCAGCGATCGAGCCTGCGGATGTGGAAGTGGAGCTCGTCGACCACTTGTCGAAGGTCCAGTTCGAGCGGGTGGGCGAAGGGGCCGTATAGGTGGCGCTCATGTCGTTGGACGTGCTCGACTTGGTAGCGGTGGTGCTCGATGGGCTGACCCAGCCTCCTCGTCCGTCGAATGTGACCGTTCGCGTCCATTTCGCGGTGAAGGTGACCGATCCCGATCCCGTGAACTTGAAGATGGTGCCCGCCGGATACGGCGAGCTCACCGTGGCCCCTGCTGCATTCTTGGCAGAGGAGATGTAACTCGACCCGCTCGTCGCTTCCCATCCTGCGAACTTGAAGCCCGAAGAGCCCGTCCCCATCCCAGAGCCAACTGTCGGCGTAGGAGCCGTGAGCGATGCGCTCGAGCTCACCGAGTCCGACCCTGAAGGGGCCGTCACCGAACCGCCCTTGGCAGACCAGGTGACGGAGGTGCCGGTAGAAACGATATGAGTAGGCCGTATATCAAACCAGGTCTGTGACCGCATGTCCTCTGGAGTCACCCAGTCACTTGGTACTCGCCAGTTAAAGCTTCGGTCCATATATTGAAAGCCTACGAATGTGCAACCTGCAGGCAAAGATGCGGTATATATAGCCGAAAACCTGCCCGAAGCATGTTCGCAAACGAGAAAGTCACCGACAGCTTTACAGCGCACAAAATCCGCAGGAGCATCCGGAAGATATTGGCTGTTATTATTACCTGAAACCGAAACACGACCAAAGTCCGTAGCCTTAGAAGGCGACTCCGGATCTGAGATATACCCGCCGCTGATATAGAAGGACCCAACTTTCGAGGATGTCTCCCGGAAACCCATTGCGTAACCGGTGACCGTATCCTCCCACTGAGCCTGGAAGCTGACAGGGCCTCCCTTGATGGTGACCGTGGAGCCTGCAGTATAGGTGTTGGCCGCTCCATTGGTGGTGCCGGTGACGAAGCTCGCTCCGGTAGTGGCTTTCCAACCTGCGAACTCCTTTCCATCCGGGGCCGTCGGCGCTGCTGGCAAAGTATGCGAAGCGTCATACGGAGAAGAGGTCCCGTTACGGATCGTCACCGGGTTGAACGTGCCGCCCCCTCCATTCTTGTCATAGCTCACCGTCAATTCCCAACGGGCATACCAAGAAGAGGTCGAATTGGTGGTCGAGGTATTGGCAGCGGTATAGGAGGTGCCGCTCGCCGTGGTCGCCCAGCCCTTGAACGTCCAGTTCGCTCGGCTCGGAGCAGAAGGGGTCGTGTAGGACCCGCTCTGTGCGCTATAGGTCTTGGTCACCGTCACCGTACTCGCTGACGAGCCGTTCTGAGGATTGAAGGTGACCGCGCGCATCCATTTGGCATAGTAGGAGGCATCGCTCGAGATGGCCGGCGTGTTCGAGCCCGGTGCCACGCGTCCTGTAGTGCAGGCGGTGTTGGTGTACCACCCCTCCAGCGTCCAGCCGCTCATCGTGAAGGCGCTCGCGACAGGAGCCTTATGAGTCGCGCCCGAACCCTGGCTGGTAGTAGTGGATGCCGGAGAAGCGCCGGAGCTGCTCCAGGTCACCGTGCACGTCGAGGCTGTCCACTGAGCCTGGAAGGTGACAGGACCTCCCTTGATGGTGACGGCGGCTCCCGCTGCGTAGGTGTCAGCAGCACCGGTCGTGGTGCCGGAGACGAAGCTCGAGGTGCTCGTGTTCTTCCACCCTGCGAATGTCTTGCCAGCAGGAGCAGCAGGCGCTGCTGGCAACGTGAGAGAACCGTTGTAGGGAGAAGAGGTCGCGCTCCGGATGGTGGAGGTGCCGAAGGTGCCGCTGCCTCCGTTGGCGTCATAGGTGGCCGTTGTCTTCCAACGAGCGTAGAGAGCGGTCTCGGTGCCCGTGCGGCTGCCTGCTGCGATCGAGCCTGCGGATGTAGATGTTGAGCTCGTCGACCACTTGTCGAAGGTCCAATTCGAACGCGTGGGCGTAGGGACCGTATAAGTGGCGTTCATGTCGTTAGCTGCACCTGCTTTTACAGCAACTATAGCAACAGGAGTCGTGGTTCCAGCATATGTGCCTCCCCGTGGATTTACGAGCACCCTCCTCGTCCACTTAGCTGCGAACGAAACCGACCCGTATCCCTTGAACTTGAATATAGTTCCTGCCGGATAAGGAGACTTCACAGCAACGCCAACAGAATCCTTCGCCGACGATATATAACTCGCCCCGTTCGTCACTTCCCACCCCGCAAACGTAAAGCCAGTAGAACCAGACCCCATTCCAGAGCCAATCGAAGGAGTGGGAGCCGTAAGAAAAGAATCAGAAGCGACGGAATCTGACCCAGAAGGAGCGACAACCGACCCACCATTAGCAGACCAACTGACAGAAGTGCCCTTCAGAACTTCATCGAACCCAATATAGAGCATTTGTCCGTAGAGAGCCGAAGGATCAAGCTCTGTCAGATAGGCCTGAACTCCAGCTCCTACCTTGGTCGCTTGATCGCCATGAAGAGCACTGGCTGAAACGGTTGTCCATAGCTTCTGCGCAGAGTGACTATCTACATAGCTAGCCGGCATTCCGCCGCGTATGAGCTTGGTCCTCCCGTCAGCCATCTCGATCAGCCAGTAAGCCGCACCCACGAGGCTAGGTGAAATACTGTCTGACGAAGGATAGTGTTTATAATTTGTCCCGTGGTAGATCCGTATCGCTTTGTCAGTGATCAACGAACCCGACTCAAAAAGATCGCTCGAAGCACTTAGCCTCCTAGTTTCATACCCCCACTCCAGAACCGGCACTTTTTCCGCCGTGATTCCGGGATCGGATAGATACTCATACCAGTAGAACGACGAATCCGCCACATTGCCCACGAAATTGACGCTGAAAGTCTTCGTCTCCCACTGTGCGGTGAACGTCACATTACCTTTTATCTCGAAGCAGACATCGGCATCGAAGAAGCCGTGGGGATTTACGCCCGAGGTCGTCACGGCAGCTTCAGTTGAGCTCGGCTTCCAACCGAGGAAGGTGTAACCCTCTCGAGTAGCTTCTGGAAGGGTCACCTCCCCAGCATGCTGAATCTCCATCGCCTCGTCCGAGCCGTTAATCAAACCGCCATCGGGGTCGATCGAAACCAGAGTGTCCGCGCTGAAAACAACGGCATAATCGCAAGGTGCGGTCGAACTCGAATCAGAGAAGCCCCACTCGTTGCTCACAGTTGCAACGTCAGCAGCAACGGACCGCTTGAGGATGGTGACTTTCGTAGGTCCATCGTACCGGTCATAGTTCTCTTCCCCAGCGCGTTTCGTAAGCTTGTGGCAATGTTGGTATTTCTGGCCGGATAAAGTGTAGCCGCCATACATAGCGTACAAACCACCCTGGATTGAGTGGCGAATAACGAGCGTGCCGGAGTAATTGAGATCGTCTGGAAACCTATGTCCCGACTCAAATCCGACGTATCCTAAAGAACTGGGCTCTGTGTCCGCCCAAACAATACCGGTGGATTCGAAATAAATATCGTCGACTCCATCTTCATAGCGACTTTTCGTCCGCCCGATGCCCCCATACCCATTCCCTTCCATCTGGCCGATAAACACAACCCCAGCCAGCTCCTCCTCTCTGAAGATAAACGGCGTGTAGTCGGGATAGTCTGTCGAATGGATTTCCGTCACAACAGTCCAGTCCGAGTTTGGCGGGGTGATGGCCGCGGAAGCAGTACGGGAATCAAGTCCATATCGAGGTTCGGACAGCGAGCTAGATCTTTCGCAAGAAAGGATTTCGTTCAGTGCAGTGCGTAAGACGACGACAATTCCTTCGAGTGCAGCAATCGGGTGCATGTGCGAAAGCTGTCTCTCGGAGGAACCTTGTTTCAAGACCTTCTTTCCCAGTGATGAACCATCTGTTGCTCGAAGCAACGAAATTGCGCTTTCTGAATCGGCGATCACGACGTCCACGGAGGAGCAAGACGAGAACGTTTTGGGGTCGACTTCCACCGCAGCAGGCGTTATTCGCAATGCGCCCACGCGGGCCGTCGGTACGAACTTCAACGCAGTAAGACCTACATTATAGAGAACGCCGTCATAGGACGCGTAAGCGGAACTGCCCTCTTCGACGATCAGGTATTGAATCGTGTCAGAATCCGCGAAGGCCTCCTCTTCTACAGAGACCACCGAAGCTGGGATACTAAGGATAAGAATACCGGTGCAACCGATGAAGGGATTCTTGAACTCGTAGGTAGTGCCGTCATCAAGAGTAGCAACGTTGTCCTCCATGGAGACGATGGTACGCACCTCGTTCTGCTCCCCCTCGGAAGCCTGAAGAGATTCGTTGTCTTGAGCGCTTGCGGCTTCATCGCTCTCCTCTTCAGCCGCAGCTGAACTTGCTGTCGGCATATTATCGGTCAGGAACACCTGCACCTGCGCAGGATCGATACCAGCTTCAGTCAGTAGATCATCATCCGAGAACAGAGCTTTGGCACCTATGTGGTCAGGGTTTGAGTTTTCCTTTGTCAAGCTCGTGAAGGCACCATTGGCTAGACGTGTGACGCTATAGATATCAACAGCATTAGGGGAGATCGTCTCAGGGATGACGAGCACCTGCTTCTCGATGAATTGCTGGGGCAGTTTCACATAGTCGACAGCCACTACGGCCACCGACTCGCCACCTGGCTCGATAGCATAAGTGATACCAGACAAGGTGAAAGAACCGATGACAGTAGAGGCGGAAGCGATTTCTCCGTTACGCTCGCTATCGTTCGCGCTAACGGGCGAATCGCTTACCAAGTCAGACTCGTCGGGATCGTCGCCCCTTTTAGAATCATCTCCATCCCCAGCTTCGGCGCGAATAAGAAGATCATCCACTTGAGATTGCCTGCCATCACCTTTATCCAACGGGAGCTTGGCGCTCACCACAGGCACGGTGCGGGTCTCTTCCAAGGTCTGGGCCAAGGTGAAGGTTCGGGTGGATTCGGCTTGAGCGACCAGCGTGTCGAGAGCGACTTCCTGGTTGATGATCTCGCCTGCGGGCAGCTTCGCATCCTCGGTCTGCTCGCCGGATCCTCCCGCATCTTCGGCCGTGCCATCCGCAGGTCCGCTCGCCAGACCATCGAATGGCCCGTCGGCCGTTTCGTTCTTTTTATCTTCGACATCCTCCGAAGGAGAAGCTGCGCCGTTCGCATCGGCGGAAGAAGAGTCGTCGAGAGGCAATGCGAGAACACCTCGATCCTCTTCTTCCGCGCTAAGATCGGTGGGAACGGCGCCCTCACTGCCCCCGGGAATGGGAGTAAGGCTTTCTGGAGCGGCGAACGCCTGAACGGGGAGAAGCCCGATGGCGAGCACCGCAGCGAGAAAACTCGGTATCAGTTTGAACTTGATGGGCCTTGCATGATGGATGCGTGTAGCGACAGAGGATCGCATGGCGATCAGCTCCTTCCAGTGTGTGTTCTCATCACACCGTGGAGGAAGCCCAGCGATCTGCTCGCTCTATTCACAGTCGGTCCCGACGACTATTAGGTGAAGAGGGCATCCACCACAGTCGCCAAACCACATCAAACGTGAACAAGGAATGGTTCAACCACGCCCAGAACAACGATGATGGGCAGATGCCCTCATCATTCTGTTCTGAACGACAAATTGAATGGCGTTGAACCGGTTATTCGATTTGTTCACGTTACCTAAACGTTTCCGTCCAGGGACGTGGTTTGGCACCCCGGAATATAGCACGCCGCCGATGCCACCACCAAACACTATTTTCCCCAACCCCCGACCATCCATCATAGATTCCCAGTTAGAAGGGGCCATTCTCACTCGTAGAGTTTGTATGTGTCGTCAAATGTCTAAACATCCCCTTGCATATCGCGACCGGTCGCCAAGGCAAATGCCCGGCGCGAGGAGCGTAGAGAATGTTCCGGACGTCTTGAACCAAGGGTATTTGGGGGTGAGAAGGGCAGATCGGACGATGATTCAGGGGTCTTCGAGCACATCTGTGCTCGTATTCCATTGGGAACGTGCGATCCAGGGTCGAGAGCATCTCCGCTCGCGTCGACGAGATACTAGCCATCCTGAAGCCAGAAGAAGCGCAAGATAGACCATCGACGAAAAACATCCTCAGCGCTATCGCCACCACTGCGACCTCTTATCCTGCCATAGAGCGAGCTTTCCTATTCGGCTCATTCGCCACAGGCACTCAGCAGACGGACAGCGATGTGGATGTACAACTCCAACTCGACCGAAGCAAGCGGTTCGATCTTCGGGATCTCTCTCGATTCACCAAAGACATGGAGCAGGCTACGGGGCGAATATGCGATATGGTCACTTCTGACCGCACAGAAGACGTCGCCTTCGCGCGACGCATCGAAGCAGATAGGATCCTCGCCTGCGAACGCTCGCAGCGACGATGCGCCGATTCGGCGCAGACCAGGGTATCGACCTAGACGGTCCCGATCAATAGCCCTTCCCTCGCATCAGAGAGGAGCGAGGGCGTAGACGAGGCCGGCACCATAGAGCTTGCCGAAGAAGTATTTGTTGCTGGCGGATTCCTCGGAGATATAGATGAGACCGTCATGGGACTCTATGCCCTCGGTCATGGGCGGTGCCTCCAGCTCACCGACCAAGCTACGCGTGTCGAAGATGGACAGCGGCACCTCTCTGCCATCAGCCCAGAAAGTGCCGTCTTGCTCCAAGCGAGCGGTGTCGTAGAACAACAAGCGCGAACTGCGCAAGCCGTAAGAGGTCGAGAACACCATCTGACCGCTAGGCGTGGTGCACATGCCCTGGACCATGGCCGGTATGGAGTACACCCGAGCGGCATGCTCGGCGAACCCGAACCGCCCTTCATCGCTGGGAGGATACGCGTACATCACAGCCGGGTTCTGGTCGCCGTCGGAGGTGAAGATGCGGTGCTCGCCGGGCGTCTCGTATTTCTCTGGAAAATAGAAGTTGCCCGCATAGAGGATGCCGTTCTCGATGTTGAGGAACGCCGGCGAAAGCTCAAGGTCGACCTCGCCGATGGCGCGCACCGTATCGCCGTCCTCGGCATTCGCGACATCATCGGCAGAGAGCACCAGGTAGCCATCTTCCCGCGTGAGGAACACATAGAGGCTGTTCGAAGTGACGCCTGAACCATGGCCGTCATAGAGCGTGCCATCGGGCGATGCTACCGCAAGCCGCGCTGTGGGCCCATGCAGCGAGCTCTTGTAGAGCGGCGAGGGCGATCCGTCGCTGCTATAGCCGCTGAACAACCACTGGTCTCCCTGGTCGAGATGGTCGAGGTCTTGGGGAACGAACCCTTGGCTCACCCCAGGGATGGGAAGGATCGGGCGCGAGTCATCATAGAACGCAGCGTAGACCGTCCGCACGAACACGTTCACGGCGACCAGCGCCACCACCAGCACCGCAGCGATGACGCCGATCGTGATGGCGACCACGCGCAGCGGGCGGCGCCGCTTCTCGACCAGCCCTGCTTCGGCGGCTCGCGTTCTCTCTCCCTGCTCGCTCATGGGCGCACCTCTCGCTTCGGACGAGGACGTTGACAGCTTCAAGTGTAGAGGAGCCACAGCGGACCGAAAGCGGCCGATGCCCATCGGTTACGAAAGGGGAACCAAGAGGGCGAAGCGAGCCTACAGAGCGCGAGCCAAGCCCTATACTCATAAGAAGATGAACGGAAGGACGGCGAAGGCTATGGAGCGCGGGTTGGGCAAGACGCTGCTGATCGCCAATCCCACGGCACGGAGCGGCCGCGGAGCCCATCGCATCGAAGAAGCGGAAGCGCTGCTGCGACGCAGGCTGCCTGACGATGCGCTCACCATAGCGCTGAGCGACCATGCGGGGCACGGCGAAGAGCTCGCCGCTGCCGCGGAAGGGTTCGAGACGGTGCTCGCCTTGGGCGGAGACGGCCTGGTGAGCGATGTGGCCAACGGGCTGATGGAGCATGATGCGCCTCGACGTCCCACCTTTGGCGTGATACCCGCTGGCTCCGGCAATGATTACGCGCGGGCGCTCGGTGTGAGCACCGACATCCATCGCGCCTGCGAACAAGTGCTCAAGGGCACCGCTCGCCCTGTGGACGTGGGCCGCGTGAACGGTCGCTGGTTCGTGGAAACGCTCTCGTTCGGCCTGGATGCTGCCATCGCTCTTGAGACCATGGAACGACGCGCCCGCACCAAGCGTCGCGGGGCCTTCCTCTATCTAGAGAGCGGCTTCGACCAGCTGCTGCACCATCTGCGCACCTGGACCTACACCGCTTCTTTCGACGACGGTGCGCCCGTGCAGGGCGAATCCATCACCTTCGCGGTGCAGCTTGGCGCTTACTATGGCGGCGGCTTCAAGATATGCCCCGATGCCCAGGTCGATGACGGCACGTTCGACCTGTGCATCGCCCATCCCCCGGCGAGCCTCGCGCGGGCCCTCTCCATCTTCATGTTGGCGAAGGGCGGTCACCATGGAAGATTCCAGCAGATGGAGATCATACGGGCCCGCAAGCTCCGCGTGGAGTTCGAGGAAGCGCCTCCGGCACAGCGAGACGGCGAACCGCTGAGTTCGCGCGTGTTCGACATCTCGCTGGAACCGAACGCGCTGAGGGTCATCCGACCTTAGGCGCGCACCGCGCCCTTCACGGCTTGGGCGCACAGCACAGCGGCCACGATCTTGATGAGGTCGAGCACGATGAACGGCGCGCAGCACGCCATGAAGGCCACTTCCACGCCCACGTTCATGAGAGCCATGTACTGGATGCAACCGCACACGTACGCGAGCGCCGTGAAGATGACGCCGGCCACCACCTCAACGCCGGCCATGCGGAAGAAGCGTACGATGCGGGCGCCCATGCTCAGCGACGCTGCGGCCGCCGGGTCCTGAGCTGCTGCACGAGCGAGCTCGGCGCGGCTCGCATCCCAATTCGTATGGGTGCGCACGAATTGCAGGAAGAATGCTGCCGCGACCACGCCGAAGATGTAGCCCCACAGAAAGCCGCCCGTCGGACCGGCCAGAACGCCGAAGCCGCCGCGCATGCCCGAGAACACCGGCACGCCGATGGCACCGAGGATCAGATAGCCTGCGATGGCAGCGATCGCTTGCTTGGGCGAGAGCACCACGATAGCGAAGGGGATGGCGAACATCTGCAAGGTGAACGGGATGGGCCCGATGGGAATGGTCACCCACGCGCTCACGGCCATGATGGCGATGGTGAGCGCCACGAATGCGATGGAACGGGTACGGGAACGGGCGATGGGGGTAGAGATGCTAGTAGACTCCATGAAGTCCTTCCTTTCTCGTTCTTCTTCTCCCTATAAAACGAGGCGGCTGCTCTCGCAGCCGCCATCAGCAGGTCAAACCAATTTTCCGTTACAGTGATCTATCATGTGTTGCACCACCACGGCGGTCCAGCCTTCCAGTTTTCGCTTCTTCGGGACCAATGCGCCATCGACCAGGTCATCATAGGCTACCTGGATCTTGTTGAAACGTGTGACCTTCATTTCCTTGTCGCCATGCGACAGACATGTTTCGTTCGCTTTGAACGGATAGAGACCTTGCTTGAGCACAGGATTATACATGATGTAGGGCTTGTCTTGCTCGTCAAGATACACCACGACGGCCTTCAGCACACCGATCTGGTTCGCCGCCAAACAAGCAGCCTCCTCATCAGCGGCGATGGTATCGAGCAAGTCCTGGGCGACGGAAGCATCTTCCGCCGTGGCCTTCTCGCTCGGGCGCGAGAGGAATTCATCATCGGTGACGATCTCTTTGATCATGGTGCCGCATCCCTTTCCTAGAAGACGAGCCTTACGATCTTGCTCGCCTCATTATAAAGGAAGGATGCTAGCGATAGAAACGCGGCACCTCCACCGCAAGGTCGAGGTCGTGCCGGATGCCGTCCAAAGTGAGCGCGGTCGTGCGCGCAAGGCCCTGGAAGAACGGCTGGTCACTGGCGGTTTCCATCAGCTCGAGGAAATGGGGCGCCCACGGGAGCAGATGCTGCTCGAGATAGGGGCGCACGAGCTGGGAGCGATGCTCGGCCAGCCACGCCAAGAGCTCCAACATGGTGCCGATGTGGTCTTCTGGCTCATCGCTCTGCCGCTTGACCACCGCCACGGTGTTCGCGCGAAGCCACTCGCGCAGATCGAGCGTGGCCTGCCCGAACACCACTTGATCCTTGTCGGTGTAGACCGAGCCCCACGGCGGCGCGGCCTTCGCGCCGGGTCCCACGAACAGGCGTCGGTATTCCCAAACCAGATCCTCATGAACAGCAGAGCCTTGCAGTGCCGCCGCCTCAGCGCCGCTCTCTCTGTCATCGAAGCGCAGCCCTGCGATCAGAGCAGCCAGTGCCGGCTCGATGTCATCAGCAGCGACGAAGGGCCATTCCTCGGCCAGCGCACGGGCGTCGGCCCCAGCCAACGCCTCGTACAATGGCCACACCACCTCTCGCTCCAGCGCAGGATCGTGCAGAAAGAGAGGGCCGAGCGTCTGTCCAACGAACACCAGGCCCTCCCGCACCTCAGGAGAGAGCGCCGTAGCTTCCAAGACCTCTTCCGTCACCGCGCCCTCTCCTTTCGAATCTATCTTCTGGGCCTATCTTACAGTCCGATGGTGATCTGCATGCCGTAGAAGCACAAACGGGCGAAGAACACCGCGAACCAGGCTATCACCACTGCGCCGCACAGCCAAGCGGTGCGCTTGTCTCCCTTGCCGAGGAAACCGCACACCACGGCGATGACCGTGAAGGCGATGGAGGCCACCAGCATCGGCGTGAGCTCACTGGCGTTCTGGGCCACGTTCACGATGCCGCTGGTCGCAGACGCACCGGTGGCGAACAGGGCCACGGTAGCGATGAGCAGCACCGCCGCGCCGACGATGAGCACCAGGCGTGACACCGAGGCCATCTTCTGGGCAGCCCCTTCATCCTTCTCGACCAGGGAGCACACCCACCAGGTGAGGGCTGAGCCGCCGAGCAGCATAGCGCCCAACAGCTGAAGGGTCGTCCACGGGGAATCCCAGGTGGGAATAGTGGGAATGGCATAGGCCAGCCCCATGAACACCACGGCCAGAACGCCGAGGGCAGCTACGATGGCGCTGCATGCCAAACGCGCGGTGCGGCCCTTCAGCATACCGGCGATAGCGAGCACCCAGTAGATGACCGCCACAGCCAAGAAGATGCCGAACACGAGGATCTCATTAGCCAGCGGCGTGGTTCCGATGGTGTTGATGACGTTCATGGCATTGGCAGCGTTCGCCAAGTGCATGAACGAGCAGATGAGACCCACTACCGGGAACAGGACCAGCACCACCGTGTACTTGTCGAGCTTCTTGAGCTGGTCATCGCTGAAGTCGTGGACCAAGAAGGCGACGAAGAGCATGAGGAACGCGCCTGCACCGATCGCTGAGAACGTGGTGAACAGCGCCAAAGCCATATCGCTCATTGCTGATTCCATGTCGCTATACCTCCTTCGGGTTCGTTACGGTGGCCGTGTTCGCGTAAGCGAGCTCGGCGGCCGCAGAGGGCTTGATCACGATGTTGGGCTCGGTGATGGAAGCATCCGGCATAGGATGGATCTGCTGGGTGCCCTGATACTTCTGCTTCAGCTCGTCGATATCGCCAGCATCGAGGGCGCGAAGCGGGCACGACGAGACGCACACGGGCAGCTCGCCCGCTTCCAAGCGCTCCCAGCAAGCCTCGCACTTCACGGCATGGCCGCGCTCGCGATCCACCTTCGGCGCGTCGTAGGGGCAAGCCATGACGCAGTAGCCGCAGCCGATGCACTTGTTCACATCCACCTTCACGATGCCGTCAGCGGCATCCTTGTGCATGGCGGTGGTGGGGCACATCTTCACGCAGGCCGGATCGTCGCAGTGGTTGCAGGCCAGCGAGATGTGGTACATGAAGGCATCGGTGCTGTAAGCGCCGTTCTCCTCCTCTTTCCACGTGCCGCCTTCCACGTCGAACACCTTGCGATAAGCCACGGGAATGCTGGAATCGTAGTAGTCCTTGCACGCCATCACACAGGTCTTGCAGCCCGTGCAACGGGTGTTGTCATAGTAGAAACCGAATTGAGCCATTTTTCACACCCCTTAGGCTTTCTTCACTTGGGCGATGATGGAATTGGAAGGCCCGTTGCCATGGGCGAGCGGCGAGGGCACATAGGTGGTCAGCGTGTTGATGCAACCGCCGGTATCGACCTTGTCACCCTGCATGTTCGCCTCATGCCAGAAGCCCTGGGGCATGGCGATCACGCTCGGCACGATCTTCGAGGTCACATGCGCCTCGATGACCACGGTGCCAGCGGGACTGGTGACGCGCACCTTGTCGCCGTCTTTGATGCCGCGCGGGTTCGCGTCCACAGGATTGATCCACAAGCGATGACGGTTGTATTCGCGCAGCACTTCGAGCGCGCCGAACGAGGAGTGCGTGCGGGCCTTGTCATGCCAGCCCGACATGTACAGCGGGAACTCCTCGGTCACAGCGCCGAAACCTTCCACGCCAGGATCGAATAGCGGAATAGGGGCGATGACCTGGCCCTCGGACAGAGTGCGCGTAGCCGCCAGATGATCCAACGCCTCGGAGTAGATCTCGATCTTTCCCGAAGGCGTCTTCCACGGATTGGCAACCGGGTCGGCGATGTTCTTCTGGAACGCGATGGCCGTGGGAAGCTCGCGCTTGTACACGCCCTGGGCGAGGATCTGATCCCAGCTGGGCAGCAGCGGATCGACCGCAGCGCCCGCCTCGTAGAGCTGCTTGATCCACTCGTCTTGGGTCTTGCCGGCCGTGAACAGGTCCTTCTTTCCGAACTTATCAGCGATGTCGGCGAACACGTCGTAGATGGGACGACATTCGAACGGCGGCTCTTGGGCCGGACCGCCCACGGTAACGCCCCAGTAGTACTCGGAGTAGCCGTTGGTGGACATGTTCAACTGCTCGGCGCGCATGGCGTCAGGCAGCAGGATGTCGGCGTACTTCGCAGAGTCGGTCATGAAGGTGTCGACCACCACGATGAACTCGCACTTGCCCTCGTCAGACAAGGTCTCGTACACCAGGTTCACGTCACCATGCTGGTTGCTGATGCAGTTGCCGGCATAGTTCCACAAGAACTTGATGCCGTTCTTCGGAGCCTCGATGGCAGCAGCGGCAGCCGCGGCCTCGGGGTCTTGGGCGCCCATGAACAGCGCCAGCTCATCAGCAGCATCGAGCTCCTTTTGGAAGTTGGAGCCCTCGGCGACGCACTTCAACCACGAATAGCAGGATATCTTGGCTTTCACCATGTTCATGGGAACGCCGTTGGGGTCCTTGTCTGAAGACGGGATGGAACCGACCGGAGCTCCCGGAGGTTCGGCCTCGCGCATGCCGGAGTTGGTGCCCTCACGACCCAGATTGCCCGTCAGCAGAGCGAGCATGCACACCGCACGAGTAGCGGACTCGCCGTTGCTATGGCGCTGCAGGCCCCAACCTTGCACCACGAAGGTGTTCGTGGCCTCATGGATCTTCTTGGCCAGCTCGCGGATCTTCGCCGCAGGCACCAGCGTGATCTCGGCGGCCCACTCCGGGGTCTTCTCGATATGATCGTAGCCTGCGCCCATGATGTAGTCGTAGTACGACTTGTTCTGGCCCTTGGCCGACGCGGGCATGGTCTCCTCGTCATAACCCTGGCAATAGCGATGCAAGAAGTCGAGGTCGACCCAGTCGTTCTTGATGAGCTCGTGGGCGACGCCCGCCACCAGAGCGGCATCGGTGCCGGTGCGGATGGGCAACCACTCATCCACCGTGCCGGAGCAATCCTCGTTCATGCGGTAATCGATCTGGATGACCTCGGGGCCCTCCTCGAACGCACGGGCGTAATCCCACACCACGTTGGCACCGCCCATGCGGGTCTCAGCCGGCGAGTTGCCGAACATGATGACCAGGTCAGCCTTGCCAGCCTGATCCACCGACGACGCGGAGATGTTCTCGTAGGGCGAGGTGCCCACGCCATACATGAACGGCATCACGTATTGGTGCATGCCGGTGGAATAATCGCCATACATGGGCAGATAGCCGCCGAGGCAATTCATCAGGCGCTCGGTGGTGCGGCCCGTGGCGGAGTACATGCCGGTCGCATAGTTGATATAGATGGAATCGTTGCCGTACTTCTCGATGGTGTACTTGAGCTTGTCGGCGATGGTCTGCACCGCCTCGTCCCAGCTGATGCGCTCGTACTTGCCGGTACCACGAGGACCTGTGCGCTTCATGGGGTACTGGAGGCGGTCCGGGTGGTTCACCCATTGCCGCATGGTGCGCCCACGCAAGCATGCGCGGGCTTGGAAATCGGCATTGCCGATGTCGTCGGTGAGCATGTAGTCGATCTTTCCATCGCGTACATGCCACTTGAAGATGCACCGTCCGCCACAGTTGACGTTGCACTGGCTCCAGACGAAACGATCCGTCTCGGGACTAGTTGCCTCGTCAGCCAGGGCGGGGGTCGCTTCGATGAGCGAACCTGCTGCTGTTGCCGTGGCTCCCGCGACTGCGAGGGCCGAAAGCGCGCCGGTGGTCTTCACGAATGAACGACGACTCATTGAAGGGAATTCCATCGTGATGACTCCTCTCTCGAAAGGCACATGCCCCCATAATAGCCCCCTATACAGGGAAATCTCGATACCGTTACCTTTCCATTACGTTACGTCGCAGAGGCGTCCGAAGGCCCGGCGAAGGGTTTATCTTCTTGACATGGCGTTATGACGAATATCCCGCCCAAAGCCCCCGCATGAGCGGCGTGAGCGGGTTTCCCTGAAGATGAGGAGGTGGCTTGCCCATGAGCGAGCACAAGAAGGATCACCGCTCCCGAGCCATGTTGGACGACAAGCTGGCCGACGAGCAACCGATCGTGCTGGAGTCGTCCCAGAGCGACCCGGTATTCCCTGCGATGTCGGAGTTCGAGGTAGACACGGGCGGCCCGAAGGGCACCCATGACCCGGCGTCAGGCCTTATCTGGGCCGTCATAGCCATCGGTGCTGTGGTGCTGCTGTGCGTCTACCTCATCAGCATCGGCGACTGGGCGTAGAAGTCGCGCCCATCGCGCCGACCTCGCTCTGCTACACGCACAGGTCGAGACCGACCGGACAGTGGTCGCTGCCCATCACCTCATCGTAGATGGAGGCCGCTTCCACAGAGTCGAGCAGGCTCTCGCTCACCAAGAAGTAGTCGATGCGCCATCCGGCATTGGTGGCGCGCGCCCGGAACCGATAATTCCACCACGTATAGGCCCCGGTCACATCCGGATGCAACGAGCGAAAGGTGTCGACGAACCCCGCATCCAACAGTTTTTGGAGCGAGGTGCGCTCCTCGTCAGAGAAGCCGGAGACGCCGCGGTTAGGGCCGGGATTCTTCAGGTCGATATCCTGATGAGCCACGTTGAGGTCACCGCAGATGACGAGCGGCTTGGCCGCGATGCTCTCGCCACTGGGCAACGTACCGGCCTGCAGGCCCAAGCAGAACTCGCGGAAAGCGTCGTCCCATTGCAGGCGATGATCGATGCGCGCGAGCTCCGCTTGAGAATTGGGCGTGTACACGCATACGTTCCACAGGTCCGCCAGCTCCACAGCCACGATGCGGCCTTCCGCATCCAGATAGGGATCGCCCAAGCCATGCAGCACGCGAGCGGGTTCCTGCCTGCAGAACACCGCCGTACCCGCGTAGCCCTTGCGTTCGGCATAGCTGTAGAACTGATGATAGCCCGGCAGGTCGAGCTCCACCTGCCCCGCCTGGCACTTCGTCTCCTGCAGCGAGAACACATCGGCGTCCAACGCGTCGAAGACCTCTCGGAAGTCCTTCTTCAGGATGGCCCGCAGGCCGTTCACATTCCACGAAACGAAGCGCATGAGGCTGACCCCGCCTTCTTTCTCTTACCTATATATAGGTATGCGACGATGCTCCCCCAAAGCTTACACCGTTCGGAAGGGAAGCATCGTCGCGATAGCGAGAAGATGCGGAAGCTGCGCCATCCGCTATTGGGCGCATCCGCTATTGGGTACGCCTGCTATTGGATGCCCTCGATGGTCGGGATGCTGGCGAAGCCCACTTCTAGCTCCTCATCGGTGGGAACGTGATCGACCATCTCGCCGTTGTTGTAGGCCTCATAAGCCTTCATGTCGAAGTAGCCGGTGCCGGTCAGACCGAACAGGATGGTCTTGGCCTCGCCCGTCTCTGCGCACTTCTTCGCCTCTTCCATGGCTATATGGATAGCATGAGCGCTCTCGGGAGCAGGCAAGATGGTCTCCAGGCGCGCGAACTCCTCAGCAGCTGCGAACACGTCGGTCTGCGCCACGGCCACAGCCTCCATGTAGCCGTCGTGCTTCAACTTCGAGACCACCGGGCTCATGCCGTGGTAGCGCAAGCCGCCCGCATGGTCGGGGCTGGGAAGGAAGCCGTTGCCCAGGGTGTACATCTTGCACAGCGGGCAGGTCTGGCCGGTATCAGCATAGTCGTAGGCGTACTTGCCGCGAGTGAGCGAAGGACAGCTGGCCGGCTCCACCGCGATGAAGCGGGTGTCAGGACGCTCGCCGCGCAGCTTATCGCGCATGAACGGCGCGATAAGGCCGGCCAGATTGGAGCCGCCGCCTGCACAGCCGATGACGATGTCGGGATACTCGCCCAGCTCTTCGAGGGCAGTATAGGACTCCAGGCCGATGATCGACTGGTGCAGCACCACTTGGTTCAGCACGCTGCCCAGCTGATAGCGTCCCTTGTTGTTCGGCACGTTCATAGCCCGCTCCACCGCCTCGGATATGGCGGTGCCCAAGCTGCCGGTGGAATCGGGGTGAGCGGCCAGCATCTTCTTGCCGATCTCGGTGGTGTTCGAGGGCGAAGGCGTCACGGTAGCGTTGAACGTCTGCATGATGGAGCGACGGAACGGCTTCTGCTCGTAGGAGCACTTCACCATGAACACGTCGAGGTCCACACCGAAGTGGGCTGCGGCCTCGGACAGGGCGGTGCCCCACTGACCGGCGCCCGTCTCGGTGGTTATCTTGTCGAGGTCCTGGGCCTTGGCGTAATAGGCTTGAGCCAGAGCCGAGTTCAGCTTGTGCGAGCCTGAGGTGTTGTTCCCCTCGAACTTGTAGTAGATCTTCGCAGGGGTGTTGAGGGCGCGCTCCAGATTATAGGCGCGGCACAGCGGGCTCGGACGGTACACCTTGTACATCTCGAGCACTTCTTCGGGAATGTCGACGTAGGCCGTTTCGTCATCGAGCTCTTGACGCACCAGCTCGTCGCAGAACACCGGCGCGATATCGGCGGCTTCGGCTACCCTTCCATCGGGCAGGCGCATGGGCTCGGGCGGCTCGGGCATGTCGGCGCGCAGGTTGTACCACTGGGTCGGGATCTGGTCCTCACGAAGATAGAGGCGATAGGGAACCTCCTCGGTGCGGCTTTCTTTCGGAGCGATCGGCGTTGCGGTCATGGTCTTCCTTCCTTTCTTCGCGGGACCTTTCCGGAACAGGGGCGGCTGCGCTGGTCTCATCCATGAAAAAAGCTCCCGGTAGATTACCGAGAGCTTCAGATCGAGCGAGCGCAAAGTGAACTTCGATAACCTACCTGAGTATTCCTTTGCACCACCACCAAGCACGCGCACACGTCGCAGGGATCCCTGCGAGCGAAACGAGCTGTGCGGCGTTGTAGGTCATTCGGTGGTGACTTTCTCTTCGTGTCATCGACTGGAAGCACTATAGCACATCACGTCGGAGCATCAACGAGAAAACCGTATACTGTTCTCACCGAAGAGAAAGGCGGCCTCCCATCATGCAAGAATCGTCCACCCTGCCCTCTCAAAGCGCGTCCGAGAGCAAGCTCGACCCGCGCATCAAGAGCGTATGGCGCATCAACGACGCCCTTTGGATCGTGGTATGCGCCATCATATGCATCGTACCGTTCCTCATCGTCCTGCTCGCCGCCGACGAGGATGCAGCCTGGGCAGGAACCGTGATGTTGCTAGAGGTCATAGCGGCTGTCGCGCTGCTCGTGGTGTTCCTCGGCGTTCTGCCGTCCATTCGCTATGCGCGGTGGCGCTATCGAGTGAGCGAGGATTACCTCGAGATCCGCAAGGGCATCGTGTGGCGCAAGCACTACGTCATCCCGTTCATCCGCGTGCAGAACACCGACACGCGCCAAGGACCCATCCTGCGCGCCTTCGGTCTGGCCAGCGTGACCGTGGCCACGGCTGCCGGCGAGCATGAGATCCCTGGCCTGCGCACCCAGGACGCAGAGCTGCTGCGCGACAAGGCCGCTGAACTGGCTCGCCTGGCTCGCGAGGATGTGTAACATGGCCGCAACGAACAACGAGGGTGCCCGTCAGCACGTGCACCACAGCTACATCTGGCTGGGCGGCTTGCAAGCGTTCTTCATCGTCGTCGTGGCCGTGGCCATCTCGGCCATGTCATCCATCATCGGCTTCATCGCCGAGGTCGGCAGCCGCATGAGCCTTCGCGATGCGATGGCAGTGCCGATCATCATCGGGCTCGCCGCGCTAGGCTTGCTGGTGCTGTTCGGCATCGTAGTAGCGACGCGCGCCTGGTCGTACAAGCACCTGTATTATGAAGTGGGGCCGAGCGAGTTCAACGTATACTCTGGCATCTTCAACAAGAAGCGCGTGCACGTGCCCTACCAGCGCATCCAATCGGTCGATCAGAAAGCGACCCTGCTGCAGCGCATCTTCGGCGTATGCAGCGTTTCCATCGACACAGCAGGAGGCTCGAGCAACAAGGCCATCATCATCCCCTATGTGTCGAAGAACCAGGCAGAGACCCTGCGCCGCGAGCTGTTCGCCCGCAAGCAGTGGGCCACCCAGGGCGGAGACGCGCCGATGCCCCTCCCATCCAACGCCCCCACGAGCGCGCCCACGGCGAGCGCGACGGTACCGGGCACCGCGAACATCCTCGATGTGGGCGATGAGGCATGGCAGCAAGTGGGAGGCGTGTTCGCGGGCGAAGCCGTGTTCACCGGAACGGTGAGCTACGAGTACGGCCTTTCGAACAAGGAGCTGCTGCTGAGCGGCCTGTCGGGCAATGCCAGCTTCATAGCCATCGTGGCCGTGGTCGTCGTGGCTGTGCTACAGGTGGTCGCGGGGCTCTTCGACCTGTTCCCCTCATCCAGCAACCACGTGGTCGAGATGGCCACGAGCATGGCGGCCCAGCAAAGCGCGCCGGTCATAGCAGCCTGGGTCGCAGGAGCCATCATCGCGGTCTCTCTGGTGGGCTGGGCGCTGTCCATACTGTCCACCTGCCTCTCCTATGGCGGCTTTCATGCCCGTCGACGCGATGACCGCATCGAAGTGGAGCGCGGGCTGCTTCAGCATCAGTTCCAGGGCGTGAGCGTAGAGCGCATCCAGTCGGTAGAAGTGAGACAGTCGTTCATCCGACGCCTGATGGGCTACTGCGAGATCACCTTGGGGAAAGTGGATGCCGGCAACGACTCCGAAGATAACAGCTCCGCAAACGGCCTCGCCCAACGAGGCGTGGTGATCCATCCGTTCGTGAAGAAGGATCGGGTGCCCGAGATACTGCGCGGGCTGCTGCCCGAGTTCGCCGAGCTGCCCGATGAGCCCATAGCTGTGGCACCGGTGGCCCTGCGGCGCGGCCTCATACGTCGCTGCCTGTGGCAAGGGGGCGGTTTCTGGCTAGCTGTCTGCACGCTCGCTCTACAGCTGCTCATGCATTGCCTAGCGGGGATCGACGGCGACCTTGCCGTCGACGACGGTGTCGTGATGCTCGGATGGACCGATGCGATCGCGACCGGCCTTTACGCGCTGGCCGCCGTGCTGCTCGTGCTCGACATCATCGGATCGGTGCTCTGGTTCCGGGAGAGCTCCTTCGCCATGAATGAGCGCTTCATGAGCGTGACCAATGGCGGATTCTCCACCGTCACCGTCAGCTTCCCGCGCAACAAGATACAGTTCGGCTACACCAAGACCAATCCCTTCCAACGAGCCGCCCGCACCGCCAGCATCCACGCCCGCACCGCCGCAGGAGTGGGCGGCACCACCGTGCGACTGATAGATGCTCGCGAGGCCGATGCTCTCGCCTGGCTCGATTGGACGAAGCCCGGCGGGAATCGAACCGCGACGGCAGAGCGCTGAGCGACCCTATGATCGTCATGGTCGACAGCCTCGACGATTCGCGGTTGGATGTCTATGCGCGTCTGACCGACGCTCAGCTGCGCAACAAGCTGGAACCGGAGCGCGGGGTGCTGATCGCTGAGTCAGCGAAGGTGATCGAGCGAGCCTTTGATGCGGGGCTAGAGGCCCTCTCGCTATTGGTGAGCGACAAGCACCTTGAGAAGGAGAGCACGCTGATCGCGCGCTTCGAGACCACCTATCCTCAAGCGCCCGTCCTCGTCGGCCGCGCCGCCCAGTTAAAGACCCTGACCGGCTTCGAGCTGACCCGGGGAGCCCTGGCTGCCTTCCGCCGCCCATCGCTTCCCGAGCCGCATGAACTGCTAGAGCACGCCCATCGGGTCGCCGTGCTCGAAGACATCACCAATCACACGAACGTGGGCGCCATCTTCCGTAGCGCTGCCGCCCTCGGACTGGACGCGGTGTTCGTGACCCCCGGCTGCTACGATCCTTTCTATCGGCGTGCGGTGCGCGTCTCCATGGGCGCAGTGTTCCAGGTGCCTTGGACGAGGCTCGGTGATGACGTCACGGACTCGAACGCCCACGGCAACGTCGCACGCGCTGGCGGATGGACGCGCAGTGGGATCCCGCTGCTCCACGAGGCCGGCTTCGCTGTGGCCGCTATGGCCCTTTCCCCGGCCTCCATCCCGCTCGACGACCCGCGCCTGAACGACGAGGATTGTCTCGCTATCGTTCTCGGCACCGAGGGCGAAGGGCTCAGTGCCGCCACCATCGAAGCGGCGGACCATTCGGTGCGCATTCCCATGCATCACGACGTCGATTCCCTGAACGTGGCAGCTGCCAGCGCCGTCGCCTTCTGGCAGCTGCGCCGCGATCGAACTTCGGCCCTGTGAGCCCGCGCGAGCGGCTTTGCGGCTGAGACTGAGGCTGAGAGAGAACGACCGAAAGAGCACGCCTACGGAGTTCCTAGCCTGATCCGACAAATAGCCGAGAGCTCACGGGGTGCTGCGCTGCGAACGAGACTATAATCACCCTATGACCGACCAGATATCCAACACTCGCAAGGAGCTGCGTCGAGGTGCGCTCTCCGCGCTGCTCTGTTACGTCCTGTGGGGCTCGTTCCCCCTCTATTGGAAGCTGCTCTCGAACGTCAGCCCGTTCGAGATCATCGCCCACCGCATCCTGTGGTGCTTCGTTTTCACGGTCATCCTTTGCGTCGCGATGCGACAGAACTTCGTCGCTCTTCTACGCGATAAGCGCGCCATCCGCTTCCTGCTGCCTGCCGCCATCCTCATCACGCTCAACTGGAGCATATACATCTACGCCGTCGAGATCGACCATATCGTAGAGACAGCGATCGGCTATTACATCACACCGCTCGTCTCCATCGTGCTCGGGCTCATCATGTTCCAAGAGCGGCTGACGCCCCTGCAGCTCATCGCCGTGATCCTCTGCGTCCTCGGCATCGCGTTCTTCACGCTGAACTATGGCAGGTTCCCTTGGATCGCCATCGTCTTGGCGGTATCGTTCGGGCTTTACGGAGCCGTCAAGAAGAAAGGCGGCTATCCCGCAGTAGAGGCGCTAGCGGTGGAGAGCACGCTCATGGCGGTCCCCGCTCTCGTGCTCGCCGTAGCCACGGCGGTCGTCACCGGCTCCCATGGGTTCTTCGCCACCACCACAGCCGGCATCGACTGGCGTACCACGCTTTTGCTGATCGGTGCCGGGGCTGTGACCGCTGCGCCGCTGATCCTCTTCGCAAAAGCCGCGAACTCCATACCGCTCACGCTGCTCGGATTCTTCCAATACGTAAGCCCTACCATCTCGCTGCTCCTGGGCGTCTTCGTGAACGGTGAGTCCTTCACCGTGGCCCACGGCGTCTGTCTTGGTTGTATCTGGTGCGGCCTTGCTCTCGTCGCCATCGACACCCTCCGCGCCTCCCGCACCGCAACTCCCGAGCACCCCTCGCTGCTCGAGCAAGAACAGCGAGCCTACGACGCCCAGACCACCGCCCAAGACCCCCTCACCGCCCCCGCCCAGCAACGGCATGATGAGGTGTAACGCCACAGCCGACTAGCGATCCAGCCGACTCTTCGTCTCCTTTGAGCGGAAGCTGTATTCCGGAAACGATTCCCGAGGGCATCCCCTCATGACGCACTGTCCTGGTCAAAGGATCGATGCCAGTCAGTTCGAGCGCTCCCACTTCGACATCGCCTACCAGCTCACTCCCTAGCGAGTAGCCCAACGCTTCCTACGAAAGCCTCGCAGCGTGCCGTCGATCCACAGATCGCTTGCCCATCTTCGCACTCAAAGGAACGGCCGCCCGTTGCGATGCCCCCATGGAGAGCTCCATACGAAGAGCACAGAAGGGGCGATATCGTCGAACAACACGCCACCAGTTCAGGACCTTATCGTTGCCGCATGCGGAGAGCAGGATCTCAACCGCAGAGCACCTCAGGGAACAAGACCGATCGGTGGATCAGACTATTGGCTCGGAAAACGCGGGTCGGAAGAGTGGCCAAGAAGCTCGGATCTTCGCCGCTCGAACTCCATCGGAGTGATGACTCCCGCCTGCAGGAGCCTCTCATAGTAGAAGAGCTCTTGGAATGCGTCAAAGCGCTTATCGCGCAAAGCCAATGAGACGATAAGAGCAACAACGAAGAATGCGGCACCGAACAGCCAAAAACCCACGAAGCTATAGCCCTTTTTCGAAGCGATGTTCGCCGGGATCAAGCCTAACAGCAAAGAGATCGAAAGTATGATGATAAGCGCTCCCACCGTGGTGAGAAAAAGGTTGCATCCCATATCGTCCATGACCGCTTACCATCCTATCTCTCCACGAGGAATCCCCATCTTCGATGTCCCATTATATACCCCCATTAGAGTTTGACCGCGGCCGATTCGACGCTCTTCCTTTTCGGAGAACGATTCGGATCACGATCGTTGCACGTTTGCAAGGACCGGCTGACCGGAAAGATACCATCATGAAGCCAACATCGCACGAGCACGCACTCGTTCTCGGCATCGACGACCTTCCCAGACCACGACCATCCGGCATCGTATCGCAGGATCGCTCCGAAGATCCGGCGTTCAGATGGAAGCCTCCGAGAGAAGCTTGCGTTAGCGTTGCCCGATGCAAGGAAAGAGATCGGGCGGAGCGCTTGACAAGACTATAGGAACACTCCCCGAAAAAGCTCTGAAATCAGGTAACGGGATAACCTCGCAAAAGCTCTATCACATCACAACGAACGTAAGAAATACCAGTCAGTTTGTCACTGCTCCAAAACGATTACGTCGAATAGCATTCCCAATGCCAGGGTGCTGATACCAGTCAGTTTGTCACTGCCCCAAAACGTCTCTTCCACCCAGATGAAGCCGATGTAGGTGCTGATACCAGTCAGTTTGTCACTGCACCAAAACTAGGTATCGTTTTATGTTGCGCCTTCACAAGTGCTGATACCAGTCAGTTTGTCACTGCACCAAAACTGGGCGGGGGTTATTGAGATATAACCCGCAGTGCTGATACCAGTCAGTTTGTCACTGCACCAAAACAAGCTTGACGGTCTTTCTAGTGGTCTGTGTGTGCTGATACCAGTCAGTTTGTCACTGCACCAAAACTCGAAGACTGGGCGGAAGAGATGATGGAGAGTGCTGATACCAGTCAGTTTGTCACTGCACCAAAACTCGCTTATCAATGCGGGAAATCAAAAGAATGTGCTGATACCAGTCAGTTTGTCACTGCACCAAAACGAACGACTGGGCTTGTACGAACAACACGATGTGCTGATACCAGTCAGTTTGTCACTGCACCAAAACCGGTCGGTCACCTCCACGGCTCGGTTGTAAGTGCTGATACCAGTCAGTTTGTCACTGCACCAAAACGGGCCATCTCGATGATGCCATCGCCTCCTGGTGCTGATACCAGTCAGTTTGTCACTGCACCAAAACGATCAGTGTGACGATTCGCGAGCGAAATGGGTGCTGATACCAGTCAGTTTGTCACTGCACCAAAACGATCGTCTACGACATCGCCGAAGGTGAGCAGTGCTGATACCAGTCAGTTTGTCACTGCACCAAAACGCGCTCGCATTTTCCACATGAAAATCTATGGTGCTGATACCAGTCAGTTTGTCACTGCACCAAAACACGATGTAAAGAACAGGGAAGGCGCGCCATGTGCTGATACCAGTCAGTTTGTCACTGCACCAAAACTCACTGTAAAAACCGAGCAGCTCCATCATGGTGCTGATACCAGTCAGTTTGTCACTGCACCAAAACGTTGGACTACACCGGAAGACCAGGGCGGTTGTGCTGATACCAGTCAGTTTGTCACTGCACCAAAACAGGAGGTTTTAAATGATCGACTGGTTTCTGTGCTGATACCAGTCAGTTTGTCACTGCACCAAAACGAGCAACAGGTCGCCGCCATTTCGCGAAAGGTGCTGATACCAGTCAGTTTGTCACTGCACCAAAACGCCTCCGTCGTGATGCGAAGCGTCGCTTCGGTGCTGATACCAGTCAGTTTGTCACTGCACCAAAACGTCCGTTCCCGAGTTCGAAACGGTCGCATCGTGCTGATACCAGTCAGTTTGTCACTGCACCAAAACCCAGCGGCCTGTGCTCGGGTTCTTCTTCGCGCGCTGATACCAGTCAGTTTGTCACTGCACCAAAACTGAGTCGTTCGATCACTTCTAAAAACGACGGCGCTGATACCAGTCAGTTTGTCACTGCACCAAAACGTCCAGCTTGTCGATGTTGACGGTGATGATGCGCTGATACCAGTCAGTTTGTCACTGCACCAAAACCGTTCTTGTCGCTTTCTAACTTGTTGTTCGGCGCTGATACCAGTCAGTTTGTCACTGCACCAAAACACATCCATCTTCATAACGAAGGCCATCAAGCGCTGATACCAGTCAGTTTGTCACTGCACCAAAACCGACGGCTTCGTCCGCGCCGCCGGCGCTTAGCGCTGATACCAGTCAGTTTGTCACTGCACCAAAACGCCTAGAACCTCCTCCATCGCGCACAGCTGGCGCTGATACCAGTCAGTTTGTCACTGCACCAAAACGGCATGTTGGAGGTTCTGGCGGAATGGGAAGCGCTGATACCAGTCAGTTTGTCACTGCACCAAAACATTTTGTAAGACTTGACGGAAATATTGCGGGCGCTGATACCAGTCAGTTTGTCACTGCACCAAAACCATACGGAGACTCTGTGAACGCAGACGCTCGCGCTGATACCAGTCAGTTTGTCACTGCACCAAAACGAACAGTGCGACGATTCGCGTGCGAAATGGGCGCTGATACCAGTCAGTTTGTCACTGCACCAAAACACAGTGGTGTGTCTGGTGTTCTAATGCGCGGCGCTGATACCAGTCAGTTTGTCACTGCACCAAAACGTAGCGGCTCCGCTTTCTTCTGGATTCTCCGCGCTGATACCAGTCAGTTTGTCACTGCACCAAAACTTAACATCGAGTTCATAGCCACACAAAGCTGCGCTGATACCAGTCAGTTTGTCACTGCACCAAAACTGAGAAACCGGTCATCTGGACGCCTTCCAAGCGCTGATACCAGTCAGTTTGTCACTGCACCAAAACACAGCTGCACGCGCGAGAACGTGAACGATGGCGCTGATACCAGTCAGTTTGTCACTGCACCAAAACCGGGAGGGTGGTTTTAATGGCATCTAACCCGCGCTGATACCAGTCAGTTTGTCACTGCACCAAAACCATTCATCGCTCGTCAGCTTGTCATAACCGGCGCTGATACCAGTCAGTTTGTCACTGCACCAAAACCAGTTTGATCGAAGCCGTAAGGGCCAAGGCGCGCTGATACCAGTCAGTTTGTCACTGCACCAAAACGCATTGCTCGAAGACGATGCTCTTGCATTAGCGCTGATACCAGTCAGTTTGTCACTGCACCAAAACGAAGAGTGCAACGATTCGCGTGCGAAATGGGCGCTGATACCAGTCAGTTTGTCACTGCACCAAAACTCGAAAGCACAGCAGAAAGCTCGCTTGAAAGCGCTGATACCAGTCAGTTTGTCACTGCACCAAAACTAACGCCAGCGCACAACACTATATATATGGGCGCTGATACCAGTCAGTTTGTCACTGCACCAAAACCCTCCTCTCCACACCGCCTCGCCCACCTCTGCGCTGATACCAGTCAGTTTGTCACTGCACCAAAACCTGGTGGTGATTCTGGCAATCGCCATCGAAGCGCTGATACCAGTCAGTTTGTCACTGCATCAAAACCGGCCGAGCGCTCCGCCGCGAAGAGGCGCTGCGCTGATACCAGTCAGTTTGTCACTGCACCAAAACCGTCTATTCCCATGGTCCACGGAAGGTTGAGCGCTGATACCAGTCAGTTTGTCACTGCACCAAAACTGCGTTATCTCACCTAGAACGCACTCATGTGCGCTGATACCAGTCAGTTTGTCACTGCACCAAAACGTAGATGTGGGAAGGTGGGCATGCGTTCATGCGCTGATACCAGTCAGTTTGTCACTGCACCAAAACCCGCAACCTTCAACCTCGAAGCACCCGATAGCGCTGATACCAGTCAGTTTGTCACTGCACCAAAACTCAACACTTTTTTTCAAAAGTTTTTCAAAAGCGCTGATACCAGTCAGTTTGTCACTGCACCAAAACGATTGTCTAACACATATTACCTTCGAGACCGCGCTGATACCAGTCAGTTTGTCACTGCACCAAAACGCCACCGTCGCCAATATAATCGACACGGTAGCGCTGATACCAGTCAGTTTGTCACTGCACCAAAACTGATTGAATCTTCTCCAGGAACAATTTGCTGCGCTGATACCAGTCAGTTTGTCACTGCACCAAAACAATCAATGACAAAACTTTGTCAACGAACTCGCGCTGATACCAGTCAGTTTGTCACTGCACCAAAACACCGCCGAGGAGATAAACACATGGGCGCAGGCGCTGATACCAGTCAGTTTGTCACTGCACCAAAACTAAGCCTTCACCGAAATATTGCGAATGTTGGCGCTGATACCAGTCAGTTTGTCACTGCACCAAAACGGGTCACCAAGGTGACATCAACCTGGCTCCGCGCTGATACCAGTCAGTTTGTCACTGCACCAAAACATATGAGGCGGAACTCTTAGCTATATCGCAGCGCTGATACCAGTCAGTTTGTCACTGCACCAAAACTTATACGTCAACGGTTAAAGGGCAATTCAGCGCTGATACCAGTCAGTTTGTCACTGCACCAAAACCATGAGCAGGGATTTCGCGGTCGCTTCATGCGCTGATACCAGTCAGTTTGTCACTGCACCAAAACGGTTTTCGACGCTTCGGCTTCGCGCGACGTGCGCTGATACCAGTCAGTTTGTCACTGCACCAAAACCTCGCTTCGGTCAGCGCAGAAGAGCCGTAGGCGCTGATACCAGTCAGTTTGTCACTGCACCAAAACAGCGAGCGCAACCCCGGCATAAACTTCCCGGCGCTGATACCAGTCAGTTTGTCACTGCACCAAAACTTCAAGCAGCTCGGCCTTGCGCTTTTCCCAGCGCTGATACCAGTCAGTTTGTCACTGCACCAAAACGCTTATGGCGTCCCATAGCTCCGGTCGGGTGCGCTGATACCAGTCAGTTTGTCACTGCACCAAAACACCTCTTTCGTCCATGAGTCCCGCTCGCTTGCGCTGATACCAGTCAGTTTGTCACTGCACCAAAACCAGCTGTGCGTGGGCGACATCCTCGTCCGCGCGCTGATACCAGTCAGTTTGTCACTGCACCAAAACGCGCAACGTCACGGCAACCAAGGACGAAGAGCGCTGATACCAGTCAGTTTGTCACTGCACCAAAACTACTCGATCGCGCTCGACCCCTTGATGGTGCGCTGATACCAGTCAGTTTGTCACTGCACCAAAACGAGTGCGTGAGGTCGTAGACCTTCGTCGGTGCGCTGATACCAGTCAGTTTGTCACTGCACCAAAACGTGCATAAACGCGCCGTAGGCAAAGTCGTAGCGCTGATACCAGTCAGTTTGTCACTGCACCAAAACCCGCCCTTGATAAGGTCGAAGTACGCCAGAGCGCTGATACCAGTCAGTTTGTCACTGCACCAAAACTACGACAACGCGGTGGAGTTGCGCATCGCGGCGCTGATACCAGTCAGTTTGTCACTGCACCAAAACGTCGTCGAAGTAGTGCGAGAGGTCCGAGGCGCGCTGATACCAGTCAGTTTGTCACTGCACCAAAACCGTTGGGGCAAATTCCTCCCTGCAAGAGGACGGACAAACTGACTGCGATCATACATATTCCCCTAATAACTCCTGGTCGATCCTATAATGAACGCCACGAGAAAACTGATAGCTTTTGGTGTCGCTTTCGAGCAGAACAAGGGGCAGACCAAGAAAAAAGGAGTGCTCGAGAAGCTCTTCGAGCTCGCTTTCTGCCAAAAAACTACAGAGATTAACGAACACGAGAATACCTCGGAAGCGTATATCTGCAATATAGCTCAGGAATTTTATAAGATTATCAAGGAGCGGTTCCTCTTTATTGTAATCCACGTCGAATGCGAACGCTTTCAAGTATCGCTTGAGATCCCATTCTTCTCCGAACGCATAATCCGCATGGAACGCATAGCTTCCCTCAAAACAGCGCTTCCGAATGCTCGCATTGAGCTGTTCGATAGCCAACCGGATCTCTTCGCTCTCGAAAAGGATGCTCTCGATCTGCTTATGGACCGCACTGGCCGACCCTCTTGTATCCCATGGCAGATCGAAAACGTTAGCTATAAGGAGGAACTTGTCCTTCGGATTTACTCGTTCGTCATCTTCCCAAAGCGTATAAGGCTCGACCGCGAACTCTCCTTCATTGCCTTCGAAAGATTGACATAGCCGGGCGAACAGAACCGGATTATTCACCTCGAAGACGAAAGGGATACCCCTCTCGATGAGGAAAGCGTCTTCTAGGCCCTGAAAGACCATCTTCATAGGACAACGAACTCTTCCATGGTATCGACTTCCTCATAAGAGCCTCGGTCGCCCGTGATATACACCATGGTAGCGAATTGCTTCTCGGTGACCTTGAGAACCTGCACCAACCCCTCCGGAGGTCGGCTCTTCTTGAGCCGTGCAACGGCCGCCCCAGCTGTTGCGTCATTCGTGACAAGCTTCGAGTACACCGACTCTTGCAGCATGAGATAACCCTCTTTCACGAGATGCTTCCGAAAGAGACGGTAGTTCTTACGCTGTTTCGCGGTCTCTACGGGAAGGTCGAAGAAAACGATGAGCCTCATATAACGTATCCTCCCTGCCTTCGCCGCACGTTCATCGAGAGGGTCGCTCATAACAGCTCGAATCTCTCGATGTCATCCACCGCGATCTTCTTGTTCAGGGCATTGAGGCAGTCCTGCACATAGAGCGAGACCACCGAACCGAGATGATAGGAGCCTCCGCGGTAATAGACGCCCTTGTTCGCGAGGTCTCCCATCAAACGGCGCATCTCGCCGTCGAATTCGACTGTCAGAGAATCCACGACGAGCCGATCAACAGCCGGCCGAAACGGTTCCATGAGGTCACAGGCGAGGTTGAACTGGTTATATTCGTTCCGGTGACAAATGCCATATTGCGTCAGAAAACCTCGAGATACTATCTCGCGATTCACCATGGAGAGCAGCACCGCATAACCATAGTTGAGCGCAGCATTGGTAGGGCAATCGAGGTCGCGATTGAAAGCGTTCCCGAACAGTCCTGCGAAATAAAGCCGAGCGACATGGGCTTCGCGATTCGTCGTATCGCCCGACCGCACCTCTTTGCCAGCCATGTAAGCCGCCCGCGCTTCTTTGATATAGTCGCGCTCCTCCAAGAAGCGCGCCTGTTGAGCGATCTTATCCTTGACCACTCGTTGCCATACGCGCTTCTTGATGGGTTCGCCCCATGCCATTTGCTCGACCACACGCTTGCTGCAATTATGCGCCCCATAGAGCGGGAGATACTGGCCGATCGGGTTGCACTTATCGTCACTGATCACGAGGGATATCTTGTTCTTCGCCAATTCAGCTAGAAGGTAAGCGCTCAGATTCACCTGCATCGTTTGCAGGATGATGGATGAGATCTCGGAAAGATGGACCTTAGCGGTCTCATCTTCTTTGCGCACTACCATGTAGCCGCTCTGGTAAGAACAGCGACAGGGACTTTCGATGAATATCGTCCTAAAGGCCAATGTGCGTCCGCCTTTCGAACATGCCAGTGACTGATTGATCGATGAACGTAATACCTTGCTTCATAAGCTGCTTTGAGAAAGTGGGCTGTATCCGCCCTGCATTAGTCGTACCCCCTACTAATGTCATGTCAACCATATTTGTTTGCGCATTAGCAACAGATACTATACGCTCCACAATAAGCTTCTTTTCGCCAGCACTGAGACGAGAGAACGCCTCGCAGAATCCATCATCGATCTTTAGCTTGTCCATCAAATTCGTCGCATATAGCGCATACTTTTCTTTTATCTTCCTAAATAGAAAGTCGAACTGGGACTCGTCGACCGTGACACCATTAATAATTTGCTTCATGATGCGCGTTTCGTTTTGGTCGAACGAAAAGCTTTCTCCATTCCTCATCTCTTTCTTTCCGGTGATATAAAACCGCTCCCCATCCAATTCGATCAGTTGATACTTATATATCTTCCGTCTTCTAATGCGCACAAACTCCGTACCGGCCTCTTCAGCGAGGGTTCTCGCATATCGCTCCAATTCGCCATCTGTCTTCTCAATGGAAGCAGCGATACGAACCGGAACCGGTTCGAAGGCGAGAATGCGCTTGCCCTTCTTCGGCTCCCTTGCTTCATAGATGAAGAAATAGGCGAATTGCTCACGTGAGTAACTCCCATATTTCTTTGGATCGAGCCCTCTCTTCAACGGAAGACCTAAGTTCTTGCCGCTTCTCGGCGAATAGATCGTCGCATCCCAGAATGCGCCGCGGGTCTCTTCGGGCATGCGAGAGATGAAGCAGTCCTTGTAATCGAGGCTCTTCCGAATACGGGCTATCTCCTCGTCGGCATTCCAAACGATGCCATCCGAATAGAGCTCGCCGGTCTCCATGTCGAAATTCGGCTTCAGGAAACTATCGACGATGAAGCCAGCGGAACCCGGCGTCTTGCGCATACGGGCAAAGGCAGCGCTTTGCGCCTGCACATACTTCCGCAATATCTTCGTCATCTTGACCGGCTCGTCCACCAGAGCAGGATAGCGACCTTGCACGAACCGGCCCACCTGACAGGCAAGGTAGGCATCGTGGGCATGATGGTAGTCATTGATCTCACGACACTTCACGAAGTCGCAGGCTTCCCTCAATCCATGAGTGATGCCAGCCTTGATCGAAACGATCTTCGTATCCGCATACCTCTCCTCGAGCATCAAGCGAACGTATTTCACGATCTGGCTCGTTTCCACGAGCTGCCGGTTGATGAAGCCCCTCATCGCTTTATCGCTGATGCTGCTGCGCATCAGATTATTGAACTTCTTATCGCTGATCAGCTTCGCATCGTGCAACGCACGCCAATATGCCTTCTGGCTTCGCCGTATGCCATCATCGAGGAGAAGCGAATCGAGCTTGCGCTGGTTCTCCTCGCGAAGAACGAGCGCCTTGTTGTCGAGGCTATCATCTTTGATATAGGACCGCGGGATGATGTGGTCGATCTCATAGGTCGAAAGCTCGTTTATCTCAAGGGTCTTTCCTGAATAGAGCGATTTGCCTCCTTGCATGAAATACAACATGAGGCGATCGTCATCTAGCTCGTTCTCCTTCTGCTTGAGCTCTTTCAGAAGCTCGCGACCGAACAGTTCCGGGCTGGCGCTCTTGAACGCATCCAGCGCCGCCTTCAAGCGCTCATGGCGTCGGTTCGTCCGCTTGCCTCTGGGACTTCTCTTGTCCTCGCCACGGGTCACCTCGATGAACACGTTCGCAGGCGGCTTACCGGCTATGCCCACGATCTCTTCCACGATGCGAATAGCCTGGTTGATGCCACGACGCAGCGCAGGAGAGCCGGGGATGTCCTCCAACTGGAAACCGCGCTCCCGCGCATACTCCCTGTTGCGCTCGTCTATCTTCTTCTCAAAAGCAAGCTTATCGTCCCGGATGACCTCCATGAGCACCACGACACGAGACTTTTCTCCATTGTTCGGATGACCCTCGCGCAGCACGTCCATCACCGACTTCATCCCATCGTCAGTGGGCACCTTCACGCCACAGAGGAATTCACGAGACAGCCGGCCCCATCCGGTGAAGCGCTTCTTGCATATCTTCTTGATCTGCTCGGGCGAAAGCTCGTCACCATACGCCGCACGCACCTTTTCTTTCAGGATGGAGCGATCCTCGAAGAGCGTGTTCCAAAGGATGATGTTCTCGGCCATGTCATACTGAGCAGCCGAGAGAGCATCTACGCCCAGCACGTCGCAGAAGAATCCGTAGGAGCTCAACCGAGATTCGAAACCAGCCTCGCCCTGGCCGCCCGACACATGGGCATGAGCCGCTCCACGCTCGCGCGCCAGCCATTCCTGCACCTGCTTATACGAGACCTTTCCGCGCTTCTTCCGGAAGAGCTCGTCCACGATCTCTCGCGTATCGTAGGCCTCGAAACGATGCTCATCGTCCCCATCCTGAGACCAATGGGCGCCATTCAGCTCATTCAAGACGCAATACTCCTGATAGAGCAGCGATTCCTTCGGAAGCACTTCAGCACCTTGGATATAGGTGCACATGCCCACCATGCGCTTGATGAATGCCTCAGCGCTCGCATGGGTATCGATGATGGTATCCCAGTTCCAAGGCTTGATGACCGCATCCTCCTGACCCGGCTTTCGCGTAGCCCAAGCGAACCGATACCGGCCCGCCTCTGCTTCTGTCTCCTCCAGATCCTTGCTCTCCGTTCGCGGCGCGTTCTTCAAAGAAAGCGGCCCGACATAGTAGGGAATACGGAAGGTGACGAGCGTCTCTATCTTGTCCGCCTCATCGCGAAGGAATGGATAGTGAACCCCCTGGTTCTTCAAGATGGCCTGCATCTCTTCCAGATGCAGCTGGTAGGGGATGCTACCGTTGTCGCTGGTCTTCAAGCGACGGAGGAACCGCTCCTCTTTGAAGGCCTCCATCATGGCGATATAACGCTCATCCTGATCGGCACCCGTACCGCCAAGGACCTTCTCGACATCCTTCCGGAAAGCATCGTAGGAGGATGCCTGCACGCCCAGATCATAGCGGGTATAGCCGGAAGCCTTCGACTTGTCGTAGATGCCCGTCTGGTTCCCATCGGCATCCCGATAGAACTCCCCGCGGAAGAAATCGTCATAGCGGTCGAGAGCATATTCCTGCACAAGGTCTTTGAGCATCCTCAGATCGCGACCGTACTGTTCGTATTCAGCTATCTTGTTGACCGAGAGGGTCGCGCCTTGAACATGGGACAGAATGCCACCGAGCACGAACGAGGCATACACGGCACGCATCGCCTGGAAGAGCTCTTCGCCCTCGCTGGGCAGCACGGATTCGAATGCTTCGACCTGCTCATCGTTGGAAAGGTAGAGATTGGTCCCCTCTGCTTCCACCGCGAAGATGGCTGCCATCTCCGCTTTCAATCCCACGATAGCAGAAGCCAAAGCTTTGCCGAACTTCTTCCCATCGAGCCGGTCGCCCTCTTTCCCAAGACCGAGGAGCGAGACTATCTCGTCTTTGCGCTCGCTCTTCGACATATCCTTGGCTTCGAGCACCTCACAGATCGCCGCGCGGTTCTTCAAGGCTTCGCAGGGAAGCTCGTCCGCTTGGCACCATTCCTCGAGCGCCTCGCAAAGCTTGCGCACCGCCTCTTTGGTGTTCGCATTCTTCGCCGACAGCGTCTCGCCCTGACGCAAGAAATTCCCCCGATGCTTCACGATATTGTGCAGCGCGAGATAGATCAGCCGCAGATCAGCCTTCTCGTCCGTCTCCATCAGCCACGCACGCAAGTGATAGATGGTCGGGAACTTGTCATAATAGTCGACCTCAGTGAAGTCCGCATCGTTGAACAGCGGGTAGCGATAATCGCGATGGCCGTCGGCTCTATCCTCTTTCAAGAGCCGTGATTGGCGAAGGCGGATGAAGAACTCGGGATCCACCTCCTCCATCGCCTCTTGGAAGAAGCCCTGAAGAAGATCGAGCCGCCACCGACGACGGATATAGCGTCGCCGCTGCCCTCGATGAACACGAGCTTCGGCCGCCTGTTCAGCTCCGGGAAAGAGCCGGCTTCCCCATGTGTGCTTGCCTTTGAAGAGGCAGAGGCCACCGCTCTCATCGGTGACCGCCCAACCGACCGATCCGGTCCCGATATCCAGCCCGATATTGTATTCTGCATCGCTGTTCTTGAAGTTTCTCAGCTTCATCTTCTGCCCCTTTTCGATCATCTGACATGCAGATATCCATCCTGCTAGAAGAGTACACCACTTCAGGCCTCTTCCTCTCGTCTTTCATCTCTCACAAAGATCCCTCTTTCCAAAAGTCCATGGCAGTGTTAAAGTGTGCTCATCTTGATACCAGTCAAGATGTCACTGCGAGTCAAAATACGGCCTAGCCAAAACTGCTCGCTCTGCGAGCGCCACGTAGGTGGCACCCTTTGACTCAGAGAGCTCCTCCGTTCGCGGAGGAGCTTTTTTCTTCATAGCCCCGTCTCCCCATCGTTCTTCCATCGCTGACATATGCGAACCATACGCGCTATCGACCGCCACGCAGAACCGCGAGAGAGGTCGCTTTGGCACGCTACGATCGTCATCCACAGGTGGCCTTTCCTGTTTCATCGCGCCACGGATAGCCTTTCCTGTTCCAACGCACTATAGAGGAACGAAGCGGTTTATGTGTCCCCTTTCATGGACACATAAGAGCTTTTCGCATACCGGCTGAAAGAAAGCGAAGTAACAGGACGTGTCGGATCGATGACGGGATGGTGACGGACAGGACGGCTATGCCCTTTCCGCGAAGGAAGACTCTTATATTGATGTCAACGTCAAAGAGGAGGACGGGCGCAAGCTTTCCCGATCGGCTCTCGCAGCCGTTTTCGTACGCCGCCCGCCCCCTTTGCTCGAAGAGATCAGTTGACGATCCCGTCATCAAGGAGGCTCACCATGACCACGATGGACGACCTGAAGAAGCTCGCGAACGACGCCAAGGAATCCCTCGGCAAGGCCGGCGAGACCATCGCCGAGAAGGGCGGGGATGTGCTGGACACCGCCAAGGAGAAGGGCGGTCACGCGTTCGAGGCTGCCAAGGAAAAGGGTGCAGATGTTCTCGAGGACGCAAAGGAGAAGGCTCCAGGCGTTCTCGAAGATGTGAAGAATACCGCAGCTGAGACCGCCAAGAAAGTAGGCGAAGCTGCCAAGAACACCGCCGAGAGGCTCACGAACAAAGACCTCGACGGTGACGGCAAGGTCGGCGACGGGCAGTAAGGACCTCGCTCGACACTATCGATGATACGCTCCCCTTCAAGGGGAATCCCAAGGCTCGCTCTGCGCCTCCCGATCGCAGAGCGAGCCTTCGCGCATGCTCTCACCCGCTCGCATATCATCCGACACCCCAGCCCTGCACCTCGGCAACGTTTGCATCACATTAGCGATCGCAGCCATCCAACGGAAGCGCCGTTACGCTATCGTTGTAGCCACTATGAAGAAGAGCAAGGGGAACATACGCCTGATACTGATCGGGGTGGTGATCGTCATCGTCTTGGCGGTCGTCTTCATGCGCGGCGATCAGTTGGAAAAGCTCGTGAAGACCATCCAGGGCGGCACGCCGCTGTTCCTCATCCTGGCCGTAGCATCACAGCTCTGCAAGTATTTCTCCCAAGGCGGCTCGTTCATCTGGTGCTTTCGCTCCGTCGATTCCGACCTGCCCTTCCGGGAGACCATCAAGCTGGTGTTCGGCACGTTCTTCGTGAACACCGTCGCCCCTTCGATGAACCTCGCCGGCACCGCCTTGGTGGTGGACGACGCTGGCAAGCGCGGTATCTCCGCAGGACGCGCCACCGGGGCGGCCTTGCTCATGCAGCTCACCATCGACTCGGGCTTCGTGGTCATCATGCTGATCGGCTTCGGCGTGCTCACGTTCACCGTCGGGCTGCAACCGGGCTGGCTTCTGCTGGGACTGGTGGCCATCTTGCTGGTGGGCGGTCTCGTCACCGTCATGGTCCTCGGCGGGACCAGACCGCAGCTCGTGCTCAAAGTGCTCGAGCCCATCGAGCGCATCGTGGACAAGATAGCGCGAAAGCTCAAGCGCGGTCCTATCGACCCTTGGGCCGAGAGCACCGTGCGCTCGTTCTCGCAGGCATCAGGCCTGATGGTTCAGCACCCGAGCGTCACAGCCCGCGCCTTTCTGTTCTCCATCCTTGCCAGCACCTGCGAGCTGGGCTGCTTCTCCTTCGTGGGGCTCGCTTTCGGCGTTCACGACATCAAGGCGCTCATCTGCGGTTATGTGGTCGCCACCCTGTTCGCCATGATATCCATCACCCCGCAAGGCGTGGGCGTGGTGGAAGCCGCAGTGCTGGTAGCGTTCACCATGTTCGGCATCGACCAAGCCACCGGCATGGCCGTCATCATGGTGTACCGCGGCATCGTGTTCTGGCTGCCCTTCCTGATCGGTGCCATCCTCATCCAGCGCACCAAGGCGTTCAGCAATGCGGGCGGTACCCCGAAAGGCTCCACCAAGAGCACGGTCGCGAACGCCCCTGAGAACAGCATCGCGCCCTCGACCGCACCCTCAGCAGCACCCGATACGAACAGAGACGCCGGGAATGCCGACGCCCCTGTCTCATAGCTCTTCGCTTCGCCCACGCGCTCAGGGAAGGTATATCTCCTCGGCAGCGACCAGGGTGAAGCCGCCCGCACGCAGCGTTTCCTCTGCGGCACCATCATCGAACTTCAGCACGTCGATGGCGTGATCGCCATCGCCTAAGAAGCAGTAGGCGTATTCCACGTTCAGGCCCTTCGCATCGCAGTGCTCCAGCAGCGTCGCCAAAGAACCCGGCTCATCAGCCAGGCGCACAGCCACCACCGCGGTCAGCGCCGCACGGAAGCCTCTTTCCACCAGCATGGCCTTCACCTCGGCAGGCTTGTCGCACAGGATGCGCGCCACTCCGAAATCGGCCGTATCAGCCAGGTACAGCGCGTGCATGTTGAAACCGGAATCGGAGATGGCCCGCGTGAGCGACGCCAGGTGCCCAGTGCGATTCTCCAGAAAAACAGTGAGCTGGTCGACCATGATCGACGTCCTTTCCTCTCGTTAGCCCCGCAGGTCGATGATGCGCTTGGCCTTGCCTTCGCTGCGCTCGATCGACTTCGGTTCCACTATCTTGATCTGAACGTTCACCTGCAAGTTGCTCTTCAGCTCGGCCGCAAGGCGCGCCTTCAGATCCTCCAGCTTGCGCACCTCGTCGATGGGGAAGTCGGGGACGGTCTCCACCCGCAGTTCCACCTTGTCGAGGGGTCCTTCGTTGGTGAGGATGATCTGGTATTGGGTGGCGATCTCGGGGAATGTAGTGATGACCTGCTCGATCTGGCTCGGGAACACGTTCACACCACGGATGATGAGCATGTCGTCGGTGCGGCCGCGCAGACGATCTATCTTGCGGTGGGTGCGACCGCAAGCGCACGGTTCGCTCACGATGCGCGTAACGTCGCGGGTGCGATAGCGAACGAGCGGGCATGCCTCGCGCGTGAGCGTGGTGATGACCAGCTCGCCCCATTCCCCATCCGGCAGCACCTCCAACGTTTCTGGATCGATGATCTCGCAGTAGAACTGGTCTTCCGCGATGTGAAGACCACCACGCTCGACGCACTCCATGGCCACGCCCGGCCCCATGATCTCGGAAAGGCCGTACACGTCGCAATATTGAAGTCCTAGCTTGTCGGCGATCTCTTGCCGCATGTTCTCGCTGGCGGGCTCGGCGCCGAAGATGCCGCCGCTGATCTTGAACTCGGTGGCAGGATCGTAGCCCATCTCGATGGCCGTATCGGCGATCAGCAGCGCATAGGAGGGCGTACAGCACAGGATGTCGGTGCCGCAGTCCTTCATCATCTGCACCTGGCGCTTCGTATTGCCAGAGCTGGTGGGGATGACCGCACATCCCATGGCCTCACCGCCCGCATGAGCGCCCAGACCGCCGGTGAACAGACCGTAGCCGTAGGACACCTGGATCACCGAGTCCTTCGTGCCACCGACCATGGCGATGCCACGGGCGAAACAATCGCCCCAGTTCTTCAGATCGTTCGCAGAATGGCCCACCACCGTGGCCTGACCTGTGGTGCCCGAGCTCGCATGGATGCGCGCCACCTCGCTCATGGGGCGGGCGAACATGCCGAACGGATAGGCGTCGCGCATGTCCTGCTTCACTACGAAGGGGAACTTCGCCAGATCGTCCAAGCTGGTCAGGTCATCTACGCTCACGCCTGCCGCATCGAAGCGCTCCCGATACAGCGGAACGTTCTCATAGGCGTTGCGCATGCTCTCCTTCATAGCCGCGAGCTGCAACTCGCGCAATCGCTCGCGCGGCATGGTCTCGATCTCGGGCTGGAAATACTCAGCCATAGCTCCCCCTTCTCGATCATTCATAGCGCACCTTTGCGGCCGCGCTCTTCTCTGCCGTCCATTCTCGCGCGGCAGCAACCCGAACGCTGCCTCGAAGGCAGGGTTTTGGCTCAAGAAAGGAGGTGAGCGCACCGCGCGCCCTCCCTATATGTCCTCCCTAGCCCTCCCTATATATAAGGAGAGGGAACCGCTATCGGGCGATCGGCAGATGCTCCACCAGAATGCTCAACAGCTCGGGCACGTTCAGCGGCTTGGTGGTGTGAGCCGTCATGCCCGCCTCATGGGAACGATGACGCGCTTCGTCGAAGGCATCGGCCGTCACCGCGATGATAGGCATCGATTCGATATCGGCCCTGTCCAGCGCCCGCATGGCCCGCGCCGCCTCATCTCCGTTCATCCGCCTCATGCGCATATCCATGATGACAGCGTCGTAATGGCCTTCGGGAACCTCCGCCACGCGCGCTACGGCTACATCGCCATCGTCGGCCTCTTCTACCATAAAGCCATGCTCGCGCAGAAGCTCCATCATGATCTCGCGGGAAAGCTCATCATCATCGACCACCAAAACGCGCCGCCCATCGAAGCTGACCTCGCCATGGTGCGGGCGCCCTTCCACCGGATCGTCTCCTACTGCCCGGTCAACCTGGCTGCGCAGAGAAAGGCTCACCATGATGGCCGTGCCCTCGCCCACCTTGCTGTGCACCTCGATGGTACCGCCCATAAGGTCGACCAGGTTCTTCGTGATGGTCATTCCCAAACCCGTGCCCTCGGTGGTGTTCGGACGTCCAAGGCCGTCACGCTCGAAGGGCACGAACAGCTTCTCGATGAACTCTTCGGTCATGCCGCAACCCGAATCCGTCACCGCGAACGTATAGCTACCATGATCCTTCGCACGGTGCGGCGCCTCGCTCAACAGAAAGACGATCGAGCCGCCAGCCTCGGTGAACTTGAAGGAATTGCCGATGATGTTCACCAGTATCTGATTCAAGCGCAACCGATCGGCCAGTACGAAAGGATGTACCAATCCCTCCTCCATCACCTTGAAGCTGATGTGCCCATCGGCAGCCTGACTCGAGAACATGGTCTGGATGCTGTCCAGAAGCTCGCGCAGGTCAAGGAGCTCTTCGTTGATGGACATCTTGCCGCTCTCCACACGGCTGACATCGAGGATATCGTCCACCAGGTTGAGCAGGTGATTGCTCGACAGCATGATCTTGTTCATGCGATCGTGCACGCGCGCCGGATCATCAAGGTGGCGCAGAGCGATGCCGGCGAACCCAGTGATGGAATTGAGCGGCGTGCGGAAGTCGTGGGACATGTTCGTGAGGAACGTCGATTTCGCCTCGCTCGCATGTTCGGCTAGATCGAGCGCGTTCTGCAGCGCCGCTTTCTGCAGCATCTGCTCGCGCACCTCGCGAGTGGTATTGCGCGCCGCCATCACCAGCTCGTTGGCCGCATGGGGAAGAGGGATGAAACGTAGTTCGATGAACTCCTCTTCCTTCTCGTAGGCGCGGCGCAGGCTCATCGAGAACTCGCCGGCACCCTCCTTCAATTGCTCGATCAGGCCCTCTCGGCGCATTTCGGTACGAAAACGCTCCCGATCAGCAGCGCCTATGTAGCTCTCGGTATACAGATCGACGAACTGCGAGAACGAAGTGGTACCGCCGGTCACCGCAGCCAGCGGCCCAGGAGGCGCTTGACGGATGCGATAAGGCTCCATGGTATCGGCTTCGAGATCGATCAGATACAGCGCGAAGTTCTCGTAGCTCAAGCTGTCGATGATATCAAGATGACGAGCGGCCGTATGTTCAAGGGCTTTCTGATGCGTCACGTCCTCTAGCAGCCCTAACGCGAAACGTTCCGCTTCTTGCGCATGGGCCAAGCTCATGCGCAGCCAACGTCCATCAGCTAGCTGCCCCTCATGAACGAGCGGACTATCATCGGAAGCGAAGGTCACCAGCTTCTCGGCGAATGCCGCTACGCTCTGTGGGCCGAGCAACTGCTCGACGAAATCGGATATCTCTAGGTAAGCTTCTGAGAAGCCGCAGTACTGGCTCGCCGGCGGCGTGAGCATCATCATGCCCGTCTCCTCATCATAGAAGAACAAGCCGGCTAACGTGTTATCCCGCGAGAAGTAGGCGCGGCCATACCAGCTGGTGACATCCTGGATGATGAAACCGCAATAGGAGGGCCTCAGCGGGAAGATGGTCGCATGCAGAAAATGACGTACATCGGCAGCAACAGCTTCGAACTCCATCGTCTCGCCATGGAAAGCGGCGCGAACGAACGGTTCCATCCAGCGGCTCTGCAGCCCTACCCACAGATCGCTCGATAGCTTTCCGGTCAGCTCCTCCACAGAAACGCCCGTCAGCTCTGCGAGGGCAGGGTTGACGTACTCATAACCAAAATCGGTGGGCAGGCCCGCATCGTTCACGAATATGCGCGCTATGCCGAAAGGTTGGGGTAAAGCGTCGAACACGATCCGAGACGCTTGGATCAGATCCTCCACGAAAGCTGCTCCTCGACTCAGCGATAGGGTCACCATAGCCTGCCACGCAAGCAGCAAAAGTATAGAGCAAGCGGGCAAGTATTCTCCACTCTATATGACAGGCAGCCAACGGATATCGGCAGCGGCAGCGCAAAGCGATACAATGGATCGCACATCCATCCAATAAGAGAAGGGAAGGCTCGATCCTATGCAGAACGATCATTCAAACGCCCTGCGCGGTCTGAGCATCGCCACCATCGTGGTGGCAGGGCTGTCCATCTTGGTATGCATCCTCGGGCTCATCGCCACCGCCGTGGGAGGTGCCGCGCTCGGCAGCCTCACGCCCGAGATGTTCGACTATTACTCCGATTACGGCTATTACGACGAGTACGGTCTCGATAGCGCCGACTACCTAGGACTTATGGGACTCGTGATCGGCTTCGGTGTCGCCGCCATCTTCTTCGAGCTCGCCATCTCGATCGTGGCGCTGCTCGCTGGCATCTTCGCTCTGCGCTACCATGCGCAACGCGAAAAGCTGGGGATGGTGTTCGGATGGAGCTTGGCCGGCGCCATCGCCTCCCTTCTTGGCGGCAACGTGGTCACTATGGTGCTGCTGATCATCATGACGGTGTTCGCCTATAAGGATAAGCAGCTCGCCGCGGCCCAGCCCCTCATGGCCGCCCCTGCCACCGCCTACACCATCCCAAACGCTCCGACGGCTCAGTCGGCACAGACGGCACAGCCGGTCGTTCAGCCGACCGCCGCGACGATCCAGCCAACCGCTCAGTCGACGCAGTCCGCCCAGCCAACAGCGGCCGCCCAGACCCCTGCAGCTCAGCCTGCCGCGACACTGACAGCTAACGAGACCGCTTCCGCGACCACCGAAGCCAAAGCCGTCCCGGATCCCAATACGGCTCTCGATCAGATAACCCCCGTCGACCCATCCAAAGAGGGATGATCATCAGATCGTACGGTCATCGAATCGAACGGAACGTTCAAAAGCGCTCGGACCTCTCTGAATTGCGAGCTGGAATGCAGTTCGGACGATTCGAGCGCTTCCTTTTTTCCTTCGTCCTTGCGGACGAAGGTATTATTCTCGCCCAGCTTCGCTTTCTCTGACGCTGAAGCGCATTCGTACCGCCCTTCCCCTCATGACGGTTCCGAGAATCGGCCCGGGGCGGCGACTGAGCTGACCACGTTCATCAAGATAGAGGACTTTCCGGACCACGACCACCTCTCCCTCTATCGCGCGGTAGCCCCCAGGACCAGGCGGCCCGGTACCTCCGTATCGTCGGCCAACACGTCCAGACAGGGCAACAAAAGACTCGAAGATCTGCTGATATTCTCGTACAACCCCCTGGTCAGGAACAGGGGAAGGTTCGAGAAGCACTATCACAGGAGCAGGAAGCGCGGAATGTTTCACGGCAAAGTACTCAAGCCGGTAGCCACGAAAAGGCTGCGGATGGTCTACGTGCTCATGCGGAGCAAGGTTCTATACATGGCTTAGCGAGCTGAAACGCCTGGCGAGAGCCCCCGGACGGAATCCACAACAGTACCGTCAAATCCAAAAAGGGGAGGGATACAGCGCGAAAAGGAGTCAATAAAAAACCATGGGGACACCCCCCCCCTGCCCGACTCCTCCGATACTGGAACGCGAAATAGACCAGGGATATGCTCGTTCGGTCTAGCTTCTTTGATCCGTCATACTGGGATGATGGAGTATTCCCATTCGGAAGGACCTGAATAGCCCTTCAATGCATTCGTTCTTCTTGCGAGCTTCTTCAGTAGACGCCATAACTCTGCCTCAACGGAGAGCGTTCGTCCGACTCCGTATTCTTGAATGATCATTCCAGATGACCTAGCCTCAAAGGCCTTTTCGCGCGCCCTTTCGATCAGACTGCGCAAACGAGCTTTCCGATAGAGCGTGCTTCGAGCTATCTGAGACCGAGTCGCCACAGAGTAGAACGAGGGAACTTCGCCTGATGTGAGCATGTCGTACAAAACCGCGCATACGCGCTCTTCCATCTGCCGGGCATTGCGCTCCACTCGCTTCGCACAAGCAGTACGTGAACCTATGTCGTCATCGATCGTCTCCATGTGGATAGTTTAGATCATCGGAGCATCATCTAAAAGAAAGCCAGCATGGAGGTTCATCCGATGCTGGCTCACAAAATGACCATAGCTATGATCGCTTTCAATCCAGTACCGACCAACTATTGCCCTTTGGCGGCCCATCAAGCTCACTACCAAGAACTTTGGGGAGCGAGCGCTCAGAAAGAATCGCTACCTTCATCTCTCCAGGACATCTTCATGAGACTCTCCCTTCCTTGTATCGTCAGCGCAGCGCTGACAAGACGATTATACCCACGTAACCTTGATAGCCGTTCCGAGATTCGGCCAATCTTTCAAAACTGCTATCTTCGTGTTGCCGTTATCGATTATTCGCCGCTGGGCATGCTGGTCGCATCTTGAACACTCGCGCTTTTCCGTTTCGCATCGGTCGCAATCGACTATATGGATCATAGGTTCATGATCATCGCCACTATAGTTCACCTCGTATCTGCACTCAGCCCTCACTGTATTCCAGGTGTAGCTAATCTCCTCGCACTCCGGTATATAGAATGTTCTCCGCATCTCCACTACACACGTTCCATGCGGCGGCACAGATGTCTCGCACAGGTCGTCATCCCACTGGCACTTCCATCTACGAGAAAGAGAGCCTATCCCTTGAATGCCGACCATCTCACACTTTGACTCATATCGATAGGCTCGAGGAATACCATCGTTGACGGTTACCTTGACCTCTTCCGTGAGGACATCCTTCCTGGGGTTCTTGAACGCCGGCGGAAGCTGGGCGCTCCGAAGATGATTCCACGCTCTCACCTTCTTCGGAGTAGAAGTATCATTCATGTACCTGACGTAGGTGACTTCATCTACTTCAAATACACCGCAACCCTCATTTCGAATATGCCTCGCTATGTTCACATACTTGGCGTAAGCCTTATCGAGCTCATCATCTAAGGAAGCCAGACACGTTCTCACATGGCCTTTCCTCATCTCGATATCGGATCCATTGCCCATTCCAACACTAAGGTCTATTCCGTTCAGCGCAGCAGTCGATTTGAGCCGTATATTATGCAGAATAGCCTCGTGTTCGCCGCTGCCGCCTTCCGTCGAGAACAATTCGTCGGACTTCAGCAACATCTTCAGCAGAAGGTCAGCATCGTTCTTCACGATAAGATCCCTTATGCTCTTTAGGTCGAACATCACCGATACGACGCAAGCAGCGAAAACAGACGATGCGAGCGTTACAGCTACGGTATATACCGCATATAACAATTCGCTCGAATGAAAATACGAAGACGACAGGTTCAGAACGACTATAACAAGGATGCTCGAAGATGATGCCCACAAAAGACCTCTCGTCAGGCGGCCTTTCAGCGCCCTTCAAGCCTCTTGCATACGCCCCACTAAGCTCATGTATCCACCTTCGACAACAACACCCTCTACGCCACTGTGTGCGTATTCATCTTTCGAGCGATCCGCGGATGCCTCAGGGTCATTTTACCTTCTCTGTCTTCCTCTGTTCGATCGAGGCGGAAAATAGGACTATTCGGACTATTGGCTTTTCGTTACCCCCACCCCTGTTCTCAGGAAACCATCACTCCCCCTCTGCCTCCTCAGGGGCAGGCAGATAATAGGTGTCTATGAGCAACTGCGTGAGGGCATTCTCGTCGGGGTAGTACTCGGTGCTCTCAAGAACGTCACTGTAGACCGAGTCATAAGGGACGGTCACCAGGTTCAGGTCAGCCGTACCATGCTGAAGCACGCTGGTCGCCAGGTAGGCGACCTCGGGCATGTCGAGCGTGGTGATCATGTACTGCGGATCGGTGATGACGTCGTAGAGCTTCTTCAACACCATGGGATCCTTCTTCGCTGCCTCTTTCGTCTGTTCGACGAAGGCCTTGGCGAACTGGTGCTGACGCGCCATACGATCGGCTGGCGACGACATGATAGTAGGATCGCGGTACTGTACGTAACGCAACGCCTTCCAGCTCTTCAACGTATAGGTCTCGCCCTTCACGATATGCTCGATGGGCACGTTGTCGATAGCTGTGAGCGTCACGCCGCCCATGGCGTCCGCTAAAGGACCCACGCACAGCATGCTCAGTACACAGTAGTTCTCAAGGGGAATGTTCCCGAACAGCTGGCTCACCGTTCTGCACACCTGCTCGGCACCGCCCTCGTCATCCTCGGCGATACCGTATACGCCCGATAGCATCATCTTCTGGGTGCGTTTTTCGCCATCAGGGAACGTGAGCAGCGTTTCCATGGTGGTGTTGCGGGGCACGTTGATGAGCGTCAACTTGCCGCTCGCAGTGTCGTAGGCGACCACCATCACGGCATCGGCCTGACCCAACGTTCCTTCAAGAGCGTTGCCGAGGCGGTCATTGCCGATGAGCACTACCGACACCATGTTCTCGTTGAATACGTAGCGCTGGCCCTCATGCTTCAGCTTGCGATAGGCGAACGGACTGTCGTTGCTCGCTAAGAGCTCGCTTTTGCCCGTGTTGATGATCGCCACCGCAGCGATACCGCCCGAAGCTAGCAGCACCACCAACACGATGGCCACGATCATCAGGATCTTCTGCCACAGCTTGAAGCGCTTGCGCTTCTTCTTGGCGCTCGCAGCGTCATCGTCACCTGTCTCAGCCACATGCTGACCCTGAGTCATTATGGTCTCGTCTGACATGGCTACCTCCTAGATGAACCGAGAGCCCTCGACTAGGAGGGCTCTCGAAGCAACACTATGGGATGAAGCTTACTTGGTGGGCTGACGGCTCATCAACTTGCCCACCAGCAGGAAGCGCTTAGCATCGTTCGCCGGCTGGGTGCAAGTGCTCAGCACCACGATCTTGTCGGTGTCGGCCTTCAGCTCCTCGCCTTCGCGCACCAGGCTGTTAGCAGCCTCAGGATGCTGCATGGAGTCGAAGAACTCCTGCACCACCGTCTCGTTGGTGAAGTCGTAGGTGTTCATGATGTGCTTGTCGTCGTACTCCAGAGCAGCCATGGCCTCGTAGGTGAGGATCTCGTTCGGCAGATAGATGGTGAAGTACGGGTTCTGCTCGAAGAACTCCGGGTCCTCGAACTTGTGCAGCTCGCTGAACATCGTGCCATTCAGCAGCGTATGACCATAAAGGACGGTGACCGGATCGGTGAAGTCCTGCTTGTTCATGCTCTGAGTATAGATAGCGCCCACGATGGTGGAGTTGCCGTCGATGTCGTGAGTAAGATAGTAGTTATCGTTCTCGGCATTGAACAGGATCGGCAGGTCGACGTTGGTGTTCGGAATGTTCATGAAGCCGTATACGTCAGGATTCTGAGCCTGCAGAGCCGCAAAGTCGACGGGGTTGTCCACCGGCTCGCTCTCGACGTCCACCACTTCCATGTCGTTGTTCTGAACCTCGGCCGGCTTGTTGCTGTTCATAGCCATGAAGCCGATGACGGCCGCTATCAGCACCACGATGATGACGATAGCAGCGATGATGCCCGTGCGCTTCTTCTGCTGGGCCGCTTCAGCCTCAGCAGCACCGGTGGTGACCGGCTTCACTGTCTTCTTCTCAGCTGCAGGAGCGGCAGCCTTGACCCCCTTGTCAGCGGTCTTCGCCGCGGTCTTCGCCGCCCGGGGCATCTCTTTGGTCTGATCGGGCGAAGCCGTCTTGATCTTCTCCGTAGGAGCCGAAGAGGAAGCGCTCGCCGCAGACTTGTTCGTTTCTATCTTCTTCGTTTCTTGCGATGACCTATCCGATGAATGATTGCCGGCGCTGTGCTTTCCGGACGCATCGTGCTGTGCCATGAGCGTGTTACCTCCCAATGAACTTTCGGTTCTCATGCGTTGCGCATCATATCGTGTATGCAACAGCAGCTATTCTACCCTATATGGGGCTTCGCGACACATGCATCTTCATATTTCGAGGATACGGGCAGTTCGTTGGAGCAAAGGGAGGCACCCCTCATAGGGAGGGCACATATAAAGAAGAACCCCTCCGAAGAGGGGTCCTTCTGTTGAGCTATCTGGTAAGAGATAACTTAGGCGATGTCACCAGTCTTCGGGGACTTGGTGCCGTCAGCAGCAGCCTTCTCGAGGTCAGCAGCGTTGGTGGCGCCATCAGCGGTCACGCCCACGGCCGGGTTGTAGATGACCTTGCCGTTGGAGAGGATGGCGGTCACGATGGAGCAGCGGTCCATGGAGAAGCCAGCGCTGTAACCCTTAACGTTGGACTTCAGCGGCTCAACGTTGTTGTCGCCAGAGTGCTTAGCGTAGATGCTGGTGTACAGGTTGTCGACATCGATGGTAGCCGGCAGGGTGGAGACCAGGTTGTCCCAGTTGAACTCGATGGTACCAGCGATCTCGCCAGTCTTGCCAGCCTTCTGGATCAGGCCAACCTTCACGCCGTCCTTGTTCTTAGCATCGATAGCGAAGGACTGAGCAGCGATGACGTTGGAGCCACCGATGAACACAGCGTTCTCGGAGGTCGGGTTCACGTCGAGGGTCTTCACCATGTCCTTGTTAGCGAAAACGGTGAGGTTCTTCAGGTCAGCCTTAGCGCCAGCGAGCTTGCTGACGGTATAGGTGACGTCAGAGCCGTTGACCTCAGCGGCGCTGTCCTGGGTGAGGCTGGTTGCGAAAGCGGCAACCGGCATGGCCATCGCGAGCAGAGCTGCGCAGATAGCTGCAACGATCTTCTTCTGCATGTAGTTTCCTTTCCTCGGTAATTTTTCTTGCATGCATGAAAAACATACAGCGCCTATTATAGGCACCCCATATGGGCAGGTCAAGCGTTAGAGGTTGATTTTTTCAACCTCATCTCAACCTGAAGAGGTTGATACAACATATTGAAAATCAACCCACCATATTGAGAGGCTAATTCAACATATTGTGTTTTCAAATATGGTCGCTCGTGGCTCTTTTTGCCCATTCCTCGAACTTTTTTCAAGATATTTTTCTTCTCAAGAACAGATTTCGCGGACCTATCAGCCCATTTTCGAGCAGGGAATCTCGCATGGGGCTCAACCTCTCGGGTGGAAGGGTGAGCTCATATATATGATTCGATCAGAGAGCGAAGCTCGTCGATACCTTGAGCCGTTTGCGCAGAGGTCACCAACAAAGGAGTCTCCTTCGGAAGGGTGAGAGAGCGGCGGATGGCAGCGCGTTGCTTCTGTATCTGTTGCTTGGAAAGCTTATCGGCCTTGGTGAGCACCACCACGTAGGGCAGTTCAGCTTCCTGCAAGAAAGCGACCATGTGCTTGTCCAAAGCGCTCGGTTCGTGACGGATGTCTATGAGGCTCACCACCAAAGCGAAATCGCGCTCTTGGTTGAAATAGCCCTCTATCAGGTCGGCCCAACGGTCGAGCTCGCTCTTCGACACCTTCGCATAGCCATAGCCCGGCAGATCGACGAAGTCGTGCCCATCCACCCCATAGAAGTTGATAGTGGCCGTCTTCCCTGGTGTTTGCGACACCTTGGCCAGGCCTTTCCGGAACATGAGCTTGTTCAACAGCGACGACTTCCCCACGTTCGACCGCCCCGCGAACGACACTTCCGGTCCTGTCGAACTCGGTAATTGAGCACATGTTCCGTAAGCCGCCTTGAATTCCGCTTTATGAAAGTTCATCGCCTTCGCTCTCTTCTCTTTATATTCGATCAGTGATCGAATAACCTATTGAATTGGAACGTTTTTCGAATATCAACCAGACATTTTCATATATCTATGAGCTATTCGATCAGTGATCGGATAACCTTTGATATTTTGGAGCTATTCGGACAGTAGTCGGATAATCTGATAGATGCGAAGCTCTACAGGCTGTTCACGACGAGCATGATGGCTGCTATGAAGAGCATGCCTGCGAAGAGGAATCGCAGGGCCCGCTCGGGAACGTAGGGGATGAGGCGGGAACCGAGATAGGCTCCTGGCATGGTGCCGATGGCCACCGAGATGCCCGGCAGCCAAGCGATGTTCCCAAGAAACGACTGCATGATCGTACCAGGGAGCGCGATGAACAGCACGGCCATAAGGGAAGTGCCCGCGGTGAGCTTCATGGGCATGCGGAGCAGTTGCATCATCATGGGCACCATGAGGAAGCCGCCGCCAACCCCCACGTAGCCGGATGCCACCCCAGCCACCATGCCGATGGCGGCAGCGATCAGGTGATCGCGACGGCTCAAAATGGGGGGCGTATCCGTCGTGCTCGACGAAGACAGCTCCTGCGGGACCTGCTCGGTAGCGGTGCCTTCCTTCTGGGGTCTGGGAACACCCATACGGATCGCTTTGCGCAACATGGTGGCTGCGGAATAGACGATGATGGCAGCGGCAGCCAACAGGATGGTCCACTCGGCTGACACGGAGGCCAACCACACGCCCACCGGGGAAGTGAGCGCACCGCCGATACCGGCCGCCAGGCCCACTTTCGGCAAGCTCGTGCGATTGCGCAGATGAGTGATGACCCCTGACACCGCCGTTAACAGCACGGCGAACAGCGACGTGGCCGTACAGGTGATGGCGCTCATGGCGTAACCGATACGGAACACCGGGATCATCATGGTGCCGCCGCCCAAGCCCAACAGCCCGGACAGCACGCCGATGGCGAAGCCAACGGCCACCGAGACGGCTATGACGACGATCGGATCGATGGCGCTACTCCGCTACGTTCAGACGGATCTCGCTGGTGAGGCCGGGATCGATGGAGGAGCGCTCGGCGAGCGCCGCCGCGATGGCGCGCTGGGCCACAGCCGCTGCTGCTGCCTCAGGATCGAGCTCGACCGCTGGAACCGCAGATGCAGCTGACACCGCCTCAGACGCGACGGGAGCTCCAAAAGCTACCGGCACGCTCTGCCGCGCCTCGACCACCGGCGCAGCAGCCGCAGGCTGAGGCTGCGCGACCACCGCAGGCTGCACGTTCGCAGGTCGAGCCACCGGCTGGGGCTGCGCGACCGCCGATGCGACTCCCGCAGGCTGAGGCTGCGCGACCGCCGATGCGGCCGCCGCAGGCTGCACGCTCGCAGGTCGAGCCACCGGCTGGCCCGCACCAAGACCAATACGCGCAAGATAGGTGTTCAGCACCAGACCGGCCAGCTCGCTATCGGAATCGAGACGATCCATGACATCCGACCACACCTGTTGGAAATCATAGTACTTCGAGCAGTTCCGCGTGGCGTAGATGCGCGCCTCGTTCGCCGCCGACTTGGCCGCCCGCCGATAAGCCTGCTTATCGGGCCGTGCGAAGGAGCGCAGCAGCGCCGTGATGCGAATGCGATTCATCAGGCCCGGCTCCAAGAACGGTCCCGGGTATGGCTCCAGCGAAGAGGGCTTCACCGGATGCAGGTCGATGAGCGCGCGACTGTATTCCAGCTTCGTGTACTCGTAGAGCCACCGGAAGATGTTCTGACGGAAGCGGTCGCCCTCGCCGATGGAATGGGGAGGTAGATGACGCACCACCCACTGGTTGTCGAACCACACATCCGAGCCGTACATACGCAGGTCGAGCAGATAGTCGAGGTCTTCGCCGCGAGGGATCCACGCGTCGAAGGGCATCGACTGGAACGCGTCTTTGTGGATGCTCATGATGCCGCCGCACACATGGTTCGACCGTGACAGCCGCGGCCGCTTCATGGCCGCCTGGATCCACTCATTGAAGGCGCTGCCTTTCTGCCAGAAGCGGTTGTACCACTTGTCTTCCCACTCCGATAGATAGGTGCCCTTGTCGTTGAGGTAATAGCCCGATTTCGCCAGAATGGGGAAGCCCTTGCGCGTGCGCTTGCCCAGACCGTACATGGCCTTCTTGAGGAACTCCGGGTCTTCCACCAGCTCATCGTCATCGAGGAACACCACCGCGTCGAACCCGAGCACGTTGGCCAGCAAAAGGCCGAGATTGCGGATGGCACCATAGCCCTGCAGCGCCACCTCGTGCTTCAACGGCGGACAGCCCTTCGCTTCCAGATGCTGGCGCACCGCTTGAAGCTCGGGCTGAGCGATCACGATCACCTCCAGGCTGGGGTGGGCGTTCACCACTTCTTGCACCTTAGCCTGAGCTTGCTCCTCCACGTTCTGATCGGCGCACAGCAAGACGAGGATGAGCCCCATGCCCTCCACGTTCTCAAGAGAACCGAGACAGCGGTCGAGCTCGCCGGCTTCGTGGATGTTCGTGGTGTGGTCGTAGGTGGTGACCACGCTGGACGACTTGCGCGCCCGGCTGACCCCGGAGATGAAGGTGGGGATGATGACGACGGGTTTCAAAAGATAGCGTGCCTTTCGCGTGAGCTGTGAGGTGGTTCCATTCTATCATGACCGCTCGGGAGCCACCGAACCTGCACGCTCGCGCGAGCGTGCATGCCCTAGCGCTTCCTGCGCCAGCGAGCCTGCTCGCGGCGCTCCTTCATCTTGGAGGTCTCTGCCTTCAAGCCCCGATAGCTCGCGAAACGGGCCGGATCCACCTCGCCCGCTTCCACCGCAGCCCGCACAGCGCACCCCGGCTCCTTCTCGTGCTTGCAGTCGCGAAAACGACACCCTTCCGCTATGACGGCGATGTCGGAGAACGCAGCCTCGATGCCCGCGTCGGCCTCCCAAAGGCCCAGGCCCCGCACGCCCGGCATGTCCACCACCCGACCGCCGCCAGGCACCGGCACCATCTCGCGGCTCACCGTGGTGTGGCGGCCCTTGCCGTCCACCGCGCGCACGTCGCCCGTTTCCTGCACGTCTTCGCCGCACAGCAGGTTGATGAGGCTCGACTTCCCCACGCCGCTGCGGCCGACCAACACCGTGGTGGTGCCTTCGGCGAGCAGTTCGCGCACCGCCTCCACCGAAGCCGGTGCGTCAGCCGAGATGACCAGCGTTTCAGTGTCGGGCCCCGCCAACGCCTGTACCTGGGAGCGGATCGAGGCCACCTCTTGCTCGCTCTCGGCAAGATCGGCCTTGGTGAGCACCACGGTCACCGCCGCACCGGTCTCGCACGCCAAGACCAGCTCTCGTTCGAGGCGGCGCATGTTCACCTCGCCGAGCGCTTGCGCGATGATGACGCGGTCGAAGTTCGCGGCCAGCACTTGAGGAACGGCCCGCTCGGTCGGGTCTTTCCGCACCAGTTCGCGGGTGCGCGGCAGGATGCGCTCGATTATGGCCTTGTCGTGGTCGTTGGGCAGCAGCAGCTGCACCCGATCGCCGATGACGGCACGCCCGCTCTCGCCGGCCTCGGTGCCCACGCTGGCCGTGCCCTTGGTGCTCTTCACCAGGTTGGTGGCGTGCTCGCTGCGGAACTGCCTTCCATCAGCGGTGCGCACCAGCGGAAAGCCCCGGTCGAGCTTCACCACCTCGCCTTCCACGCGCACCCCCATCAGCGCCGGCTCTCTTGCATGCGCCAGAACGCGAAGGCCAGTATCAAGCCCGCTGCCACCAGCACTATCCCCAAGGAGAGCGCCGCAGGATCGGGCTCTTGTTCGATGATGGAGCCCTTCTTCACCACCGACACCTGATCGGCATGAAGGTCGCTCAGACCATCATGGTCGATGCATGCCAAGTTGAACGTGCCGCGCACCTGAAGCGTGGTGCCCACTCGCCCGTAAGCACCGTAGGTGTCGATGCTGTCGGACAGCGACTTGCTCATGAACACCGACACCGTGTTGTCCGATGCGGTGAGCGCTTGCAGGGTTATCCAGCAGTGACCGGGATCGAACTCGGCGTTGATGCGATCGCCCACCGCCTCACCACGCACCTGCACGGTCTGACCGTCCATGTAGGGGTCGGCCGCTGCCACCTCTTCGATGGACGTGTCGTAGATGAACGAGCTGTCGGGCGTCTGCTGGGGGTTGAGGGAGTTCTCGCCGCCTAGGTCCACCTCGATGCGCGTGTCGTTGGTGGCCGGCGGCTCCGGCTCGGCCCACGCAGGCACAGCGCCCAGCCCGAGCACGGTCACCAGCAGGACTGCCATCATGGTCGCCTTCCCGCTCATCGGGGCCGCCTCAACAGATTGCGCGGGAATACCGATGCCGCGATCTCCACCACCAGCGCCACGAACGCGATGAACTCAAGACGACCCGCCCACATCTGGAAGATATAGAACAACTCCAAGGTGACCGGCATGCCTGGCGCGGCCAGGCCCGTGATGATGCCGCCGTTCGACGTCATGGCCACCGACTCGAAGATGGCCGTGGTGGCTTCGTATCCGTGGGCGATGCCCACCAGCGCGCCCACCACATAGGTGACCACGTACAAGATGAACACGGTCATGGCGCCCTTTGCCACATCAGCGGTGAGGATGCGGCGCCCCACGTGGTTGTAATCCACCACCACGCGGGCCGAATCGGGGGCCAGCGATTCCTTTATGGTAGCCACGATGGACTTGAAGATGATGCCCACGCGGTGTATCTTCACGCCACCCGCCGTAGAGCCGGCACCACCGCCCACAGCCATGAGCAGGGCCAATGTGAGGAACGCCCCCGAGGCTAGCACGGTGGTGAGCTGATTGGTGGTGATGACCTGAAAACCGGTGGTGGTGAACGCCGATATCTCCATGAACAGGCCGCGCCGCAGCAGAGCTGGCAGGTCGGAGAACAGAGAGCTTCCCGCCAACGCCGCCGTGAACACCACGGTGAGCAGCCCCACCCACAGAAGCGCGGTGCGCGTTTCCAGATCGCGGAAGAACACGCTGGGGCGTCCCTTCCATATTTCCGCATGCACCACGAAGTTGATGGAGCCCCATATCATCGCCACCATCAACAGCAGTTCGAGCACGAAGGAATGGTAGTACATGACCGATTGGCTCATGGGGGTGAAGCCGCCGGTAGCGCAGCCCGAGATGGCCAGCCACAACGAATGGAGGAACGCGCGAGCGGGCTCCATGCCCGCTAGCAGGCACACGACCATGATGAGCGCGGTGGCGATGGCGATGACCACCGCCGTAAGACGGCCGATGAACTGGGCTGTTTGGATAACGTTGGGCAGCACGTGCTCGCTGCGTCCCTCAGAGTTGAACAGCGACGCGCCGCCGCGCTTGCCGAACAGACCGAACGACAACCCCACCACGATGAGGCCCAAGCCCCCCAGCAGGTGCATCATGAAGCGGAACATGTTGTCGGCGTTGGAGAGATGGTCCAGGTCGATGATGATGCTGGCTCCGGTGGTAGTGAGGCCCGACACACCATCGAACAGGGCATCGAGGTACGTGAGATAGTGTCCCGAGAAGAACAGCGGTATGGAACAGATAAGGGCCAGCACGATCCAGGCGAAGCCGGTGATGGCCATGGCCTGGCGCCGCGTGAGACGAGCCTGGTCGATGCGGAGGAAGCGCAACGAGCCACCCACGATGAGGGCGATGCCGATGGACCACAGGTAGCGCGCGGCCGGCTCCCATTCCCCGAACAGCAATGCTGTGATGAAGGGCACCAACATGATGACCGCGGCGAACACGATGAGAACGCCCAGGTAGTGGCCGATGATGCGCAGGTCGATAGCCGTGAAGCGCTGCCACATGAGCGTCTACCCCGCCACCACGCGCGTCACGACCATGACCACAGCCACAAGCACGATGAAGCTGATGATGGACAGCAGCAGCATAGCCACTCCCGATGCCGGGGACACGGCAGCAGTTCGCAGCTCAGCCCATTTTTTCACCCAAAGTTTGCGCATAGGGCCTATTCTATCCCATTCCCCGCTCCAAGATGCGGGAACAGAACAGCGGGAAATCCCATGCGAAAAGGGCGAGGATGCCGCAGTACCCTCGCCCAAGAAGAGACCCTTCACTCCTTCACTGAAAGCTTACTCGGCAGCGACCCCGGTAGGAGCCTGGGGCCGCGAGACGCCCGTGTGACCCAGGTCGAAGTTGGTGAGCAGCAGCTCGGCTTCCCGCGCGATGGAGTCGCGCTTGCGCGGTGCCGGGATGGAGCCGGTGCCCTCGGTGAACACCAGCTCGTCGCCGGCCTCGTCCACCGAAACGTCCACCACCGAACCGCTCGTCCAACGGCCTTCCAATATCTGCTCGGACAGCGGGTCTTCCAGCATGCGCTGGATGGCGCGGCGCAGCGGACGCGCACCGTAGGTGGTGTCGGTGCCTTCCTTCGCGATCAGCTCGCGCGCCGCTTCGTCCAGGTTGATGGTCATGTTCTGCTCGATCATGCGATCGCGCAGGTCAGCCACCATAAGGTCGACTATCTGGCCGATCTGCTCGGGCGTCAGCGTCTTGAACACGATGATCTCGTCCAGGCGGTTCAGGAATTCGGGGCGGAACATCTTCTTCAGCTCGGCCATCACGCTGGTCTTGATATCCTTATCGGACAAGCCGGTCTTGCTGCTGCTGGCGAACCCGAGCGGCGTGGTCTCGGCGATGTCTCGCGCACCCACATTGGAGGTCATGATGATGACCGTGTTGCGGAAGTCCACCGTGCGACCCTGAGCATCGGTCAAGCGCCCCTCTTCCAGGATCTGCAGCAGGATGTTGAACACATCGGGATGCGCCTTCTCGATCTCGTCGAACAGCACCACCGAATAGGGGCGCTGACGCACGGCCTTGGTCAGCTGGCCGCCCTCGTCGAATCCCACGTAGCCAGGAGGCGAGCCCACCAGGCGGCTGACCGTGTGCTTCTCCATGTACTCCGACATATCGAAGGACAGAAGAGCGTCTTCGGAATTGAATAGGAACTCTGCGAGCGCCTTGGACAGCTCGGTCTTGCCCACGCCCGAGGGGCCTAAGAAGATGAACGAGCCGGCGGGTCGCTTCGGATCCTTCAGACCCGAACGGGAGCGGCGGATGGCCTTCGACAGCGCCACCACGGCCTCGTCCTGGCCGATGACGCGCTCATGCAGCACGCCTTCCATGCGCAGCAGCTTCTCGGTCTCGGCCTCGGTGAGGTTCGACACCGGCACGCCAGTGGACATCGACACCACGTTCGCGATGTCCTCCACACCGATCTGCTGCACCGTCTTGGCAGTGTCTTCCTCCCATTTCGCCTCGGCCTCGGCACGCTTCGTCTTCAGCTCCGCCTCTTCGTCGCGCAACGCGGCAGCCGCTTCGAAGTTTTGCTCGCCGATCGCCTTGTCCTTCTCCTGACGCACGCGGCGCAGCTCGTCGTCGAGGGCACGCAGCTCGTCGGGAAGGGTCATGTTGCGAATGCGCATGCGCGCACCGGCCTCGTCGATGACGTCGATGGCCTTGTCGGGAAGGTAGCGGTCTTGGATGTAGCGGCTCGACAGCTGCACTGCCGCCTGCAGCGCTTCGTCGGTGAAATGCACCTGATGATGAGCCTCATAGCGGTCACGCAAGCCCTCCATGATGCGCACGGCCTGTTCCTCGTTGGGCTCGTTCACCGTGAGCGGCTGGAAGCGGCGCTCCAATGCGGAGTCCTTCTCGATGTGCTTGCGGTACTCGTCAAGGGTGGTGGCACCGATGATCTGTATCTCGCCGCGGGACAGCGGCGGCTTCAAGATGGCGGCCGCGTCGATCGAACCTTCGGCCGAGCCAGCGCCGATGATGGTGTGGATCTCGTCGATGAACAGCAGCACGTCGCCGGCATCCATGACCTCCTTCACCACCTTCTTCATGCGCTCCTCGAACTCACCGCGGTACTTAGAGCCCGCCACGAGCGCAGAAACATCGAGGGTGACCAGGCGCTTGTTCCGTAGTGTATCGGGCACTTGGTTCGCCACGATCAGCTGGGCCAGGCCCTCGGCGATGGCCGTCTTGCCCACGCCCGGCTCGCCCAGGATGAGCGGGTTGTTCTTCTGGCGACGCGACAGTATCTGCATGACGCGCTCTATCTCGGCAGCACGACCGATGACAGGGTCGAGCTGGGCCTTCCGCGCTTTCTCGGTGAGGTCGGTGCCGAACTCCTTCAGCATGCTGTCGCCCTTGGCGGCCATGGGGTCGAACCCAGCACGGCCGGCGTACACGGGGCTTTGGCCCACCAGGTCGTTCATGGCGCTGCGCACATCGTCGCCCTTCACGCCCAGACGACCCAGCACCTCCAGCGCCGTGCCCTCACCTTCGCGCACCAGGCCCAGCAGGATGTGCTCAGTGGAGATGTAGGACTGGCCCATCTGCATGGCCTCGCGCAGAGAGTGTTCGAGCACCCGCTTCACGCGCGCCGTGAAGTTAAGATGGCCCGACACGTCCGTTTCCTCGTCGATGGTCACGATCTGACGGATGTTCTGCACCACGCCGTCGTAGGTGACGTTCAAGCGAGCGAGCGCCTGGGCGGCCAGGCCCTCCTTCTCCTGGATCAACCCGAGCAGGATGTGCTCGGTGCCCACGTACGGCTGATGCAGTCCGCGCGCCTCGTCCTGGGCGAGCACCAGCACCTTGCGGGCTTTATCGGTGAACTTCTCGAATGACATTGGCTTAGCCTCGATTCTGATGGTCTCGGGTGATGTTGCACGTGCTTCCCATATCCAGTCTCTCGTTCGTTCATCAGTTTACTGTACTTCGCGGAATAGATGGGTTACGCTGCGGTTCTCCCTCTAGATACTAGTGAGGCATTGCGCCATCTCCCGATAGACCGCGCAATGCCTTAGGAAAGAAACACATGCAGTGAAAATGTTTCGGCGCTATAGTACCACGCCAGTTAGCACTCGAACACCCTCAGTGCTAACTTATGGAGATAACCGCCAGAACTCTACATATATATGAAGGAGACGCTGGCAAGAAGTCAATTTGCGAGGTTAGCTGAACAGCTGGAGTGGTCAAGATATCTTGACCACTCCAGCCCCCGGTTTGGGCATATCCAGGTATTTGTCCACGCCCCTGGCTGTTCGGACAACTTCGCGAATCAATCCCCACGAAAACACCCATGCAGCTCGAATAGAGTATCGCGAGGGAACAGAAGGGTCGCTTTTTCGGCAACTTGGTGCAAATTTTGGGAGTTTTGTACAAGAATCTACCGGAAAACAAGGCTTTTTGCGTTCTAGCTCATTGGTCGGTACACAAAAGGCCTGGTCGCTATTAATGAGTAGCCTGCTTCAGCGCTGCGAGGTGTACAAAACTCTCAAAACTTGCACCGAATCACCGAAGAAGCGTCCATCGATGACGAACTAGTCCCCCTCGTCAAAAGGCCCAATACATATCCACCCCTCCTCCTTGGGAGGGAGCTTGGACCATAGCGAGTTACTTACGAGTTCCGCGCTTCGACCTGGCAGAAAGCCATGCCATCCCAGAGCTGACCGTCTTACACCTCATCCCTCATGTGCGGGAACAGCAGGACATCGCGGATGGTAGGGGCATCAGCGAGGAGCATGACCAAACGGTCGATGCCCACGCCCACGCCGCCGGCGGGCGGCATGCCGTATTCGAGGGCGCGGATGTAGTCAGCGTCGAAGCCCATGGCCTCGTCATCGCCCATGTCCTTAGCAGCCACTTGAGCGCGGAAGCGCTCGGCCTGGTCGACCGGGTCGTTCAGCTCGGTGAAGGCATTAGCGTACTCATGACCGCAGATGAACAGCTCGAAGCGTTGGGTGACCTCGGGATCATCGGGGCTCTTCTTCGCCAGCGGGCTCACCTCCAGCGGGTGGTCGGTCACGAAGGTGGGCTGCACGATCTTGTCTTCCGCGAAGGCCTCGAATATCTCGGCGATCAGCTTGCCCTTGCCCCAGGCGTCCTCTGCATGACCGCCGCCACGTTCCAGGATGCTCACCAGCTCCTCGCGGCTGCGCTCGAAGCTGACCTCCTCGCCAGCACCCTCGCTGGCCAGCTCCATCATGGTGGCCACGCGCCAATCGCCGGACAGGTCGATGGTGGTGCCCTGATATTCCACCTGTAACATGCCGCACGCGGCCTGGGCCGCAGCCTGCACGAAGCCCTGGGTCAAGCGCATCATGCCGGACAGATCAGTGAAGGCCTGATATGCTTCCATAGTGGTGAACTCGGGGTTGTGGTAAGGATCCATGCCCTCGTTGCGGAACTGACGGCCGATCTCGAACACTTTCTCGAAACCGCCCACCAACAGGCGCTTCAATGGTAGCTCGGTGGCGATGCGCAGGTAATAGTCGCGATCGAGCGCATTGAAGTGGGTGACGAACGGCTTGGCGTTCGCGCCGCCGATGATGCCATGCAGAAACGGAGTCTCCACCTCGTAGAAGCCCTGGTCCTCCATGTAGCGACGGATGGCCGACACTATCTTGAAGCGCTTCTCGAACACCTCGCGCACCCCAGGATTGACCACCAGGTCGACATAGCGCTGGCGATAGCGCGTCTCCTTGTCGGTCAGGCCGTGGAACTTCTCCGGCAGAGGACGCAGGCTCTTCGACAGCAACTCGAAGCTATCGACCGCCACCGAAAGCTGGCCGCGGCGCGTGCGCATCATAGTGCCGTGCACGCCGAGCCAATCGCCCACATCGAGGTCCTTCAGCGCCTCGAATGCCTCTTCGCCCAAAGCGTTGATACGGCAGAACAGCTGGATGGTACTGGTGGAGTCCTGCAGTTCGAGGAAGATGATCTTCCCCTGCACGCGCTTGGCCATCACGCGACCAGCGATGGTGACCTCGTCTTCGGTGGATTCGCCGTCTTCCAGACCGCTGTAGGTCTCGTCGAGCTCGGCGATGTGGTGAGACATATCGAAGGCGTGGCCGTAGGGATCGATCCCCGCCGCGATCAGCGCCTCCCGCTTGCTCCGTCGAACCTCGATGGGGTCGTCTTCGATCAATTCAATGTTCTCTTCAGTCATCTCTTCCCCTTGATCCAGGTCGCTTGCGAGACAGCGAGGGTTGTCGTAGTGCGTTATCTGGCCCCGCCTTCGGGCCAAGTTGGCTTAGGCCAACGCCGCGTCCGAAACAAAGAGCCAGATGGCGTGCCACGACAAGCCGCAGTGAAAGCTTCGTGACGTCGGTCCCGCCAGGCCCGACGTAACCTAATGGTCGATCTTGACGATGGTCATCTTGATGGCTTTGCCGGTCGGGCCGGTCGCTTCCACCTCGTCGCCCTTCTTGTGGCCCAGCAGCGCAGCGCCTACCGGACTCTCGTTGGATATCTTACCCTCGGCAACGTCGCTCTCGGCGGCACCCACGATGGTGAACACGCGCTCACGACCATCCATGGACACGGTGACGATGGAGCCGATGTTCACCTTGCTCGAACGCTTCGGCGTGTTCACCACCGTCGCCTCCGACAGGATGTGACTGATCTCGGCGATACGCGCCTCCATCATGCCCTGCTCGTTCTTCGCATCGTCGTACTCGGAGTTCTCGGAGATGTCGCCGAACTCGCGTGCCACACGGATGCGCTCACCGATCTCGGCGCGCTTCTCGGTCTCCAGATAATGCAGTTCTTCTTCGAGCTTATCGCGACCCTCTTGGGTGAGGATATAGTTGCTATCAGCCATGGACGTCATGCCCCTTTCACGAAAGCAGCACGCTTCGATGAAAAGCGTGCATGCTCGTTGGAATCACTATGTATGCTCGCAAGGATGCGCCGCGACCGCCGTGCGAGCAAAAAGCGGAACGCGTAGAAGCGAACGGCCGCTAGTCGAGCTTCTTCTTCACGACCACTTTCTTCTTGACCGTGGTGGTGGGCTCATCAGCGCTCGTCGCCTTCTCGTGGGTCTTCTCGTCGACCACTTCCTCGATGACGGCTTCGCCTTCCACCTCTTCGTCGGCTTCATCGGCCTTCTTCTTCTTGTCGATGCCCATGCCATCGCGCAGGTTCTTCACCGTCTTGCCCAGAGCGCTACCCAGTTTGGGCAGATTCTTCGGGCCGAAGATGATGAGGATGACCGCAAGGATGATGAGCAGCTCGGGAACGCCTAAACCGAAAACCTTCATTCTTTCCTCCAAAGATCATCGCAGCGAGCCGCATCCTCGGAAGCGAGCTCCTGCGCCGGCACCGCGCCTGGTTCGGTCTTTCGACCGTTCATGGTAGCGCCCCAAGCGACCGCCGGTGAAAACTGTGACGAAAAGGTTACCACAATTACCGTAAAACGTGGGCTGCACCGCGTCTCTGTTACGCAGGTGCATAAGAACCACGTGCAGATGCTCCTTCGGCGCGATAATGGCTCTAGTCGGTGCAAATTTTGGGAGTTTTGTACAGATCTTCCGCTCCGAAAGGGCGTAGATCGCCGCAAGAAAAAACGCGACCTGGGGTTTTGTTGGGGCTTCCTGTTTCTAGCATGACCGGTCAGAGAAAAATTTGTACAAAACTCCCAAAATTTGCACCAACTTGCGCTGCCATCGGAAACGATGGCAGCGCGAACAGCCCTATCGCATCATGGACGCGCTACTCCGCTCGCAGGAACGCCTCATAGCCCCGGCGTGCCTCGTACAGGTCGGCCTTGCTGGTCACTTCCCAGGGGGCGTGCATGGATAGCACGGCCACGCCCGAGTCGATGACGTCCATACCGTACTTGGCGGGGATGTAGGCGATGGTGCCACCGCCGCCGGCATCGACCTTGCCCAGCTCGGCGGTCTGGAAGCTGACATCTGCCTCATCCATGACGCGGCGCACCAGCGCCACGTATTCCGCATCAGCATCGTTGGAACCGCTCTTGCCGCGCGAGCCGGTGTACTTGTTGAACACCAGGCCGCGCCCCAGAAAGGCCGCGTTCTTCGTCTCGAACACCGAGCTGTACGCCGGATCGAAACCGGCCGACACGTCTGAGGACAACATGCGCGATGCCGCCAAGCATCGACGGAGGGCCAGCGGATCGCTCACGCCCGCGCAAGCGAGCACTTCAGCCATGGTATTCTCGAAGAACTGCGAAGTCATGCCGCTCGCGCCTACGGAGCCTATCTCCTCTTTATCCACCAATATGGTCACCGCTGTGCGCGCAGGCGTCTCCGCAGCCAGCGCCAGCTGGGCTGCCAACGACGTGAACGCGCACACCCGATCGTCTTGACCATAACCGATCACCATGGAACGATCGAAGCCCAGCTCGCGGGCACGACCGGCAGGCACCGCTTCGAGCTCGGCAGAGAGAAAGTCCTCCTCGGTGATGCCGTACTTCTGCTCCAGCAAGCTCAGCACCAGCGCCTTCACCGGTTCCTTCTTCGCCTTGGCGCGGACCTTCTTCTCTTCGGAAAGCTCCTCGCCGTCTTCGCCCTCGGCTCCCGGCAGCGGACGGTTGCCTACCAGAAGGTCGAGATCTTCGCCCTCCACCACCTTGCTGCCGTCCTTCTTCAGCTGCTGCTGGCCCAGATGCGGCAGAAGGTCGGTCACGCAGAACACCGGGTCAGATGGGTCCTCGCCGATGCTCACAGCTACCACGGTGCCGTCCTTCTTCGCCACCACGCCATGGAGCGCCAGCGGCAGCGCCACCCATTGGTAGTTCTTGATGCCGCCGTAGTAGTGGGTGTCCAGCAGCACGAAGCCGTTGGATTCATACAAGGGGTTCTGCTTCACGTCGAGGCGCGGCGAGTCGACGTGGGCACCCAGGATGTTCAGACCCCGCGCGAGGTCGTCAGTGCCCAGATGCACCAGCATGATGGTCTTGTTGTGAGTGATGGCCCACACCTTATCACCTGGCTTCAAAGGCTCGCCGGTAGCCACCGCCTCTTGCAGCGAACGATAGCCCGCAGCCTCGGCCCGGGCCAAAGCCGCCTCCACGCACTCGCGCTCGGTCTTGTTCTCCGAGATGAAATCGATGTAGTCAGCTGCCAGCGCTTCCACGTCATTCAGCGCCGCATCGTCGTATTTCTTCCAAGCCACTTCGTGTTCCATGGGGCACAGGTCCTTTCTTGCAGGTCCTTTCTTCTTCGTATCGGCCCTCAGCTTAAACCTAAAAGCGCTGAAGCGCTACGATGGCGGCGACGCTTCGTCACGTGCGGGCAGCTTCGAGAAAGAAGCTGCCCATGGACCCTCGAACGGTTGTCGCGGTATGCGATGTATCGCTCGTCGTTACCGGGGTCATCGGCCTTATGGTGATGAGGAAGGGCTGGCGGACGGTGTTGGCGAAAAGAAGGAAGTCGGCCCCCTCCCTCCCACCAAGGTAACCCCAGCTTCATGATCGGCCGGCGCTGCCTGAACTAGGCGGGGCACCGTTACCGAGGGGAGGAAAGAGGAGGGAAGGGTTATAGCATCTTGGGATATAAAAGAACAGGCTAGCAGGCGGAATGTGCCTGCTAGCCTGTGATGCTTCTGGAGCCAACGAGCGGATTCGAACCGCTGACCTACGCATTACGAGTGCGTTGCTCTACCAGCTGAGCCACGTTGGCGGATTAGCCCGACGATTATAGCACACCCTGAGCAGGTGGAGCGCAAGATGGCGCGGGCGGCCGAAACGTCAGCGACGGCAAGGCTACTTGACGATGAGCACCGGCTTGTTCGTCTTGTGCAGCACCGAGTAGCACACACTGCCGAGCATGCCGCGCACAGCGCCCAACCCGCGATGGCCCATGACGATGCAATCGTAATCGCCTTCGTCGGCATAGGCGGTGATGGAGTCGTGGGGAGAACCGTTGATGACCGCGATCTCGAACAGGTTGGTCTCTTCCAGCACGCTGCCGCGCTCGTCCAGCACCGACGCGATGTCGGCAGACACCTTCTCGGTGGCTTGAGCTGCGGCTTCCTCGCTCACACCAGCGATGGCGTCCATGTCGAGGGAATCGCCCAACACGCCCGACATGCGCGAAGCGATCTTGAACGTCTCGGCGTTGTAGTCGTGCCAGTCCTCCACGAACAGCACGGTCACCTTCGAGCCGTCAACCCCCTTCACCAGGTCGAGCGCTGCGCCGAAAGCATGACGCGCCGGGTCGGACAGGTCGTAGGGAACCAAAACCTTCTGATACATGATGGCATCATCCTTTCCGTCTAAGATCCGTAGCAAGGCCACGGGGTCGCAGACGCCGCGAACCTTCCGCGAATTCGGCGGATTCGAGGCCTCCTCTTTTGTACATTATATATAGTTGTGGCATCATATTGAGGTTACAAAACGCTCACAATCGTACCGATGTTCATATGCTGCGGCGGTACGCGCTACGCGGACCCCGAAAGGGAGAGGTTCATGGGACTGATCTCCAAATTCGAAGGAAAGATGGAAGATACCGTGGAAGGTGCCGCCGAACGCATGGGGGGCGCTTCGCTCTCGCCCGTACAGATAGCCAAGAAGGCCGAAAAGCAGATGCGCCGCGAGAAGATGGTGGGCGCCGGAAAGCAGTTCGCTCCTACGCTGTACACCATCCTCATCAGCCATGACGACGACGCCCGCATGTTCGGATACTATCCCACCCTGGCCGGCGAGACCGAGACCTACCTGATGGCGAAGGCTCAGGAGCATGGCTTGGTCATGGACGGGCAGCCACTGGTGCGCTTCATCGCCGACGAAGGGCTCAAGCGCGGGAAGTTCGAAGTGATAGCCGAGATGGTGGCCGCTCCGCTCGTGCGTCAGCTGCGCCAAGAAGAGATGGAGCGCTACGGACTGGCTGCTCCGCGCAACGATGGCTTCGGCGCGACGCCCCAGCATCGTCAGCCGCAGCCGCAGCTGGCCATGCAACCGCAGCCCCAGGGTGCCTATCCGCCGCCGACCCAACCAGTGCAGGACGCTATGAGCGCCATGCCCTGTCCCGAGGCCATGCCCCTCGGGGTCGACCCGGCGGCCCCCCAGGCTGCTGCCCCTCTCGCAGGCGCAGTGCCGACAGGAGCCCCCCTCGACCCCTCCTTCGCCTCTCCGGCACCTGCTGCGGGCGCGGTCGCAGGTGCCGGAGCCGTCGATGCGGGCTTAGCTGCCGCCATGCCCGCGCTGAACGACCCCCTGGCATCTCAAGTTCAAGCTCAAGTCCAACCTCAGGCTGCCGCCCCGGCGCAACCCCAACCGCAACCTCAAGCTCAACCCCAACCTCAAGCTCAAGCTCAAGTTCCAGCCCAAGTTCCAGCCGCCACCGACCTGGAAGCAGCAGCGCTGCCCAACGGCTATGTGGATGCTGCCATAGCCTCCTACGCCGACGGCACGTTCGGCGATCCTTACGTCACCAGCACGCCAGCCCAGGCTCAACCGGCCCAGCCCCAGCAGCTGAAAGCCGCAGCGCCCGCTGTCACGCCCCAGCAGGCCACCGCGGCTGCCGTGCAGCCGTTCCGCCAAGCCGCTCCGGTCACACAGGCCGAGCTGTTCGATCGCACCAACGACCAGGTGTTCGCGCTCACCGGTGCCCCCATGCGCATCGGCCGCGAATCGGCCCGAGACATCGTGGTGCCCGACATCAACGCCTCCCGCAGCCACGCCGAGATACACCAAGAGCCCTCCGGCACCTGGATCATCGCCGACCTCGGCTCGACCAACGGCACGTTCCTCAACGGCCGTCAGATCAAGTCGGCACCGCTGCGACCGGGCGACACCATCGTCATCGGCACCACCGAGCTGGTCTTCCGATCCGCCTAAGGTGTCGCAGACCATGGCCTCAGCCTACATATCCCGCCCGCTCGCCCGCACCTCGAAGGCTGTGATCGCCCGATGATCGACTTCGTGCTGCTCATAGCCCGCCTGCTGTTCGTGGCCCTGCTGTACCTGTTCCTGTTCGCCATCATGCGGACGGGCATCGGCATGGTGAAGGGTTCGAATAAGAAGAACCGCGCCTGGACCCTCTCCATCGAGAAGGGTCCCAAAGAGCTGCGCGGCGTGAACATCAACGTGAACGGACCGGTGGTGGTGGGCCGCTCGCCGGGGGCCGACATCGTGATCGGCGCCGGCTACGTGTCGGGACGCCACGCGCGTTTCCAGCTGATGGGCCAGAACCTGTTCGTGGAAGACCTTGATTCGCGCAACGGCACCGGCGTGAACGGCAACCTGATCGAAGGCCCCACCTCGCTGCGCAACAAAGACGTGGTGAACGTGGGCGACGTGGTCATCCGTGTGAGGCAGGGTTGAGAGAACCATGAGCCTGCGCAGCGCACAGAGGAACTCGTTCGGCAGCCGTACCGACATCGGCTGTTTGCGCGAGCATAACGAAGACTCCCTGGTGGTGAAACCACCGCTGTACGTGGTGTGCGACGGCATGGGCGGCCACGCCGCCGGAGAAGTGGCTTCCGAGATAGCCGTGAACGTGGTGGCCCACCACACCCCGCGCACCGCCGATGCTGCTGCCCTGGGCGCTGCCGTGGAGGAGGCGAACCTCGCTGTCATCCGCGCTGCCCACGAGGGCCGCGGCCGCGAAGGCATGGGAACCACCTGTACCGCCGCCATGCTCGAAAACGAGCGCTTGGTCATAGCTCAGGTGGGCGACTCCCGCGCCTATCTGCTGCACGGTGGCAACCTCCAGCAGATAACCCGCGACCACAGCCTGATGGCCGACTACATCGAAGCCGGCAAGATAACGGCCGAGGAAGCCCGCGTACATCCCCAGCGCTCCGTGATAACCCGCGCGCTGGGCAGCGACCCCTACATGCAACCCGACCTATTCGAGATCAACGTGGAGACCGGCGACCGTCTGCTGTTGTGCAGCGACGGCCTTACCACCATGCTCGAAGACGACGAGATACTCCGCATCCTCTCCACCAACCGCGACCCGCAATTCTGCGCGGACGCCCTGGTCAGCGAAGCGGTCGATGCCGGCGGTTTCGACAACATCACCGTGATCGTGGTCGATGTCAGCGGCTTCGCCGAGGTGCGTCGCCGCCGCTTCGCCCGCAAGACGAAGATCACGGCCCTCGTTATCGTGACCATGCTGCTGTTGTTGTTAGGCGGCTCGGCATTCGCACTGGGCTGGTGGACCACCCACGCCGCCTATCTCGCCGAAGTGGACGGGAAAGTGGCCGTGTACTCCGGCATGCCCGGCACGGTGGCCGGCCTTTCGTTCTCCCAGTTACAACAGGTGACCGACGTGTCCGTGGACACGCTGCCACCAGGAGCGGCCAACCGCGTTCGCAATGGCGAGCTGCGCGTAGGCTCTCTCGATGAAGCCTGGGAGCTCGTGAACGCCTACAAGGAAGAAGCGGCCGAACGAGCGCACGGCAGCGAAGAGGGCACCGAGGGCTCAGAGGCCGCATCCGGCTCTAGCTCCGCGAGCGCATCGAGCGCAGCCAGCAACGCCTCGAGCTCTTCGACGAGCGGATCGGCCTCCGATACCGACCTGACCGCCCGCCGCACCTACGGCGATAGCAGCAACGCCACCGGAGCACGCCCGTGACGCGCCGCGGCATCGAGCTTTTGCTGCTGTGCATCGCAGCCCCGCTCGTCATCGTGCTGTTCGCCATGCTGGTCACCACCGGCGGGGCAGCCCTCTCGTTCACCACCTTGGGCGTGCCCATCGGCATCTTCTGCGCGTTCATCATCGCGCACCTCGCCATCCGCAAGCTGGCGCCCAACGCCGACCCGGCGCTACTGCCCATCAGCTTCGCGCTCTCGGGCATCGGCATCGCATTCATCACCCGATTAGCACCGGACCTGGCCGTACGGCAGCTCATGTGGCTATACCTCGGCATCGCCGTCATGGTGCTGATATTGCTGATAGTGCGCAACCTCGACAAGCTGTCGCACTACAAATACACCATCATGATCGCCGGCGTGCTGCTGCTGCTCTCGCCGCTGGTGCCAGGCATCGGCCAGGAGATATACGGCAGCCGCATCTGGCTGTCCATCGCCGGTTTCTCCGTGCAACCGGGCGAGCTGGCGAAGATACTCATCGTGCTGTTCCTCGCCGGATATCTGGCCCAGAACCGCGAGATGCTGTCGGTTTTCACCTGGAAGGTGGGGCCTGTGCACCTGCCTTCGCTGCAAACGCTGTTGCCGCTTTTGTTCATGTGGGCGTTGGCCTTCGTCATCGTCGTGTTCGAGAAGGACCTGGGCTCGGCTCTGGTGTTCTTCTTCGTCTTCTTGGTCATGCTATACGTGGCTACGGGCAAGAAGTTCTACGTGATCGCCGGCCTAGCGCTGGCGGCCATCGGCGCGGTGGTGCTGTGGGCGTTCTTCAGCCATGTGCAGGTTCGCGTCGACACCTGGCTCGACCCCTTCGCCGATGCGGCCGATACCGGCTATCAGCTGGTACAGACCATCTTCTCGCTGGCCGACGGCGGCCTGTTCGGCGTAGGCATAGGGCGCGGCCTCGCCGACATGATCCCCGTGGTGGAGTCGGACTTCATCTTCGCGGCCATCGGTGAGGAGACCGGCCTGCTCGGCGGTGCCGGCATGCTGCTGCTGTATCTGTGCTTCGCCATCCGCGGCATCGTGACCGCCGCACGAGCGAAATCGGATGTCAGCTCCTTCGCAGCCACGGGCCTCACCTCGATCATCGTGCTGCAAGCGTTCATCATCGTGGGCGGCGTTACCCGCCTCATCCCCCTTACCGGCATCACGCTGCCCTTCGTCAGCCAAGGCGGTACAGCCATGCTGGCCGGCTTCATCATCGTGGGCCTGCTGCTGCGCGCCGGCGACGAGGGCACCGGCGTGGAAACGGAGATGACATCCGCCACCAGCGTGTTCTCGGCCCACTCGGTGCTGAACAGCGTGCTGGGCCGCGTGTCGCTGGGCAAGCGCCTGACGAACATCCTCTTGATGTTCTCGCTGCTGTTCGCGCTTCTGGTGGCGAATCTCACCTACATCATGGTCATCAACGCCGACGCATACAAAGCCATGCCCCAGAACAACCACACCATCGCGCGAGAAGCGGAGAGCGAGCGCGGCACCATATCCACCTACGACGGCACGGTGTTGGCGCAGTCGGCGCGCACCGAAGATGGCACTTACGAGCGAGAATATCCCGCGGGTGACCTGGCAGCGCACGTGGTGGGCTACGCCTCGGAGCGCTACGGAACGGCCGGCATCGAGGCCACCTATAACGACACGCTGAAGGGCGAGCGGAACTTCGCCAGTTGGGCCGATGTGATCGACTCGCTGGCAGGCGTGAAGTCGGCCGGCAACGACGTCACCCTCACCCTCAACAGCAAGATCCAACAGGCGGCGCAGAAGGCCCTAGAAGGGTACAGCGGCGCGTGCGTGGTGCTCGATCCTGAGACTGGCGCGGTGCTCGCGCTCGCGTCCTCGCCCACCTACGATGCGGCCGACATCGAAGAGCTCATCGCCCAGGCCGCCGAAGAGGGCCCCGACTCCCTCAGCTCTGCCGAGCTGTACAACCGCGCCACCCAGGCGGTCTATCCGCCAGGCTCCACGTTCAAGATGGTGACCCTGGCCACCGCGTTCGAGGACGGCGTGGCCGAGGAGAGCTCGCGCTTCAACTCTCCAGGCACCATGGACATCGGCAACGCGCCAGTGAACAACTTCGGCGACTATGCCTATGGCAACATCACCCTGAAGCGCGCCTTCGAGCTGTCCTCCAATACCGTGTTCGGCCAGCTGGGCGCGCTCATGGGACCCGAGCGACTCGTGGCCGGTGCCGACCGCTTCGGGTTCAACAAGCAGATCACCTTCGACATCCCGCTCTCCGAATCGCTCATGCCCGACCCTGATGAGATGACAGAATGGGAGACGGCCTGGGCGGCCGCTGGCGAGCCGGTAGGCATGCATGCGAGCCCAGCAGGGCCGCAGGCCACAGTGCTGGAGATGGCCATGGTGGGTGCCGCGCTGGCGAACAAGGGCACCATCATGCAGCCGTATTTGGTCGACAGCATCTACAACGCCACCGGCGAGCGCAGCTACCATGCCTCGCCTTCGAAGCTGATGCAGGCGGTCAGCGAAGAGACGGCCGACCGCGTGATGGCGTGCATGAAGGGCGTGGTCACCAGCGGTACCGGCACCGACGCCGCCATCCGCGGCATCGAGGTGGCCGGCAAGACCGGCACCGCCGAGCGCATCAAGGACGCCGACGACAGCTGGTTCGTGGGAGTCGCTCCCGCCGACAAGCCCCGCGTCGTGGTCGCCCTTGCCCTCGAAGAAGCTGGCAAAGAGATCTCTGCCACCACCCGCGCCCGCGAGGTCATGCGCGAAGCCCTCTCGGTCCAGGGACTACTGTAGGACTACTGTAGGACTGCTGCAGGCGCGAGAACACCTCAGCCCCCGCGCAGCTCCCTTTGAAGCTTCACTCTTCGCGCTCTTCGTTCTCCCTGCCTCATCTTGAGATAAAGAAATCGAGGAGCGTTTCTGGGCTTCTGGCCATGAGCATGTTTCTGGGCCGTGAGCATTCGACCTATTCGACCTAGAAGCGCCCTCGAACAGAGGCGCCAACACGCGCCGACAAGTCCGAACTTCATGGCTCACAAAGGTTTCAATATATGAGAGCTGCAGCGGAATCTCCTCTGAAGCGCGTTTCGGAGCGCAGGTCAGTTCTTCTTTTCCGGGTTTTTTGACAACTGGTGCAAATTTTGGGAGTTTTGTACATTTCGAGTCGATAGAGCGAGTTACCTACAGATCACGACCAGGCCTTTTATTCGATCGCCAACAGACCTGAGCGCGATCCTTCATATTTTTCAGTCCTTTTTTGTACAAAACTCCCAAAATTTGCACCGGATCGCTCAAGAATCGATCTTCGTAGCCCTTCGTCAAACCGAAAGCGACCTCCCGGCTATAACTCCGGTGATCCTGGTCGATCTCAAATACCATTTTCGGCCAAAAAGATGCCTCGATCCATGAATGAAGGCTCTCCCGCACGCAAGCTCCTTGCTCTATAAGATGCCCACCGAACGAGGAAGACCTATTCGGTGCTTCGATTCACCGAAGCATCCGAGGCAAGTCAGCTCTCGCTTTCTCAAAGAGCACGGTGGTCGGAGAAGCGCTTTTGAGGCGTCGGTGGAAGGCGGCAATGCTGATACCAAGTTCGGCGACGACCTCTCGTGCGCTCTTCGTACCAAGAAGATAAGCACGGCCCGAGCCATCCATGGTTCTCGGATCGACCGAGAGCGCTTGTGGCCTGCGCACGCCTGCTAGCCGATCGTCCGTCTTGGGCAGTGGGCCGAGGGGCGGATGTTCGTAGGCGATGAGGCGGGATCGTCGTACCGAAACAGCAGCATATCCGCTAGAATAGAGGAAGCTATACGCTACTCGCATTTACCCGCAACCGAAACGCAGCAGAAGTGTGACCAGAGGGAGACTTTCGTGGCGGCTCAGCACGGACCTATGACCGGTAGGATCTTCAACAATCGCTACCAGATAAACGACCGCATCGGCATCGGTGGCATGGCTGAGGTCTACCGCGCCCAGGATAACGTGCTCGGTCGTTCGGTGGCGGTGAAGGTGATGCTGCCGCAATACGCCGCCGACCCCAACTTCACCCAGCGTTTCCGCCAGGAAGCCGCTGCTGCGGCCAACCTGCAGAGCCCCTATATCGTGAACGTGTACGACTGGGGCACCGACGACGAGACCTACTATATCGTCATGGAATTCGTGCGCGGCAGCGACCTGAAGACCGCCATCCAACAGCGCGGCGCGATCAACCAGCGCAAAGTGGCCGAGATCGGCATGCAAGTGTGCCAGGCGCTCACCGTAGCCCACAACCAGGACATCATCCATCGCGACATCAAGCCACAGAACATCATGGTGCAGCCCGATGGCAACGTGAAGGTGATGGACTTCGGCATCGCGCGGGCGAAGAACTCCGTGGCCCAGCGCACCAGCTCGGTGCTCGGCACGGCCCACTATATCTCCCCCGAGCAGGCCCAGGGCATGGAGCTCACCTCGGCGAGCGACATCTACTCCCTCGGCATCGTGCTCTATGAAGCTGCCACCGGCACGCTGCCCTTCGACGGACCCGATGCTGTGTCCGTGGCGCTCAAGCAGGTCAACGACTTCCCGCCCCTGCCGCGCGAGGTCAACCCTGATATCGATCCCGACCTTGAGACCATCATCATGACAGCGTTGGAGAAGGAGCCGAACCTGCGCTTCGCTACCGCCAACGACATGCGCATGGCTCTAGCCGATTACTTGGCCGGCCGCCCCTTCGGCAGCGCCATGGCCATGGGCGCGGTGCCCGGCCCCGGCTTCACCGAGGCTCAGACCCGCGTCATGCCGGCGGTCATCCCACCTCCCATGATCGACGCCACCCAAACGCTGCCTGCCCTCGACGGCACCAACAGCGGTTACAGTGGCAGCAACAGCGGTGGCGGCTCCACCTATCGCGCTGGCAACCACGGCAAGAAGAAGAGCCCTGCGGGAAAGATCGTCCTGATCGTGCTGCTGGTGCTGGCCTTGGTGGCAGGCGGCGCGTTCGCCTATTTCAACCTCGCCGGAGGGGCTACGGTCCCCGACGTCACGGGCAAGACCTTGGCCGAAGCCACGAAGATACTGGAAGATGCCGGCTTCGTCGCGGAAGTGACCGATAGCGTCTACGATGCTAACGTGGAAGAGGGCCGTGTCATCAGCCAGGTGCCCCTTGGCAGCTTGAAGGCGGAAGAGGGCTCGAAGGTGAGCCTGACCATCTCCCAGGGCACCGAGCAAGGCACCGTGCCCGACCTGCGCAACAAGACCGTCGACCAGGCAAAACAGATCGCCACGGAGAACGGGTTCATCATGAGCGCCTCCACCGGTGAGTACTCCGAGGACCTGGAGCCGAATTACATCATCAGCCAGCAGCCCACCAGCGGCAGCCGCGCCCCCAAAGGCTCGGTCATCGAATGCGTGTTCTCGCTGGGTGCCGAGAGCGTCACCGTGCCCAACGTGACGGGCAAGTCCTCGGGCACCGCCCAGTCGACCATCACCGATGCGAAGCTAAAAGTGGAAGTGACCACCCAGAAGTCTTCTGAAGTGCCGGAGGGCCAGGTCATCAGTCAGAACCCGAGCAGCGGCACCCGTGTTGAAGCGGGCAGCACGGTCACCATCGTGGTCTCGGCCGGTGCCGAGCAGGTGACGGTTCCCAGCGTGGTGAACTTCCCGCGCGCCACAGCCACTAGCACCCTGCGCGGTGCCGGCTTCGAGGTGCAGGTAGAGGAACAGTCCTCGCCGACGGTCACGCCAGGCTACGTCATCAGCCAGAACCCGAGCAGCGGCACCGCAGCAGAAGGCTCGACGGTCACCATCATCGTGTCGACCGGCCCCTCGTCTTCCAGCTCCTCGGGCAGCACCAACCACTTCGGCGTCTAACTTCGGGTGCTTAGGGCGCTTCGTGCCAGCCTCGTCCAGACCTGCGCGCTTCGTGCGCCCTCGTCCAGGGGTGCGGCTCTCTGCGCTCGCGACTCCCGTATGGCTGCGCCCTCTCTCGCAGGGACGGCCCTTCGCTACATAGACCCTCGACCCCGCAAGATCGCATCCGTACACTTGTTTTTGGCAACTCTTCGGTGACGGAAACGACTATCGGGAATGTCAAGGCTTTTCATGTGGGCATGATTCCCTATACTTTGAACCAGGCCCCGCTTCTCGCCGCATTTTGCGGTGGACCGACGTTTTAACACTAGGGAGCTCAAGATCGTTCGCGGAATGGGGATTCGTGTCCGTCGATACGAAAGCCAGGAGGCGGACTGCGAGCACCCACCTTTTTTTGAGGTGGGTTCATCCTTACCGGCGATGGAGCGGGGCTGGTGGAATCTACAAAACGGCCCGCATGATGGCGCTTTCGCCTCATGCGGGCCGTTAAGCGTCCCCTCCCTTCTCGCGTCAGGAAGAGAACGCACCTCTTCGGTTCGAGACCAAAGCGCGAAGGTCCGGGTTAGCCTTGGGCGTTATCTCCGCCCGCGGTGCCCGCGGTGCCCTCGGCGCTCTCGGTGTTCTCAGTGTTCTCGGCACCCTGCGCTTCCTCGATATGCTGCGCACCCTCTTCGGCACCCTGAGCAAGCTCGTCCACCTGAGTCACCGCATCCACAGCGCCTTCCTCAGCGCCCAGCTCTTCCACGAACTCCTCTTGCTGCTCGGTGCCCTCAGCGTTCTCAGCGTTGGTGGTCTCCTCGTCCTGGTACTTGCTCATGTCGAGGTTGTACGGCACGTTCTCGGGCATATCGTTGATGACGATCTCGCGCTCATCACGAGAGGCCTGCATCCACTCGTCATAGGCGCTCGTGTTGGCGTTGTCCACCTGGGTGTTCACGTACTCCACGATCTCGCTCGGCAGCTCGTCGATAGAGGCCGGCGAGGCGGGCGGGTTGTAGACCTCGGTGCACTTGATGATGTGGATGCCGTACTGGCTGGGTACCAGACCGCTCACCTGGCCCTCGTTCAGGGTGGCCAGAGCATCGGTGTATTCGGTGATAAGGGAGTTGATGGGAGCGCCGTAGCCCACATCGCCCTGCTTGGCAGCGGTGCCGCTATCGGTGGAATACTGCGATGCCGCGTCCTCGAAGCTCAGCTCGCCGGAATTGATGCGGTTCAGCACATCCTGAGCCGTGGCCTCGTCGCCCTCCTCGAACAGGATGTGCGAAGAACGACGCAGATTCTGGAACTCGGATGCGTGCTCGTTGAAGTAGCCCAGAGCATCGGTCATGCCGCCGCTCTCCTCAGCCAGCTTCTCCTGCACGCCGCGCTTCAGAAGCGCGATGTCGATGTTCTCGCGATACTCCTCCACGGTCATGCCCACTTGGTCGAGGGCTTCCTGCCAGGCTTCATCGGACTCGTAGTTGTCGCGCATCTTCTGCACGTAGCCGTCGATCTCGGACTCTTCCACGGCGATGCCCATCTCGCTGGCCTCCTGGCGCAGCACTTCCTGTTCGATCAGCGGATCCAGCAGCTCTTCGCGCACGGTCTGCGGCGTGTAGCTGTACTCTGCCAGCCACTCGCCCCATGCTTTCTCGCTGGTGACGTCCTGCTGCTCGCGATAGAGCTGCACGCGATCGGTGACCTTGTCTTCGGGGATCTCCACGCCGTTCACGGTAGCAGCCACCCCGCCGGTATGGCCCTTGTCATCGGTACTGCTGCAGCCGGTCGCGACGCCCAGGCACATGACCGCAAGACTGCCGGCCACGATGGTCTTCAGAATAGTGCTCTTCAAGATGTCGCCTTCCCTCTAGTTCTTGCTAAAGGCGCTCTATTCAGCGCCGTCAACGCACGAATATATCGTCCTATTGTCCCACAGCGCGCCCGAACGGAAAACCGTCACCCGTTCGTCACCATTTTCCCACAATCTTGCCAGGTAGGACCTCCGGTAGCGAGGCCCTGTGCACCCCTGGACAGCCGGGCCGCCCATAGGCGATGCGGCCGTTATTTGTTCGCCTTCTTGCGGTCGGTGGCGGATAGAAGGCGCTTGCGGAGGCGGATGGACTGAGGCGTTATCTCCACCAGCTCATCGTCCTCGATGTATTCCAGCGCCTCTTCCAACGTGAAGGTGATGGGCGGCGTCAGCTGGATGGCCTTGTCGGCAGAGCTAGAGCGTTGGTTGCCCAGGCTCTTCGTCTTCTCCACGTTCACCACCATGTCGCCCTCTTTGGCTGACTCGCCCACGATCATGCCCTCGTAGCACTCATCGCCCGGGCCCACGAACAGCCGCCCGCGCTCCTGCAGCGTATCGAGAGCGTAAGCCACGGCCTTGCCGGTGCTCATGGCGATCATGCCGCCGTTCTTCCGCCCGGTCATCTCACCAGAGTAGGGGCCATATTCCTTGAAGTGGTGGAACAGCATGGCCTCGCCGTGGGTGGCATTGAGGATGCGCGTCTTCAACCCCATGGTGCCGCGCGTGGGGATGCGGAAGGTGAGGTGCGTCATCGACTCGTCCGACACCATGTCCTCCATGATGCCACCAGCGGTGCCCATGACCTCGATGGCCTTGCCCGCATAGTCGTTGGGAACATCTACCGTGGCCTCCTCGATAGGCTCCAGCTTCTCGCCGCTATCGCTCTTCTTGTACACCACCTGCGGGCGGCCCACCTGGAACTCGAAGCCCTCGCGACGCATGGTCTCCATCAGCACGCTCAAATGCAGCACGCCGCGACCGGCCACCTCGATGCCGCTCTTGTCCTCCAGCTCGTTGATGCGCATGGAGATATTGCTCTCCTTCTCGCGCATCAGGCGCTCTTTCAGCTGACGGCCGCCCACGATGTCGCCCTCGCGACCCACCAGCGGGCTGCTAGACGCCTCGAACACCACGGCCATGGTGGGCTCTTCCACGGCGATGGGCTCCATCTCCACCGGGTTCTCCGGACTGGTGAGGATGTCGCCGATATCGGCGTCCTCGATGCCGATGACGGCCACGATGTCGCCAGCTACAGCATCGCTCACTTCCACCTTGCCCAGGTTCTCGAAGGTGTACAGCTTGCGGATCTGGGCGGTGCGCTGCGAGCCATCAGCCTTCACCACCAGCACCTGCTCCTTCTCGTGCATGACGCCGCTGTGCAGACGGCCCACGCCGATGCGGCCCTCGTAGCTGCTGTGGTCGACGGTGCACACCTGCAACGCCACCGGCGCATCCTCTTCCACCTCAGGGGCAGGGATAGCCTCTAGGATGGTGTCCAACAGCGGCACCATGTCCATGTTGCCGTCATCGGGGCTCAGGCGCGCATAGCCGTTCACGGCCGAGGCATACACCACGGGGAAGTCGAGCTGCTCATCGGTGGCGCCCAGCTCCACCATCAGGTCGAACACCTTGTCCACCGCCCCTTCCGGATCGGCGTTGGGGCGGTCGATCTTGTTCACCACCACCACGATGCGCAAGCCCCGCTGCAGCGCATGGGACAGCACGAAACGCGTCTGGGGCTTGGGGCCCTCGTAGGCGTCCACGATGAGCAGAGCGCCATCGGCCATGTTCAGCACGCGCTCCACCTCGCCGCCGAAATCGGCATGGCCCGGCGTGTCGATGACGTTGATCTTCACGTCCTTGTAGTTGATGGCGATGTTCTTCGACAAGATGGTGATGCCGCGCTCACGCTCCTGGTCGTTGGAGTCGAGCACGCGCTCTTCCACCTGCTGGTTCTCGCGGAACACATGGGATGCCCACAGAAGACGGTCGACCAGCGTGGTCTTGCCGTGGTCGACGTGGGCGATGATGGCGACGTTGCGAATGTTCTGTTGCTGCATGGGCGGGGCGCTTCTCTCTCTCGATGCGGCAGGGGGTCAGATCTCCTGCTGCGTCAGATCTTCTGTTACGTTTCAAGGGATGCAACGGGGGGAACTGACCCCCCTGTTGCATCTGCTTGCTCTTATAATAGCGACATCCCATCATACCAAAACAGCCACGCAGAAAGGCCGATCCAACATGGGACGAGACGACCTCACCATCGGGTGCCACCTCTCCTCTTCCAAAGGCTACCTCGCCATGGCGCAACAGGCGCTCGCCCTTGGCGGAAACACGTTCCAGTTCTTCACGCGCAACCCGCGCGGCGGCCGCGCCAAGGACATCGACCCCGTCGATGTGACCGCCTTCCACGAGTTCTGCGCAGAAAACGGCATCGAGCGCATCCTAGCTCATGCGCCCTACACGCTGAACCCGTGCTCGGCCAAGGAAGAGACACGGGAGTTCGCTCGTATCACGCTGGCCGACGACATGATGCGCATGGAATCGACGCCGGGGCAGCTGTACAACATGCACCCGGGCAGCGCCACGGGCCAGCCCCTCGACACCGCCATCGCCCAGATCACCGACGCCCTGAACCAGTGCATGCTGAAGGGCGGCTCTACCACCGTGCTGTTGGAGACCATGGCCGGGAAGGGGTCGGAAGTGGGCGGCGGTTTCGAAGAGCTGGCCGCCATCATCGCCGGCGTGAACGAGCAGGAGCGCATGGGCGTATGCCTCGACACCTGCCATGTGTGGGAGGCCGGCTACGATATCGTGGACGACCTGGACGGCGTGCTGGAAGAGTTCGACCGCACTATCGGGCTGGATCGGCTACGAGCCATCCATCTGAACGACTCGAAGAACCCGCGCAGCGCCCACAAGGATCGCCACGAGCGCATCGGGGAAGGCCATATCGGCTTTGCTGCCCTCGCCGCCATCGTGAACCATCCGAAGCTGCAAGGCATCCCCTTCTTCCTCGAAACGCCCCAAGAGGACCTGCAAGGCTACGCCGAAGAGATAGCCCGTCTTCGCGAGGCCTACGAGAACGCCAGCGAATAGCAGCCAGTTCGGAAGATGACGGGTTCGCCCGAGCGCGGCAACTGCAGGGGCTACAAGGACATCTGCTGGATATAGACCTCGTTGCGCAGCTGCTTCGCTTGCTCGAGGGACAGTTCCTCATGGGCGCGCATCTGCTTGATGAGCTCCAGCTCACGGCGCAACGCTTGCTCGTGCACGTCTTCCACAGCATCGTAGATGGCGCGCAACACCCGGAAATGGATGGTCAGCCCCAGATCGTCGGCAAAAGTCCCCTCGCCGCTCTCCTCTTCATCGCGCAGTACGTCCACCTCCTGGGCGAGAACGTCGATACGATCGTAAAGGCTACGACAGCGAGCCGCCACCTCTCTGGCTTGCGCGGCCACCTCCGACGACGCATGAGGAATGAGCTCTTCTAGACGATCGGAATAGTCCTTCATGACGATGACCGTAGCTGGCTCGTCAGCATCTTCGTAAGCCTCCACGCTCTGCACCGAGCCCGTGAGATGAGCATCGGCTTGAATGGACTCGATCACGCGCTCCACCAGCTGCACCTCCGCATCCACTCGCTTGCGGTTCGTGCGGGCGGCGTGCTTATGGGGAACCAATAACGGTACGGCGAAGTTCGCCAGCAGCAGCGTGCACAGGATGACGCCCGAAGCCACCGAGATGAGCGCCTCTCGTTGATAGAACGGGACCTCGGCGGTCAGCATCGCTGGCACCGTCAGCATCAACGATAGGGTGATGCCGCCTTTCGGCCCTGCGAGGGTCATGGCGAGCGTGCCTTTCAGGCTCTCTTTGCGCGACAGCCTCACCGAACGCACTTTCTCGCTCTGCGGCCGCCCCTTATGCAACGAGCGCTCGTGCACAGCATCTAGCCCGAGGATCCATAGAAAGCGAACAGCCTCCAACACCGCCGTCACCACCAGCACCACGGCGATGACCTGGAAAGGATCGCCCACACCGCCATCAGCCATCGGCCGCAGCAGCCGGGGCAGCTGCATGCCCAAGATGACGAAGATGATGCCGTTCAAGATGAACTCGATGGTGTTCCACACGCTGCGCGATTGCAGCTTCTGCCGAGCGAGAGCCGCCGTATGCCTCTGCGGCATGATCGACATCACCATACCGGCCAGCACCACGGCGATGATGCTGCCGATGTGCAGCTGCTCGGCGATAAGATAGATGATGAACGGTATGAGCAGCTCTAAGGTGACATGCAGAGTGGGGCCGTCGATGCCCGCGCGACGGATGCCTTCGAGCAGCGCCCATGCGAGGAAGCCCATGATGGCGCCGCCCACCATGCCGCCGAACAGATCGAGGGCGAACTCCTCACCGGCATGGGTGAGCGAGAACGTGCCCGACACCAGCACGGCGATGGCGCACTGGAAGATGACGGTGCCCGTCACATCGTTGAACAGCGCCTCGCCGGTGAGCAGCGTCTCGTGATGGCGGCCGAAGCGGAAGTCTTTAGAGAGGTTCGTGACAGCTACCGCGTCGGTGGAACCCATAGCCGCGCCCATGGCCAGAGCCGCCGCCAGCGGGATGACCGGAAGCAGCGCATGGAGCGTGCAGCCAACAGCCACGGTTATGAGCACCACCAGGCCCACCGCCAAAGACGCGATGCCCCAGCGGTTCTTCCACAACAGCCCCGAATCAGCATGGCGCGACTCATTGAAGTGCAACGGCGCGATGAACAGGATCAGCAGTAGCTCAGGGTCGATGCCCGAGGAGAACGGCGTGGTGACGAAGAATGCGATCGCCGCACCGAGGGCGATCTGGACCAGCGGTAACGACAGCCGCGGCAGCAGCTTTTCTAGGATGCTGGAAGCCACCACGGCCACCAGCAAGAACAGTACGAGCTCGAACGCCTCCATGGACATCAACCGTAAACGACGATGGATATCCGCGCGGCGGCCTTTCCCACTTCTTCGGCAGTATCCATATCGTAGGCCGTGAACACCGCCGTGCACTCGTAGGTACCCGGGTCAAGATCCTTCAGCAGCTTGTCCTCTTGGATATGCTGATCGGGGCGGATGAGGTTCGTCTGATAATACATCTCACCGGTCGAGTCATCCGTGATGGTCACCTGCATGTCGTAGCGGTTGCCCGGCACGTTCTCGATGCGGAATTCGCCTTCGGAGGTGCCGTTGTCGAACTCCACCGTGGAAGCGATGGAGATGTTGAACATGCCCTCTTCCACCTGGCGGTCGAGCTCCGCCTGGATCTCGGCGTTCGTCTTGCCGCGCAGCTGGCCTTCCTCGGCGTTGACGTCGTAAAGAGCGACCCGCCCGCAGGAACGGAACGCTAGAAACGCGATGAGGACGAAAGCGATGACCGCCACCACGATGACGGCGATAGCCAAGCGCATCTGGCGCGGCTTCGCATCATTGCTCACCGGACGCGCAGAACGCTCTCCCTGCTGATCGGGCTCGTTTCCGTAAGGTTGCTGCAGGTGGTCCATCTAGCCTACGACGGTGATGCTCATCTTCGCGGCGGCCTGGCCGACCTCTTCGTTGGTCTCAGGGTCGAACGCGGTGAACACCGCCGTGCACTCGTAAGTGCCCGGGTCAAGATCCTTCAGCAGCTTGTCCTTTTGGATATGCTGATCGGGGCGGATGAGGTTCGTCTGATAGTACACCTCACCGGTCGAGTCATCCGTGATGGTCACCTGCATGTCATAGTGATTGCCCGGCACGTTCTCGATGCGCAGCTCGCCTTCGGAGGTGCCATCAGCGAACTCCACGCCAGACGCGATGGAGATGTTGAACATGCCCTCTTCTACCTGGCGGTCGAGCTCTGCCTGGATCTCTTCGGGGGTCTTGCCCTCCAGCTGGCCGGACGCGGCGTTACTGTCGTAGAGCGGGCCGCCCTCGCACGACTGGAACGCGAGCAGACAGATGACCACCACGGCGATGAGCGCGATGATGGCCGTAATGATAACGACCCAGAAGCTGGCCGGCTTCTTCTTTTTCTTTTGGGGAGGCTGCTGAGGAGGACGCTGCATCTGCGGCGGAAACTGCGGAGGATACTGCTGATAGGGATTCGGTTGCGGAGGCATTCCGTTCTGGGCGTTCATGGTTCTCCTCATGTTACGTTGATCGTGCGTTTCGGAACTGCAAAAGAGGCGCACAGAAGCCTGTTGTTGATTTCATCAGGATAAATGATGGAAGAGCGCTTGGCAAGCATTTGACCCCGTTCGCACGGACCTTTACAAAGGATACAGAAGTGATGCCCGCGCGGCGGCGATGGCGCTATTTTCGCAGATGGAACCTGCTGCTGCGTTCCTTACAAGGTATACTCTCAATCAACGAAAAGCCGCGGGAGGGAGCGTGTCGGCGGCAGGCTCGTCCGGCGCGCGCACGCATGAGGAGGATGTCATGGAGAACAGGCTGCCCACGGTCGATCCCATCTTCGAGTCGCAGACCATCCGGCGACCGTCGATCGCGTTCGACCAGGCTGCTATCGACCTGATGGAGAAGACGACGGTGGAGCTGGTGGGCCGCGTCGACCCCAAGCCGAAGACAGCCGCCATCATCTTGGCCGGCGGCACCGGCGAGCGCTTCGGGCGCGAAGGAGGCAAGCAGCTGGTGGAGATAGCCGGCAAGCCCATCCTCACCTGGTCGGCCGAGGCGTTCGACGCGGTGGGCGACATCGGCCTCATCGTGGTGGTATGCCCCGAGGAGCGCTCAGAGGAATACCTCAAGCGCGCGATCGACCCATTCCCCTTCGTCACACCGGTGGTCATGGCTCCCTCAGGCTCCATCCGCCAAGAGTCGGCCTTCTCGGGCCTGGAATACGTGGACGACCGCTTCGAGTTCGTCGTGCTGCACGATGGCGCGCGGCCCCTGGTCACCCCCGAGCTCATCCTGCACACCATCAACACCGTGAAGGGGAACTTCGACGCCGATGGCGCCGTGGTGGCCCATCCGGCCGTGGACACGTTGAAGGTGGTGGAAGACGGCGTGATCATGGGCACCCCTGACCGACGCGTGTTCTGGAACGCCCAAACGCCGCAGGTGTTCCGCACCGGCATCTACCGGCGTGCCCACGCATCTGCGCTGTCAGACGGCTTCGTGGGCACCGACGACTCGGCGCTCATCGAGCGTTTGGGCGGCCGGGTGCTGGTGGTGGAAGGCAAGCGCGACAACATCAAGCTGACCGTGCCGGAAGACTTCGCCATGCTGGCCGCTTCCGTTCGTACTGTGCAGGAGCCGGAATGAGCCGGATGCGCTGCGGCCTCGGCATCGACGTGCACGCTTTCGCAGCACCCGAGGAAGGGCGGCCGCTCATGCTGGGCGGCGTGGCGGTGCCCCACGATCGGGGGCTGGCCGGCCATTCCGATGCCGACGTGCTGGCCCACGCCATCGCAGACGCGCTGCTGGGAGCCGCGCGAGCGGGCGACATCGGCAAGCTGTTCCCCGACACCGATCCTGTCTATGCGGGTGCCGATTCGCTGGCGCTGCTGAGCCGCGTGGCCGAGCATGTGCGCTCCCTCGGCTTCACCATCGTGGACGTCGATTCGGTGGTGGCCGCTCAAGCCCCGAAGCTCTCTCCTTTCCGCGAGGCTATGCGCGAGAACCTGGCGCGGGCCATGGCCGTGCAGGTCGACTCGGTGGGCGTGAAGGCCACCACCACCGAACGTCTCGGGTTCGAGGGCCGAGAAGAGGGCATCTCGGCCTACGCCACCTGTCTGCTCGAACGCACGGATGCCGCCTAGCTGAAGAGCAGCCGGCCGGACATCGGCCCGAGGGCGGGTCGGGTGCGCTACAATTCATCCGAACCCATATGCCTATATATATGTATGGGCAGCCCTACCGCAGAAAGAGGCTTTCCGATGATCCGCCTTTACGATACCCGCCAGCGCAAGAAGGTCGAGTTCCAACCCGTTGAAGAGGGTAAGGTGCGCATGTACGTGTGTGGTCCGACGGTGTACAACCGCATCCATATCGGCAATGCGCGCACGTTCATCTCCTTCGACACCATCCGCCGCTACCTGACCTGGCGCGGCTTCGAGGTCACCTTCGTGCAGAACGTCACCGATGTTGACGATAAGATCATCAAGCGCGCCAATGAAGAGGGGCGAGAAGCGGCCGAGGTGGCCGCCGAATACACCGCGGCGTTCATCGATGACATGCGCGCAGCTGGCGTGCTCGACCCCGACGTTCGCCCGAAGGCCACCGAAGAGATCGACACTATGATCGCTTTGGTGCAGAAGCTGGTCGATGGCGGCCATGCCTATGCAGTGGAAGGCGACGTGTACTTCGACGTGCGTTCCTTCCCCGGCTACGGCGGTCTTTCCGGTCGTGACATCGACGAGATGGAGAGCGGCCACCGCGAGCTGCGTGCCGAGGGCACCGGCGTTGCCGAGCGCAAGCATGACCCGCTCGACTTCGCCCTGTGGAAGGCCGCCAAACCCGGCGAGCCCTCCTGGGATTCCCCTTGGGGCGCCGGACGTCCGGGCTGGCATATCGAATGCTCGGCCATGTCCGACAAGTACCTGGGACTTCCCTTCGACATCCACGGCGGCGGTGCCGACCTGGTATTCCCCCATCATGAGAACGAGCGCGCCCAATCGGAGGCGGCATGCGGATGCACCTTCGCGAACTACTGGATGCACTCGGGCATGTTGCAAGTGAACTCCGAAAAGATGAGCAAGAGCCTGGGCAATTTCCTGCTGCTGTTCGAGGTGCTGGACTCCACCCGACCAGAGGCGCTGCGCATGCTGATGCTGCAGACCCATTATCGCTCGCCCCTCGATTTCTCGATCGAGCGTCTGCATGAGGCCGACGCGGCGCTCATCCGCATCGAGAACGCCGTGAAGAACCTCACCTGGCTGGGGGCCACGGCCACCGCCGAGGCCGCGAGCGCCCTCGACACCGTGAGCCTGCGAGCGCTGGCCGCCGACGCACGTGAGGACTTCATCGGCACCATGGACGACGACTTCAACGCCCCCGCAGCTCTGGGTGCCGTGTTCTCGCTGGTAGGGGATGCGAACAGCGCGGCTTCCACCGCAACGGGAGATGGAGCAGCAGGCTCGCTGGCCATCGAGGATGCCGAGGCGCTCATCGCCGTGCGCGACACCATCGTCGACCTCATGGCCGTGCTGGGCATCACCATCAGCACCGCGGCAGAGGACGAGACGGACTACCCCACCGAGGTCATCCCCCTCGCGGCCGAGGTCGCCGGCTACGGTGGGAGCGATGCGGCAGAAGCCATCGAAGCGCTTCTGGAGGAACGCGCCCGCGCCCGCGCCGAGAAAGACTACGCGCGCTCCGACGTCATCCGCGACGGCCTGGCCGATCTCGGCTTCATCATCGAGGACACCCCGCAAGGCGCTCGCGTGAGCTACCAAGGCTAGCCGATGGAACTGCTCGCACCAGCAGGAGGGATCGAACAGCTGGAAGCGGCCGTGCGGTTCGGGGCTGATGCGGTCTATCTAGCTACCGAGCGCTTCGGCATGCGGGCCCGTGCGGCCAACTTCGCCCTGGAAGATATTCCCGCAGCGGTGGCCTGGGCCCATGAGCGCGGCGTGAAGGTGCATGTCACTTGCAACATCCTCATGCACGACAGCGATATCGACGAGCTGCCGGAATACTTCGCCGCCCTTGATGCAGCGAACGTGGATGCGCTCATCATCGGAGATATGGGCGCTGCTGCCCTCTCCCGCATCCATGCGCCTCGCACGCAGCTGCACGTGAGCACCCAAGCGAGCGTGGCCAACGCCGAGGCAGCGAAGGTGTGGCACAGCCTGGGCGCCAGCCGCATCGTGTGTGCGCGAGAGATGAGCCTGGAAGACATCGCCCAGTTGCGCGAGCGGATCCCGCCCGAGCTTGAACTGGAAGCGTTCGCCCACGGTGCCATGTGCATGGCCGTCTCGGGCCGCTGTCTCATCAGCTCCTATCTCACGGGACGCTCGGGAAACAAGGGGCACTGCACCCAGCCGTGCCGCTGGAACTACACCCTGGAAGAGGAGAAGCGCCCTGGCGTTCACTTCCCCATCGAGCAGGACGAGAGCGGCACCTTCATCATGAACGCGAAGGACCTGAACATGCTCGCCCATCTCGACGAGCTGCGCCGGGCGGGCGTCGACTCCATCAAGATAGAGGGGCGCAACAAGAAAGCGTTCTTCGTCGCCAGCGTGGTGAACGCCTACCGTCACGTGCTGGACGGCGAGCCGGCGGACAGGTGGGCGAGCGAGCTGGAGGATGTGTCCCACCGTCCCTACAGCACCGGCTTCTTCTTCGGCGAGGCCGAACAGGCCTGTGACTACGACGGATACGAGCAGCACACCCTTCACATCGCCGATGTGGTCGAATGCCATGAGGGGACGATGGTGGCGCGATGCCGCAATCGCTTCGAGGAAGGTGATGAGCTGGAAGTGCTCGCGCCAGGAGCGCCGGTGCGGCGCATCCGAGCACGCAACCTGTGCTGGCTGCCCGAGGCCGATGGCGTGCTGGGCGCGCCCGAACCCGTAGCGGTCGCCAACCGCTCGGCGAACCTCTACCGCTTCGTCGTCGAGCCCTGCGAGGGCGAAGCGCTTCCTGTCCCTCCTGGTTCCTTCTTGCGCCGCCGCCAGTTCCGCCGCTCGGCCCGCAGCGGCGCGTAGGGGACGAACGCAAGACGCATTGCGCTGCATTCTCTCGCGCTGCCCGAGCCGGCGGCCCGATGCCAGTATCCTCGCTCTGCTACAATGGGCTACAAGAGACTACCCAGAGAGAAGAGGATATTTTCACCATGGATGAAGTGAGTTCCGAGAATTGCGAGCATAATTGCTCTAGCTGCGGCGTCGCCGGATGCGGCGACCGTACCGGCGAGCCGAGCGCACCGGCGAAGCTGGAGCCGAACAAGCGCTCTAACGTGAAGCACGTGATCGGCGTGGTGTCTGGCAAGGGTGGTGTGGGCAAGTCCTTGGTCACCAGCCTGCTCGCCAGCGAACTGACCAAGCGCGGCAAGAAGGTGGCCATCTTCGACGCCGACGTCACCGGCCCTTCCATCCCCAAGTCCTTCGGCATCACCGCGCATCCTTCGGCCGACGAGGACGGCATCAATCCTGTGGTCACCGATAGCGGCATCAAGATGATGTCGGTGAACCTCATGCTGCCCCAAGACGACCTGCCCGTCGCTTGGCGCGGCCCGGTGGTCACCGGCGTGCTGCGGCAGTTCTTTTCGGAAGTGAACTGGGGCGATATCGACTACATGTTCATCGACATGCCTCCGGGAACCTCCGATGTGTTCCTCACCGTGTTCCAAACGCTGCCGGTCGACGGCATCGTCACCGTATCGGCACCGCAGGAGCTGGTGGGCATGATCGTGGGCAAGGCCGTGAACTTGGCCCAGAAGCTGGAAGTGCCCGTGGTAGGCCTGGTGGAGAACATGGCTTACTTCAAGTGCGACGACTGTGGTAAAGAACACCACATCTTCGGCGAGCCTCAGGCTCAGGTCATCGCCGAGCGTTACGGCATCCCCGCCACCGCACAGCTGCCCATCGACCCCCAGTTCGCCAAGCTGGTGGACGCGGGCCAGGTGGAGACCTACGACGTGGACGGCGCGCTCGACAGCATCATCGCCCAGATCGAGCAGTAACGTATCGCTCGCTTCTCGTACAACAGAACGGCCGCCCGGTGGGCGGCCGTTCTTGTTTGCTTGGACTTCTCGTCTGCTCGAGCCTCTCGTTTGCTCGGACTTCCCGTTTGCTCGAGCCTGAGCTCGCCCTTCTAATTGGTCGCAGCCTATGACGAATAGGAGATGTCCTCCCTTCCTGGGCCTCACGCCCCCGCGCTGTAGACCGGCTCTGTCTTGTCCACGAGCGCTACGGTGTAGACCAGAGACGATATCGTCTTGTGCTGAAGGTTTATCTTCAGGTCGAGAGCGGATATCTTGTCCCTATCGATGTCCATGCCGAAGGAGAGCTCCAAGGTGGACTCGTCGGTCCCGTTGACAGGGTCGCTCGATGCAGGGATCG
>CATKXW010000004.1 GCA_949840905.1 uncultured Eggerthellaceae bacterium | reverse complement strand
ATGGTGAAGTCCTCTATGCGGTTCCCATGAGCGCCATGGGGCACGTTCCAGATAAGATGGTATGTGTTCTTCGTCCATCTGGCTTTGGCGGTGAGGCTCCCATAGGTGCCCTTCTTCACCGTGACATCCGTGGTGCCGTTGCCTGCGATGCCAGCCCCTGATGCGCCTTCCACATCCCAACCTGCAAAGGTGTATCCTGTCCTCGTCGGCGTAGGCAAGAGGTAGTCTGGCGTCTCTATGTCATAGCTCGTCTTCTGCCCTGTCAGGCTCCCTCCTGCTGTATCCCATGAGATGGGATAGCTCACCGGGGTCCACTTGGCGCTCGCGGTGAGGTTGCCATAGGTTCCCTTCTTCACCGTGACGTTGGTCGTGTTGTTCCCTGCGATGCCGGCCCCTGATGCGCCCGATACCTCCCATCCTGTAAAGGCATAGCCTGTGCGCGTTCCGCTGCTCGGTAGCTTGAAGTCGTTCGTATCGACGTTGTAGCTTCCGGTCTTGCCCGCGAAGCTCCCACCGTTGTCGTTGTATGCGATGGAGTAGGTGTTGCGCGACCAACGGGCGTAGAACACCGCAGGGTCCGCGAAAGCCTGGGCGTCACGATCGGACAGAAGAGCGCCATCTGGGGTCTTCGAGAACCCGATGCAGGTATAACCCCCTCGTGGCTCCGCCTCCACCCTGAACTTGACCTCGCCACACCACCAGTCGATCAGATACGTCCAACCTTTATCATAATACGCCGCGTGCCCGTTGAGCCACTCCGAGACGGAAGAGAGACCCTTAGTGGAGCCCGTCATGATGTCGTCTCCTTTGAGAGTGTATTTGGTCAACGTCCCTCCATTAGCAAATACGCTGACGGTCTTCTGCCACCGTGCGTAGAATGTCGCAGGAGCTTCGAACGCAGTCGCATCTCTATCAGCGAGGAGCGGGCCGGTAGGGGTCTTCGAAAACCCGAGGAGCGCATAACCCGGTCGAGATTCCGCCTCCACTCTGAACAAAGTGCTGCCGTACCACCAGTCGATCAAGAATTTCTCGCCGAAGTCATAGTAGGCGTTATGTCCGTTGATGGGTTCCGATACCGAAGCCTGTCCATGGGTGGATGAGGTCACGCTTCCTGCACTGTTGAGCGTGTATTTGGTCAGGGTGCCCCCATTGCCATGAACAGCGACAACGGTCGCAGCTGCTCTTCCCTTTCGAACATCGAAGACCTCTTCGGACAACATCATCGGCGTCATGGATGCCTCTGTTCTATTCGATGGAGCATGGATGAGACTGCTCGCATCTCTGCTATACAGGCATCCATCCTTCGAGGCGAACGTTTCGTTTCCCTCATCAACGACCACAGCGCTCACCAAAGGACAACGAGAGAGCACCTCAGGATCGATATCGGTGGCGCTCGCAGCGATGCGGATGGCGCCTGCTCGACCCTCAGGGACGAGCAGCAACGTGGAAAGCTCGGCATCATAAAGTGCGCCATCGTAGGAAGCGTATTCAGGGTTATCGTCAGAGACGACGAGGTATTGCAAGGTGTCAGAGCCTGAGAATGCTCCATCTTCTATGGAAGAGACAGAAGATGGGATGCTGAGCGTGAGGATGCCGATGCGACCATCGAACGGCTCGGGAGCATCTCCTTGGTCGAACAGGGCCTTCGCTCCCACATAGGATGGATCGGCCCTCTCTTCGGCAAGGGAGGAAAGAGCGCCGTCTGCTATGCGGGCCACGCTGTAGGAGCCGGTGCCATCGGGCGTGACCGTATCGGGGATGACGAGCGCTTGGTCCTCGACGAGCTCTCGAGGCAGCTTCTCATAGGATACCGCTATAAGGGATACGCTCTCGCCCCCTGGCTCGACCGCGAAGGTCATGCCGTCCTGCTCGAAGGAGCCTATGACAGCCTCGTCCTCTTCAAGGGACAGCTTCGCTGACACCACGGGCACCGATCTGGTGGACTCGAGGGTGGAGGCCAAGCAGAACGAGCTCGTCGATTCTGCTCGGGCGATGGGCTCTAAGACGACCTGTTGGCTGATGATATCGTTCGCGAAGGCAGCTCCATCAGAAGGCATAGCTTCGGCTCCCTCTTCGCCTGAAGGGCTACCGCTGTCTTCGGGAACATCTTCTTCTCTATGGGATACGTCCCCGAGCGAAGGTGCTGCGCTGTCCGCATCAGCGGAAAGAGGATCCTCCGAGAGACGATGCGAGAGACCCTCGGGACCTCCTTCTGCACTAGAAGCGATGCGAACAGCGCCCTTGCCGCCCTCGGGAACGGGCAGAAGGCCATCTTGCGCAGCGAGGGCGGATGCAGGAACAGACCCTGCGATCAGCAACGCTGCGAGAGCTATGGCTATGAGGTTGGAGGTCCTTCTCAGAATGGTCGGCCGATGAGGCCTAAGGGCAGGTATCGCCCTACAGGGGCGTACGTCGACAGATGACCGCATGGCGATCAGCTCCTTCCGGTGGTGTGGTTCTCGTCACACCGTGGAGGAAGCCCTGTTGGAGCGTTCACGAAGTCGATTCCCGGCGACAATGTGAGGAGGGCATCCACCACAGTCGCCAAACCGCGGACACGTAAATTGTCACGATCGAGATCGCACGACAACAGTGATCCGATAGGCAGATGCCCTCTTCATACACTGTTGCGCACAGAAGATGATCGTTCCAGAGCGCTCGATATTCAATTTACGCGTCCCCATCGAAGAGGTACCGCGGTTTGGCTAGCCGGAATATAGCATGGCCCCGAAACGGCTGCAATCAGAAACCCGGTCCCATGAGCTCGCGAAGGCCGTCAAGAGCACAGAGAGACCCAGCGCAACGCGCTCGTTTCTCACGATAATGGAGATTCTAAGGGGTCGCTCGCTACACGAATCGGATCTCGAGCCTCTTCCCTAAGCCCCGCGCTAACTGCTGCAAGGTTCGCGGACTAGAGGTGAAGAGGTATAGCGGAGAGGAGGGCGGGGTCTTGGGGGGAGTGGGTGGTGAGGAGGAGGGGACGAGAGCCTTGGTGGGCGAGGATGGTGCGGGCGACGGTGGCCTTCGTGGCCTCGTCCAGGCCGGCGAAGGGCTCGTCAAGGAGAAGGACGGAGGCCGGGTGGGCAAGGGCGCGGGCCACTTCGAGGCGACGGCGCATGCCGCCGGAAAGGCTGCGGACCGGCTTGCTCTCCCGATCATCCTCATCAGGCAAGAGCACAGCTAGCAGCTGCAAGCCATAGGCGAGCTCCTGCTCGTCGCGGGCCGTGAGCGCCAGATTCTCCGCAGCCGTGAGGTCTTCGCGCAAGCGCGCTTCCTGGAACACCACGGCGCTCTCGCCGACGTCCGCGCGACCTGCATCCGGCTGCTCCAACCCGGCAGCGAGGCGCAGCAGCGTGGTCTTGCCCGTGCCGGAAGGCGCCATGAGGCAAACGCGCTCGCCAGGTAAAAGGCGCAGCGAGAACCCGTCGAGCACCGTCTTTTCGCCGAAGCGCTTCACGATAGCGGACAGATCCATCACCGGTGCGTCATCCGCCTCTTCCGCACCTCTTGCCGCTGCACCTTCGACCATCGATCCCTCTTTCGCTGCCACCAGAGCGGACGCCCGCCGGACACGGTCGGTCAGGTGCCGATCGGGCAGCGCGCACAACAGGTCGAACGCCAACAGCACCCCCTTCTCGCACAGCCAGCCCACCGCTATCACCACGGCGGTCCACGCGATGATGCCCGGCACGTCCAGCGACAGCTTCGCCAGATAGACTCCCTCGCCGATGGAGGCCCCCGGCAGCCCGATCAGCTCCGCCGCCACGCCAGCCTTCCAGCTCATGCCCACGGCGCTCTTGAAAGCGGCCTTCAGGAACGGCTCGTAGCGGGGAAGCTCCACATGAAGGAACCGCCGCAGCGGCGAGAGACCGAACACGACGGCCATCTCGTCCAGGGCGCGATCTTGGGCAGCCGCGCCCTCTATCATGGCAGCGTATATGGGCGGGAACACCACCATGGCCACCACCACCGAGGTGGCCCCATGAGATCCCAGCAGCACTAACAGCAGAGCGATGAAACACACCACTGGCGCGCTCTTCACGATGAACAACAGCGGTGCCAACAGCGCAGCCACCCAACGGAAGCGGGCGGCCAGCAGCCCAAGGGCGATCCCGGCCGCTACGGCCACGAGGAACCCGAGGGCGATGCGCAGAAACGACCACCCTATCGAGGCCCAGAACGTCCACTGCGCCGCTCGCTCGCCCAACGCCCCCGCCACCTCGATGGGCCCGCAGAACAACAGCGGGTTCCCGAGCGCCCACGCGAGAAGCTGCCACAGCGCCAGCCACAAGACGGCCACGAAGAGCCGCTGCAGCCAGCGCCCTCGGCTCGAAGCGTTATGTCGCGGACCGCCCAAGGTCGCAGGCCTACGCGTCCGGCGAGTAATAGAACTCGTCAGCAGGCAGCGCACCGCCCACCGATCCAGGCGCGTACTGGTAGAGAACGTCCAGATAGCCAGGAAGCGCAGCCATGAGGTCCTTGCCGTACCAACACACGACGTTGCACAGCGGCACCACCTTAGCGGCCATCTCGGCCTTGCCGAGGATGCCCAGATCCACCAACAGCTCGCCCGATGCAGCCGGCTCTTCCGTCACCGTCTGCACCGATCGTTGGTGATCGATGAGGAAGCGCTCGACCTGTTCAGGATGCTGCTCGATGAAGTCGGTGCGAGCTACGGTCACGCCGGTGACCAGAGCCCCCTCTTCGTCAGGGAGCAGCGCGCGATCCCACTGCTCGGTCAGATCCATGATGGTGGCCAGAGCCGGATCCTGAGCCACGGCGACCGTCGCGAAAGGCTGCGGAAGGATGCCCACTGCTTTCGGGTCGGCGGACAGAAGCGCCAGCACCTCCGACGGCTCCGACTTGAACTCGATGTTCACCGCACCCTCGGTCAGCCCGGCGCGATCGAGCAAGAACGCGAGGGTGTATTCCGGAACGGTGCCCTTGCCCGTCATATATATGGTATGGCCCGCCAGATCGGCCACGGAAACGTCCTCTTTTGCCACCAGCTGCTCATCAGCTGTGACCGCATAGAGGACGCCCAGCGTGTTGATGTCGATGGCGCGGATGGCCCCGTCGGTCTTCTGATAGAGCGTGGCGGCAAGATTGGCCGGGATCAGCGCGATATCCACCGAGCCCGAGGACAATCGCGGCACGATCTCATCAGCGGTGCCCACCACCTCGAACTCATAGGCGTTCTCTGTGCCAGCAGCCTCGCTGCTATCGGCAGTTCGCTGCTGGGCTATCAGCGGCGCCAGCCCGATGGTGGTAGGGCCCTTCAGGGAGGCGACCCGCACCGGAGCGTTCGGAGCGGCCGGCTCCACCGGCGCACAACCCGCCAGAGCAGTGCAGCTCAAAGCCATGGCGAGGACGCCGGCGACAAGCCGTCGCAAACCTCGGATAGACGGAACGAACGAAGATGCCATAGCGATTCCTTTCCTGCGGGCAGAAACGACAGCGATCCGGTATCGGCCCGATGAAGACCTTCCACGCAGCAGACGACGCGCTGTTTTCAAGAAGCCTCCTGACGTGGCTCGCAAAAGCGGCGGAGAGCGTCTCTTCACCGCCCCTGGAGGTGATAGACCGAGACGTAATCATAATAAATGCTGGCTCCGATTATCATGGAAAACCTGTTCGACGCGTATCGAAGAGCGCGGCATCGGTCGGTTCGCCCATTCCGCTCCAGCAAATCGCTGCCCTGCGCAAGACGGCCCTCTCTGCGACCGCACGATATGACGACCACCGAACTGCCATCGACGATGAGGAGAGCCTATGGCCCTGATGGAGATCATACGACCCACCCGAGCGGAAGCTGTCGTAGAGGACCTGTGCGACACGCTGGCCCGACGAGCCAAGGCGGGCTCTGTGGGCACCTGCCCGGTGGAGATGGCCGATGCGTTCGTCGGCCTGTGCGCCTCGCAATCCTGCGGAAAATGCGTCCCCTGCCGCGTGGGCTTAGCCCAGATGAAGACCCTGACGGGCTCTGTGCTCGACGGCGACGCCTCTGAGCGCGACCTTGCGGTGCTCGAACGCACGGCACGCAACGCTTACCTGAGCGCCGACTGCGCCATCGGCTACGAAGCCGGTGCTATGGTCATGCGCGCCCTCGAAGGCTTCCGCAGCGATTTCGAGCATCACGTGAAGACGGGCATCTGCGATGGCGGCTCCCGCGATGCGGTGCCCTGCAAGGCTGGCTGCCCCGCCCGCGTGGACATCCCCGGCTACGTCGCTTTGGTGCACGAGGGCCGCTATGCGGACGCGATACGGCTCATCCGCAAGGACAACCCGTTCCCGCTGGCCTGCGGCCTCATCTGCGAGCACCCGTGCGAACTGGGCTGTCGCCGTGGCGTGGTGGACGACGCCGTCAACATCCGCGCCCTCAAGCGGTTCGCCGTGGACCATGCCCCTGAGATGTTCGCCTGCGACGAGCAGGGCCACGCGCTCGACGGCGCAAAGCCGTTCCATCACGAGACCACCGGCAAGCGCATCGCCATCGTGGGCGGCGGCCCCGCCGGCCTCACCGCTGCGTACTACCTGGCCCTCATGGGTCATCAGCCCGTGGTGTTCGAGCAGCGCGACCATCTGGGCGGCATGATGCGCTACGGCATCCCCGCCTATCGCCTGCCCCGTGCCGAGCTCGATCGCGAGATCGAATGGATGCTCGCCCAAGGCATCGAGGTCCGTCTTTCCACCAGCGTTCCGAAGGATGTGTCCTTCGAGGAGCTGCGAAGCGACCATGACGCGGTGTATCTGGCCATCGGCGCTCACACCGAGAAGACCTTGGGGCTGGAAGGCGAGAATGCCGAAGGGGTCCTATCGGCCGTGCAGATGCTGCGCGCCATCGGCGATGGGTTCCTCCATGACTTCAACGGCCAGCGCATCGTGGTAGTGGGCGGCGGCAACGTCGCCATGGACGTGGCGCGCACCTCTCTGCGCTTGGGCGCGAAGAGCGTCACTGTCGTGTATCGCCGCCGCATCGACGACATGACGGCGCAGCGGGAAGAGATCGAGGGCGCCATCGCCGAGGGATGCGAGATCTTGGAGCTGAGCGCACCGGTGCGCATCGTCACCGAAGGCGACGCCGTGGTCGGCCTGGAGGTGCAGCCGCAAATGATCGGTCCGTTCGATCGCGGACGCCCCAAGCCGCTGAAGGCCGACGCACCCGCCACCGTGATCCCTTGCGACCGCGTTCTGATGGCCGTAGGCCAAGACGTGGATTCCGCTGCCTTGGGCGAAGCGGGCGTTCCCACCCAGCGCGGCAAGATGGTGGCCGACATATTCGGCCAGGTCGATGATATGGACGGGGTCTTCTGCGGCGGCGACTGCGAGAGCGGGCCGGCCACGGTCATCCGCGCCATCGCAGCTGGTAAGGCGGCGGCCCGCAACATCGACGCGTTCCTCGGGTTCGATCACACGATCGAGACCGACGTGGTCGTGCCGCCGGCTTCATCCCACGACCGCATGGCCTGCGGACGCTCCAACACCACCGAGCGCACCGCGGCCGCGCGCAGCCACGACTTCCTCCTCATGGAGCAAGGGCTGAGCGGCCAAGAGGCGCAACAGGAATCCGATCGCTGCTTGAGGTGCGACCAGTTCGGCTTCGGCGCATTCCGCGGAGGAAGGACATGCTCATGGTAACGGCCACCATCAACGGCATCTCGGTGCAATGCCCCGAAGGCACCACCATCCTCGGGGCCGCGCGGCGCTCCGGCATCGCCATTCCCAGCCTGTGCGGCATCAAAGAGGTGAACGAGATAGGCGCCTGCCGCGTTTGCGTGGTGGAAGTGGAGGGCATCGAGCGTCTGGTAGCCGCCTGCACCGCCCCTCTGGAAGAGGGCATGGTCGTTCGCACCGATACCCCCCGCGTGCTGGAATCGCGGCGCACCAACGTGGCGCTACTGCTCTCGCAGCACGACGTGGCCTGCGCCACCTGCGTTCGCAACGGTAACTGCGTTCTGCAGAGCCTCGCCCAAGAGCTGAACATACTGGAAGTGCCCTACGAGAAGCAGGTGCGCCGCAAGCCTTGGGACGATCGCTTCCCTCTGATACGCGACAGCGCGAAGTGCGTGCGCTGCCTGCGCTGCGTGCAAGCGTGCGCGAAGATACAGGGTTGCGATGTGTGGGATGTGCAGAATCGCGCCACGCGCCTCGATGTTGGCGTGCACGGCGGTCTTCCCATCGAAGAGGCCGGCTGCACCCTGTGCGGCCAGTGTGTCACCCACTGTCCCACCGGGGCGCTTCGCGAGCGCGATGACGTGGATGCCATCCTCGATGCGCTGGCCGACCCCGAAACGATCACTGCGGTGCAGGTGGCCCCTGCCGTGCGCACCTCCTGGTGGGAGGCACTGAGCCTGCCCCGCGAGCTGGCGACGGAAGGCCGTCTGGCGGCGGCGTTCAAGGCCATCGGGTTCGACTACGTGTTCGACACCAACTTCGCCGCCGACATGACCATCATGGAGGAGGGCAGCGAGTTCCTTCGGCGTCTGAACGGCGAGGGCGAGCTGCCCATGTTCACCTCCTGCTGCCCGGGCTGGGTGCGGTATGTACGGGAATATCATCCCGACAAGATAGCGAACCTCTCCAGCGCCAAGTCGCCCCAACAGATATTCGGTGCGCTGCTGAAGGAATACGTGGGCCCGAAGCTCAAGATGGCTCCGGCCAAGAGCGTCGCTGCTCTCGAGGGCGTGGCGGCCGGTGCCGGTCTCGGTATCGGCGTGAGCACGAACCCGGTAGGCGAGGGGGCGAACGACGAGGCACGGCTAGCAGCCGCAGCAGAGCTGGGCGCCACAGACCGCAGCGACTACCAGGGCAGTCGCATCTTCAACGTATCCTGCATGCCCTGCATCGCGAAGAAGTACGAGGCTTCGGTGGAGGCCATGACGCGCACCGCCGAGCCGGATGTGGACGCCGTCATCACCGTGCGCGAGCTGGCACGGCTGATACGTCTGCTGCACGTGAACGTCGCGACACTGGAAGAGATCCCCTTCGACGACCCCATGGACGAGGGGTCGGGGGCTGCGGTGATATTCGGCGCTACCGGCGGCGTGATGGAAGCAGCCCTGCGCAGCGCTCATTTCCTGGTCACCGGCACCAACCCCGACCCCGACGCTTTCAGAACCGTGCGCGGATGGGACGGCTGGAAGGAGCGCACCTTCGACCTGGGCGGCACGCCTGTGCGCATCGCCGTTGCCAGCGGCCTCGCCAATGCGGGCAAGCTGCTCGATGCCATCGACTCTGGCGAGGTGGCCTACGACTTCGTCGAGGTCATGGCCTGCCCTGGCGGTTGCGCGGGCGGTGGCGGTCAGCCCATCCACGAAGGCCGGGAGCTCGCAGGCGAGCGCGCCCAGGTGCTCTACGGGCTCGACGAGAAGCGCGCCGTCCGTTTCAGCCACGAGAACCCGAACGTGCAGACCTGCTACGAGGAGTTCTTAGGCGAACCGCTCTCTCATCTCGCCCACGACCTGCTCCATACCGACCAATCCCGCTGGTAGCAGCCATACCCTTCCGCACCTGAGCGAGCGAGCGGGAACGGATCCCGCTCGCTCGCCCTTCGAACTTCACACTTCCGAAAGAAGATAGCCGTAGCCTTGAGAGCGCATGGACTCCTCAGGGATGAACCGAAGGGCCGCGCCGTTTATGCAGTAACGCATGCCGCCACGATCGCGTGGCCCATCGTCGAACACGTGACCAAGATGGCTGTCTCCGGCGCGGCTGCGCACCTCGGTGCGCGGCATGAACGGAATGCTGTGATCAGGGAACTTCTCGATGACCGATTGGTCGAGCGGCCTGGTGAACGACGGCCAGCCACAGCCGGCATCGAACTTATCGCGTGACGAGAACAGCGGCTCACCGGTAGCCACGTCCACGTAGATGCCCCGATCGAAGTTGCTGTCCCACTCGCTCGAATGCGGCGGCTCGGTGGCCGCCTCTTGGGTGACCGCGAACGCGATGGGCGAGAGCTTCACGCGCATGTCCTCCTCTGACAGCTTCGGATAATCGCGTTCTTCTATCGCGCGGCTGAGCGGCGTGACCAGCTTGACCACGCGATCGATCTGTCCAGGTTCGTTCTCGTACATGAGGCGCCTCCTCTCGTCCCGTCGCCGATGCGCTCGCTCGGCGTTTTCGTTAGCAGGAACATGGTGCCCTATGAACGACCCGAGATGGCGGAGGTCGCGCCACCGTTTCCGAACTGTCGCCTCTCTTAAGCTTTCCTGAATCCTCGAGCCTCCACCGGGGCGCTGGGAGCGCGTGTAGCGTCGGCCGCGGCGGCCTGGGAGCGCGTGTAGGCGCGCACCAGCCGCACGTACACCAGCGACAGCACGATGGCGGCCACGATGAAGCCTATCTCAAGGGGCAACGTATCGGCGAATCCCACCGCGTAGGCATGGGCCTTGCTAGCGCCTGCGGCGAGCTGAGCATCCACGGTGCCCGACATCATACCGACATAGAGCGCCGAGGAGATGCAACCTGCCACCTGCACCACCGTGGAGTGGATGGCCGACCCGTTCGACGACAGCGCCGGCGGCAGCACTTCCAGATCGACGCTCTTCACCGCCGGATAGAAGATGCCGATGCCGCCGTAGACGAGCGCGGTGCACGCAGCCACCACTAGCGCGTTCAGCAGCGACAGCGTGGCCAGCATGGTGACGAAGCCAGCCAGCACCACCAGAAAGCCAGCCGGCACCAACGGCCAGACGCCCCGCTTGCCCAGTATCTTCCCGCTCGCGAAGCAGGCGCAGGCGTAGCACAGGATGGGCACCGCGAGGATGCAGCCGGCCAGGAACGCCGAGAAGCCCGCGGCACCTTCCAGATACAGCGGCACCAGCAAGCTCAGATACACGCTGCCCATATAAGAGAGCACGATGAGGCCCTCGCCCACCGAGAACGCCCTGGTCTTGAAGGGACGCATGTCCAGCAGGGGGTGTTCGAGCCGTCTTTGACGCCAGATGAACAGGACGATGATGGCGAGCCCGACCACCATGAGCCCGACCATCGCAAGACCGTAGTGAGACATCTCGTTCAGCCCGGTCATGAACGCGCCCAGACCGAGGAAGCTCAAGACGATGCTGAGCCCGTCGATGGGGCGCTGCTCGCGCGGGCTGATGTCGTGCACCACGAAGAGAGCCGTCACCAGCAGCACGGCCGCGAAGATGGCAGGCACCAAGAAGAGCACCCGTAGCCCCGCATAGGTGATGAGCAGACCGGCCACCGGCGGCGCAAAGGCCAGACCGATGCCGATGATGCCACTGTTCAGCGACAGCAACACTCCTGCCCTCCCCTTCGGTGACAACATGAGCAGCGCTTCGTTGATGACGGGAAAGTACAGGCCTGTGGTGAACGCCTGCACCACACGAGCCACCACCAGCACCGGAAAGCACCAGGCGATGAAGCCGAGGAGCGAGCCCACCAAGCCGGTGACGAGGCCGAATATCATCACCTTGCGCAGCCCGAACCGCTTCATGACCGACGCAGCCGTGGTGATGACCGTGCCCGCCACGATGGAGAACACGATGATGACCAGATTCGCCTCCGCGAGCCGCACGTGGAAATCGGTGGACACCTGATCCAGGGCGATGTTCATGATCGACTGCATGAACGACGCGAGCAAGTTGCATGCGAACAAGAAGACGATCAGCGCCCACGGGGTGCGCCCGGAAGGCGCCGCCGTTCTACTCGCTCTGGTCTCCATCGCGTCACTACGCTTCCACGGGCTCTCGAAGGATCTTAAGGAAAGGAAGAACCGCTTTCCACCATAGCCCTCGACAAGGCCATCGAGCGCGACCAGGTGCGCTCCGCAACCGAACCATGACCGTCCCGTTACCGAGTCGTCACCACTGCGATCGTGCGACCATGCAGAAGCGCACGTCGAGCCGGCAACAGAAAACGAGCCGCTGCGGAAGCCTCCGAGCAGGCTCTTTCCCTCCCCCTCATCGACCGCTCGCGACCATGATGGACACATACAGCATTCTGGTCGATCGGAGCCACATGGTGGGCCTACTATATGATATGCACTACTATTTGATAGGAACTTAGCAGCCCACGACCGCAGAACACGAGACCTAGATCATGCCCGACCGCCCCGTCCATCGAAGCGCCGACGAACGCGCCTTAGCGCAGGCTCTGGCCGAAGCGCCCGCGAACGCATCGGTGATACCGGTCCGCTCCTTGCACGGCCGCCATGGCCTCAAGGTAGCATCTCAGGTATTGTTAGGCCTCGCGATCGGGCTGCTGATATGGGAGGTCTTCGCGCTCGTCCTCAACAGCAACGGCTCTCCCCTCGGCTTTCCCTATCCTCTTGAGACCTTCGAGCGCCTGGGCGAATACCTCTTCGCGGGGCGCTCCCTTTATGGCCACTCCATCTACGAGCACCTGCTCGCCAGCATCCAGCATCTGCTGGTGGCCTTCGCCTTGGCCATGGTGGTGGGCATCGTGCTGGGATCGGTGCTGGGGTATTTCGGGCGCATCTACGCCATCGGCATGGTGCCGGTGTCCATCTATCAGATGATCCCCGGCCTTGCGTGGCTTCCCGTGGCCATCCTCATGTTCGGCTTGGGCGACGATTCGGCGGTGTTCATCATCTTCGCGGTGTCGTCCATGGTCATCACCATCGGCGTGTCCAGCGGCATCCGCATGGTGCCGCCTGTACTGGTGCAGGCCGCCAAGATGATGGGCGCGAGCGGAGCTGCCATCTTCTGTCGCGTGCTGGTGCCCCAAGCCAGCGCTAGCATCGTGAACGCCCTGCGCCTCGGCATGTCCTCAGCATGGCGCGTGCTCATCGCCGCCGAGATGATCGTGGGCACCGGCGTGGGCCTGGGCTACTCCATCCAGCTCACCCGCGACCTGCTCGATTACATGGGGTCTTTCGCCTGCATCACCATCATATGCCTAGTGGGCCTGCTCATAGACCGCGTCGTGTTAGCGTGGGCTGAGCGCGCCATGCGCCAACGGCTCGGACTGGAAGAGGCGTGAGCATCATGACGCTGCTCGAGCTCTCCCATGTCAGCCAGGCGTTCTTCACCGACCGCAAGCGCACCCGCGCCATGGTGGCCCTTCACGACGTCAGCCTCTCCATAGAAGAAGGCGAGTTCGTCAGCCTGCTCGGCCCCTCCGGCTGCGGCAAGACCGTCACCCTCTCGCTCATGGCAGGCTTCTTGCAGCCCACCGAAGGCCAGGTGACCTTCAAGGGGCATCCCATCGCGAAGCCCGACCCCCATCGTGGCGTGGTCTTCCAGGAATACAGCCTCATGCCATGGCTCACGGTGCGACAGAACCTCTTGTTCGCACTGCGCAGCTCCGCCAAAGCCCTCGGGCATCCCTTCGAGAAGACCAGCGCCATACGCCGAGCCGATGAGGCCCTTGCCCAGGTAGGGCTTGCTCACGCAGCTGACCGACGTCCCAACACCCTCTCGGGCGGCATGCGCCAACGAGTGGCCATCGCCCGCCTTCTCGCCATGGATTCCGACGTGTTCCTCATGGACGAGCCCTTCAGCGCCCTCGACGAGCAGACCCGCTCAGAGCTGGACCGAAGCCTGTTCGAGCTGTGGCGCCGCGACCGCAAGACCATCGTGTTCGTCACCCACAACATCTCTGAAGCCGTGGCCATGTCCTCGCGCATCGTGCTGTTCTCCTCCTCGCCCGGCCGCATCATCGACCAGTGGCGACTCGATGAGGACTTCGACCGCACCCCTGGCTCGCCTGCTGCGCGCGCCCTCGCCGATCAGATCCGTGCGCTGCTTCCCTCCACCTTCGACAGCAACGACGAGCTCGAAGGCGCGACGATCACCTAACGAGGCTTTCCCTCCCCCTCATCACGGGCGCGCCCGCGCGGAGGAGCCGAAGGATAGAACGGACCATCGAGAAAGGACGAGAACATGAAGAAGGCGTTGCGCATCGTGGCGACCGCGCTCGCGGCTACCCTGACCTTGGGCGCTGTGGCTGGCTGCACCGCTCCGCAGAGCGCACCAGCAGCGAAGGACTACGCGCCTTTGTCGGTCGCGTATCTGAACAAGGCCAGCTACGAGGATATCATCGTGGGCGACCATCAGGGCTACTTCAAGGAGGCGGGCCCCGAGGTGACCCTCAACCCCGTGACCGGTTCGGGCCAGCAGTCCGTGGAAGCCCTGCTCTCCGGAGCAGCCGATATCGCGGCTACAGGCCAAGGCCCGGTGGGCGACGCCATCAAGCAGCATGGCGAAGACATCGTGGTGCTGGCCGGCAGCAACTGCTCCACCGGCGGGCAGGTATGGGTGGCCGGCCCCCAGATGACCGGCGATGCCGCTGTCATCCCCTACGATGCGAACACCGGCAACGAACAAGAGGTCAAGGCTTCCTTCGAGTCGAGCGCCGCGGCCCTGGGCGGCACGGTGAAGCTGGGCGTGCAGAAGGGTTCCACCACCGAATCGGAGCTGAAGTCATGGCTCAAGAAGTTCGACATCGGCTTCAACGACTTCGGTGAGCAAGGAGCTGCCCCCATCACCCTGGTCGACGTGAAGGCCAACGTGCTGCCCACCACCCTTGCCACCGGCACCGACATCGACATGATGGCGGCCAGCCAGCCCTACCCGGATACGGCCCTTGCCCAGGTGGAAGGTGCCTACAAGGTGGGTTCCAACGCCGACATCGGCTCCTACAACGTCTCGTGCCTCATCACCACCAAGAGCGTGTTCGCCGAGAAGGAGGACTCCATCAAGGCGTTCCTGATCGCCGACCAGAAGGCCTGCGACTTCATGAACGCCCAGCCCGAGGAAGCAGTGAAGATCTGCGCCGACAGCGAGGGTGCTTCTATCGAGAGCGTGCAAGCAGCCTTCGACATCGCCGATTTCAAGGTGCAGCTGAGCGACCAGATGATGAAGACCATCCTGCAGACCTGCGAGAAGAAGGGCGCCGAGATCACCGAGGAGCAGCTGCGCGCCCAGATGCCGCTGATCGACTGGCTGAAGGATATGAAGTGACCTTTTGACCCGCACAGACCCGTTCTGTGAACGAACCTGTGAACGAAAGCGGACCGATACGTTCGGTCCGCTTTCTTCTTTCATCACGAAACCGTAATGTTCGCGCAAGGGAGACGTGATGCGCCGGTGGCATCATAGGCTCATCGAAAAGGAGCGACCCAACGGCGAGAAAGGAGCTCGACCATGATGACCTTCTTCTTGGGCGCGATCATCCTCGGGTCCATCTGCCTTACCATGATCGCTTGCGTGGTCGTCACCTTCGTCTGAGCGAACAGACCTGCGCCTCTCAGGCTGACCTTAAGCGGCGAAGGGACGGATGGGGGCCGGATCGGGTTCGTGGGAGCCGATGGTCTTGCCCATCCAGGTCATGCTGTACCAACGCCCGAACTTGTTGCCGCAATGGCGAAACTCGCCTATCTTGCTGAAACCGCGTCTCTCATGGAAGCGGAAGCTAGCATCGGTGAGGTATTCGTCTTCGACATCAGGGCAAGCCACGCACGCATAGAGGTTCAAGACGCCCATCTGCTGCAACGCTTCTTCCAGCGCCTCGTAGAGCGCAGCGCCCACACCGGCCCCGCGCTCGGCGGCGCTCACGTACACCGTGGTCTCCACCGACCAATCGTAGGCGTGGCGGGTCTTGAACGGGCCCGCAGACGCAAAGCCCACGATGCGCCCGTCGCGCTCGGCCACCAGATAGGGATAGCGTTCCAAGGCCTTCTCGATGCGTCCGCGCATCTCATCGAGGGTGGGCGCTATGCACTCGAAGGTCACGGCGGTGTTCTCGACGTAGTGACGATAGATATCCAGGACCTCCTGCGCATCGTCGGGCTCCGCCGTCCGCACGCGCAGCACCGGCTCCTTCGCCGCTTCCCGAACATCCATGGTCATCGTCATATCGCCTCCCTTTGCCTCGAAGAACAGGTCTTCCATTTTACTGTATGGCATAGGAATATCGCCCCGGACGCCCGCACCTTTCGGCCCTCGCAAGGCAGCCGCCACCGCACCGAAAGAGCACCGGGTCGCAAGCAGAGGAAGGAGCGGTCGAGCTCACTTTTCGTAGCGGGAAGCGGCGGTGGCGAGCTGGTCGATGATGTCGATGCGCTGGGGGCACATGCTCTCGCACACGCCGCAGCGGATACATGAGCTCGCCCGGCCCTCGGCGGCCTGCCAGCTGTAGAGCCCCTTGACGAACTCATGGTCGCGGGTCATGGCCTCCAGGTTCAGCAGCTCCATGATCTGGGGGATCTTCACGCCCGAGGGACAGTCCTTCACGCAATAGTTGCACGCCGTGCATGGTACGGCCGCCATGGTGCGCAGCTTCTCCACCGCCTCGTCGAGGGCCGCCCGCTCCTCTGCCGTGAACGGCTGGTTGGCTGCATAAGATGCCATGTTCTCGCGCGTCTGCTCTACGGTGGACATGCCCGAGAGCACCGCGATCACGTTGGGCAGGTTCCAGCAGAAGCGGTAGGCCCACTCTGCCTGGGTGGAACCGGGCTTCGCCGCCGTCAGGATGCGCCCCACCTCATCAGGCAGGTTGCACAACCGCCCGCCGCGGGCCGGCTCCATGATGATGACCGGCTTGCCATGGGCACGGGCCACCTCCATCAGGCGCGCAGCCTCGTTGTGGGGGTCGTCCCAATCGAGGTAGTTGACCTGCAGCTGCACGAAATCCATCTCCAGGTGCGCGGTCAGCAGCTCGTCGAGGCAGGCCGCGTCATCATGAAGGGAGAGGCCTACGTAGCGCACCTTCCCCGCCGCCTTCTGCTGCTGAGCATAGTTCCACATATCGTACTCGTCGAACTTCGCAGTGCGCTTGCCGCCCAGGTTATGCAGCAAGAAGTAGTCCACATGATCGGTGCCGAGGCGCTTCAACGACACGTCCAGGCATTCCTGAGCGGCTTCTTTGGTGGGCATCGCCCACGCCAGGCACTTCGTGGCGATGGTGAACGAATCACGCGGATAGCGCGCCACCAGCGCCTTGCCCAGCGCCACCTCCGATTCTCCCTCGTGATAGACGAACGCGGTGTCGAAATAGGTGCTTCCCGCCGCCATGAAGAGGTCGACCATCTGCTCGAACTGCGGCAGATCGATGCTCTTCGGGTCGTCTTCGTTCAAGAGCGGCAGCCTCATGCAACCGAAGCCCATCTTCGATGCAGGGAAGATAGCGTCATTCATAGGGAGGTCTCCTCTCGACTCCTGGGCTCGAAGAGCGCCGAGCGCTTTACACAAGCCCGGGTGCGCTGGTAAGGTTGAGCCCTTATCCTAACCGTTGAAGTTGGCTTCAAGTCAAGAGGTTTCTGCCGAGGAGGACCCATGACCTACTCCATCGCCGAAGCAGCGAAGATGGCCGGCGTGGCACCATCAACGTTGCGCTATTACGACAAAGAAGGCCTCCTGCCACAGGTGAAGCGCCTCGAAGGCGGTGCGCGCACCTTCACCGAACAGGACATGGAATGGCTGCACACGATCGGATACCTCAAGCAGGCAGGGCTCACCATCAAGGACATCCGCCGCTATACCGAGCTCGCCCAACAAGGCGATGCCACCATCGCAGCTCGACGCGACCTCATCTTCGAGCGACGCGAAGCTCTGAAAGCCGAGCTGGCGTCCATGGAACGCACCCTCGATTTCATCACCTATAAATGCTGGTATTACGACGAAGCGGTCAAGCGCGGGAGCGAGCGAGCAGTGAAGCAGCTTGCCGACCGCGAGGTGCCGGCTGCCATGCTCGCCCTGCGCCAGGCCTGTCTGAACGCAGCCACGAACGAGAGCAGCGACGCTTAGTGCGAGCCCTCGCGCTCGGCCATGGTGCCGCTGCGGTAGGCACCTATCAGCCATTCCAGATCAGCGATGCGCTCTTTCAGCTGGGTGCCGCTCTCGGTATCGGCCACCCGCACCGGCTCGGCGGCGCGCTCGATGACCCGATAGGTCGAGCGGATGTCGGCATCCCGCTCTACCGCTGCTCTCTTCGACTCCAACGGCTCGTGGGCCGCCAGCACCAGGCCCTCGGCGTTCGCTATAAGCGTATAGCCAGCGATCCCGGTAGTAGGCTGATAGGCCCGAGAGAAGCCGCCATCGATGGTGAGCACACGCCCGCCACCCTTGACCGGGTCCTCCCCGTCCTTCGCCTTCACGGGCACATGACCGCAGACGATGCGCGAGGTGCGCGGATCCATGGCGAAGTCCTCGAAGATGACCGCCATGGCCTCCGGGTCGCCCAGAAGGCTGTAGAAGGGATTCTTGACCTCCTTGCGCGCCTCCTTCTCGGCGATGAGGTATAGCTCGAAAGTGGCCATCTTGCTCTTCGCGAACAGCGGGGATGCAGGGCTGAGCCACAGCCACCACATCAGATCGCGCCCACGGCGCCGCTCTTCCGCATCCGCGCTCTCGTAGGCCGCGCGCACATAGCGTTCGAGCACATCATAGAGCGCCTTGCCCTCATAGGTCTCGCCGAAAACATCGGCCTGCTTGAGAGACCCATCGTCGTTGAGCGGCACGCTGGCATGGAACAGCAGCTTGTCGTCGCATATCTTGTACAGGCTGCCGGCCTTCAGGAAGAGGGCCATGTGGCGCTGCAAGCGCTCCGAGCCGATGAATGCCCGCTCTAGGCTCTGCATCACCACCTCTTCCTCGGACGTCAGCCCATAGGGGTCGGCCCAGTCGACGGTAGGGAACATCGTATCGGTGAGCTCGTAGACCATCCCATCCACCTCCACCGTACCCTTCTCAGGGTCAATGCGGTGCAGCAGATTCCGCTCCTCAAGGCCGAAGCCAGGATTATCGGCGATGATGCGCGCTTCCACCTTGAACTGAAGGATGGCCATGGCCTTCTGTATCTTGACGTTCAGCTCGCGCTCTTCGGGAGAGAGGCCCGGATCGCCCTTCAGACCGAAGGCGACGCATGGGTCATCGCCATAAGCGTTCTGGGCGAAGGCGGCCAGCGGCCCCAGGTCGATGCCATAGGCGTCCTGCAAGATGGACAGGTTGCCATATCGGGCGCAGTTGCGCACCACATGCGCGATGCAGCCGCGCTGGCCCAGCGCCGCCCCCATCCACACGATGTCATGATTGCCCCACTGGATGTCAAGGGCAGGGCAGCTCGCCAACGCATCCATGATGGCATCGGGGGCCGGACCACGATCGTACACATCGCCCACGATATGCACCCGCCGCACGCCCAAGCGCTGGATGGTGGAAGCGAGCGCTTCCACGAAGGCAGCGCCTCGTCCCGCGCGAACAGCTGCCGCGATGACCGCGTCCTGCCGCGCTCGCTGCTCGGCCGCGCTTCCCCGAACGGCCAGCAGCTCCTCGACCGCCGGCGCGAACTCCGATGCCAGGAGCGCCCGCACCTGCGCCACCCCATGGGAGCTGGCCGCTTCCCTCAGCACCGCGAAGAGCCGTTCGATGGCGATGGTCAGCCACTGCCCTTCGTCTTCCACCGCGGGCAGAACGAAGGCCATCTTCTCCTGCGGATAGCAGATCAACGAGGCCAGCGCCGCCTTCTCCTGCTCCCCCACGCCATCGCCCAGCGCGGCGTCGATGAGCGGCCGCAGCGCGCCCGAGCCGTTCCGCAGCAGATGGTCGAACGCATCATGCTCGCCATGGAGGTCCGACGCGAACAGCTCGGTCTCCTTCGGCATCGTCAACCGAGCGGTCAGCTCGAGCAGAGCGGCCGAAGCAGCGGCTTGGGTAGGAAACGCTTCGGAGAGCAGTTCCCGATAGCAGCGTTCGCTCGTATTCATGGTCGTCTCCTCAAAGTCGCGCAGACATCGCAGAAATGGTGAGAGCGCAGGGGTCCTTTCGCCCACGCATCCTTCTAGCATCACCGTCGCCATTGTAGCCCAAAGCTGTGGGCGCGGTGCCTACGCCTCTCAGACCTCGCGGGAGCGGGCAGGTGCCCGCCGAGCATCGAGACGCCTGTTGCGGAAGCACGCGCCCCAGTCGAATCCCAAGAACACCAGATCGATGAGATAGACGACCAACACCCAGGTGATGGTGCCCGCGAGCAGCTTCACCACGACGCCTGCGGAGCATCCCAAAGTGATGAGCTCGATGAACTGCCAGTTGGTGTCGGCAGCGGTGCCTGCCTTGTGGTCCTTGCACGCGTTCAGGGGTCACGACGTCCCGAAGCGCACGAGCATGACCGCTTCCAGCGACTCCACCATGACCGTCGACCGCCCCTCGCTCCGGCTTGCTAACGATGCCTCGGTCGCCCGCGCCGACCCCCTTGAAGAACGGACGGCAGGCGTTCGCATCGCCGGTATACCGCCCTAGGACCCTCGCCCGGAACGCCAACCGCGAAGCTCGCCAGCAGCGCGCTCACTGCAAGCGCGTCAGGAAAGAGCGCAGCGCCTCGACAGCATCGCGGCTCTGGGAGCGACCGGGATCGAGGAGCAGATGCAGGGTCAGACCATCCAACAACGCTTGGAGCGCGCTCGCCTCGCGGAGCAGGTCGGCCCCTTTCCCGATGGAGCCGGCCGCCACCAGATGCGCGAGGCAATCGCGACAGAAACCCTCCATGGTCCGCTGCATCTCCTCTGCGTAGGCCCGCAGGCTCTCGTCGGTCAGCGCCATGGTGGAGAACATCGACCACACCCGCGCCTCCGTCATGCGCTCGCCATCGAGCGGCAGCAGCTGCTCCAACAGACGGGCCACCGCTTCCAGCGAGTCGCCGGATTCAGCTTGGGCCGCGCAGGCGATGCGCGCCGTGACGCGCTCCACGATCAGCTCCATGGCGAAGCGCTGCAGCCCGGCCTGGCTCGGGAATGAATGCTGGATCGCCCCGACAGAAAGCCCGCAGCGCGCCGCCACCGCCCGCATGGTAGCAGCGGGCAAGCCCTCCTCGGTGGCGACAGCCCATACCGCCTCGGCTATCAGCTCCTTCCGCGCACGTTCGTCCACTATCTTCGGCATGTCCCGCTCTCCTCTCGGCTTCTTGCCTTTATTATAATACAATCGTATTATAATATGACCGTATTAAAACAGGAAAGGCATGGCGATGACCGCGAACCCGTTGAAGAGAACGAAGACATCCGATGCGCTCTGGCGCGGCCTCTACGGCATAGCGCACGGAGGGAAGCAGTGGGTGGTGGAGGTGGATTACTTCGACTTCTCCGAGACCGTCACGCTATTCTGCGACGGCATCGAGTTCGCGAAGGGCAGATCGCCAGCGCGCTTCCAGCTCGACCCGCATACCACCATCGAAGCCGCCATGGCCCTCTATGGCATGAAGCGCATCCATCTCGTCGACGGCCGCAGCGGCGATGCCACCATGCTGAGACCACTGGCCGGCACCGGAGAATCTTTGCGGATGTCCTTCGAGAAGCGCCACCCTCTCGCAAGCCGCCTGATAGCCATCCTGTCCTGGATGATCCTCTCCGTCACCTTGGTGACGCAGGTGCCGAACCTCGTGAACTCCCTCGCCAACGGAGCCGAGCTCTTGCGCCTTCCGCTCACCCTCCCGCACATTCCCACTTTCGCGCTCCCCGCCTGGGCGAACGGAGCCCTCAGCATCCTCGGCATCGCAGCTGGGCTCGATCGTGGGCTGCGCATGAAGCATAACGCGCTGCTCGACTAGCACGCTCGCTCAAGGGCAGCAGGTCAGGAAGCGGCGCTCGGTCGCTGGCGCGATGACCCCGAGGAGCATGGCGCCACCTTCTTGCCGCCGAAGATGCGACGGATACCGGGCGTGCGCAAGGCTGCCCACGCGAGGAAGATGCTGAGCGCCGCATCGATCACCAGAGCGCCCACCAGTACGAGCACCGGATTCGCTCCCGCAGATACGAGACCGAGCAGATCCCACTTAAGATAGTCTCCGGGTGCCAGCGAGATGGCATGGAAGCAGAAGATGGCCAACGTGTTGCGCCCCACCCAGCTCAAGCCATGCTCGATCCGCTCCGGCAGCCGTTCGAGCGCTCTGGCCGCTCCCATGACCAGCACAGCAGCGCACGCACACCCGATGCCGTCGATGACGGGCTGATGGTAGGTGGAATTGCAGTACATCGGGTCGCCGAACAGCCCTGCGGTCACAGCCCCCACATAAAGAGCGCCCGCCATCTGCAGCCCCCGGCGCAGCCCCTTGCGCTCCAACACCCCATAACGGCCGAGCATCGAACCGCAGCAGATGAACCACGCAGCGACCAGGGCCGGCTGGATGTCCCACGGAAGAAATAGCAACGGTGCCGTGAGGGCTCCTACCATGAACATCGCGAAGGCCGCCGCCAAGGGCAGCCACCGGGCGAAACGCTCCAGCCGCAGGCACAGGCTCGCGAATATCTTCCCGAACAGCAAGCACGGCAAGAACCACAGCACGCCGATGGACTGCACCACGGCCGGATCGCCGAACAGGATATGGTCGCGGTACGCACCGGCCCCATAGAAGAACCCGAACAGGTGCTCTTCCAGGCGAAACCCATCCACCGTGAAGACGCAGACGACGATGCACAGCGCACCGCAGAACGCATAGGGGACCAAGCACTGCTTGGCCAGGCGCAGCGTGCGCTCCCACCCGAGCGGGGCGCTCATGCAAAAGCCGCTCAACAGGAAGAACAACGGCACATGGAACGAGTCCATGAAGCGGAACACCGGCCCCGCCGCTGGCAACACCGTGAGGAAGAAAGCCGTGAAATGCCCGACGATGATGGCGATGATGGCAACGGCCTTCGCCAGGTCTATCCACTCGATACGCCCGCCCACCACGGTCGCCGCCTCCGATTATCCTTCCTCGTTTTCCCCTTCACCTGCAACTATAGCCGCTCCCCCTCCCCCGCGCAATCAGGGCCGAGCAGCCAAGAGCGGGGTCAGCGCAGCAGGCGAGAGGATGGTGAGCTCGCGGGTGGCGCGGGATACGGTGGTGTAGAGACGGCGACGGGAAAGATCATCTGCAGGAAACGTGCGCTCGGAGGCGTCGGGCACCAGCACGGCATCGAACTCCAAGCCCTTCGCCAGCTCTAGCGGCAAGATGACCAGACCGGAGCTCGGCAACGCTTCGTCCTTGTCGACCACCGCCGTCCAGGGATGGGACGACGCGGGCAAGCGCTCCTCCAACCACGCTGCCATCTTGCGAGCATCGCTCTTCCACGGCACGATCAGGGCCGTAAGCCCTTCATATGCCAGCGATCGCTCCACTGCGTCCAGCAAAGCCTGTTCGTAGGCCGCCTCATCGGGACACGCCTCGATGCGCGGATCGGTACCGTCGCGCTGCACCGACGAGATGTTCATGCCCTCTCGGGCGAGGGATGCGAACAGCTCGGTTATCTGCGGCGTGCACCGATAGCTGGTAGGGAGCAGGCACTGGGCCACCGGCGCATGCGCGGTCGCTCCTCGCTCGCCTGCGAACACGGCGCGGATATCGTCGAAGGATGCCGTCCCTTCCGCGATGGCCTGCTCAGGGTCGCCCAACAGAAGGAAGTGCGCCGTGCGATAGTATCGCGCCAGCACCATGAGCTGAGCAGCGGAATAATCCTGTACCTCGTCCACCATCACGTATTTGACAGCACTGCGACCGAAGCCGGTCACGCCCATCTTCAAATACGCCCATTCCAAAGACGTCAGCCCGCTGCGACCCAGCAAGCGCGTGCCGATGCGGTCGATGTCGACCCACTCGTCACGCTCCACCAAGGCGATGGCCCCGGCATAGCGCCGCTCCACATAGTCCCGCGCCAGCGTTGCCACTTCCGCTTCCGAACGCGCGCTCAAGGGCGTGCCGAACAGCGCCGTCTGCTCATCGGGGGTCATGAGGAACAGCTCGTCGCGCAAAGCCTCGCTCTTCGCGATCTCTGCCAGCTTCGCCCGCAAGCGCTTCAACAGGTCCTCGCGCATGAGGGTCACGCGATGGGGCCCTGCAGGGATATGGTCGTACTTCTCGGAAAGGCGCTGTATGGTCTTGGCGGACACCAGATGGGTCCCCTCCCATTCCACGGCGATGAAGTCCGTAGGTGCGAACCGAAGGTCGCTCAATGCGCGGTCGATAGCCTCCAGCTGCTCCGGCGTCACCGACGTTCGGCCCGCACCGCGCCCCTTCGGCAACAGCTCTGCGAGAAGCTCGTCATAGGTGAATGCCTCGGGGTTCTTCTCGCCCATGGCGGGCAGCACGTTCGCGATATAGCTCTGGAACAGCGGATTGGGCGTGATGAGCGCCACCTCTTCGGGTCGCAGGGTATCGCGCTGGCGGTAGAACAGATACGCGATGCGCTGCATCATGACCGAGGTCTTGCCGCTGCCCGCAGCGCCCATCACCATAAGGGTGGGCACGTCATCGTGGCGAATGACCGCGTTCTGCTCCTGTTGGATGGTGGCGGTGATGGCGCTCATGGCTGCGGAACGATGGCGCGACAGCGATGCCAGCAGCAGCGGGTCTTGGATGGCCTCGGTGGTGTCGAAATAGGCTAGCAGCCGGTCCTCCTCGATGTCGAACTGTCGCCGCAACAGCAGGTCGGCCTCGATGAGGCGGCCGTTCGCCTCGTAGCTGGTGCGCCCTGTCCCCTGGTCGTAGTACACCTCGGCGATGGGCGAGCGCCAATCGACCACCACCCGGCGGCGATCATCGTCGCTCAGCCCGGTGGCGCCGATGTAGAGCACCCGTGTATCCGCCTCCGCGTTCCGCTGCCGACCCACCTCCGGCAGGCGCAGCTCCACCTTCGCGAAGTACGGCTGCTTCAACAGCAGCGTCACCGCAGCCAGCTTCTCGGCGTCGAGAGAATGAGCCATGGTGGACAGATCGACGATGCGGTTCATGGCCGCGAAATCCGCGTAGGTCTCCATGGCGTCCGCATAAGTGGCCAGGTTCACCGACAGCTCGTCGGCCATGGCACGCTTATCGCGGGCAGCCTCGGCCGCGGTCTTCTCCATCCGCTGGACCGCGTTGCGCCCGATCCGCTGCAACGCTTCATAGGTTCGGCTCAGATGATCCTGCTCTTCTTCGAAGACAGGATCGGCGACGAATGTGCTGGCATCTCTCTGCATAGGACCTCCGTGATCGCGATGGGCCTCATTTCGAGCGTTCGAGCATTCTACGAGGGTCGCGCGCCGATGCCAAGTCTTGTTTCGCGCCGGATCGTTCCTTAGGATATAAGAGGAGAGCGGAAAACCCTCGCTTCACGTTCCCTTATTCCGCAGCTCCCTGCCCCATCATCGCATCATAGGCGCTCCCTGCGCCGTCTATGACCATGTTCTGGAAGCGCTCTGCCATGAAGGCGTTGCTGAAGTTCTCGTCTATCCATTCCTCGAACCCGTTGGCGGGCGGGATGCCGGCATCGCGCGCCGCGCGCCGCTCGAAGCACATGACGGTCATGAAGATATCCAATATGAGATAGACCGACAGCAGCGTCACGAACACCGCTTTGCGCCGAGTGGTGGGCACGCCCAGCCCCCACAGCAGATCGGGCATGACCAGCTTGTACCACGCGTAACCGAGCAGGCCCCAGAAGAACAGGAACGGCACCGCCACCCATTTCGTGATGGCACCAGGTACGCCGCCGGCGATGTAGTCCCAAGAAACGGCGCCCATGAACGTCTCCATGCCCCAACCAGTGAGCTGTTCGAGCAAACCTCCCACCACCATCGACACCAAAAACACCACCCAACCTTTGGCGTGCACGCGCCGCAGCTGGAAGGTCACTAGCGTGAGCAGCACGGCCCCGGCGCCGTAGAGCGGGCTGAACGGCCCCCACACCAGTCCCACGCGGCTCTCCGTCACACCAGCGGTGATGAACATCCACACCTCTTCGAGCAGAAGGCCCAGCACCGAGCCGATGAAGAAGATCATGACCAGCTGGTACCAGCCTATCTTCAGATGGTCGAGGAAGTCGTCGCGCACCTCGCGCTCGGCCTGGCGCACTTCACGCAGCTGGGCCCGGTTCAGCCGGACGACCGGCCCCTGCTTCCCGTGATCGAGGGTCTGCGCTGCCCGCAGAGCATCGAGGCGCGCGACGGTCTGCTTCACGTCATCGGACACCAGGTCCTGCTCGCACACGCCCTGCAGCCTCTTGCCGCGCCCCAGCCACGCCCAGAACGTCCCGATGGCCCACACCACCAGCATGATGAACAGCACGACCAGCACCAAGCTGACTATCGAGAGCAGCATCCGAAGACCCCGTTTCCATCGACACCGAAAAGCCGATTATACCCTCAAGCCAACAACGGGGTCCCAGATGGCGCATGTCGGAAGAGCGGACAGCGTCACCTGGTTTTCCTCTCTCGGCCGAACGCCGCAGAGATCCCTCTGCATGAACGAAGAGCGCCCACCTATCACAGCGAGCGCCCTTAAAGAGCAAGATAGGAACCAGAGGGCCTATGCAAGCCCGAACTCCGCGAAGAGGCGAGCACGATAAGCAGGGTCGATGGTGACGCGCTTGGCGTCATCGATACGGTCAGCAGCAAAAAGGCGGTCGAGCAGCTTGGACGACCGCGCCTCGCCCTCAGCCTCTCCCCTCTCGAAGGCAAAGTCGGCCTGAAGCTCTATCTCGTCTTGCATCGTGAAGATCATGGCCATCACTTCCTCCTCATGGTTCAGAGCATCCATGCGAGCGCAGATATCGTCTATGAGCTCGTCGCCTTCGGCTCTCATGCCCGATGAGACGTATGATAGCAGGTTTCTCATCTTGCCATCTTCCATCTGGGCATGGGCAGAAGCGTTATAGACGAGCCAATGCATGTCGAAAGAGATATGTCGTGAGGGCTGCTCATGGCAGGCAGGCGCTATAGTGTAGAGGAGGATCCATGTGCTCCATCATGAAAGCCGACCATCCTATCGGCCGCTCCCAATTCCTGCCTCTCCTCAGGTACGCTTATGATAAGGTGAAGATCGAGGGTTGATCTCTCTCTTATCTGAATTCCAGGGTCACTGACGCCCAGTCTGCGCCAGCATCTTCGAAGCCCACGACAGAACAGGAGCCGTTCGTGATCGTGTTCGCTCTTTGGCATAGCTATGAACTGGAAGATGATGACGGGATCCATGACGAGGACAAGTTCATAGGCATCTTCTCGTCACGGGAAAAGGCAGAGGAGACCGTGGATGCCCTCAAGGATAAGGAAGGCTTCCGCGACCATCCGCTCGATAGCTTCACGATCGACGAGATAACGGTCGACAGCCCCGACTGGACCGACGGCTTCGTCACCGTTCGTTGGAGGGAATAGCCCCCCGCAAAGCAGCACGACCCCGACGCGACCCGAACCGAGGAGGCACCAGGATGGGAAAGAGAGGTCCGCACGAGCAAGGGCCCGATGATCGACCGCATAACAAGGAGGTCGCAAGATATGCCCTCTCCTTCATCGGCGGCGACCCGAAGGTGGCGCGATTCTACAATGAGGACGAGTCGAAAGCGATCGCCATCTTGACCTGCACCGATAGCGACCTCGACGACCTCACTGCGCTCTCGACCATCGGCCTCAACGATATCGACGTCGGGCAGACCTTCGCCGGATCGCCTCTGCGCGTAGAGCTGATGACCGCCGGTCTCGCCCCGGAAGACACCCTCGGACGCATCCTCGCCACCACCGCGTTCGACGTCATGGACGCGGGCTACTGCCGTTATGGAGCAGTGGCACGCAATGTGCTCTCCACCAATGACATCGACTCCCCGCTCGACCATATGCTCCTGCTAAGCCCGATATTCTGGAGCCGATACGAGGCCCTTGCCCTGCCGGATCGGACCATCGCCTGGCTATACGCGCTCCCCATCTCCGAGGGAGAGCGCGCGTTCATCGAAGAGAGCGGCATCGAGGCGTTCGAAGCGCCGCTCGAAAGGTCCCATGCGGATATCTTCGACCTCCTCAGAAAGCCCATCGTCCCATAGCGAACAAGCTATAGGGCGATAGCACCACCGATCTAGCCGAGATCTTAACCGTGGCGAGCGGCGTCGGAGCCTCCTTCGCTGTCGGTCTGTTCGAATAGCGTGCGCCGCGAAGGAGAGCGGACCGGTTTCGGGGCGCGTTGGGAGAACAGACCGTGCTGATTGCAAAAGGCATAGAGCTGACCTGGCCCTTTATAGGGAAAACGAGCCTCTGCGACCTGCTGGGGATAGAGCTTGCGAAAGAGGACATGATCGGTGGTCACGTAAGCGAGGAAGCTGACGAAGTGCTCTTTGCGCATCTCATGGTCCACACGCACATACACTTCCCCATCGACCGCTTCCGCCTCCATGATGAGCCCCTCGCTTCCCTGCGGCGCTCCATCCTCTTCCGCTTCACAGGGCGGAAGCTGTATGCCGCAGCAGCTCACAGAGACGCCCCCTGTGGCATGCACCACATTGCCGCATACCGGACACACATAGAAGCATGAGCGCAGCAGGTTCCCCGCGCGGTTCGCATTGACGATGCGCTCCCCGGAGAACAGTTCCGCCACGGACACATCGAGGGCCCGCGCCAGGGGTTCTACCAGCGATATATCTGGCAGCCCACGGCCGGTCTCCCATTTCGACACCGCTTTATCGGTGACCCCCAGCCCTTCGGCCAGTTGTCGCTGGGTAAGCTTCGCTCGTTCTCGAAGAGCGCGTATCGCGTCCCCTGTTATATAGGTGGTCATCGTTGGCTCCTTAGCTGGTGCGCGAACATCCTCATCGCGCAGCGTTCGTCACGTCACAAGATGGTATCCACCGCCTGCGCCCCGAACAACCTACGCACCGTAGAGCCATATCCCGCGCGAGAGAGCGACAGCGCCACGCTCGCCATGGTGGATGCCCATGGCACGCCGGGATGCGAACCGAAACGACCAGGAAGGCAGCTCGCGAGCCAGATAGGGAGCGACCGGGCGGGCACGCCTGCTGTGGCGTGCCCGCATGCTGCCCGTCGCGTCTCAGGTGTGCATATGGATGCCGCCGTCGACCATGAACGACTGGCCGGTGAAGTAGGCTCCCTCGTCGCTGACCAGGAACACGATCAGGGGAGCACAATCCTCCTCGGTGGTGCCGATACGGCCCAGCGGGCTCTTCGATTCGAGGCTCTTCAGCGCTTCGGGCTGCGTTTCGCGGAAGAAGTCGGTAGCGATGATGGGCAGGAACACGTTGACGGTGATGCCATAGCGGCCCCATTCACGCGCACCGGTGCGGGTGATGGCGCGGATGGCCTCCTTCGCCATGCCATAGGCGCCGAAGCCTTCGTTGCCGTCATAGCCAGCAGCCGACGCCGTGTTGATGATGCGCCCATGACCGCTCTGCTTGAGATAGGGGAAGCACTCCTTCATGAACAGCAGGCTGGCCAAAGCCCCGCTCTTGTACGCCGTCATAGCGTAGTCGATGTCGATGTCCTCGATGGGGCGATAGGCCATCGAGCCTTGAGCACAGTTGATGAGGATATCCACGCCGCCGAACCGCTCGACGCAGCGAGCCACCACGTTCTTGATCTGGTCGGGCTCCATCACATCGCAGGTCACGGGAAGCACCGCCGCGCCCTCTGCGGTCAGCTCGCGTTCGAGCTCTTCCAGCTTCTCCATCCTGCGGGCGCACACGCACACGTTCGCGCCGTGCTCGGCCAGCACCTTTGCCAGGCCGCGCCCGACCCCCGAGCTCGCCCCGGTGACGATGGCCGTCCTTCCTTCTAGCTTCTTCATATCGCCGAACCTCCTTGTCGTTCTCGCTATGGAGACGACTATAGCACGGCACTACACCCCCACGCCCACGGTCATATGGATCATGTAGAACTGGAATCGCATGAGGAAGATGGCGACGAGCATGAGAACGGTGGAGGTGATAGGAAGCCAAAGCGGTGCCTCACCGTGCCAGGTGGCGGCCTTGAAGCCGAGCACGAGCGCCGCGATGCCCAGTAACGCGAACAACCCGATGGATGGCATGAACAGCGGAGCGAGCTCGGCGGCGGAAGCGAGGGAGTTGCGCAGTTCGGGCAGCAGCGAGCCCCATAGCCCGTATACGATCACCGACGCCACCAGCGCGAGCGCCGCCAAGGCTACCAGAGCACGCCCGAGCTTGTGCCCAGCCGTATAGAAGCGCGCCAGCCGCATGGTGAGGATGGCCAACAAAGGACCGCCCGACAAGGCGTTCAGCCAAGTGGTAAGAGGGGTATAGGGAGTGTTCCAGGTCAGGATGGTGCTAGCATCATAGGCCAGCGAGATCACGCCAACGAACACGAGCCCCAGCACCGAGATGATGGCGACCACCACACCTCGCACGCCGATGCGTCCCGGCCCTTCCGAGAACGAGGTGAGCCAGAAGATGCCCGCCGCGCTGAGGAACACGCTGCCGCATACGACCTCGTTGGACAGCGGACTGCGCCCGAACCCCGTGATGACGTACAGCGCGTTCGCCGGATTCCCCAGGTGAGTGGCTGAAGCCACCAAACCGATCATAGCCACCACCACGGGCACGCAAAGGAAGCGGTCGAGCCGTCTGCGCGCCTCCTCCAGCAGCCGATCGCCGCTTACGATGAGCGGCAGCGCCACCAGCACATAGGCCAAGGCCCCCGCAGGTGCCAAGGTGGTGAACAGCACGAGCGTTATCTCGTCGAAAGCCGTGAGCATGCCATCCATCAGCGAACGCCCTTTCCAGCGAACACCAAGAACATCCTCGCGCCCGTCGGTGCCTCGTCAAGGCAACGCAAAACGGCGGCCTCCCAACGGGAAGCCGCCGCTTCGATGATATTCTCACGGGCGCGGATCATGCCCCCATGATACTCAAGCCCACGGAAAGCTGCATGGCATAGAACGCCAAGCGCAGCAGCAGGATGCCCACTATGGCGAGCACAGCCGCGCCGAAGCTGACGCCCACCAGCGTGCCCGCGCCAGCACCGCGCACGGCGAACACGTCGCACACCCCGGTGCCCACCAGGCAGATGATGCCGCACACGATGACCATCATGGCACCGCTCACCAGATCAGCACCGGCGAACACGGCATTGCCCATGGCGCTGGTGGTGGCCGCCTGAGCTATCAAGCCGCCAACGCCCAGCACGATGCCCACTGCCAGCACTGCCAGCACCGCGGTCTTCAGCGTAGCGTTCTTCAATACATCGGCGCGCTTCGCCAACGCCAGCACCAGCACGGCCGCCGCAGCACCGCCCACCAGGGCGAACCCGACGATCTGCACCGGACCGGCCAAGGTGTTCCACGACGGGATGGTGTCGATCATATAAGCCATGCCAGTGAACCACGCGAACGCCAAGCCCAGCACCGCGACCACCCAGATGAGGCCCTTGCGCACGCCCAGGGTCATCTTCCCGCTCATCGCCCATATCCAGTAGACGAGCATGGACGCCACGAACACGCAGCCCATCAGCACCTCATTGGACAGCGGAGAGGTGCCCAGGCCCGTGAACGCCGCGAAAGCATGGAAGGGACTGGCCAGATGGAAGAACGCCGCGATGAATCCAACGATGACCAGCGCCACCGGAATGACCGTGCACTTGTCGATGGCTGCGACCCCATCGTCTTCGAGCTTGGTCGTACTGAACAAGATGGCCAGGATGAGGAAGGCTCCCGCCCCCATGGGCGCCAATGTGCTGAACAGCGCCAAAGGCAGGTCTGCGAAAGCGGCTGCCATGCTACATCACCTCCAAGATGTTCGCGACCTTGCCGGTCGCCTCGTTCGCCATCTGCGCATGCTTGCACGGGTCGACGTACAGGTTGGGATGGGTGTACTCCTTCTGGGGCAACGGCGCGATGTCGGCCACCTGCGAGTCGCCGTGAGCCTGCTCCATCTCCTCCTTCGTGCCGAAGTCCAGAGCGCGCAGCGGGCAGGCCTCCACGCAGATGGGCTTCTGACCGGCCGCGACGCGCTCGGCGCAGCCGTCGCACTTCACCGTATGGCCCTTCTCGCGATCCACCTTCGGAGCGTTATAGGGGCAGGCCATATGGCAGTAGCCGCACCCGATGCAGCGATCGGCGTCCACCAAGACCAGACCGCCATCGGCGTCCTTATGCATCGCACCGGTGGGGCACACCTTCGTGCACGCCGGGTCATCGCAGTGGTTGCAGGCGACGGACACGTAGTAGGTGAACACGTCGGGCACATAGAAGCCGTCGGCGTCCTTCGTCCAATCGCCGCCGCCGTACTCGAACACCTTGCGATACGAGATCTCGGGCGTAAGGTCGTAGCGATCCTTGCAGGCGAGCTCGCAAGTCTTGCATCCGGTGCAGCGCTTGCCGTTGAAATAGAATGCGTATTGCGTCATGACTGGGCCCCTCCCTCTAGGCCTTCTTGACATCCACGAGGATGGTGTGGGACGGATTCGCTTTCGCCAGCGGCGAGGGATGCCCGCTCACCAGCGTGTTTATGCAACCGCCCTTGTCCACGCCGTTCTTGTCGCCGTCATACCAAGCACCCTGGTCCAAAGCGACCGTGCCGGGGATGATGCGCGGGGTCACATGAGCGTTCACCTCGATGGTGCCTTGATCGCTGGAAACGCGGATGGTGTCGCCCTCCTTCAGCTTTCGCGCATCGGCATCTACGGGATTGATCCACAGATGACGCTCGCGGTTCGCCTGCTTCAACACGTCGATGGACGCGTAAGACGAATGCACATGACCCTTGAAGTGGTAGCCCACCATCTGCAGCGGATGCTCGGGAGTGGCATCGGCGTAGCCGCCGTTCTCCTGCGCGTACACCGGTAGCGCCCGGATGATGTCCTTCTTGTCCAGCTCCCACGTATCGGCGATAGTCTGCAGGGCCTCGGAGTAGATCTCGATCTTGCCCGAGGGGGTCTTCAGGGGGTTCGCCACGGGGTCTTCGCGGAAGTCCTTGAAGGCCACGGTGTGGACATCAGGGTTGGCAACGCGGGTGACACCGGCTGCCTTCGCTTCGGCGAAGGTGGGGTAATCCGGGTTCTCGGCGCGCATCTCGTTGTACAGATGCTCCAGCCACTCAGCCTCGGTGCGGCCCTCGGTGAACTCGTCTTTGCAACCCAGACGCTCAGCGATCATGGTGAGCGCCTCGTATAGCGTCTTGCGCTCGAAATCCGGCTCGGTAGCCGCGTCGCCGATGATGAAGTAGCCCATCTTGCCGCCGTACTCGTTCACGAAGTAGGTGGGCTGCTCCTGCGGCATGGCGTCAGGGAGCACGATGTCGGCGTACTTGGTAGAGTCGGTGAGGAACGTCTCCCAAGAGACGATGAACTCGCACTTGGTGGGGTCGGACAGTATCTCATGAGCGCGATCGATCTCGCCATGCTGGTTCGTCAGGCAGTTGCCCGCATAGTTCCAGATGAACTTGATGGGCACCGATAGGCGCTCGGCGTTCTGGATGCCGGCGTTCAAGCTGGTCATCTCCGGACCATGGTCTATCGCGTCCAGCCATCCGAACACCGGGAGGCTCGTCTTCACCGGATTGTCGCCGGTGGGCACCGAGATTGCCTCGGCCTCGAAGTCCTCATGCTCCGAACCGGTGTTGCCACCGGAGATGCCCACGTTGCCCGTCAGAATGGGCAGCATGCACACCGAGCGAGCAGCCTGTTCGCCGTTCGCGTGGCGCTGCATGCCCTTGCCCTGGTAGATAGCGCACGGCTTGGTGGTGGCTATTTCGCGGGCGAGCCGCTCGATAGTGGCCGGCGGCACCTGAGTTATCTCAGCGGCCCACTGCGGGGTCTTCGCCGTACCATCCTCGCTCTCGCCCAGGATGTAATCTTTGTACGACGCATGCTTGCCTTTGGCCGACTCGGGCATGGTGTCCTCGTCGTAGCCGATGCAGTAACGGTTCAGGAAATCGTGATCCACCAGGTCCTCGGTGATCATCACATAGGCCATGGCGTCCACCAGAGCACCATCGGTGCCGGGGCGGATGGGGATCCACTCATCGGCACGCGTGGCAGCCTGGTCGCTGTAGCGCGGATCGATGACGATCAGCTTGGCACCGCCGCGCTCTAGAGCGCGGGTGAGGTTGTAGCCGGCACCCGCACCGCTCATCTTGTTCTCCACCGCGTTCTCACCGAACTGCACCACCAGCTTGGAGTTCTCGATGTCGGAGTTGGTGTTGGATGCCTTCTTGCCGTAGAGGAACGGCAGCGAGCGCGATATCTGGGCAGAGCTGTACGAGCCATAGTAGTTCAGGCAGCCGCCGTTGAGCACGCACAGACGCTTGATGAAGTTACGGATGTTCTTGGCCTGATTGCCGGTGGCATATTGGATATGCACCGCCTCAGGGCCGTACTGCTCCAGCACCTTCTTGTAGTTCTTAGCGATCTCGTCGATGGCCTCGTCCCACGTGATGCGCTCGAACTTCCCGCTGCCGCGCTCGCCCACGCGCTTCATGGGGTACTGCAAGCGATCGGGATGGTTGATCCACCGCCGGATCGAGCGGCCGCGCTGGCAGGCGCGCGCCTGCTCGTTGGCCTCGGAGTCATCTCCGGTGTTGTCGGATTCGACCCAGTTGACCTTCCCGTCCTTCACGTGCATGCGCAGAGCGCAGCGGCCCTCGCAGTTCACGCCGCACGCCGACCACACCAAGCTGTCAGCATCCTCCGCCAGCGCCTGGGGCACAGCCGCGCCGAACAGCGAGTCGGCCGCCACTGCCCCTCCTCCGGCCACGGCGAGCGCACCCAGCGCGCCGCTCGTCTTGAGGAAGGTGCGACGAGTGAGCTTCGTGTCGACCATACAGATCTCCTCTCCTCTTCCTTCTCCTTCAGATCGCATCGTGCGATCATCGGCTCGGCCCCCTTTTCGCAAGGTCGCTTTCCACGGCATAGGAGGGCCATTTGGGAAGGGACTATACCCCCTCGCGCCCGTTCTGCGTATCACATAAAGCATGTGATTTTCGCAAACTACCTGATAGAGCATGGTGTGAAGAAGCGATCATCGAAGGCGACCCTCACGGGCCATTCCCTTGCGGAAGAGCGCTCAATATCGTTTGCTATACTTCACCCTCAAATGGCGATGACCGATGGACAGAGCGTGTTGCGCATGATGACGCCGAACGTGGAGTCGCTCGGCTATGCGTTGTTCCTCGCCATCAACGCTGCGGGAGTATGGGGCGGCGTGTTCCCCTTCCTTCCTATGGAGTTCCAGACCTCCACCATCATCTTCTGGTTCTTTCTCGCTCAGTCGGTGGTGTTCTCGCTCAGCTACGGAGCTAGCTGCGTCGGCTCCTACTTCCTGCCCGGCCTGACGTCCACCTTCCTGGTGAAGCTCACCAGCGCCATCTACTTCATCGGTTGGTGCTGCCTCATCGCTGCCATATATATAGATGCAGCGGCGCTGCCCTTGGTGTGCGCGGGCGGTGCGCTGCTGGGCTTGGGGTCCGCCGGCTTCTACATGTTGTGGCAACGGCTGTTCGCCAGCCAAGATGCCGACGCGGGCAACCGTGACCTTCTGGTCGGCAGCGCCTGGGCTGCCATATTCTACTTCGCGCTGTACCTGATCCCCCAAGCGGTGACGGCCTATCTCATCCCGCTGGTGTTCCTACCGCTGTTCGGCCTATGCGTCACGCTGCGCAGCCGCACCATCAACCCCGAGCAGCCCATGTTCTCCGACATCCCCCGCCATCATCCACAGGTCTATCGTCAGGTGCTGCATGACCACTGGCGCGGTGCGCTGTGCATCGGGGCCGTAGGCTTTTGCGCCGGCATCATGCGCTCCATCGCGGTGGCTGAGCCGGCCCTCGGCATCAACGTGAACGTGCTGTCCATGGTGGGCATCCTCGTCGCCGCCATCGTGATACTGCTGCTGTGGACCCTGAAGAACGTGCGATTGTCCATCACCGATACCTACCGCGTGGTGTTCCCGTTCCTCATCACCTCGCTGGTATTGCTGCCGGTGCTCAACGATGGCTATGCCCGCGTGCTCGCCTCGGTGCTCTATGCGGTCTACACTGCCTACATCATGCTGATGATGATGCAGTGCGCCCAGATATCCCGCGACCGCGGCATCAACCCGGTGTTCATCTACGGATTCTTCGGCACCATCGTCTACGCGCTGCACGGGCTCGGCTTCCTCGGAGGCACGTTCGCCGAAGACGTCCGCATCCTGGGGATGGACCCCCTGGCAGTGGTGGCGCTCATCGCCATCTGGGCTTTGGGGCTCATGCACTTCATGGGATCGGGCGGCTTCACCTCAGCGCTCTCGCGACAAGATAGCCCCGAGGCCATCGAGCTGGTGGCGTTGCGACCGCCCCAGGAAGGAGAACGCGAGGTCGCTCCCGCCCCGGCCCCGACCGAGGAAGACGCAGGGGCCATCGATCGCATCGCCGTCCAGGCAGCCCGCATCCAAGAGCACTTCCGCCTGTCGGCCCGCGAAGCCGAGGTGATGGAACTGCTCGCCCGCGGCAACTCCGTCGCCCGCATCGCCGAGACCCTCGTAGTGTCCGAGAACACCATCCGCACCCACTCCAAGCGCATCTACACCAAGCTGGACATCCACAAGCGCCAAGAACTGGTCGACCTCATCGATGCCTTCTAGAAAGAAGGACCCTTCGTGGGGCTACCGAACCCTACGATATTTTTGGAAGCGACTGTTAGGCTTATCGGGAATGGTTCGCTCGACCAGACCAGCTTCGATCGCCGGATGAAGATAGGAGTACAGAAACGTTGGCCTATGCTTCAAACCGAGCCGCGCCATCAGTTCCACCCCCGGGAGTTCTTCGCTCCCGAGCGCGCCCAAGAGAGACGCGACCTGTTCGGTGACTTGTTCGGTGACTTGTTCGGTAGGGCTCTCCGCGATCTGGTCGCAATCCTCTTCCTGAGGCCAATCCACATGTAGGTAGCGATTCTTCAGCTCATGGTCGGTACCTAGTAAAAGATTCTCGAAGAACCTCACGAGATACGAATCGGTCGCATACACTCCCTTTTCAAGATCCGTATGATTGGCTCTTACCAGGGCGTTCCTAAAATACCAAGAGTGCCCTGCGAAGGATCGGTTATCTACCTCAAAGCCCAGAGAGTTCAGATACTTGATGATGAACACAGCTGTGGTCCTCGTGTTCCCTTCGCAAAAGGGATGTATCTGCCAGATTCCCGAAGTGAAAGCTGCTATATGCGCTACGACCTCCGACTTAGACGACCCCTCATAGGAAAAGCTCTTCTCGCGATCAAGATCATATTCGACGGTATCCTTTATGCTCTCCCATGCCGCATAGCGAACGGAATCCCCTTTAAGGACCCATTCGTTCTTCGAGATATTATGCTTTCGATAAGCTCCAGCTTCTTTTATAAGCCCCTTGAACAGCCTCCCATGGATCGACCTCAGTTCGCTCGGGGAGAAATTGAACGTTCGCTCTCCCAGTATCTCGGCGATCCGCGAAGAGACCGTATCTGCCTCCTCCGTCTCCGATTCTTCATGGCTTCGCTGGTCCCACCGTTCATAGTAAGACTTGATCCGATCCTGGACCTCATCGATGGTTATGTCGCCATCGATATGCTGCTGAGCAGTATCGAGAAGATACTGCGAGGGCCGAAGCCCATCGACAGCTTGAAGACCTATGGCCGTTGCCCAGGCTCGACCTCGTTCCGCCTGTGCTGGCTCTTCCTGGCGCATGTAGCCTTCCAGGTCGAAATACCATTCATCGACGTCGATTCGATCGAGCATCGCGCGAGCCTCCGATCCACCATAGCGACGAGCGCCTAAGGACATTTCCCGTCTCGCGATCGCTCTGGTCTACGCCGCCTCTCTCCGCTCCTATCGTACCATCAAATGGGAATGCATCCTCATCGACGCCTTCTAGGGCGCCGATGGAGCACCGAGGGTTCTGATGTCTCCGAAGCGATGCGCTATGCTTTAGGGAGGGAACGGCGAGGAGAGGATGGGGCATGGAAGTACAAGAGCTCAGCTGCACTGATTGTCGGGTGGTCGGATGTGCGCGATCCGATGGGAGCTATCCGGCGTTCTGCCCCACCGCGGCCCTCGGCGAGGAGGGGGTGGAGGCCAGCGCTCAGGCTTACCGGGACGACCCGTTCGCGCTGAAGGCGATGCAGGCAGCCAGCGCGGTCAATGCCGACGCCTTCGCAAACCGGTGGTGTCGCGTAGAAGAGACACTGGCCTTCCTGCATCACATGGGCTGGCAGCGCATCGGCATCGCCTCGTGCGCCGGCCTGGCCGAGGAAGGGCGCACCTTCGCGCGCATCCTGCGAGCCCAAGGCTATCAGCCCTTCGGCATCTGCTGCAAAGTGGGCGCCATCCCCCGCGGGCGCTTGGGTGCCCGATGCAGTTGCTGCGACTATGGCGAAGCGTCATGCAACCCGCTCTTGCAAGCGCAGCTCCTCGCTGAGGCGAACACCGAAGTGAACGTGGTCATCGGCCTGTGCGCCGGCCATGATATGCTCTTCAGCGCCCATTCCGCGGCCCCGGTCATCACCTTGGTGGTGAAGGACCGTCCCCTCGCCCACAACTCCGTGGGCGCCCTGCACGCAGCGAACTCCGCTTCGTTCTATGGCTCGCTCCTCATCCCACGCCCCGAGCTGTCCGCCGCTGAGGTGACCGACTGATAGAAGAGCAAGACGGCCGAAGGCATACGATCGCTCATGCGCAAGGGGCGACCAATGCGCTCGGGTCAGCACCGGCGTGATCGCCCAGGCGCACCGAGCGCACGGTGATGTCGTCGTAGGCGTTGTAATAGTACGTGCCGCTGCTGGCGCTGAAACAGCTGGAATAGAGGGTCTTATCGAAGGTCCCGCGCCGCGTGGTGGCGCACCCTTCGACGAATGCGACGCTGCCCAACGTATGGAACATGCGCATGACGTTCTCCTCCTCGGTCTGCTTCTGCGGATGGAACGCGTTGACGAACGCCGCCTTCACGAAGCGCGAGGGAGAGGACACATCCCCTGGGATCCCGCGCATGGCCCCGCCAGCGCCGAACGGCTCGAAGGAGACATCGCCCCATCTCGCAGCACCGAGCCACTGGTTCCCACACCCGCGATAGGTACGCAGGTTCTCCCGATGCCACGGAAACGGCGGCTCGTTGGTCAGCACGTCCACCGGGTCATCGTGCACATGCATGCCATCGGCCTCGTATTCCACCACGATGCTGCGCTGCGCATCGGCGATGTGCCAATGCAAGCGCGCCGCGGGCAAAGACGGCGCTATGCCGCGATCGACCAGCACCACGTCCTTGAGGGCGGCCGCCACCTCGTCCACCGTGGAGAAGTTCGTCGTCGCCCACACCGGCATCTCGTAGGCGGCCACGTTGACCTTCCCCTCCACCGGCCCCTCTTCGAATCGGGCAGAGAGCGGGAAGTTCAGGCCTCCCACCGCAAGTCCCGCGTCGTTCGCGCAGTCGAAGTAGAGCGGATATCCCTCATGCTCGATGCCCATGCCGATGACCGCATGGGCGCTCGGGTGACCCTCGCCGAACGCTTCTTTCACGAAGAAGCCCCGCGGCATGACGAGCGGGACCTGGCCATAACCTTCATCCCAGTCGAGATTGCGCCCCCAGAACAAGCGACCGTCCTCATCGGTGAACCTGACCGCCGTGCACATGATGGCTTCCTTCCACGATCGCCTCCGCCGAAGCACGAGCTCATCCCTCCGACCGAGGACCCTTATAAGAGATAAGAGCATCACCCCCGATTCTACGAGCCCGCTCCCCCAGCCGAACCTCGCGCCCCACCTTTGCATCCACACCGTTACCGAACCCCCAAGGGGCACCTTTTCTTGGCACTATGCCATCGCGATCCCCTTGCGGCAGAGCTTCCCCTTATTTCAGACCTTTCAAAGCTCCCAGATCCATCTGATGATGGACCCGTCTTCCCTGTTTGGTCTTCATGCTGAGCCCGAGCTCCTCGAAGTATGCCAGGCGCTTATTGATCGTAGGCTCAGACAGACCCGTAGTATCTTTGAGCTCTTGCATGGTTATCCCAATATCGGAGAAGAGAGCAGCCTGGATCAGGATACCTCCGATCCGCGGAAGATCCTTCTGGTCGTGTATGCCGGAAAGCAGCAACATCGCTCTTTCAGCATCGTCCATCGCCGCGCGCTTTTCTTTCAGGGTCGTCGCGATATCCTCCATCGCAGACACTATGATCTCGGAAAAGAGGATGATGAAGGGGGTCAGATCTCCTTTGTTCAATGGATGCTCACAGATCGTGAACGCCTTATAGTAGGCTTTGATGTGCTGCTTGACCGCATGCGAGAGCTTCAATCCCACGAGCGGACTGAACCTGCTCGCCATCATATAACTGCTGATGAACCGATTCGTCCGGCCGTTGCCATCATAGAACGGATGGATATAGGCGAACAAGAAGTGGAAGAGCGAGATGCGGACCAGCAGCTCTGTGGCCTCATCGTTCAAGATGCGCAGGGCTTCTTCCAGATATCGGATGATCTTGCTCTCTGGCTCTATTCCCTGATGGATAGGGATATCCGCTTCATTCAGGACGCTAACAGGGCCAGCTCTGAAATACTCTCCATCCAACCTGCTGTCGGGCTTTTGCGACTCGACCTCTTCACGAACGAGCTCGTCATAGATGTCCCTGATGTCTTGGCATGTCTCGATCGCGATGTCGCTCGATCCCACCAGAGCGTTGTACTTCTCGACGATCCCGTGAAACCTCCTCCTCTTGTCGTTCTTCTCCAAATTAGCCAATACGTCGCCGATCTCTCGTCGCGATGAACGAACGCCCTCGATCTCATTGGTAAGGACTATCTCTTCGATGAGGGTGGAGGTGATGTATTGATGAAGCGCGATAGGGGGCAGGAGCGCTATCTCCTCTCGTATTCGTTTATCAAGACGTTCGCATTTGATTATCAGCTCATAGACTTCGGCATCCATGCAATAAAAACATTCGTTATCCTTTATGCTCAAGCCAAGTTCTTTCGTATTCTTCGCCGCCAGCCGCCTTTGGTGCTCCTGGGCGGCTTCGCTCTCCGATATGTGAAATATCTTGCGAAGACCTTCATACTCCATCGCCTCAGCTCCTAACTTTTTTGGTCTAAAGAAGACTATAGCCGACATGTCTAAAAAATGGTGGTGTTTTTTTAGACATTCTCGTCGGAAACGGCTGTTGACCAAAAAAGTTCGGTCATCTTAGCTGAGGACGGTGATGAAGGTAGCGAGCAGAGGGATGGTGAGAAGGGAGAGGACAGTGGTGACGAAGGTACCTTGGGCCATGGTCTTGGTGTCGCCGCCGTACTGGTAGCACAGCATGGTGCCGTTGGTGGCCACCGGCATGCCCGAGACCACCACGATGACCGCCAACAGGAGCGGATCGCTCACGAACAGATGGAACACGCCCCAGATGGCGAGCGGGTTCACCACCAGACGGAACAGAGCGGCCACCCACAGACGGAATCCGCCGATGAGCTCGCGCACCGGCAGATCGGCCAAAGACGAGCCGATGATGAGCAGCGCAGCCGGGGTGGTGAGCGAACCGAGCGTGGCGAACGCATCCCCCACCACGGGCACGCTATGAACGTTCAGCAGCGTGCACGCGATAGCGATCAAGCACGAGACGATGGCCGGCGACACCAGCTTGCGCACCCCCAGCCTCACCTTCGACGAATCGGCGTTGTCCTGCGCGAGGAAGATGATGCCGATGGTGAACACCAAGAAGTTGAACGGCAGGTTGAACACGGCAGCATAGATGAGCGCCTGCTGACCGAAGATGGCCGAGAGCACCGGAAAGCCGATGAAGCCCACGTTGCCGAAGCACAGCATGAACTTGAACACGCCACGATGGCCCACCGATATCCTCATGATCGCGGTCAGCCCGTAGGCTATGGCCACGACGAGCCCATAGCTGCCGCATGCCAGACCGAACGTGAGCAGGATGTTCTGAAAGCTCGGCAGCTCATCGGCGGTCAGCACGGCGCCCAATATCATGGCGGGCAGCGCCAGGTTGATGATGACCTTCGACAATTGCCGGTCGAACGCGGTGTCCATCACCCCTGCGCGCTTCGCCCCATACCCCACGCCCACGATGGCGAACAGCGTCACCATCTGCTGGAATATCTCTAAGATGCCCTCGGCCATGGCCCCATCCGCCGTCTTCTCGTCCCCCCGAGCGAAAGGCACTGCGACCGCGAGCCGCCCCTCTTCGCTCTCTTCCTTCCACCCTACCACGAAACACCGCAGCAGCGAACGGCTCGCAGCGACCATCTTCTTTGCACATCTTCGTGCTAGCCTTCTTCCCGACCGAAGACGACGCGAAGGAGGTGAGGCGATATGTCCAAGAAGCGCAAGCACGCCCCGAGCGGCAACGTGGTCTGGCGGCAAACGGCCGAGGAGGCCACGCTGGCCGCGAAGCCGCGCTACAACGGCTACGCCTGCGGCCACGGCCCCCACGGCAGCAAGAAGTACGACCGCGCGAAAGCCAAACGAGCCTGGCGCTCACGACTCGGACAAGAAGGAGCCTCTCGCGGGCTCCTTCCTTTTTTCGAAGAGCTTGCAAGGATTGGACGACCTGGATCGTGTTAATAAGTGGAGAAGGAGATGACCAACGAAACAGAAGAGGTGGTTCTTCATGAAGAAGCTCACGATCGTCGCGGCGGTCGCCTCGGTGTGCCTGGCTATCGCAGCCCCCGCGCTGGCGTTCGGCCTGAACGGCGCGAACATCGTCGCACCGACCAGCGAGACGACGACGCCAGCCCCTATCGAGGCCGAGGTCGAAGCCACGATCGAGCCCGCAACCGAACCTGTCGCAACGGAGCCGGAAGCACCGGCCGAGGTCGAAGCAGCCCCCGCCGTGACCCCGAACGAGACCCCCGCTGCTCCCGAGAGTGCCGATACGGGGTATGATGCTAGTGCGCAGAGCTTCGCGGTGCCATGCTTCACCGACAACGACGGTGACGGCATCTGCGACAACTACGGCTCGGGCCTGTGCTATCAGAATGGCTGCACGGGCTATGCTGCCGGCAGCGGTGCCGGTGCTGGGTATTGCGGCGGCTACGTGGACGCCGATGGTGACGGTCTGTGCGACAACTACGGCTGGAGCGGCTGCTACCATAGCGGGCATTCAGGCTACGGCGCAGGCTACGGCAACGGTTATGGCACCGCTGCGAACGACGGCTACCGCAACAACGGCGGCTACGGCTATGGTCGCGGCCATCATGGCGGCTATGGCCATCGCGGAGGCCACTGCTGGTAATGCGGAAACGGAAGGGAACGCTTGCGGGATCGCGCTGATATAGAGCAGGTCATGGAACACCACGGATCCACCGTATGGCGCGTCTGCAAGAGCTTCTTCCCTTCGGAATACGATGCTCAAGACGCGTTCCAAGACACGTTCCTCAAATACGCGACCGCCGACACGACGACCTTCAACGATGACGAGCATCGCAAAGCATGGCTCATCAAGGTGGCGTCCAACGTATGCCGCGACATGCTACGAGCCAGCAGTCGCACCGAACGTCCCCTTGAGGAAACGGACTCGGCTGAGGTGCTCGCCTCCCACGATCCCCTCAGCCAGCCGCATTCCTGCCACATCGAGGTCATCGACGCTCTCCGTAGCCTCGATGACCCACCCCGCCTACCGCTCTACCTGGCTCTTTACGAAGGCTACACCGCACCGGAGATCGCGCAGATGCTCGATGCCCCGGTGAATACCGTCTACTCCTGGATCGCCCGGGGAAAGAGAACGCTGAAGGAGGCTCTCTCGTGAACGACCGCGAACTGCAGCAGCGCGTACGCGAAGCCTTCGACGCGCTCGAAGCACCGGCCGCAACGAAGCAGCGCACCCTCGAAGCCTTCGATCGACTGGCTGCCGAGGCGACCACCTCGCAGCAGACGGTCCCCATCGCGGACGCGAGCGCAGCACATCCGAGCGCCAAACCGCCCATCAAGATGCATCGCTTCCGCCGGACTCGTCGGTACGGCGTCATCGGCGCGCTAGCCGCTTGCCTCGTGCTGGGCGCGGTGCTCTTCGGCATGACCCGCGCGGGTGCTGAGCCCACCGCCTTCGTGGACATCGACATCAACCCGTCCATCGAACTGCAGGTCAACCGCTTCGACAAGGTGGTAGCCGCAGAAGCCGTCAATGCCGACGGCGAAGCGGTGCTGGCACAGCTCGACCTTGCAGGGCTCCCCTACGATGAAGCCCTGGCCCTGCTCACCAACAGCGATGCACTGGCCCCCTATCTGGAAGAGAACAGCTACATCCAGGTCAGCGTCGCCGCCAACGATCAGGGCCAAGAGCAAGCCTTGACCACTGCGAGCGAAGAATGCCTGGCCAACCTCCCCTACCGCGCCTCATGCCATGCGGTCAGCCTGCAGACCCACGAGGAAGCCCACGCCCATGGGATGGGCTGCGGCCGCTATACCGCCGCGGTCGAGCTCGCCTCCCTCGACCCCGAGGTCACCGTGGAGGATTGCGCCGGCCTTTCCATGAGAGAGCTGCGCGAGCGCATCGACGCCCATCACGGCACCGGCGATGCCGCAACGGAAAGCCCCTCGAGCAACGGCCAAGGCGCAGGTCAAGGAATCGAGCAAGGGGCCAGCCATGGCTCACGGCACCACGGCTGTCATCACGCGCAGTAGCGAAACCCGAGCAGCGACCGGACATCCCATTACCACCCCTCTCCAAGGCATCTCGTCCCCTTCCCTCCTGTCATCGAATGGATAACAGCTCGGCCGCTCTCCTCGCCCCCTGGCCACACCGCTCCTAGAATGGGAGCATGAAGCGGAACGGAGCACCGGGAAGGCAGGGGAAGGCCCATGGAGACGAGCGGAACGACAGCTGCCCCGCCGGTGTCGCCCCGCAACGGACGAGCCATCATCGCCGTCATCGTCATCACCATGATGTTCAACGGCTTCATGGTGACGCTCATGTCGGTCGCGCTTCCCACCATCGCCCGCACCTATCAAGTTTCGGTGGCCCAAGCGAACTGGATCGTGCTCGCCTTCGCCATCGTAGCGGCCACCATCATCACCATGGGCGCACGCTTTCTGCAACGGTGGGGGCTGAAACGCCTCATGATCGTGGCCACCGGTTGCATGGCTGCAGGCGGCATCGTGGGAACCCTCGCCACGGACTACTTCGGCATCATGGCGGCGCGGCTGCTCCACGCCATAGCCGCCGGCCTGCTCTATCCCACGGCCAGCACCTCCATCATGAGAGCAGCTCCGCCCGAGCGCCGCACGTTCTCCCTCTCGTTGAAGACGGCAGCCGGCGGCATCGGCTTCGCCCTCAGCCCGTTTCTGTCCGGTCTCATCCTCACCCGCTTCGGCGTGAACGCGATGTTCCTGCCCACCGCAGCGATGGGGCTGCTCTGTCTCATCGGCAGCGTGCTGTTCATGAAGCCTATCGGAGAGAGGCTGACCACGCCCCAACCCATCGACGTTCCCAGCGCACTGCTGGCCTTCGTCGGCCTGGGCTGCGCCATGTTCGGCATCTCCGAGCTGAATCATCAGCTAGCCATAGCGTTGCTGCTCATGGTGGGCGGCTGCGCGGTGCTCGGCCTGTTCGCTCATCGCCAGAACCGGTTGAACGTACCGCTGCTGAACCTGCGGCCCCTCGCCGATAAGACCTTTCTGGTTGGCGTGCTGCTCGTCATGTTCAGCTCCTTCGCCGAACATGCCCTGCGGCTCACGGTGCCGCTCTATCTGGAAGGCGCGGTCGGCCTCGCCGCTTCGGCCGCAGGCCTGTTCATGCTGCTGCCTCAGCTGGCCTACGCCGCCAGCGCCATGGTGGCCGGCAGGATCGTGGACCGTCACGGCATCTGGCCGTTGGTGCCCATCGGCTTCGCCATCATCGTGGCCGGGCTGGCCGCTCTGTGGGGCCTCGCCGAGAGAAGAGCGATCGTCGCGCTGCTAGCGATAGTGTTCGTCATCCTCGCTGGCGTGGGCGCCGAAACGGCACCGAATCGCGAGACGGCCCTCGCCCACCTTGGTCCAGACCAGCTGGCCGCGGGATCGTCCATCTCGTCGGTGTTCGTGCAGCTGGCATCAGCGCTCTCCTCGGCGTTGCTCGTGGGCTACTTCACCAACGACGTCGCCGCTCATGTCCACGAAGGCATGACCGAAGCGAGCGCCTACGTCTCCGGCTTCGAGAGCACCATGGCCATCGCCCTCGTCATCGAGGCGATCATGCTATTCGTAGCCATCCTCTACGCGCACCGCGCCCGCAAGCGCACCCCTTAGCCCCTCGTCCTGCCTCCCTCGCTAGAGCCCTTTTCCAGGTAACGAAACGCTACAGCTTCGTATCAGGCCGGCATCCGTTGGACGCCCACCTCCTTTGCCGTCGTCTTCCTCGGGTAAAAACGATGCAGACGACGAGAGCGGCAGCGTTCGACGAGAACGTCCGCGCCTCTCGACCACCGACCACTCGAAAGGAAGACGGACCATGAAGAAGCTCGCTCTCTTCGGCTGGGGCCTCGCCCTCACGCTCTCCCTGGCCGCCTGCGACGGCACGCCACCAGGCACCACCGACAGCAATGCAGACGACAGCGCCTCTGACAGCCGCTCTGCCGTTGGCCTGGCCAGTCCTTTCATCGAATGCCACACCATCGAGGAGGCCGTCGCTCAAGCCGGCTTCCCGTTCACCCTACCGAGCATCCCCGAGGGCTACGAACAGAAGAGCATCAGCGTCGTCAAAGGCGAGCTGATCTCGGTCATCTTCGAGAACGCCCATGGCGAGCAGCTGTGCTTGCGCAAGGGCATCGGCGAGCGCGACGTCAGCGGCGATTTCAACCGCTATGACGAGACCCGCACCGCCGTCATGGACGGCATCACCATCACCTTGAAGGGCAATGGCGACACCATGAACCTGGCCACCTGGAGCGCCGCTGGCTTCTCCTACTCGGCCTCCAGCAGCGCCGGCCTGAGCGAAGGCGCCTTGCTCGATCTGGTGAGACCGATGGTCGAAGCCTCGTAGCGCGACCGCACGGAACGCCGCTGGCCGCCTGTCCCGGCCGCCAGCGAGGCAACGGCTCGGCAGCAGAAGCACCGCGGTCATCGGCGAGCCGAACAGCGGCTGCTACAATGGTCGCTGCGCCCATGAGCAGGAGAGGAAGGCTCGCGCGAAGAGCCGCCCGATCGGTGCTGCTTCGACATCCGTACCCTCGCCCTTGCACCGGCGCCCCAAGAACGCATCACGAAGGAACGGCCCATCATGAACATAACCGTCTACTGCGCCTCTCATGTCGGACCCGACGATAAGTACGCCCGAGCCGCCCGCGACCTAGGCCATTGGATAGGCAGCAACGGCCACACCCTCGTCTACGGCGGCAGCGCCGTCGGTCTCATGGGCGAGGTCTCCCGCGCCACTCTCGCCGCCGGCGGCCAGGTCATCGGCGTCGAGCCGCAGTTCTTCCTCAATGCCGGCGTGGCCCAGCACGAGCTGACCGAGCTGCACGTAGTGGACACCATGGCCGAGCGCCGCACGAAGATGATAGAGCTGGGCCAGGTGTTCGTCGCTCTGCCAGGCGGCGTGGGCACCCTGGAAGAGATCACCGAGATCATGTCGCGCATCCGCTTGAACCTGACGGCCGCACCCTGCTTCTTCCTCAGCCTCGACGGGTTCTATCAGCCCATGATCGACCTGCTCGATTCCATGGAGGCCGCCGGTTTCCTCCCCGGCTACGAGCGCACCGAGTTCCTGTTCCCCCAGACCGTCGAAGAGCTCACGCGCGGCCTGAGCGAGTTCGACCCTCAAACCGCCCGCTACAGCTGCGAGGCCGACTGGCATGAACCGGACTGGATGGAGGGCCAGATCGGCTAGAACACGATGCCGATAGCCGCTCTCACGACGGGCTTTCGGCATTGTGTTCTTTTTGTTGAGAGCGGCCACAGCGCTCAACCTTGCTAAAATGGAACATACTGGTTTCCCGATCGACGCCGTACGCTCGCCGCATCGGGCGGCTCTCGCCGAGAACGAAGCGTACGGAATCCGAGGAGAACGTCGTGGTCGGAAACGCCCAATACCCGAATCGCATGGCCGATCAGCAGGCCGTCTATGGTGCTGCCGCTGGGCAGTACGCTCAGCAGGGCCAACGCGCCTATCAACAGTCGCAACCGTTCGGTCAGACTGGTGCCCGATCCGCAACACAGCAGTCCCAGCCCTTCGGCCAGGCGAGCGCTCAGCAGGGTCAACGACCCTACCAGCAATCGCAGCCGTTCGCTCAAGGCACCGCAGCTCAGCAGAGCGCTTACGGCCAGCAGGCCTACCAGCCCTACGGTCAGCAGTACGCGCAGCAACAGCAGCAGACCAGCCAGCAATACTATCAACAGTATTATCAGCAGCCCACCCAGCAGAGCGCCTACCAGAGCGCCATGCAAGGCTACGGCGATGCCCAAGCCCAGGCGCAAACCTACGGCTACCAATACCAGCAACAACCCTATGGGCAGGCTGACGCCACCGCTCAGGCCGCTTACCAGTGGCCCGACGGCTATGCATACGGCTATCAGCAGTACTACGAGCAGGCCGACGGCGAGGAGAAGCCCTTCTCCGTCATGGGCATCCTGTCGCTGGTGCTGGGCATCCTCACCCTCGCTGCCATCATCGTGGCCTTCTTCGTGCCCGTGGTGGGCACCTTCTCCGGCATCCTCGGAGTGGTGGGCATCGCGCTCGGCATCGTGGGCATCATCGGCACCGCCCAAGGGAAGAAGCGCGGCAAGCCCCTGGCCATCGCCGGTGTGGCGGTCAGCGCCATCGCATGCGTGCTGACCGTGCTCACTCAGTTCGTGTTCCTCTCGGAGTGGACCAGCATCCTCAACGGACTGTTCTGATCGGACTGTTCTGATCCCCTTCCGAAAGGGACATCTCCCATCTACGACCAACCCGTGATCTGCCGCGCGATCCGCCTTGCGTCGCTTCACGCGGCAGCCGTTCTATGTGCTCGCTCGCTAATTGTTTCCAAGCTGTTGCTTGACAATCTCCCCTATCGTTGCATTCACCCTGATAACCTGCTTTCACCTCGACTTTTGCTCAGTCAGACCCCTCCCCCTGAAGGGGGTGGCCGCCCCTCGGCATGGTCAGCTTTTTTCCCATTCTGTCGGCGAATGGCAGCTCGGTAGGGTACAATGGAACGGTTTATTGGATTCATCAGACCGCTTATCCGTTGGGAGGACAAAGTGCTCAAGGCGATCATCGTCGACGACGAAGCTCCTGCGCGCTCCGAATTACGGTTCCTTCTCGATGAGGTGGGCCAGGTGGAGGTAGTGGCCGAGGCCGCCAGCGTCCGCGAGGCCATCGAGAAGCTGAAGGAGTATCCTTGCGACGTCATGTTCCTCGACATCAACATGCCTGAGGCAACGGGTCTGCAGCTCGCCGAAGCCCTGCGCCATCTGAAGTTCCCGCCGTGCGTGGTGTTCGTGACCGCTTACAGCGAGCACGCCATCGACGCGTTCAACGTCAATGCCATCGACTACCTGGTGAAGCCCGTGGAAACGGAACGCCTCGCCCAGGCCATCACCCGCGTGCGCGAACAGGTGAAGCTGCACATGCAAGCGCAGAAGTCCGAGCGCATCCCGGTGGAGAAGGGCGGCAAGAAGATTCTCATCGCCATCGACAAGATCCGCTTCGTCATGGCCCGCGACGACTATGCCTACCTGCAGACCGACACCGATCGGTTCTTCTCCACGGTCAGCCTCGCGCAGCTAGAGAAGCGCCTCGACGGTCACGGCTTCTTCCGCGTCCACCGCGGCTATCTGGTCAACCTGTCACTGGTGGAGGAGATAGAATCCGTCTCCGGCGGAACGCTGCTGCTCACCCTGAACGGCGTGGACGAGAAGATCCCCGTATCGCGCCGCCGCGTCTCGGCGCTGAAGAAAGCTCTGGGCATCTAGTTCCTCCCTCGTGACGAACGCGGTACCATATACCTATATATAAGTAACAGAAAAGCGGGCTTCGGCCCGCTTCCCCATATCTAGAGGGGTCCCTATGATAACCACCGACATCGACAAGCATTATCCGTCCGCCAAAATGCTCATGCAGGATCGCGTCGCCAGCCGCCTGCAGCGCAAAGACGCCACGCTCTACGATTTCTCACCGGAAGCCCAAACGTGCGCCGAGAACTTCATGGGCTGGGCCGATCTGGCCTCTCAACCGCCCTACCCGCTCGCGAAGATACAGGCTTTCGCCGATGACGTGGTGGCCAGCGGCATCCAAACGGTCGTGCTCATCGGCCAGGGCGGCTCCACCCAAGCGCCCATGACCATCACCAAGTACAACAAGCAGGACAAGAACCGCGTCGACTTCCGCATCCTCGACTCCGACTCGCCTGTGCGCGTCCGCGAGCTGCTGGCCGCGTGCGATCCCGCCACCACGCTGGTCATCATCGCTTCGAAGAGCGGCGGCACCATCGAGCCGCGCCTGCTGCTGCAGGCCATACGCGCCTCCCTCGCCGAGACCTTGGGGGAAGAGGGCGTGACGAAGCACCTGGTGGCCATCACCGATCCCGACTCCGACCTGCAACATCAGGCCGAGAAGGAAGGCTGGCTGGCCGTGTTCCCCGGACAGCCCTCCGTGGGCGGCCGCTTCTCAGCATTGTCGGTGTTCGGTCTGTTGCCGGCAGCTCTCGCCGGCATCGACCTGGAGGCGTTCATCGCCCATGCACGTGAGGCCGAGCAGCTGTGCAGCGAAGACGCCATCGACAACCCCGCCATCAACTTGGCCTCTTTTCTCTATGACAATTACCTGCACGGACGTAACAAGTTCTCCTTCCTCACCCAGAAGCGCGGGCGCGTGCTGGGCCTGTGGATCGAACAGTTGGTGGCCGAATCCCTCGGCAAGGATGCCCAAGGCATCCTGCCCCACATCGAGATAGACTCGCTGCTGCTGGCCAACGACCCCGGCGATGTCAGCGCCATCATGTACCAGACCAAGACCGACCTGTGGGATGAGCGCAGCAACTTCGAGATGAGCCTCGCCTACGTCGACCCTGCCATCCCGCGTCTGAACTATCACATCGACTCGGTGGAAGAGCTAGCCGAGCACTTCGTGCTGTGGGAGTACGCCATCGCCATGGCCGGCTACCTCATGAAGGTGTGCCCGTTCGACCAGCCCGACGTGGCCTCGGCCAAAGCCATCGTGCTCAACATCCTGCGCGACGGCCAGCCCGCTCCCGACTACGTCGAGCCCTTTACCGACGAGGTGAACATGGGCGATGCGGAAGTGCGCCAGGCTGATTGCTTCCCCAGCGCCACCACGCTCTACGAAACGCTCTACGCCCTGTTCGATTCGGTGAAGCCGGGCGACTACTTCGCCATGAACGCCTTCCTTCCGTTCACCGGAGAAGGACGGCGCGAAGCCCTTGAGACCATCCGTCACGACGTGTCCGAAGCTCTCAGCGTGGTGTCGTGCTTGGAGGTGGGCCCCCGCTATCTGCATTCCACCGGCCAGCTGCAGAAGGGCGGCCCCGACTGCGGCGTGTTCCTGCTGCTTTCGGCCAACGAGCTGAAGGATATCTCCCTTCCGGAGCAGAGCGAAGCGACCTCTCTGGGCAATCTTGCAAAAGCCCAGGCCATCGGCGACTTCATCACCTTGAACGAGCGTGGGCGTCGCTGCGTGCACGTGCACCTGCCCGACAACACCGGCGTCACGCTGCGGCAGCTCTCTCAGCTGATCGAGCTGGTGCTGGCCACGGTCATCAGCGACCGCGTCGTGGCAGAGCAAGAGAGCATCATGGGCATCAGCGACCAGATGAGCGGCGACATCATCGACCGCATGCGCCACATCGACGCCGATCTGCGCGATCATGAGGAGCACTGAATCCCTATGAAGGAAGCTCTCGATATCCAGGTCAAAGGCATCGTGCAAGGGGTGGGTTTCCGCCCCTTCGTCTATAGGCTCGCTCAACGCTACCTTATCGACGGCTGGGTGCTCAACGACGTGAACGGCGTGTTCATCCATGCCGAGGGCGACCAAGAGCTCCTCGACCAGTTCGTGATAGAGCTCTCCGAGAACGCCCCCAGCGCCGCCGAGGTGAAGGAGATCGAGATGAACGAGGTGCCCCTCACGGGCATCGAAGGGTTCGAGATACGCTTCTCCGACCAAGATGCTCAAGAGGAGACCACCTTGGTGTCGCCCGACCTGGCCACCTGCGAGGAATGCCTCCACGAGGCCCTGGAAGACCCCGCGAACCGCCGGTACGGCTATCCGTTCATCAACTGCACGAACTGCGGGCCCCGCTTCACGATCATCGATCGGCTGCCCTACGATCGCGCTAACACATCGATGAACGGGTTCACCATGTGCGATCGCTGCTCCGCCGAATACCATGACCCGGCCGACCGCCGCTTCCACGCCCAGCCGGACGCCTGCTTTACCTGCGGCCCCTCCCTCACCTGGCGAGACGACCGAGAGGCGACCCGTTCGCCAGTGATCGAGATGGCCCACGGCCCCGAAGAGACCGCTGCGTTCATCGAACGCGCTGCTCAGCTGCTGGTCGACGGAGGCATCCTCGCTACGAAAGACCTGGGCGGCTTCCACCTGGTCTGCGATGCATCGCAGATCGAGGCCGTGACCGAGCTGCGACAGCGCAAGCACCGCGACGGCAAGCCCTTCGCGGTCATGATGCGCAACGTCGAGCAGATCGAGCGCTGGTGCGCCGTGAACGCTGCTGAAACGAGACTGCTCAGCGGCCCCCAACGTCCCATCGTGCTGCTGCGGAAGCTGCAAGGGATCCCGTTCTATCCGGGCGTCGCCGATCGTTTGGTAGAGGTCGGCGTCATGCTGCCCGCCACCGCGCTCCAAGCGATGCTGCTCGAACGGTTCGCCGCGCTGAAAGGCGATGACGCACCGGTGCTCATCATGACGAGCGGCAACGTCCACGACGAGCCCATCTGCATGAGCGACGAGGAAGCCTACGAGAAGCTGCACGGCATCGCCGATGCGTTCCTCGGCAACGACCGACCCATCCTCTCGCGCTTCGACGACTCGGTGGCCCGGGTCATCGCCACCGGCGAGAACGCCGACGCCGTGCAGTTCGTGCGTCGGGCCCGCGGTTACGCCCCTGCCCCCATCGAGCTGGAGGCCCCCACCTGCGCCGAGACCAACACCAAAAGCGACCCGCTATGCCTGTTCGCCACCGGCCCCGAGCAGAAGAACACCTTCACGCTGTTGCGCGGCACCGATGCCTTCGTCTCCCAGCACATCGGCGATGTGGAGAACGCCGACACCTACGACGCGTGGCTGCAGGCGAAGAATCGCTATGAGATGCTGTTCGAAGCCCGACCCACAGCCCTCGCCTGCGACCTGCATCCCGAATATCTCACCTCGAAGTGGGCTCATGAACAGCAGCTCCCCCTCACCACCGTGCAGCACCACCATGCGCACATCGTGTCGGTGATGGCAGAGCACCATCTTCACGACGCCGTATGCGGCATCGCCTTCGACGGCACAGGCTACGGCTACGACGGTGCCATCTGGGGCGGAGAGGTGCTGCTAGCCAACGAGCGCACCTTCGAGCGCTTCGCCAACTTCGCTTATGTCCCCATGCCCGGCGGTGCCGCCTGCATCAAGCACCCGCTACGCATGGCCTACGGCGTGCTATGGGCCTTCGACCTACTGGAACATCCAGGCGCAACCAGCCTGCTCGAACGCCTGGCGAACCAGGCCGCCATCTGCGAGACCATGATCGAACAAGGCATCAACACGCCCATGACCTCCTCGGTAGGGCGTCTGTTCGATGCCGCCAGCGCCCTGCTGGGCATCTGCGAAGAAGCGTCCTATGAAGGCGAGCCGGCCATCCTGCTGGAAGCCGCTGCCGCCTCCTGCTCGAACGAGGAGGGACCGCGCCCCGAGATAGCCCTCGTCAAGAACTCCGCCACCGACACCAGCACCGCCCTTGACACCTCCGTGGTGCTCCTCGATGCGGCTCCGGTGTTCGAGGCCCTGCTCGATGCCATCGCTGCCGGAATCGATCCGGCCATCAGCGCCCGTCGCTTCCATGAGGCATTCGCCGATGCCATGCTCACCGCCGCTCTGTTGGTGCGCGAGCTCTACGGCATCGACACCGTGGCGCTGTCGGGCGGCGTGTTCATGAACCGCCTGCTCATCGAGCTCGTGCTCCCGCGCCTTGAGAACGCGGGGCTCACCGTGGCCATCAACCGCGACCTGCCGCCCAACGACGGCTGCATCTCCTTGGGACAGGCTGTGGTAGCATGGGCCGAAAGCTCTCTTTAGCGACGCTACCGAAAGGCTCGAACCATGTGCCTCGCCATCCCTGCGAAGATAACGAACCTCAACGGCGATAACCTCGCCGATGTCGACATCCTCGGCGTGAAGCGCACCATCTCCCTCGACCTTACGCCCCAAGCCCAGGTGAACGATCATGTGCTCGTGCATGCTGGGTTCGCCATCGAAGTGGTCGACGAGCAGTACGCCCAAGAGACCATCGACCTCATCAAGCAATTCCCCGAGCTCGCCGGCGAAGACCTCGGAGCCTGATGGTCATGGATGCCTTCACCGAAGAGCTCAAAGCGCTCAAGGACCCCGTCCTCGCCCGCGGCCTCGTCGATTCCATCCGAGCCCTGGCTCCTGCCGAGGCCACGCTCATGGAAGTGTGCGGCACCCACACCGTGGCCATCGCCCGAAACGGCATCCGCTCCCTCATGCCCGAGGGCATCCGCCTGGCATCGGGTCCGGGCTGCCCGGTATGCGTCACCTCCAATCACGACATCGACAAGGTGATAGCCCTCTCCCGCGTGCCCAACGCCATCATCGCCACCTTCGGCGACATGACCCGCGTGCCCGGCTCCACCTCCAGCCTTCTGCGAGAACAGGCCGCAGGCACCCGCGTCGAGATCGTGTATTCCCCCCTCGATGCCCTGAAACTGGCCGAGGAGAACCCCGATCGACCCGTGATATTCATCGGCGTGGGCTTCGAGACCACCACCCCGCTGGTGGCCATGGCCATCAAGCGCGCGAAAGCGGCTGGTCTTAAGAACTTCACCGTGTACGGCTGTCACAAGAACATGCCCGGCGCACTGGAAGCCATCATCAACGACCCGGCGCTGAAGCTCTCCGCGCTCATCCTGCCCGGCCACGTCAGCACCATCATCGGCAGCGAGCCCTACCGATTCCTGGCCGAGAAGTACGGCATCCCAGGCGTCATCACCGGCTTCGAGCCGGTGGACGTGCTCCAAGGCGTCGCCATGATCATGCGACAGCTGCACGAGGGCCGCGCCGATATCGAGATAGCCTATGCTCGCGGCGTCATGCCGGAGGGCAACCCGGTGGCCCTCGCCGCCATCGACGAGGTGTTCGAGACCTGCCCCACCGCCTGGCGCGGTCTGGGCGTCATCGAGGGCTCCGGCTATCGCATCCGCAAGGAGTTCGCCGACTTCGACGCGCTCGTGCGCTTCGACCCGCCCATCGAGAATACGGTGGAGCACAAGGGTTGCCGCTGCGGGGACGTGCTCCGCGGCATCATGCCCCCTGACCAATGCCCCCTCTTCCGCACCGTCTGTACGCCCGAGAACCCTATCGGCCCCTGCATGGTGTCCTCCGAGGGGAGCTGCGCCGCCTACTTCCGCTATTACTGAGACCCCGCCACCGCTACCAGCCTTCAGTCGAGCGCTCCTGCTCGCGAGAGGAACCTCCCATGATCGACCGCGCCGCTATCCACACCATCACCTACGGCCTCTACCTGGTGGCCTCCCAGACCCCCGACGGGACCCGCGCGGGCTGTGCCATCAATACGCTGCAGCAGGTCGCCAGCGCACCAGTCACCCTCTCCATCTCGCTGAACAAAGACAACGCCACCACCCGCGTCATCCAAGCGACGGGGCGCTACACCGCCAGCGTACTGTCCCAAAACGCCACCATGGAGCTCATCGGTGCCTTCGGGTTCAAGAGCAGCCTCGAGTTCGACAAGTTCGCCGATCTTGCCGTCGAAATGGATGCCAGCTCCCTGCCCTGCGTCACCGAACAGAGCGTGGCCACCTTCTCGGTGAAGGTGGAGCAGACCGTCGATGTGGGCACGCATCTGCTGTTCATCGGCACCGTGGAAGAGGCGCACAAGCTCTCCGACGAGCCGCCCATGACCTACGACTATTACCGCCGGGTGCTCCGCGGAAAGACCCCACCGAAAGCCGCCAGCTTCCTCGTCGGCGAAGAGGGCGCGCCCGCTGCGCCCGCTGCATGTGCCGCTCTCGTCCAGCAAGGAGCCGCCGTGGTGGACGCCGCCACGGCCGCCGAGGCCGAGAAGCCCCGCTACGCCTGGCAGTGCACCGTATGCGGCCACATCGAGTACGTCGACGAGCTTCCCGACGACTTCGTATGCCCCATCTGCGGTGTCGGCAAAGAGCTCTTCGAGCGCATCGAGCTGTAGCGGCGCGCCGTGCCGTGCCGTACCGCGCCGCCTCGCCTCTCCTTCCTCTTCCTTTCCCTTCCTCTCCCACGAACCCGCAGAGGCATCGGCTCCGTTCAACAAACTGGCTACACAGTTCTCCTTCCATCGCGTTTGCTTCTATAATGCTGATGGATGATTCCGTCGACGCCCCCTGCTCGACGGAACGAAGGAGGAGAAGAAAATGGAAGCACTGGATCCGGTGCTGCTGGCGCGCGTTCAGTTCGCGCTCACGGTAGCCTACCACTTCATCTTCGTCCCGCTTTCTATCGGGATCGGCCTGATAATGGCCATCTTCGTGACGAAAGCCTACCGCAGCAAAGATGCCACCGATGAGGGCATCGCGCGCATGTGGATGAAGATATTCACTGCCACGTTCGCTATCGGCGTGGCAACGGGCATCACCATGGAGTTCTCGTTCGGCACCAACTGGGCGACCTACTCCCGATTCGTCGGTGACATCTTCGGCGCGCCCCTCGCGGCCGAAGCGCTGTTCGCGTTCTTCCTCGAATCGGTGTTCCTCGGCATCTTGCTGTTCGGCAAGAACAAGGTCAGCCCGAAGTTCTACATGATAGCGGCATGGCTGGTATGGTTCGGCTCGTGCCTGTCGGCTCTGTGGATACTCATCGCCAATTCCTGGATGCAGACTCCGGCTGGCGGCATGCTATCGCCCACCGGCAACGAGGCCATCATAACCGACTTCTTTGCGGCGGCCTTCAACCCCTCCACCCTGCCGCGGTACTTCCATACGGTGCTATCACTGCTGGTCATGGGCGCGTTCATCTCCATGGCCATCGGCGCATGGTACCTGGTGAAGCATCGCCACCAGCAGGCGGCGGCCCGCGTGCTGCGCGTCGGGGCCGTGGTGGGCGTCATCGCCACCTGCGTGCTGCTGGTGTCGGCCCACTCCTCGGCGGTGGAGGTGACCGAAGAGCAACCTACCAAGCTCGCCATGATGGAGGGCATGTACGAAGACGAGGTGCCCCCGCTCTACCTGTTCGGCTGGGTCGATCAGAACGCAGAAGAGACGCTCGCGCCCTTCGCCATCCCTGGCGGCACCAGCTTCTTGGCCACCGGCACCTGGGACACCGAGATGCCCGGCCTGAACACCCTCGCCGAGACCGAGAAGTACCAGGACATGGTGGTGGAAGACCTCCCCGTGAACCTAGTGTTCCAGAGCTATCACCTCATGGTGGCGCTGTTCGGCGTCATCCTCATCGTGGTGATCCTCGCCCTCATATTCACGCGGCGCAAGAAGAACGCCGACGGCACGCGCTCCGAGGCAGCCATCGCCTCCATGGGCTGGCTGCAGAAGCTGCTGCTGATATCGCCCATCTTCCCGTTCTTGGCCATCCAAGCCGGATGGTTCACCGCTGAGGTGGGTCGCCAGCCGTGGGTGGTCTACCCGAGCACCACCGGTCCCGACGGCGTGGCCATGCTCACCGAAGACGGCGTGTCGGCCAGCGTATCCACCCCTGAGATACTCATCACCCTCGCCCTGTTCGGCATCATCTACCTGGTGCTGCTGATCGGCTGGGCGCGCGTGGTGGTGAAGTTCATCAACGACGGCCCCGCAGCGCCGAAAGCCAGCGCGATCAAGAAAGGCGAAGCTGAGGTGGCCATGGCCGCTGCCGCTGAGCCGGTCGTCGTCAAAGCTGGTGCCGCTGAGGCCGCTGCCGCTGAGGCTGGTGCTGCTGGGGCTGATAACGCCGAGCCCACCGTCGTCGAGGCTGACGTCGTCAAAGCTAGTGCCGCTGAGGCTGGTGCTGCCGAGCCCACTGTCGTCGAGGCTGGTGCCGCTGAACCGGTCGAAGTGGTCGAAGAGGTGGTCGCCGAAGGTGACGTGCCTACCTCGGAAGGGGGTGCTCGCTGATGTCGGTGCTCGCAGTGTTGTGGTTCTTCCTCATCTTCGTGCTCATAGCTGGCTATTTCATCTTAGACGGCTTCGACCTGGGCGCAGGCGTGCTCTACCCGTTCATCGCCAAGAACGAGACCGAGCAGGCCATCGTACGCCGCTCCATCGGTCCGGTGTGGGACGGCAACGAAGTGTGGCTGCTCACGGCGGGAGGTGCTCTGTTCGCGGCGTTCCCCGATGCCTACGCCACCACGTTCTCCGGCTTCTACCTGGCTGTCATGCTGGTATTGTTCGGCCTGATCGTACGTGCCGTGTCCTTCGAATTCTGGGCCGCCGATAAGAAGTGGCGCGCCGTATGGAACGTCTGCTTCTTCGTCGGATCGCTGCTGCCCGCCCTGCTGCTGGGCGTGGCCGTGGGCAACATCATGGGCGGCATCCCCATGGACGCCAACGGTGACTACATGGGCGTGCCCCTGCTAGGCCTCATCACTCCCTTCACGCTCTCATGCGGCCTGCTAGGCCTGGTCATGTTCCTGGCAGCCGGCGCTTGCTGGCTCTCGCTGAAAGCCCCGCTCGACTCCGAGGTGCGCGCTCGCGCCCGCAAGCTGCGCTTCCCGCTGCAGGTGATCGCACTGGTGCTGTTCGCTGTCGTGTCGTTTCTGGCCATCCAACAGGTGCTGCCGAACAGCGGTATCACGCTGTTCATTCCTGCGGTGGCGTTCGCCGTGCTCTTCATCATCGCCTTGGCGCTGGCCATGTACTTCGGCGAGAAGAAGGGTTGCAGCGACCTGTACGCCTTCCTCAGCCAGAGCGTGGGCACCTTCAGTCTGACGGGGCTTCTAGCCTGCTCGATGTTCCCGAACCTCGTGGTGGCCTCCCCTGATAGCATCGGCAGCAACATCACCCTCATGAGCGCCGGCGCCTCCGAGCTGTCGCTCACCTGCATGACCATCATCGTGTGCATCGGCCTGCCGCTCGTGCTCATCTATCATGTGGTGATCTATCGCACGTTCCGCGGCCGCGTCGACTACGCCGACATCGCCGAACACTGAGCGCGCCGCAGCACCACCGCTCGCGCCCGAAACGCTCAGATGCATCCTAGGGCGACCCCTTCTGAAAGGAGGGGTCGCCCTGTCTTCTATCAGGCTTTCTCCCGTTCACGAGCCATCCATATGGCTAAATTCACCCTTGCGCGAGGCGGAGTTTCTTCGTAAACTTATTGAACACGCATTGTCAGCCGAACGAGAAAGTGAAACAGCGCATGGCAGACACGAATCCTTACGGACAGCAGCCGCAGGGCATGCGCGGCGCGATGCCGCAGCAAGGCGTCCCGATGGGCGGCATGCCGAACCAGGGTGGCTACCCCCCGAACAGCGCTCCGCAACCCTCTGCAGGCGGCCGTCCTGTACAGCCTGGCACCAATCCACACCAGCCTAAGAAGAACAACAAGAAGCCCCTCATCATCGTGCTCATCATCCTGCTCGTAGCAGCAGTGGGCGCTGGCATATGGTTCTTCGCCAGCGGTGCGGCAGAAGGCGGCTTCTTCGACAACAGCGCGAAGTCGGGCCAAGCTCCCTACAAGACCGCTGAAGAGATCCAAGCCGAATTGAACCGCCAGGTGGAAGAGGGCATGTTCAACATCTCCATCGCTTCGGTGGTCGAGTTCGCTGATGGCACCTCTCCGGGCACGGCCTACATCGAGAACGTGCCGGGCAACCGCTACAACATGACCGTCGAGATCACCCTCGACGATTCGGGCGATGTGGTCTATCAGTCTCGCGGTCTTGCCCCCGATAGCTACATCGACGAGATCGTCCTCGAAAAGGACCTCGACGCCGGCACCTATCCGGCCACGGCCACCTTCACCGCCTATGACACCGAGTCTCTCGAAGAAGTGGGTAAGGCTGCTGCCAAGGTCTCCCTCGTCATTCGCAACTAACCTCGGCAACTAACCCCGAGCTCTAAAGCACCACCCAAAAAAGGAACCCTCCCGGCCGGGAGGGTTCCTTTTTTGGGTGGTGCTTCGGAATGAGGACGGATGCTCTTCGCATAATAGGTCGATGAACGCACAAGTTCCCGACCTTACAACTGCTCCACCGTTTCAACGTCGCAGAAAAGATCGAGATAATCTTGGGCTGTAAGACGTTTAAGAGGGGAACGCACGAACGCTTTCTCGTCCCGAGAGATGATGAAATCCACAGGGATGCTCTCCGCACAAGCACGTATGATACCGTCTTCTAGATCAGGCTCATTCGAGAGCGCGGCCAACCGGCAGAGCGCCCCATCCACTCCGACCACCTCAAAAAGGTCCATCACAGCTAGCACGAACTCCCGAGCCGCGGATTCATCCGCATACTTGGTGAGCACATAGTAAACATCCTTCAGCGACAGGGCTGAAACATAGCCTACAGCTTCTTCATATACGAACTCATCCATGAGCAGTGTGGCCGCAGCCCAGCCATCGCGCTCGGCCATGGCTGCATCTAAGAGGATATTCGTATCGACGAGCAATCTTCTAGGCATAGCGACTCGCGATCAAGTCACGTATATCTTCGTCGGAAAGCTCTCCTACTGCCGTATTTCTCCCTCGAGAAGCGAATCCTTTGATAAATGCGGCCGCACGCTCTTTCTGTTCGGCGGCGTTTCGGGTCATCAGCTTGGGCATCTGTCCGCTTTGCTCGATGATGTCTAGCAGAACGGTTCCGCAATACTGCCCATAGGACAAACCATACTCTTGACGAGCCAATGCGTCAGCGAACGCGAGCGCCCCCTCTTCAGCACGACTGGAAAAAGTTCGAGTTGCCATGATCAATCTTCTCCGTAAACAGGTATCTGTCATTAAAGTATACCTGTTTACGATCATGAAAGATACGTCCATTCCCCAAATGCCATAACTTCCAAAGAGCGATACCGAACAGCATATAGCCTGCTCATCGCCATACGACTTCAAATGGAACGTGTGCGCAGAATGTCTAAACGGCGCGAAAAGCCCGCTCAACCCTTCTCGTGCTCATTTTATGGACGACCGAGCTGCACCACGCAAGTGGCGAGGCGCTGGGTGAGGGCTGGGGAGTGGGTGACCATGAGCAGACCGGCACCGTTCGCGGCGAGCTCTTCGAGCACGACAGCCCAAATGCGCGCTTGGGTGACCACATCGAGGCTGGTGGTCATCTCATCGGCCACCAGATAGCGCGGATGCGCCAACAAGGCGCGCGCGATGCAAATGCGCTGCAGCTCGCCACCCGAGAGCTCCCGCGGATAGCGGCCCATCCACTGCCGTTGCACGCCCACGCGCTCCAACAGCGCCGCATCCGTCTCTCCCGCTTCGGCAAGGGAGGCTGCCACGGTCATGCGCGGGTCGAGCGCCAGCTCAGGATGCTGGCCGATGAGCTGCACGGGGCAGCGGCCCATACTCGGGAGCGGAACGCCGTCCACCAGCACTTCTCCGCTGTCAGGCCGTAGATACCCGGCAAGGATGCGGCACAGCGTGGTCTTGCCGGCTCCCGAAGGTGCCACCAAAGCCACTCGCTCCTCCGGTGCCACGGTCAGGCTCACGTCGTGCAGCACCGTCGTCTTGCCGTCTGGCGCGTAGGTGATATGACGGCCTTCTAGCATGGCTGCTCCTCCCCCATCTGCGAAGACACCGCATTCGCACCACCGCCGTCGACGCGCAGACCATGCTCGGGAAGGGCGTGCCACAGAGCACGGCTGAAAGGATGTTCCAGCAGCTCGGGCGCGGCGAAGCTCGCCACGGCCGTCTCCTCGACCACTGTGCCGTCATGGAACACCGCTACCCGATCGGCCACCCGCAGGGCCAGCTCGATATCATGGGTGATGAGCATGACGCCACCGCCCCCGTCGGCGAAGGCGCGCAGGTCGGCCAGTGCATCCGTCGCGCGGTCGAGGTCGAGTCCGACCGTAGGCTCATCGGCTATGATGAGCTGCGGCTCCTCCATGAGCGCGCAGCACAACAGCACGCGCCGGGCCATGCCGCCCGACAGCTGGGAAGGGTAGAGGCCGGCCACCTCTTCATCCAGCCCATAGCGCTCGAAGAGCTCGCGCTGACGAGCTGCACGCTGCTCCTTCTCGACCCCATGAGCCGCACCGCGCACCTGCGCCCCCACCTTCATGAGCGGATCGAGGCTCGCCACGCTCTGAGGGATCAGAGCTATCCGCTTCCCGCGAAGCTTCCGCAAGCTCTCCGCCGTTTGCTCCACGCCGTCGAACCACAGGCGTCCTCGCACCGTGGCATGGGGGTCGAACAGCCCCAGCACCGCATCGGCCAGCAGGGTCTTGCCCGCCCCCGAAGCGCCCACCACGGCTACCACCTCCCCCACGTGCACCGCTAGGTTCACTCCTTTGAGCACCGCCACCTCATGCTGCACGGAAAGCGTCGCTAGCAGAGAGCGAGCTGGCCCCGCCTTCTCCGAAGCCCCCGCCGCTCCCTTCCGGCGCGCGCTCCAAAAGCGACGAAGGCCCCTTTCCGCATCATCGTAGCGGCGGAAGGAGATGGTGAGGTCTTCCACCTGCAACAGATGATGGTCACCGCCGTGCCGCGTGTCGTGGGCATGGGTGTGATGATGATGGCGCTCTTGGGCCCGGTGGACGTTGTGGTGCATGGTCTCGGTCATAGCATCCTCAATCCTGTGCATGGGCGGGATCGACCAGGCGGCGCAAGCCATGGCCCACCGCGTCGAAGGCCATCACCACGACCACCAGCGCAACGCCCGGCAGAATGGCCAGCCACCACATGCCGCTCGACAGATACGCCATCGACTCGCTCAGGATGATGCCGATCGCCGGCTGCTCTGGCGACAGCCCGAACCCCAAGAACGTGATAGCCGCCTCATGCAGGATCGCGTGAGGGAACAGCAGCACCAGCCCCACCACCAATTGCGGCAGGATGTAGGGCACCATGTGGTGCCAGGCGATGCGCACCGCGCCCACGCCCAGCTTCCGCGCCGCTTCCACGTAGGGCGCCTGCTTGCATTGGAGCATCTCGGCGCGCATGACGCGGGCCAGGTTCGGCCAATGGGTCAGCGCCACGCCGATGGTGACGCCCCAAAAGCCCTTGCCCAAGGCGAAAGATATCAGCAGCAGCAACACGATATGAGGGATTCCCATCATCAGATCGATCAGCAGGCTCACAGCATCATCAGCACGTCGGCCGCCCAGCGCTGCCACCGCACCCAGCACCACCGCGATCAAGGCTGACGCCACTGCGGCCACCAGTCCCACCACTATGCTGAGGGAAAGCCCCGCCAAGGTGCGGCAGAGCATGTCGCGGCCGAGCTGGTCGGTGCCGAAGGGGTGCGCCCAGGAAGGCGGCAGGTTCTTCTGCGCTAGATCGGAGGTCATAGCCACCGGCTCCACCATCATGCCCGCCACCACGATGGCCCCCAGCGCCCCCGCGAAGGCGATGCATAGCACGAGAGTACGAGCGCGGTCGGGCACGAACGTCCGACGAGGAGCCGACAGCAACGCCGCTCGTTCAGCCATGGAGCACCTCCTTGCGCATGCGCGGGTCGATGACACCGTAGATAAGGTTCGCCACCAAGTTCCCTCCGAACACCAGAGCCGCCGAGAACAGCGCGATGCCCACCAGAAGAGCCACGTCACCGCCTAACCCAGCCGTCACGGCCGCCTGACCGAGGCCGGGATAGCTGAACACCTCTTCTACCAGCACCGAGCCGCCGAATATTTCGGCTATCTGGGCGAACTGCAACGTCGTGAACGGCAGCGACACATTGCGCAGCACGTGACGCCGCACGATGGAGCCCATCCCCTCGCCACGGGCCAGCGCATAGCGCACATAGGGGCTCTCCATCACCTCCACTGTCTTCTCGCGGGTATGCAGCGCGATGTTCGCCACTCCCACCAGCGACAACGTCAGCGCCGGCAACGCCATATGATGCAGTGCATCGACGAAGCTCACCTCGGTGGATAGCGCCCCGATAGGGGAAGAGAATCCGATGGGGAACCACCCGAGGTTCACCGCGAACACCACCAAGAACACCAGTCCGATCCAGAAGGTGGGACTGGCGGCCAGCACGAAGCAATAGCCACGCACGAGCCGATCGATCCAGCTCCCCTTCCGCACGCCGGCCAGCACGCCCAGCGCGAACCCGATGACGCCGGAGAGCACCCAGGCTACGGCCATCAGCGCCAGCGTGTTCGCGGCGCGCTCGGCCAGCACCTGTACGACCGGGCGGTTATAGCGCAAGCTCATGCCCAGGTCACCTTGGAGCGCAGCACCCAGCCACTCGACGTAGCGCTCGTACATGGGTCGGTCGGCCCCCCAGAACGCGGCCAGTTGCGCACGCTTCTCGTCGCTCATCTGCATGAGCGCCGCCTGTCCTACGTTCACCTGCAAAGGGTCGATAGGTGCCGCAGAGACCAGGGTGAACGTGACCAGGCTCACCAACAGCATGAGCAACAGGAACCGTCCGATGTTGCGAACCGCGAATCTCACCGATGATCCTCCTTGTGAATGCACGTTCGCGAAGCCCGCCATAGCATGACCCAAGGGTCTATCTCCAAAAACAGAGGGTCTCTAAAGCTTCCTGCCGCGGCCGCGCCAAAAGAGATCGACGCAACGGCGCACCGCGACGACCGCAACAGGAGCCGTCTTACGCCCACGACCATTTGTCGATATTGTTCACCAGCGACCAACCATGACCATGTGGATGGGGCTTCTGGTCGGCCACCAGCAGGCCTTCCCGCGCGAAATACAGATGATCCACGTTCGCCAGCCAGAGCCACGTCGCCGCCCCCTGGGGTGCCACGCCCGTGCCGGTGGTCGGATCCCACTGCGCTTTCTGGTAGAAGGGATAGGATGCTTCGATGGACGAAGCCGCCTGGGCTGCCTCCAACGCAGCGTCCACCTCGGCGCTCTCGTAGCAAGGATAGTTTCCCCAGCCCTTGGAATAAGTTAGCTCGTACAGCTCCACCGGCGAGTTCGAGCCCCACCCCCACAGCACCGGATCGGTATACTGGCGCGGATAGATGTCATCCCACGACGCGCCCTTCGGCGTCACCGCGATGCCCAACTGCGCACATTGCTCAGCAACATCGTATGCCAGCGCCTGTCGTGTAGAGTCGCCTGCAGCGTAGTACAGATCGAACCCGCAGGTCACGCCCTCCTTAGAGCGCACGCCGTCTTCTCCGAGCGTCCAGCCGCCTTCCTCGAGCAACGCCTTGGCCTGCTCCACATCGGTCTGCACGGCCATGGCCTCGTTATACCACGGGGTTCCATCGCTCACGGAATAGGCCGGGGTGCCATAGCCATTCAGCACATGCTCGATCATGCGATCCCTATCCACCCCGTAGTTCAGCGCCCGTCGCACGGCGATATCGCTGGTCACCTCGTTCCCCACCTGATATGCCATGTCACCATCGACCACTTTGCCTGCGCTGCTCATTGGCATGCTCGGCAGCGATATACCGCGAGAATCCACCGACTTGCAGTTCAGCAGTCCATAGCCGGAAGGCACGTTGGCCGCCAGCTGAGCCGAGGTATAGGCCACATCCACCACCCCGGCCTGCGCCGCCGCTAGCGACGCGTCCTCCTCCATGAACACTACCACCAGACGCTCGATAGAAGGCTTCTCGCCATAGTAGTCGGGGTTCGCTCGCAGGATGACCTGCTCGCCGCGCTTCCACTCTTCAAGCAGGTAGCGGCCACTGCCGACGGGATGCTCCCCATACTCGGGCCCATAAGCATGCTCCGGCACGATGCCCACCACCGCTAGGGTGTATATCAGCGCATTGTTGGGCCGCACCAGATGCAGCACGCAGGTGGTATCGTCGGTGGCCACGGCCTCGCGCACCATGGAAAGGTCGGCCTCAGCCGCTGCCCCGTTGACGATGCCGTTGATGGTGAAGGCCACATCGGCCGCTGTCAACGGCTCGCCGTCGCTGAACTTCACATCATCACGGATATGAAACGTCCAGGTCATGCCATCATCGGAACAGCCATAGGAGGTGGCCAGGTCGTTCTGGAAATTGAGCTCGTTATCGGTGGTGATCAGCGTCGACTGGATCAACGGCTCATGCACATGCTCGCCTGCGCCCCAGCCCACCAGCGGGTCAAACCCTGCCGCCGGCTCAGAGCTCGGCGTCATGGATACGGTGACGGTAGAGATGCCCGAGGTGTCATCCCGTCCTTGAGCGCTTTCTACATGCTCCTGTTGGCCGCCGCAGCCCACCAACCCGAAGCAAAGCACCAGCGCTAGCGCCGCAGCGCCCACTCTCCTGAGTCCCATATGCCCGTTCCTCCCTGAAGGTATTACGAATACGGGAATCGTAACACATTCGAGAGGGCCAGTTGCGCTTTCCCTGGCTCAACGGCGACTCCAAGACGTTATGGGCTCCGTTTTCAACGCTTCTATCCGCTTTTTCGACGAACTGGTGCAAATTTTGCGAGCTTTGTACAAAATGAGCCGCGAAATCCGGGCAGATAACGATGTTCGAAATCGCAAGCGTAAGAAAACCCCTGGTCACGATCGACCAGGGGTTTCGATCAGACGAGCAAATTGTACAAAACTCCCGAAATTTGCACCAACTTGCCCGAAATTCTCACAATTTGCACCGACTTGCCGACCCCTCGCAGAAAACTTGCACCAACCTGACCGAAGCGCCCCCCGAAATTCGCACCATCTTGTCTGAAAGTCCCACTATTCGCATCAGCCTGCCCGAAAGCTCCCTGCTATCCGCACCGGCCCGATCGAAGCTCCCGCTATCCGCACCAACCTGCCCGATCTAGTCGCGCTCTCCTGGCTGGCGCACGGATATCTCCTGCTCCTTCACGGTCACGCGCGAATTGGGCGGCACGCTGAACGTCACGAACGTGGAACCGGCGATCACCGACCCCTTCCCGATGACGGTCTCGCCACCCAGCACGCTGGCATTGGAGTAGATGGTCACATCATCCTCGATGGTGGGATGACGCTTCACGCCGCTCAGGCGCTGGCCGCCGCGCGTAGAGAGCGCGCCCAGCGTGACGCCTTGGTACAGCTTCACGTGATCGCCTATCACGGTGGTCTCGCCCACCACCACGCCGGTACCGTGGTCGATGCAGAAGTACTCGCCGATGGTCGCCCCCGGCGCGATGTCGATGCCGGTGCCGGAGTGAGCCAGCTCGCTCATGATGCGCGGGATGATGGGTACGTTCTGCTGATACAACACATGAGCGATGCGATGCACGTAGATGGCATACAGCCCCGGATAGGCGAAGATGATCTCCTCTTTCGAGCCAGCCGCTGGGTCGCCGTCGAAGATGGCCTGCACGTCGGTGAGCAGCTTGCGCTGGATGCTCGGCAGCTCGTCGAAGAACACGGTGCATATCTCGCTCGCCCGGTCAGAGATGGTCTTGGCTGCACCGCAGCTGCTGGCCAGGTCGCCCGCCGCCTCGTCGGCGAGCATCGCGTCGCGGTCGTCAGAAGTGTAGGTGAGCGCCAGCAGTATCTGCGCCCGCAGCACGCGCTCGATACGGATCAGCGTCTCTCCGATGAAATACGACGGGCTCGTCAGCTCCGACAACATCTCCTCACCGAAATACCCCGGGAACAGCACGCGCCGCAGCTCTTTCAACATATCCTTGATAGCCTGCCGATTCGGGAAGCGCCGCCCCGGCTTCGTGAAGAATATCTCATCTACCTCGTAGTTCTTCTCGATGCCTTGGACGATGCGCTCAAGATTGTCGCCGAACATGGTTCTCTCCTTTGGGTCGAGCGCTCGAAGGTGGCGGCCCTTCGCTACGCTGCGGCCGCCCCTCTGGGCGGCATCTTGAACAGGGTCATGATGCAATCTACGGTGCGCGAGAACACCTCGCGCACGCTGTATGAAGCCTGGTCGTCATAGTTGCCCTTATCGGCAGCCACGCCGTAGGCCTCCATCCCCAAGCCCTTCGCGGTGGCCAGCGCCCGATACAGATGGTACGCCTGGGTCACCACGATCACGCTGTCCATGTCGAACTCATAGCGCGCGTTGTACATGGAGGCGTAAGTATCGTAGCCGTTGGTGTCGAGAAGGATGGCGCTGGCGGGCACGCCCATCTGCATACAATAATCGCGCATGGCCTCCGGCTCGTTATAAGCCCCCTGCGTACCGCCGCTCACGATGATGCAGTCGGCCGCTCCCACCTCGTACAAGTCGCACGCCACCTCCAAGCGGTCCGCCAGGATGTCAGAAGGGGTACCATCGGGCAGCACCGATGCGCCCAGCACCACGATGCCGTTGTAATGGTCATCGGCGTAATACGACACACGATGCACGTCATCGCGCGTGGAGAGTATCGTGTAGGCATTCGTCACCGCCACCACTACCAGCATGGCCGCGAGCACGGCCAGCACCACCGCGATAGCGCGGAACACCGGAGAATGCAAGAACTCTGTCTTCATCCCCTAAGGATAACGCAACAAACAGCACCACGCCGAGAAAAGAGTTCCGCCGAACGAGCCAAGAAACGCCCATTGGAAGAACCTAGCCAGCGACGATGTTCACCAAACGGCCCGCTACATACACCACCTTGCGTACCTGCTTGCCATCCAGCGCGTTGCTCACCGCCTCCTGAGCAGCAGCCTTCACCGCATCCTCGGTAGCGTCGGCAGCCACGGTGATCTTCGCTTTCACCTTGCCGTTCACCTGCACGGCCAGCTCCACCTCATCAGCTGCGGCCATGGCGGGATCGAACTCCGGCCACGACTGGGTGTGCACCGAGCTGCCGGCACCGCCCAGAACGGTCTGCCACAGCTCCTCGGCCCAGTGCGGAGCGATGGGAGCCATCAATTTCACCAGCACCTCGGCCACCTCGCGGCTGAACGACCCGGCGCGATCGCAACCCAAGCGCCGCTCGGGCGAAGCCGCGCGCAAAAACGGCGATGTCGCGTTCACCAGCTCCATGATGGCGGCGATGGCCGTGTTGAAGCTGTTACGATCGAAGTCGTCGCTCACCTTGCCCACCACGCGGTGGCGCTCACGACGCAGTTCGTCCATGGCGGCATGGGTCACCTCCGGGGTCGCCTCTTCGCCGCCGAACAGCGTCTCCTCACCGGCCTGCCCCACCAGGTCGCACACGATGCGCCATGCACGGTTCAGGAACTTGTACATGCCCGCCAGGCCGTCCTCGTTCCACAGCTTCTCCTTGTCGGGAGGGCCCATGAACAGCATGGCCGCGCGCACCGCGTCAGCGCCATACGCCGCGATCATCTCCTCGGGCGACACCACGTTGCCCTTGCTCTTGCTCATGACATCGCCGTGCGAATCCAGCACCATGCCCTGGCACAACAGGTTCGTGAACGGCTCGTCGAAATCGAGCATGCCGCAATCGCGCAGCACCTTCGTATAGAAGCGGCTGTACAGCAGATGCAAGATGGCGTGCTCGATGCCGCCGATGTACTGGTCCACCGGCATCCACGCGTTCGCCTTCGCGGGCTCGAAGGGCGCGTTCTCGTTGTGCGGATCGGTATAGCGCATGTAATACCAGCTCGAACACGTGAACGTATCCATGGTGTCGGTCTCGCGCTTGGCAGCAGCACCGCACACCGGGCACGTGGTGTTCACGAAGCCGGCATGGGTGGCCAAGGTCTCGCCCGCTGCCAAATCGATGTCTTCAGGAAGGCGCACGGGCAGATCGGCCTCGGGAACCGGCACCACGCCGCACTTCTCGCAATGGATGGCAGGGATGGGGTTGCCCCAATAGCGCTGGCGGCTGATGAGCCAATCGCGCAAGCGGTACTCCGTCGCGCGACGCCCGCGGCCCGACTTCTCCAGGAAAGCCACCACGGCAGCCTCTCCCTCGGAATGCTTGCCGCCGGTCATGCCCGTGAACTCGCCCGACTGCACCAACACGCCCTCGGCGGCATAGGCCTCGGGCCAGTCCACCGCGGTCACGGCGCGGCCGCGCTCGTCCTTCAACGAATCGTAGAGCGGGTCGTCCTCGCTCAAGATGATGGGGATGATGGGCAGGTCGTACTTGCGGGCGAACTCGAAGTCGCGCTGGTCACCACAGGGCACGGCCATCACCGCACCGGTGCCGTAATCGGCGATCACGTAATCGGCCACCCACACGGGTACCTTCTCACCGTTCACTGGGTTTGCCACATAGCGACCGGTGAACACGCCGTGCTTCTCATGGTCGCCCTGGGCGCGCTCCACCGCGCTCACCTTGGCAGCGGCCTCCACTAGCTCCATCACGGGCTGCTCGTATTCGGTGCCCGCCACCAGTTCATGCAACCCCGCGTACTCCGGTGCCAGCACGAAGAACGAGCAGCCGAACAGCGTGTCGGCGCGCGTGGTGAACACGGTGATGGTCTCGCCGGTAGGCTCGCCTTGCGCGCTCAGCAGCTCGAAATCGACCTGCGCGCCTTCGCTCTTACCTATCCAGTTCGCCTGCTGCTGCTTCACGCGCTCCGGCCAACCGTCCAGCTGGTCGAGGTCGCTCAGCAGCTCCTCGGCGTAATCGGTGATCTTGAAGTACCACTGGGTCAGGTCGCGCTTCTGCACCTCGCTGTCACAGCGCCAGCAGCGCCCCTCGATCACCTGCTCGTTCGCCAGCACGGTGCCGCAATCGGGACACCAGTTCACGGGGCTGTTACGCCGCTCCACCAAGCCGCGCTCCCAGAATTTCAAGAACAGCCACTGGCCCCAGCGGTAGTACTCCGGGTCGCACGCCACCACGGTGCGATCCCAATCGTAGCTGAAACCCATGCGCTTGAAGCTCTCGCGCTGGGTGTCGATGTTGGCATAGGTCCAGGTAGCAGGGTGCGAATGATGCTTGATGGCCGCATTCTCGGCCGGCAGCCCGAACGCGTCCCAGCCCATGGGATGCAGCACGTTGAACCCGCGCATGCGCGAGTAACGCGCCACCAGGTCACCATAGGTGTAGTTGCTCACATGACCCATGTGGATGTCGCCCGACGGATACGGGAACATCTCCAACACGTACTTCCGCGGCGCAGAAGACGTTTCGTCCACCGCATACAGGCCGCTCTCTTCCCACTGCAACTGCAGACGCGGCTCTATCTCATGGGGGTTATAGGCTTTCATCGTCTTCTTCCCTACCTTGACCTCATCGTCCTTCATAGAATAAGGGGCGCACCGGGGCGCCCCTTAGCATCATCGCCCGCGCGTTCTAGCGAGAGCGGAACTCGTTATCCTTCAGCACAACGTCGTGGGCGCCGCCCTCTACGATGGAGGTAGCGCTCACCACGGTCAGCTTCGCCTTGCGCTGCAGCTCCTCGATGCTCAGCGCACCGCAGTTGCACATGGTCGACTTCACCTTCGACAGCGTGATGTCCACGTTGTCCTTCAGCGTGCCGGCGTAGGGAACGTAGGAATCCACGCCCTCCTCGAAGGTCATGCCCTTCTTCTCCTCGCCGCCCAGGTCGTAGCGCTGCCAGTTGCGCGCGCGGGCCGAGCCCTCGCCCCAGTACTCCTTCATGTAAGAGCCGTTCACCATCACCTTGTTCGACGGGCTCTCGTCGAAGCGAGCGAAATAGCGGCCCAGCATCACGAAGTCGCTGCCCATGGCCAGCGCCAGGCTGATGTGGTGGTCGTACACGATACCACCGTCAGAGCAGATGGGAATGTAGACGCCGGTCTCGTCGAACCACTCGTCGCGCGCTTTCGCCACCTCGATCACAGCGGTGGCCTGGCCGCGCCCGATGCCCTTGGTCTCGCGAGTGATGCAGATGGAGCCGCCGCCGATGCCCACCTTGATGAAGTCGGCACCGCACTCGGCCAAGAAGCGGAAGCCCTCGCGGTCCACCACATTGCCCGCGCCCACCTTCACGGTGTCGCCGTAGTGCTCGCGGATCCACTCGATGGTGAACTTCTGCCAGTCGGAATAGCCCTCCGACGAGTCGATGCACAGCACATCCACGCCGGCCTCCACCAGCGCTGGCACGCGCTCGGCGTAGTCGCGCGTGTTGATGCCCGCGCCCACCATGTAGCGCTTGTGCTCGTCCAGCATCTCGTTGGGGTTGCTCTTGCGAGAGTCGTAATCCTTGCGGAACACGATGGCCACCAAACGATCGCTGCTATCCACGATGGGCAGCGCGTTCAGCTTCTTGTCCCATATGATGTCGTTGGCTTCCTTCAGCGTGGTCTCTTCCGGTGCCACGATCAGCTTCTCGCGCGGCGTCATGAAGTCGCACACCTTCTCGCCCATGTCCATGCGGCTCACGCGGTAATCGCGGTCGGTCACGATGCCCAGCAACTGTCCATGGGGACCGCCGTCGCTGGTCACCGGCATGGTGGAATAGCCGAACTTCTCGCGCAGCGCCACCACATCGGCCAGCGTCTGCTCCGGCGACAGGTTCGCGATGGAGGTCACGAAGCCGGCCTTGTAATCCTTCACGCGCGCCACCATGGCCGCCTCGTCTTCCACCGATTGCGAGCCGTAGATGAACGACATGCCGCCTTCGGTGGCCAGCGCCACGGCCATCTTGTCATCGGAGACCGACTGCATGATGGCCGAGATCATGGGGATGTTCAGGCTGATGGGGCACTCCTCGGCTCCCTTGCGGTACTTCACCAACGGCGTCTTCAAGCTCACGTCGGTCGGAATGCAGGTGCACGGCGAATAGCCCGGCACCAGCAGGTACTCGTTGAATGTACGAGACGGTTCATCGAAATAATGCGCCATGACCCTGTTCCCTTCCCTTTCGGTCTTCCGCGGAACGCCTCTTCCACCGACGCGCCTCGGCCGCCTCCGCGCACCGGCCTTCGCGTTGTTTCCGCAGTTCGAATGAACGTTTCTTCGCGCCCGCTGACGGCGCTGGATGTTGCGACCTATTATACGGCTCTTCCCGCCGCTCGCAGCGCTGAAATGCCGAATGCTCCGCCCTCTGCGGTCAGGCGTCTTTGCGGGCGCAATCGGGGAAGACGAGGGTGACCACGGTGCCCAGCCCCGGCTCGCTGTCCACTTGCATGCGAGCGTGCGGCCCGAAGTACCCCTGCAAGCGATCGTGCACGTTCTTCACGGCGATGCCCAAGCCCGTGGACGACCGGGGGTTCATGATCCCCTCGCGCGCCTCCTCGTCCATCCCTACGCCGTCATCTTCCACGCACACGCACACGTCGTTCACATGTATCAGCACGTGGATGCCGATGGACAGCTTCCCTTCCGACGGCATGGCGTGCTTCACGGCGTTCTCCACCAGCGGTTGGATGAGGAACGGCGGCACCATCAGATCGGGCGGGGCCGCATCGGTGTTCACGGTGATGCCAAGACGGTCGTCGCCGAAACGAGCCACCTCGAACGAGAAGTAGCGCAGCGTCTGTTCCAGCTCGCGCGTCAGCAGGATGAGGTCGGAAGAATCCTCCAAGGTACGGCGGTAGAACACAGCGAACTCCCGCAGCAGCTCGCGAGCCTTCATGGGGTCGGTGCGGATGAGCGAGGCGATGGTGTTGATGGTATTGAACAGGAAGTGAGGGTTTATCTGGCTTTGCAGCATCTTCAATTCCATGGAGGTGGCCAGCTTGCGCTGGGTCTCCATCTCCACGGCAGCGATCTGGCTGGATATGAGACGGCCCAGGCCATGGGCGATGGACTTTTGGGTCTCGGTTATCTTCCGCGGATTGCGGTAGTACAGCTTCAACGTGCCCACCACCTTGCCGCCCACCTTCAACGGCTGGATGATAGCGGCCTGGATGGTGGTGATGCCCTCGGGGAATCCGATCTCGGCAGCGGAATGCAGCACGCGCATGGTGCCGTCGACGATGACGTCGCGCGTGGCCTGGGTGCGGATGGCGGCACCGGTGGGGTTCTCGGCCGCCTGGAAGCCAGCGTAGCCCAAGATGGCCTCGGTGTCGGTGATGGCCGCAGCCACCGCAGCGGTACTGGGCAGCAACAGCTCGCACACGCTCTGGGCCGCCTCAGGCGTCAGGCCATCTTGCATCACATCGAGAGTGGAGCTGGAAAGCTGCAGCATGGAATCGGTCTGGCGCGCCCGCACTGTGTCGGAATCCATGAACAGGCGAATGGCCAGCACCAGCGACACCGTGAACATGACGCCCGTCGCTAACAGCAGCGGGATGTTCACGGTCGGTGCCAGCACGGTGAACAACATGAGCACCGCCGATAGCGCCGCTACGGTCATCACGGCCACCTCTACGTTGAAGTAACGCGACTTCGGCCGCGAAGGTTTCGCGGTGCTCAACTGTTCACCACCTTTCATGACGCCCACAGATCGCGGCCCGCAAGAACTCGACAGAACAGGCCATCGATCCTACTTGCTCCGCTTGGTCACGGAATACTTCGCTACGCGACCAGCGGCTTCGCTGGCCCGCCGGAAGCGCATGGCACCGAAGGCGGCAGCACCGGCCACCACGAGCAGGAGCACCACTTCGGGCAACCAGGGGTTATCGCCGGTCTTCGCTAGCGTCGCGCCCGCTTGATTCAGCAGATTCTGCCCAGCTTGATTCAGGTAATCCCCGCTACCTGGCGTAGTGCCCGCAACAGCGTATTGCACCTTGAAGGTCTGATCGCTCCAGGAGGCCGGCAGCATCCAGCCGCTCAGCGTCGGAGACACGTAGCTCTCCACGCCATCCACCCAGATGCGATAGGGGACATAGCCCTTATCGGCCTTGAACTTGATGGGGCAGGGATCGCCCTTCTTCACTTGATGTCTTGCCGGTGCCGGATCGGTCGTTCCATGGCCGCCCTGCACCTCCACGGTCACCGTGCGCATGGCTTCGGGCGAATCCTCCGTCACGAAGCTCGCCACAACGGTAGAGTTGCTGGTCGCCCGGAATGACAGCGTGCTCTTCTCGGCATCGAACGAGCTGCCGAGCGCATCGGTATCGTTCACCGCCAACGAGCTCAAGACGAACCCTTCAGCCGCAGACACCTTGAAGGCCACCCGTGTGTTCTCTGGCACGAGCCACGGTCCTTCGGCGTTCTCGCCGAACCACGCGCCCGACGCCAAGCTGTTAGACGCCACGGGCGCGATAGTGCCCTCGCCCTCGTCCACAGCTGCCTCTATGCGCACCATCCCCTCAGGAATGACCTGGTCGTACTCAGGATAGCGGCCATCAGCAAGCCCCAATTGACGCAGGTTCAAGCTCACCACCGGCGTCGAGGCCTCAGAAGCGGTATCGCCGCCCTCTGTTGCGTCCACGCTCGGATCTGCCAGCTTGCCGCTCACCTCATAGTAGGTGTAGAACTCCTTCTGCTGCTGATGCGTCGCATCGTCTAAGCCTGCTGCAGCATCCAGGCGGTTCTTCAGGTATGTCGAGGTCTCCAGCGGCTTCTCCTTGACCGTGAAGCCGTCCTGCAAGCCCTTCACCTCATCCACGGTGTACAGGACGCTCTGAGAGCTATCGCTCGCATCCCACTTGATCAGCGGACCCACCAACAAGCGCACATTGCCCGGATCGCTCAGCTTCGAGATGGTATCGAACTCCAGAGCGTAGCCATCTGCGCCCTCTTCCTCATGAACGTTCACGGAAGGAGCGAAGGGGGCCACTGGGTTGCTCACCTGCAGCATGTCGCCCGCAGCCGGCATGCCATCCACCATGGTCACCAGCTTCTCCACACCCAAGGCCGGCGACACCTTCACGATCAGCTTGCCATCGGTGTCGAAGGAATTATCCCCCACCTGATCGGGCGACCACGGCTTGAAGGAGCTCGAACTACCCCTCTTGAACACCGCGAACACCCGTGCCGCTTTGGTCGGATCGATCACCTCCAAGGTGTACTCCAGCGCTACCTTCGCCGTGCGCCCATCAGCCGGCGTCACCCAGTAGAACTCGAGCATCCGACAGTTATGGAGATATACCTTGTCCAACACATGCGAAGCATCGGGCGTCATCAGCAACGTGAACGGCTCGCCCACAGCCACCTTCATCCGCTTGAAGCTGCCGTTGGTAGACCCTTCCACCTCACCGCTCTCGTGAGAGCCTGGCACCTTGTCGGCGATGGTGCCACCATCGCCGCAGCCGTAGTCCACATCCACGGTATCCTCAGGATCGACCGGTACCACCGGCTCACCATTGGTACCGCCCGTGAACTGCCTCACATACACGAACAAGTTGTTGGTCTGGTTCGCACCTGGGCGCATGTTCGCCGTGGTGAAGACATAGTCGCCCTCTACCTTAAGATCATCTACGTTATCGGCGGCACCGAACACATCGGCTCCGTTCGCCTGCACCCGATAGATCGCATAGCCCTCTTCCGCCGCTTCTTCGCTCAGCGCATAACGATAGGTGTAGCTGGCCGGATCCTTCGTCGTGCCCTTCCACACGCCCAGCATGTCCTCAGCAGGCGTGAAGGTGAGGAACTCGCTGCCAGCACCGAAAGCCTGCACGCGCAGGTTCGCCTTATCCTTATCGGAAATGCCATGGTCTACACCGGCGCTATTCTGGAAGGTCACCGTCACCCGACGATCCACCACCTTGCCCTTCACCTTCACCGGTCCGACCTCCACCCAGTTCTTGGGCTCGGTGCTCGAACCACGATCCCACGTCGCACCCTGAGGCTTGCCGTGAGCGTCAGTGGGAAGCGGATGCCAATCACCCTTCTCATCGCGATACTCATCGGTCACCGATCGCACCCATACGCCCTCGACAGGGTCGATGGAGAACGTCTGCTTGCCATCGCTCGGCAGCGTCACCTCGCCCAAGGGGCTCACGAAGGCATCGGCGCTCGGATGGCCGTTCGCCACCATCAGAACCGAGTAGGAACGCTCAGACAGGGGCTTCTTCTTCAGATACACCGTTATGTTCTCGCTACCCACCGGCTCGGCCGTCACCACGAAGTAGCCGCCATTGGTCTTGAGCTCTTGCATGTAACCGTAAGCTACGCCATCGCAGCTCTGGCCGTCGCGGGTCACCGCTATCTTCTCCAGCTCGTATTCGGCAGACGGGCTCACGTACACCCGCTGCTCGCACGCGGTCGCCTCGCCCCCGATGGTCTGCGGCACCAGCGTGAACGCACCACGGGGACTCACCACGCCGCCGATGCCGTTCTCGCCCACTACCGGCACGCCATCGGTCACCAGGTTCACTACCACCGATTTCGTCTCGCTCGGGTCCGGAGTGCCCGGCGCCACCGTGCCACCGCCATTGCCGCCACCGCTGCTATCGGCAGTGTCGCTGAACACCACCTCCACGGTAACGGCCGCGTTCGCATCATCGCTGGGCCAGGTCAGCTTCGAGAGGTCCACCAAGAAGGTGTTCGGATACTCGTCTCCCCAGCGAACCAGCGAGCTGGTCTTGTCGATAGCGGCGACCTCATGCACCTGTCCATCGCCGACCTGCACCTTCACGGCCACCACGCTGTAGAACCTATCGCCCTCCTTCTGCGGCTTCGCTACGAAGAACTGGGAGTCGGTGCGCTTGGCGGTCACGCCCATGTTCGGCGTCACCTCGCCTTTGTCGCTGTCATACACCACGTTCACGGCCACCGAATCACCGAGGGGGCCATCGGGATCGAACTCATCGGGAATGGCCTCGAAATCGACCGTCACCTGATAGTCCTTATCCACGGCCTTCAGCTTGATGTAGCCGTTCGCTATGGCCTCTTCCTTCATCTTATCCACATCGACGTCGCCCAGCATGAAGTCGAGCACGCTCGTCCAGAAGTCGAAGAAAGCATTGCCGGTAGAGCTGCTCACGCGTATGTCTTTGATGCGCTGACCCTCAGCGGGCTGCATCGAGATGGTCAGCGGGTTCGATACCGTAACGCTGCCCTTAGGCACCTTCGTCACGCTGCCGCTGAAGTTCGGCGAGTCAGTGAATATCTGACCCAGGCCGGTGCCCACCTTCGTGGTGAGCGTCCACGCATCCTCATCAGGATCGGGCTGTCCGCTCGATGCCTTCTTCTGATAGGTCGGCTCTACCGACAAGGCGCATAATAGGTCGTCCACATACCATACCGTCACGCTCTCGTCCGGAGCGCCATCGACGCCATAGAGCGCATCCCCGCTCTTATAGGGCTTCTTCCCCACGAGCTCATCTGCGTTGGCGGTGAGTCGCAAGGTGCGCTTCACCGATCCGTCCGTCGCGGTCTCGTCCGCTATATAGGCGAAAACGTTGGCAGCATCCCACGTGAAGCTCATATCCTTCAACGCGAAGCCGTTGCCGCGCTGCAACGCCAGGCGCAGGTCGCTGCCTTCCAGCAGCGTTAGAGCATCTCCATCGGAAAGATAGCTCGGCTGAGAGAAGTTCGCTCCCGTTCCCACGGTGATCAAGCACGGCTTCTCGGCAGACTCCGCACCCAGAGCGCTACCCTCTTCGTCCAAAGCCCTGACCTTGGCGCGCACCTCGTGTTTGGTTCGCTCCTCCTCGGGCCTCTTCTCATAAGCGGCCTTCACCGCCGTATCGATCAACACGTTCTTCAGCGTGTAGGTCACCTTGTTCGAACCGGTGGTGGCCGCGATGGTGCGCAGATCGGCCATGATGTCCTCGCCTACGCTGCCTGAAGGCGTCACCGTAGCGCTGCCCAGCTCGTATTCGGCGTTGTTCATGGTGAACTTGAGCGGAAGCTGGGCGCCCTTCAGCACCGGCACGCTGCTCTGATCGGGCGGCATCACCATGTTCGGCACGTTCGAGCTCATGAGAACGCGCACGAAGTCCTCCTCGGTGAACCCGCCGCCCGGACCGCCCGGCCCAGCCTCTTCGTCCACAGGTGCGAAGTACGCGATCACGTCGGTGTTCGCCGTTAGGTTCTGCAGCTCGAAGAACGGCGTGGTGGTGTGATACAGGCTCCACTTCATACCGGTCTTCACCTGCTCGCCGTTGCTGTCGGTAGCATAGCGATAGCTCACCACCAACAGCTTCTCTATGCCGTAGCGTTGGCTGCCCCCCTCAGGGGTCGGCAAGGTCGTTCCATAGAGGTTCAGCGGATAGCTCTTGCTGCGATCCACCGTATCGAACAGCGAGGCCTGGCCGTTCACCAAGCCATGAGCTTTGCTATAGTCCGCCACCGACACGGCCTGAGCGTTGCTCTCGCCCTCTTTCGGATCATCGTTCACGAACGCATCGCCCGTCGGCGGATCGAACAGATACGCCAGGCCGTCGTCGACGCCGCTATTCAGCGCCGAATCAGCAACGTACACGTTCACCCGCACAGGAGCAGCACCATCACCGCCAGGGCCGCCCGGCTCGCCTGGGCCGGTATTGGTCTTGCGGAACGTGACGGATACGGTCACTTTCGCTCCGTCGGTCAGGCTATTGGGCACATAGTTCCACACGCCGCCCTTCACCTGGTCGTAGCGAGATACCGGCAGCCCCATGCCCGTCTTCAGCGTCAGATCATCCAGCTCATAGCCATCTTTGGGCGCGAACGTCATAGGATAGCTCTTCCCGCTGCGCAGCAGCGTAGGTCCTGTGGCGTTCAACGTCCAGTTCAGGGGCGCGACAGAGCCATTCCCGTCGGTCTGCACGGTCAGCGCCACCGAAGGCGCATCGCTGTCATCGAAATAGCCCACCACGCGCACGTTCGCATGGTAGTTGGGCATCTGCCAACTGAAATCGCGCTTCTTCTCCGGATTCAGAGGCACCCGCTCCGGCTCGGTGCGGTCATCCAGGTAAAGCTCCACATAAGACAGATAGCTGCTCTCGTGTGCACCCTCGAACCGGATCACCGAGGCGATGTCCATATCCTCACCGTAAGTGTTCGGCGTCACGCTCACCACACGACCCATATCCGGGTTGCCCACCGAGGCTTCCACCGTGTACTCGGGCTGCTCTATGGGACCGCCGCTCTTCGTTTCAGCGAAGAGCACCGCCACGGTCACATCCTGGTCGGTGGGCAGCACGATGAACGGATTCTCGAGCTGCTGGGGCTCGAGCGCACCCTCGCCCACACGTACCGTGATGCCCGCCAATTCGTAGTAGATGCCATCCTTCGGTGCCGGAACGGTGATGTGCACCTTCGCTTGAGCTGTGCTCAGCACATCGGACACCGTCACGTCTTTGCTCGGTTTGCCGTCCTCAGGCTTCATGGCCTGAGCGGTGCCCTCGCCGCTCGGATAATACGACACTATCACGCCACCGCCCGTCGAGAAGTCCGTAGAGGTGGTGCCATCCAGGCGCTTTATCTGCGAGTTGACGGTAAGACCATGGTGCGTCGGCGGCTCAGGATCGCCCCCTTCTGCGTTCGGGTCGGTAAAGCGAACGTTCAAGCACCACTCGCTCCCCTCCTCGAACACGGCTGCTGCGTTCGTCAACGTCAACGTATGCTTCAGCGTATCCAGTCGACCCACCGGGGCCGCCGCGCTCGCGCCATTCAAGAAATCATAGCTTTCCAAAGTGCCCATGCGCGTCAGAGTCAGCTCGCTCAACTCGTAGGATGCTGTGCCCATGCTCAAAGGAGTGAGCGTATAGGTAGCGCTCTCCGAAGGAGATGAAGCGGTCGCACCATCGTTCACTATCTTCCAATAGCGCTTCTCGGCCGGCGACACCGTGCCACCGCTGATCGAACCGATCGACACGGCGAAGTACTTGGGCCTCGATTCTTCCTTCTCGTCGTCGGGCAGCTTGTTCGTATCGTACTCTATGGCGAAACAACCAGGAAGCGCGGGCCACTCGGCTTCGGGCGCATCAGGAGCAGTGCTGCCGAAGGGATAGACCACCTGGGCACACCAGCCATCACCGTCCTTGTTCTTCACCACCACCGCCTCCACGGTCACCACCGTGTCGGGCGCCCCACCGGACCACAGCACCTTTATGCGAGAACCCTCCTCATAGCCCGCCGGGTTGTCGTCGCTCTTCAGGTACTTCTGCTCGATGGGAAGACGGATCTCCATCTTATTGCTGCTGAACGGCGGGATCACCACGCCCTCAGGCGTTCCTGGCAGCTGCGTCGGGTTCGCATTCAACTGCAATACATCGCCCAGCACGTAATCGCCCGACCCGTCCGCCATGGTATCTGCGGCCACCTTGTTTTCCATGGCCTGGCTCACCGAACTGGTGGGCAGCATCTTACCGCCGTCCAATTTGGTCCCGGCGACACGGTATCCTTCAGCCTCCACGCCGACCAGATCGCTGTTCGATCCATCGGGCGAGATATCGCCCCATTTGTAGTTCACCATGTCGCTCGCCACGGTGAACAGAGTGGAGCTCTGCGTCTTCGTGCCCGCCGGTTCGCCCGAAGCGTCCGTGAAGGTGCCGACGAACTCGTATTCATGGCCGTCGGCCAGCAGATTGGTCTCGTTGGCCATCTTCTGCAGGTTCAGGTCGTAACGAGCCAGGCCATCGTTCACTGAGCGCTCGATGGCTCCGGTCGTGCTCGTCAGCCAATTGACGATGCCTTGGTTCGGCTGACCGTTGTCGCGTACCTCCCATGTAACATCGTAGGGATCACCATCGGATACGGGCGTGCCGCCTGTGGCTTCGAACCACATATAGCGCACATCTACGCCACCCGCCGAACCAGCCTTCAACTCCTCGATGGTAGCGCTGAAGTCGAGACGGCTCTCCGTCTCCAATCGATCGTCGAAGGTACGTATCGACACATCGGTGCCCATGGTGCCACCAGTGAGCGGATCGATTGTGCCCGTAGCCATGCTGTCATCCACTATCTTGTCCAGCTCAGCTTGGGTCCCGCCCAGGCGGCTATCATCGGCGCCTGCGGTCTCTGCAGCCCCTTCATCAGCGAATGCGCTCCCTGTCGTACTGAATGCCGGATCGTAGGCGAACAGCAGGCAGGCGCACAGGAATATCGCCAGCACCTTGCGGATGTTATTCTTCACAGCGTCCATTGGCGCGCTCCTCATCGAGTAAAGACAGATGGTTGATATGATACCGTGAGTTCCCAGTTCGTGGCAATGAAACGCTCATTGCTGGCATCAATATTCCATGCCGTTCGCACCCTGTCCGCCATGGCTGATCTTCCGCCTCCAACGCAATGCCCGACAGGCCTGGATGCCCCATTTTGGCGACCCTTATCCGCCACGCCCCTCGACAACGAAGATGCATCTCCATAGCCGAAGGCCGCCCCTGGCTCACACCAGGAGCGGCCTTCGATCCATACCATCCTTCATCGTCAGGACCGTTCTCTCCTAGACCGGTCCTGACGGTTCATGTTTCGCTTCCCTAGCGCCGACGCGTCACCGAGTACTTCGCCGCTCGCAGAGCCGCTGCCTTGCGGCGTCTCAGGGTCAACACCGCGACCGTTGCACCACCGGCCACTACCAGCAGGACCGCCGCCAACAACAGGCTATCGCCGGTCTTGATGAGCGAAGTATCCGCCCCGTTCGCCGTGTTCTGACCAGCCTGGGTCGTGTTGCCGCCCAAGCTGCCATTGTTCGAGCTATTGCCGCCCGAAGTGCCCGCCAGCTTGTAGCTGATCTGCACCGTCGTCGCTTGCCACAGCTTCTGGCCGTTCAAGCGGAACCCGCTCTGCGTCGCGCTCAGCGTATGCGTCTCGGTCGTGCCATCGGTGATCACCTTCACGGTATCGATCACATAGCCGCTGTCCGGATCGAAGTAGATCGCGAAATCTTCACCGACAGGAGCCTGGTAGGTGCCCGGCGTCGGGCTGGTGCTACCATGGCCGCCCACCACCTGGACGGTCACAGGAACGCGAGCGTTCTCGTTGGTGTCGAACACTGCATCCAGCGTGGTGTTGCCGTTCACCGTGAACGACACGCGCTTCAGGCTGGTGCTGTACTCGCTCTCACGAATGCAGTCCACCGTGCCGTTGCGCTTCAGGCTCGTCAGACGGTAGCCGTTGCTGGGCTTCACGTCGAACGCCACCTTAGTACCTGCCTTGACGGTCCACTGCGCACCGGAGCTCGCATCGCCGAACCACTTATCCCCGTCAACGGCGACCGGCGTCAAGCTGCCGTAGCTCACATTGTTCACCTTGGTCGTCAAGGTATACGTCACGTTCGGGTCGTCCGGACCACCTGGGTTGTTCGCGTCCTGCTTCTGGAACTCGGGGAACGTTCCGTCCTCCAGCGCCAGCGACTTCAGCGGGATCGTCAGGTTCACCAGCTTGTTGGTAGCAGGCAGATCCTTGACGTTGCCGCTCACGGCATAGCGTGCGAAGTACTCAGGCTTCTCGCTGTTGCCCTCGGAAGCGCCCTTCTTATCAGCTTCCTGCGGCTTGTTCGCGTCGATAGCAGCCTGATCGCGCTTATCCTCGAGCTTCACCTTGTCGCCGTACTGCCGGGCGAGCGCATCCGCATCCACCGTATAGAGAACGCTCTTGCTCTCGTCGGTCTTATTCCATTTGATCAGCGACCCGACCTCGATCTTGAACTCGCCGGTCTTGGCATCGAACTGATCGGGGGCCACCGTGACGAACGACATCGCATGCTTGTTGTTCGTCAGCGAACCGCCCAGCAGAAGTTCAGGCCTGTTGTTCCACGCCGTGAGGTCGGTAATGGTCCCTGCCGCCAGATCGTCGTAGACCTTTTCAGGGGTGAGCTCTACGACCATGGTGTGGTCGAGCTTATTCTTGTCAGTGATCTCGTCCTTATCAAAAGGCTTGAACGTCTCGCCATCGGCCAGCTTGCGGCACGTAACGTATACGAAGCCGTTCTGGTCCTTGTCGACCAGTGAAAGGTCGCACTTCAGCGCTACGGTCTCGTTGCGAGGATCATCCTTGAAGGACCCTTGCGTCGCATCAGCCGGAACATCGCGCGGAACCAGCCATTCGATGGAATCCACCGTGCAATTGGAGGTGTAGACCTGGTCGATCACGAAGCCCTCGGGAGGAACGAAGTACTTGACGTACTTGGTGACGTCGGCCTCATCGCCGCCGATCGTCTCGTCGCCGTCGTAGTCACCGCCGCCGACCTCACCGAAGTCAGGATCGCCTCCCTCGTCGGGAGTGGTCCCCTCGCCGCCGCCGATGTCGCCTTCGCCATCGTTGCCGTCGCCACCCGTGGCGCCATCATGCGTACCATCCCCAATAGCACGGAACTTGTTCGAGGTGTCAGCAAAGGTCTTGACAGCGCCCGTAGTGCCGTCGACGACAGAGCCGCCAGAACCGATACCGCCCTCGATGGTGCCGCCAGGCTTGTTCGAGCCGCTACCGGTGAGCTCAGCCTTCGTGAAGTAGCGCACGTAGATATCGAGCGTATTGTCGCCCTGCTTCATGTTCGCATCGTTGAACGTCACGCTGTACTCACCGGTCAAGGCCTCGCGGGTCGGCTTGGTCTTGCTGCCGAACACCTCCGTTCCGTTCACGTCCACGCAGAAGATGCGGTAAGCACCACCGTCCTTGTCCGCCTCATAGGCAGAAGCCGGCAAGTTCATGTTCCATGTGTACTGGGCGCCTTGGCCCTTGGTGATGCCAATCAAACTGGCGTAAGGCGTCAGGTTCAGCTTGCTACGGCCATTGCCCCACGTGCACACCTTGATGTTCGCCTTCGGCTGGTTACCGCTCAGATCGGCGTTCGGGTCGTTGCCCACTGCACCGAAGTGCACCACGATCTGGCGATCGACATACTTGCCGTTGATGACCAACGGCATGACCGTCATGTTGTTGTACACCAACGGGCTGTCCGGAGTACGCGTCCAGTGGTTGTTCCCCGGAATGCTCTCCGGCACGTCCACCCAGAGAGGATCTTCGGCAGTACCAGCGTTGTACTTGTCCTCGATCTTCGTGACAGAGGTTCCGTACGCCGTGGGAACCAGGTCATAGAACTGCTTCTGACCGGGCTGCAGCATAACAGGCTTGCCAGTGACCACCTTGCCCGTATGGTTCGCGTCTTCGTTGACGACCTTGGTGGTCACCGTGATGGCCCGCTCCTCGATGTTCAGCTGCTCGAAGTACACCACGATCTTCTCTTCGGACAGATCCTCTGTGCTGATATAGAAGAATCCGGCGTTATTCTCGATCACCTGCTCGAGGTAGTCTTTGTTCTCCGTGCCGTTCACGGTGATCTTCGTCAGCGTATAGCCTGCAGCCGGGGAGACCACCACCAGCTGACGCGCATACTCATCGGTATTGCCGATCTTCTGCTGCATCAGATAGAACTCGCCCTTCGGGGCCACCACGCCACCGGTATTGCTGGTGCCGCCGACCGCGACGCCATCGGCCATCACGTCGATCGTGACCTTCTTCATCTCACCCAGCGGAGGCGTCTCGCTCGAGCCGCCGCCGAAGCCGCCGCTCGTGTCACCGCTCTCGGAGTAATTGACCTCGACGGTCACCGCATGCAGGTTCGTCGGATCCAGACCCAGCGATCCCACATCCAGCGTGAACACGTTAGCGTAGCTCACATCCCACTTCACCAGCGGGTCGTTCTGCATATCGGGCGTGATCGTGCGAACGGTCTCTTTGCTGGCACCGTTCTCGAACCAGCGAACCACGACGTTGGCCACGCTGTAGTACTTATCGGTGCTCGGATCGAGCTTCGTGTCGACGATGAACTGCTGTTTGCTGTTGTCGCCGCTCTTGGGGAGCGTCAACGGCGCAGGAGGCATCACGCGGCCCTTCAGCGGATCGCCCTTCACGTTCACCACGACGTTATCGTCCCTGTCGTCGGCACCGCCCTGGGAATCCTTGATCTTGAAGTCCACCACGATGTTATAGTTCGCATCCACCGTGAGCTCGACGAAGCCCTGGGCCATGGCCTGCTTGGCCAGATCCTGAGCGTTGCTACCACCGAACAAGCCGATGATCGTCTGCCAGGCGTCTTCCAAGATATTGCCCGTCGTGCGATCCACGGTCACGTTCTCGACCACGTAATCGCGCCCATCCGAGGTCTGTCCGGGGTTGAAGTACACCTTCACGGTCTTCTCCGGGTCCTTCAGAACCTTCATCGGGAAGCCGTTGGGAGCATCGGGGCTGGTGATGGTACCACTGCCCTCGCCGACCACGGCATCGACGGTCCAATAATTCTTCGGATCAAGGGTCGGATCATCCGGCCCCGGCGTCTCACCGCTACCGTCCGATTTCACGAACGTAGGGATCACGGTCATATTGCTGTCCAGGTTCTCCACGTACCACACAGCCTCGCGGGTATTTGCAGCCTGGACGATGGCCTGACCAGAGGTATAGGCTTCCCAGCCCTCGCCAGGAGACGTGTTCGAAGCCACGAAACGCAAGGTATTGCGCTCACCGGTCATCTGCACGAAAGCGTATACGCTGTCCGAGTCGATGTTGAACTTCAGCTCCGACAGAGCATAGCCGGTGTTAGCCATGGCGGTCAGCTTCACCTCGGTGCCCTGGTCGATATCCTCCCACAGACCCAGGTTTCGCCAGTTGGCACCGATGTCTGCGCGCAACACGCCGTTATCGGTACCCGATGCGCTCAGCGCATAGGTCGGAACCACCGGCTTGTTGCTACGCGCCAAAGTGGCATAGATCATCGTGTTGGCCTTGACGCTGTCGATCGACACGGTCTGAGCGTTGCCAGACCCGCTCACCTCTAGGATCTCACCATCGCCGTTATCGTCCTCCCAGAACAGCTCGCTCCAGCGATAACCGCTCTTGGGCGCTATCCGGTTCTCGAAGCCTTGACCCTTCACCACCTGCACCGCACCGCTGAACGCGGCCACGGCGTAGGTCGGACGGACGATGTCGGTATCGACCGTCACCCACTCGATGTCACCAGGGTCGTAGGTGGGCGGGTTTTCGGAGGTCACCTCACGGAAGTACACGATCACGTCGGTGTCGCCCTTGATGTCGGTCACATCGAAAGTGGGCCAGGTGTGATAGTACAGCGTGCGCGAATCCAGCTGCTTCTTGCCACCCTCGGTGCGGTACTGAGCCACGAGGATCTTCTCCACCTCGTAGTTCTCGCTCGCCTTCATCGACAGCGGATAGCTCGGATAGCCGTTGGCGCTGGTAGCCGTCACCGTGGTCGAGATCGGGTTCTCGCTCACGCCGTTGATGGTGCCCTGAGTGGCAGCGTAGCCATTCAGCGACACATTGCCGTCGCCGCTGCCCACCATCTCATCTTTCGAAACGGTGCCGGACACAGCGTAGTTCAGCGCGTTCGCGATGGCCGAGGAGCTATCAGCCACGAACAGGTTCAGCTTGAAGTCCTGCTTGGTCACGGTCGGCTTCTCCGTAGAGGGGATCGGCACGAAGGGGGCCTGGATGCCCACCACATTCTTGGCCGGCATCACCAGCGTAGCCACGCCAGCGCTAACGACCATCTCGATCCTCTCGCCATCGGCACACAGCGCGTAGATCTTACCGCCATCCAGCTTATAGCCCTCGTCCGGCTTCACGCTGAACGAAAGGGAGGTGTTCGCCTCGTAGCCAGCCGGATCCAGCGTCCAGCCCGAGGGGGCCACCGTGCCGTTAGCGATGGTGCCCACCTCTAAGGTGAACAGGTCCACGTGAGGCTTCGGAGCGAAATGCACCGTATAGGTGATGTTGTTCGTGTAGTTCGTGAAGATCTTCCAGGTGAAGTTCTCCTTGGCCTTGGTGTTGCCCAGATCGAGCGCCGAATAGATCTGCGCACCCGAGGCGGTGTCCACGGCGCTCACCGTAGAAGCGTAGTAGCCCGGGTTGGCCTTGAACGTCACCTGCGAGCCCGTCGCGAAGGGCGTGAAGTCGCGCACGACCGTGCGACCGTTGTTGGTGGCATCCGGATCGGTGATGGTGCCCTGAGCGCCGCCCTCCAACTGCACGGTAGCCTTCAGCGTGGTCGGCGGCACATAGGTCGCCGCACGCTTGCCGATCACGAACTGGCGGTAGGTCTCGCCGTTCACGGTCATCTCGCTCGTCTCGGTTATCGGCTCGATGCTCTGCGTCTTCATGAGATCGACGCTCGAACCGGAGCGGATCTCCTTCAGATAGTAGGTCTCCCCGTTACCGGCGTCACCGCCCACGTTCACGTCGAAGCGCATCTGGCTGAGCTTCAGCGCGTCCACTACGAATCCATTGTCGGTGCCAGCGCCCGAGGTGCCGCGGTTCACGGTCTCGACGGCCTGCGTCGACTCGTTCTTCCAGTAGGTCACGCCAACGGCGCTATCGCCGATGTCAGACCCGCCGTTCTCGTCAACGATCGAAACGTGCACCTTGTCGGTCTTCGGGTCTCCCAGATCCGTCACCAACTTCGTGTTGCGCTCGAAGGTGGCGGTCAGGAAGTACTCGCCATGAGCCGCACAGTTCATAAGCGAGAGCGTCTTGTTGTCGTTGTCCCACCCGAAGTAGACGCCATCGACGCTCTGTCGAGACAGGGTGGCGCCCCCGGTGTAGATCTCGCGCTCGGTGCCCCCGGCCTTCTGGAACGTGAGGGTCTTCAGCGTGTAGTAAGTGATGGTGTTACCAGTCACGGTGGAAGCAGCAGGCTGGAAGCGATAGGTCGCAGAAGAGCCGGTCTTCCAGGTGCCCTTGGGCAGATCAGCGGAGGTGACGATCTGACCGTAGCTGCCGGTGCCCCTCTTAGTAGCGGTAACAGTGAAGCTGGATACGGGATCCTTATCATTGTCGACATCCGTCTTGTTCGGAGCATAGGCCACCGCGAAGTACCCCGGCATGTACGGACCGGTGGTTTTGTCGATGCCGAACATGGCCTTCAGCGCACCACCTTCAGGGTCACGCACAACGGTGGCCTCCACGAACTTCGGTGTGTTGGTGGTGTCGCCCGGCTGTTGGTACAGCACGTATATCTTGTCACCTTCAGCATACTTATAGCGGTCCTCGCCGTCCTCGTCCTGCACATTGGTCAGCGGGATCATCATGGTCAGGTCGCCCAGGTAAGCCGGTAGCGTGCCGCCGTCCGGCGACACCTGCGCTCCGGTGATCTCGTTCACCTGGATGCGGCCCAACTCGTACTCGAAGTCATCGAAACCGTCGGGCTTCGGCAGCGCGAGGGTAGCCTCCTCGAACAGCTTGCCGTAATGGTTCTGCTGATCGGCCGGGGTCATCTCGGCAGACTGGAGCACGGCACCCTTGCGGAAGCCGCCCTCCTCGGCGTAGATGAGCGCTACGGTGCCGTCACCGCTCTCCGCATCGAGGCGCTTGGCATACGTCACTGGGTTCGGATTATCGGGGTCAGCGGGGTCTGGTGGCACTGGCTTGCCGGGCTCGGGGTTCTCGTAGTCGCCCTCGTCAACCGTCACGATCGTGATGGTCTCGGTCTTCTTGACCGGATTGCCGTCCTTGTCGACGCCGCATTGCACCACACAGGTGAACACGTACTCATGACCGTTCGCGAAGAAGCCAGGAGCAAAGCCGATCAGTCCGGTAAGGCTGACCGAGCCGGTGCAGACCATTTTGGACGCATCGAAGGTCGGTGGCTGAACGCCCGCCGGGATCGCCTGAGCCGCTTCACCATCGCGCGATACCGTCCAGGTATAAGAGAAATCGCTCGCGGCGTTACCCTGCGAGCTGGTCGCGTTCACCTGGATCGTCTGCAAGCCAGGAGTGTTCTTGATGTCCTCCACGGTCGCACTGAACGAATCCGTGGACTCCGTCCTCAGACTACCGTCGAACGTGCGCACGTTGATGTCCGTGGTGGCCTCGCCCGAGGTGCCCTGGATGTCGTTCGCGCCGTTGCCGGACGACGTGCCAGCGTTCACTTCGCCCTGAGACGGTACCTCGGCTTCTAACGCCTGGGCAACGCCCACCTGGCCGAACGCCGGATTGAAAGACAGCAATAGGCACGCGCACAGGAACACGGCCATCACCTTGTTGATATGTGTCTTTATGGCGTACATAGCATACTCTCCTATGCTGATCGGCTAGCGCGAGGTTGATCGACTCGCGCAGCCCTCACTAAAGTTGGTAGAGCTCTCGCAGGTGCTCGCTCTCGGTCGTGCCATATTGCCTGCTGTTGCGTCTCACTGTGCCGCTACTCGCGCTTCAGCGCTTTCGCATGGCGCAACAGCAACCAATATAGTAAAGAGCTGCTCCCTTTTCCTTCAAGTGTCCCACTATTGGAACATCAAAACTCCAGACCGCGCTGCGCTCTCCCCTCTCGCACGCGCAGCCCTTTGCCGCTCGCCTAGTTCAGAACCGATATCGTCATCTTCGCGGCCGCCTGGCCGACCTCCGAATCATCCTCGGGATCGATCGCGGTGAACAGCGCCGTGCAGGCATAGACTCCCGGATCCAGATCCACGTCCAGCTTAGCGCGCTGCACATGATGGTTCGGATCGATCGCGCCGGAGGTATAGAGCACTTGTCCGGTCGCATCATCGGTGATGGTCACTTGCATCAGGTACCGGTTGCCCGGCACGTTCTCTATCTTCAGCTCCCCTTCGCTCGTGCCGTCCGCAAACTCGACGTTGGAAGCGATGGAGATGTTGAACATGCCCTCCTCGACCTGCCGATCGAGCTCCGCTTGAATCTCCTCCGCACTCTTGCCTTCCAGCTGACCGAGCGACTGATTGGGGTCGCGGAACGGGAATCCCCCTTCTGAGCAGCTCTGGAAAGCGAATAGGCAAGCAATGACCACAGCTACTACCGCCAACGCTATGGCCACCCAGAACGAGGCTGGCTTCTTCTTCCTCTTCTTATCGTCCGATCCCTGGGGACCACCCGGGTTCGGCATCGGCATCCCCTGGTTCAGAGGAGGCTGTGCGCCATAAGGCTGACCCGACTGGCCGTTCTGAGGGCCCATGTTCATCGCGTTGGTGGTGTAGTTGTTGTTCATGTTCATGTTTCGTTTTGGCTCTCGGTCTCGTTTCGCTCGTCGACCCCCCGCCCAATGCATCTTCTATTTACGAGAAGAAGCTCGAGGCGCGAAAGCAAGCGAAAAGAAGCGGGCGATTCAGCAGTTCGCTAGATTCAAAAAAAGAGAGGGGAGAGAGAAGAGCCGAATCGCTGTTCTCTCTTTGAAACCCCTCTCTTCTTCAGCGATAGTGCCGGAAGAGAGCTCTTGTCCTTTCACGCGAACCCTCTTCCGCGCACTCGACTTCTGCTTTCGATCCTGGCCTTGCGGCTGCGGATTCAGAGGAAGCTATAGCTTAGGCCACCTGCACGGTGTAGACAACCTTAGCGGCGTTGTTGGTCGTCGCCTCGGCGCTCTTCAGCACGGAGGAAGAAGCCTTGATGGTGAAGCCCAGCTCGACGGAGCCGTCGGAACCCTCAGCAGTAGCGTGAGCGATGGAGGTGCTATCCAGCGTGTTGCACTTATCGATAGCCTTGTTCAAAGCCGTCAGATCCGCAGCGCCGTTGATGAAGCTAGCATTCGAAGAATCGCCCAGCTCAGGAATGATGGCGGCCTTCAGGTCGTCAAGAGAAGTGTAGGAGGAGCCATTCCAAGTGTAGGTCATGCTGCCACCGGCCTGCTTGGCACCGATCTCCCAGCCGAGAGTCTGGGTGGCCTTGTCCTTCTCGAGGAACAGATGCGTGGTAGCGGTCGTGTCAGTGTCAGCAGCCGGAACCGGCGTGAAGTCGGCGTACAGGTCGCCGATGGTGCCGCTGCCCACGGCGGTGCCGCCGCTCACGGTAGAGGCAGTGGTGCCGAAGTCGTACTTGCCGTCAGTGCCCTTGCTGATCGCAGCGGAGACCACTTCGACCGGCACAACGGTACCGTTGATGATCTTGTAGTTGGTGGGAGCATAGCCCGCGCCACCATTGGTGTCCAAAGCGAACTGAACGCTCAGCGGCACCGTCACAGAGATCTGAGAGGTGTAGGTGCTGATGTTGACGGTCGTGGTGCCCTCGCCCTTGGACTTGTCGGTACCACTGTGGGTCAGAGCGGTCTGAGCACCGGTGTGAGCGTCCATGTTGGTGTCGACAGACGTATCGCTGGTGGTGTCAGCGAAAGCCGGAACGGCGGTGCCCATCACCAGAGCGGCGGAGACAGCGAGGCTGCCGAAGATCTTAGACGACTTTTTCATCTTGATCTCTCCTTCTTCTTTCTTCCGGAGGAATCCCTTCCTCCACCCTTACTTTGCTTTTCTCGACCAAGAAGCCTGTGACCTTTTGCGCGGCAGCTTCCGCTTGGGAAGTTTTTCCTTGCCTCCCAAGAGGTCGCATTTGCTTCCAGTTGGTAACGCAAAGTTTTCAGGTTTCTTTCAGTTACGTACAATACAACAGGTTATTTTCAGGTTCAAGCCTTTCTTTCAGCTTTCCTTAAGCCTTCACACCCCCTTCACAAACTCGCACAACTCCCCTTGCATCAGCCGATTTGCGAGGTCAACCGAACGCTCCCCTCCCTCCCGCCCGTTCAGCTCGCTTCGTGGATCGGCCCCCCCTTTCCAACCATTCAGCTCGCTTCGCGGATCGGCCCTCCCCTTATATACATATCCCTCCCTTTCTATACATATATATATGTAGCAGCTCTCTACGCATCGCAGGGGGGGGGAGCAGCTCTCGCATCAGCGAGCCCCTCCATATCGTCCTTCCCACGACCATGCTCCACCGCTCGCGCTGGCGGGCAAAGGAGCATGATCACGGGAAGGGAGCGCGGACCGAAGAGGGACGCCACGGAGAGGAGCGGTCGCGTTCGCCTCACGCTACCTTGCGCATTGACGCATTTTGAGTATGTTGACAGTCTGCGCATTGACGCATAATACGACACCAGGCGGTATTCCCATGGAACTTCAAAGAGAGCTCTACGACAGGCCATAAAGTACCTCGTGGCGGATGGCCGTTACGATTATCTGGAGACAGGATCGCTCATATCCATCCGCGAGAACGTCGAAGGCATCGTCATCCCTTCCGAGGAGGAGCGCGTGCAGATGCATCCGCTCACGTTCCCGGAGTTCCTTCGGGCCGCAGGCGAAGAGCCCTTGCTCCACTATGATTCGTTTACCAGAACGGCCACCTTTCCAAGGCTGATACGACTTGAGCGCTCGCATCATATCCTTGGACGGTGGCCTTTCGGTTTACAAGGACGAAGCCTTCGATGCGCACCCGCATAGCGGGCGGTTTAGTTCCCGTCGCGCTTCGCGCGCCGGGCAGGGTCACGACCCTGAAATGAACAGGACACCGGCCTCCCGGTGCCCTGTTCGACGAAGCTCGATCGATAAGATAACCATCCCCTCAAACCGCAGCACCCGAAAGAATACCCGGAAGATTCTCCTCGTACCATTCGCTCGCATCTACGGTCCATATCAGCTCAGCCAGCGGCCCCTTTTCCTCGGTCCTTCTAATGGAAACATCGCCACTCCGTATCAAGTCGGTATTCGCAAGAAGATCGAGCGCACCTCTTACATATATAGGTGCGGTCAGGCAAGGCACTACGTGCAGTCGCTCAGTCGGCGAGAGCACATCATTCTTGCGATCGAGAATGCGCACTACCGTCTTGTTGCCATTCTCGTCGACATCGACTCCATCTAGCTCGCTCACACCGCCGGTGAACGCCACCGAGAAGCGCATCGAATCGATGAACTCTTGCCTCTTGCTGCCTGAGAGCAGCGAAAGAAGATGGTCGTCAGACTCCGCTCGCGAAGCGATGGACAGCGTAGTGGACACGGGAGTCGTTGATCGGATCTCGAAAGAGGTCATCCGCGCGGCCTCGACGCCCTGGGCGGTACCCGATAAACCAGTGTTGGTGTCGAGATAGATCGTTATCTCATTGCTATCTTGCGGATCATCGTCATCGTAGACGCCCTCGATGGGAAGATCGATAGAAACAACGGGCTGCCAGATAACAGTTAGCTTCCAGTGGCCTCGCGTCGCGGCAGTCAGCCGATATGCGTTCTCATCGAAGGCTTCACTTGGAGCATCGATACCTTCATCTGCGCCGAATCCGCTCGTGTCAGTTAATGGATTCCCGCTCGCATCGATACGCTCGACCTTCCAGTCGCTGAAGATCCAGCGGTCGCGCACAGGATACGGGATGACGACAACTCCTGATTCGCCCGCCTCAGGAAGACTATACTGATAGCTAGCTGGCCCTTCTTCATCCTTCCAGGCACCACCGCCAAGATCGTAGACGATGTCGTACTGGTTATGACGCCAGAGCGTGTAGAGGTCAAACGAGCTGGAAGGCGGCTCCCCTCCTGCGAAGAGCGTTTTGACCGTGACCATCGCGTCGCACGCCCCTACCCCATCTGTCGGAAGCGTGGCGCTCGCCCACAGATCGTCAGGGTCCTCGTCGATGGTCCAACCAACCAGCCCGAACCCGATTCGAGCGGCCACGGCAGAGCTTGGCAGCAGGAAGCTCTCTGTCTCGAATTTGACGGTCTTCGGAGCTGGAGCGCTCACCATACTGCCACCCTTGTTCGCCACATACGTTATCGTATAGGAACGTTCCTTCCATAGAGCGTAATAGGTAGCGTCCTCCCGGGCTCCAACAACGCTCTCGCTGATCGCGTCGGGGTCTATGTTCCATCCTATGAAGTCATAACCGATCCGCTGCGGCTCGATCGGTTGCACGGGAACACCACCATGGGATACGGTCGTGCGCCGATCGAAGCTATCCCATGCCTCAGCAGACCACGTTCCCCCGTTGACGTTCCACGTTATCGTGTGGCTCGGCAACAATTGCGCGTACAGCCGTCCATCGAAGGACCCTACGCTCGACTGTCGATCGAACGGTACCGAGAAGTCATAGGAGATGCGACACGACCGATCGATGAACCAACCGGCGAACGTGGTGCCAAAGATACCGGGATCTCCCGGATCAGGGATCATGTTATCTGAACCGATCATCTGGCTGGCGATGACCGAATCCTCTTCAGGTGTATCGCCGATCCGCACGAAATCGACCTTGGTCCGACCAGAAGGAATGGTGGTCGCCAGGGTCCTTCCGCACTTGGTCGGACCTTCGCCGCCAAAATCATCGAAGTATTTGACCAGATTCGGACCAGGACTGGAACAATAGGTAAGGGTGGCTTTGGGCACCAGTATCATCTCCCTCGAATAAGCGCTACCAGAAGGTATCGAGGGAATATCGAACCCAGGCGGGAACGAGGCGAGAGAATCGCAGCGATAGAAAACATGCTCGTAGGGAATATCACCGGAAACCTCCCCGAAACCGAGACGAGCCGGAAGTCGAAAACCCTCGGGCAGCGTCGATAACGAGATGCAGAACTTGAACAGGCAGCGCACGCTCCTGGTAACATGTTCGGCCGTAAATCCAGCAGGGACTGTCCGCAAGGCAGAGCACCCTTCGAACATGGTATAGACCGATTCCATCCCTACAGGAAGAGAGAAATCGGCAGGCAAGGTCTCAAGGCTCGTACAATTCTTGAACATAGCCTCAGAAGTCACGCATCCATCTGGAACGAATACCATGCCCGATCCCAGCTTTACGAGGTTCGTCATACCGGCGAACCAGAAGTCGACGCTCTCAGCCTTCACATCGGGATCCATCTTGATATCGGTAACGAGCGTTCGAAGCGCATGCCATGGTCCATCTATGCCCGTGCAAATGCCCGAACTGATCACATAGCTATTCCCGTCTGGTCCCTTATCACACCAAATGCTCAATGTGCCGTCGTCAAATCGCCAATGGGCGTTCTGGCCACCGTCGGTCGTTGGAAGATCCCCTTCGGTCACGAGCGTCGTCGCATCGATCAATAGCGCGTACAACGTACCAGAGAAAGGCGTCAATACCGCTTGAGCGTTCCATGGTAGCGAGAAATTGTAACGAGATGAATGGCCGGCATCAGTAAACCATCCAGCAAAAGAAAGATTCTCGATACGCGGATCCCCTGGATCGACGATCATACCGTCAGAACCTATCAGCTGAGTAGAGAGCACCTCGTCGCCATACATGAACACGACCGACGAATAGCCCGAGGGAACCGTCGTGCTCAAGGTGCGATTGCATTTGCTACTGCCCTCTCCCCCGAAATCAGCGAAGTATCTGACCAGATTGGGGCCCGGATCCTTGCAATAGGTGACCGTCGGCGCGATGCACAACATCGTATCTCGCGAATAAGCTTGCCCTGATGGGATGGACGGTAGATCGAATCCTGCTGGAAGCGAAGTGAGCGAGTAGCAGTTGTAGAAGACATGCTCATAGGGAATATGGCCGGTGCCATCCCACTCAATGGAAGACGGCAACCTGAAGCGCTCGGGAAGCGAGACCAACGAGGTGCAGTGCTTGAACAGACACCTAATATCTCCCACATGCTCCACCGAGAAGTTCTGCGGCACCGTCTTCAAGGCGAAACACCCTTCGAACAAGGTATAGACCGTTTTCACGCTCGCAGGAATCACCAGATCAGCCGGAAGGGTCGTGAGTCGAGCACAGTTCTTGAAGATGCCCGAAGCATCCAAGCAGCCTTCCGGTATGAACGCACCTGAGGCATCGACAAGATTCGCCATGCCATTGAACCAAAGCGACATGGTCTCCGTTTTGAGAGCAGGATCCATATGTATGCTGGTCACGAGCGTTTTGATCGGATTCCAAGGAGCTTCTCGCTCACCATAAGCAACGCCTTCGTCGGATATCACGTAGCTATTGCCCTCCGAATCGGTATCGCACCAAAGGCTCAGGACGCCATCTTCGAACGACCAATGAGCATTCATGTTCCCATCGGTGGTCGGAAGATCACCGCTGTACGATAGCTCATCCTCCTTAAGAAGGAGCGCGTAGAGCTTACCAGCATAGGGGTATTCTGAGGCTTGTTCATCGTAGGGCCGTGAGAAATCGTAAAGGGTGACGAAGCTCGTGCTGGTATACCAACCGCCGAACCTATAGCCAGCGATACCTGGGTCGGCCGGATCATGGATCATCTTATCTGGCCCGATGAGCTGGGTCATGGTCACGGCGTCATTCGCCATGAAGTCCACCTTCGAGTAACCAGCCGGAACGCTACTGGTCAGCGTGCGCCCGCATGAAGACGGATCCGTACCCCCGAAGGTCGCGAAGTAAGCGGCCAGATTAGCGCCTGGACTGACGCAATAGGTCGGTGTGGGATCGGCGCACAGCAGCATGGAAGCCTCATAGGAGTGGCCCGCAGGAAGGGAGGGCAGATCGAACCCATCCGGAAATGCCGTGAGCGCGTCGCAGCGATAGAAAACATGCTCGTATGGAATGCTGCCATCCCAAGGCATGGCCGCAGGAAGCCTGAAACCAGCAGGAAGCGCAACGAGGGACGTGCAGTATTTGAACAGACATCGAATGGAGGTCGTCACATGCTCCGCTGTAAAACCGGCAGGAATAGCGGTCAGCGATGAACAACCCTCGAACATGATATAGACATTCTCTACGCTAGTCGGAAGCTCAAGATCAGAGGGAAGCCTGACCAGGCTCGAGCAGTAATAGAACATGGCTCGGGTGTCCATGCACCCCTCAGGAATGAATATACCGTTCGCATCCTTGAGGTTCGTCATATAAGCGAACCAATAGAAGAGCGACTCGGCACGAAGATCCCTATCCATATGAACCTGATCTACGAGAGCCCTCACCGAAGCCCAAGGAACATCTGAGGCCTCGACCAGGAAGTCGCCGCTGATCACATAGCTATTTCCGTCGTCATCCTTGTCGCACCATATGCTCAGCTTGCCGTTTTCCAGTAGCCAATGCGCGTTCTGGCCACCATCAGTAGTTGGTATGTCGCCTTTCACGTATACGTTCGTCGAGCGAGCAAACGAGAAGGAGGCGCGATATTGCAACGTGCCACGATCGTTCTCGATATAGGTAGCGCTCTGCGGCGTCGCGAGGACGTAGTCTTCGTCAACATAAACGATGTTCTCGTTCGTCTGCATGCCACCTTCAGGATGATCCAAGGCGTTCATCAGCGAAGATGGTCCATCGGTTTGTTCAGCACCAAAGCTCTGATCTTGCGTCATCTCTGCTTCATCGGAGAAAGATCCGCTATCGAAGCCAGCAGCGATGGGGTCGATAGCGCTCGCAGTCTCGAGCGAAACGACGGCGTTCGTCCGTTCAAAGGGTTCCTCTGCTGTCTGATCATTCTCTATCGCCTCGGATCCTTCCACCCAAAGCTCGATGGTGTCTGGAGCGTTTGCAAGAGCCTCGACCCACTGGATCTCATCATAGAACGGCCCGTCATCCACAGCTGTCTCGCTGAAGTTCGGGGTGGCTGCGACCACGGTGTTCTGGTCGACCACAGCGATAGGGATGGGGAAATCGAAAGTGCTCAGGTCTTGGTCATGGAGAAACCCGTCTTCCGAGGTGATGGCTGTGCTGCCCGCATCGATGATGAGGGCCAGATCGTCGCGATGCGAGAACATCTCGGCGTCCACCTTCACCACCGTATCAGGTATGCGGACAGCACCCCGCCTGCCCTCGGGAACGAGCAGGAGGCTGGTCTGGGCGGCGTCGTAGAGCACGCCGTCATAAGAGGAATAGGTCTCGTTGCCCTCGGCTACCATCAGGTACTCGAGAGGCTCGTAGTTCTCGAAGGCGTCGGCGGCGATATCGCGCACCGTAGCCGGTATGCCCAAGCACACCAGGGGCTCTTCGACGGCCGACCCTTCATCGCTCGACGCTTCCGCCGTAGAAGACGCGTCTGGGGCATCGCCATCCTCAAGAGCGGGAGCAATAACGTGAGGATCGTCGTCTCCCTCGTCGAGCGCCTCCGCTTCACTGGGATCGTGCGGTGCGCCGTCCGCCTCGGAAGCAGGCTCGGCGGTCGCCTTCTGCTCTCGAATCGTCTGCGCATTACCGAAGACCTGCGACGCGATGGAGGTGAGCCGATAGGTCTCGGTCTTGCTGGGAGCGAGCTTCGTTGGCAACGCCAGCATCCGTTCGGCAGTCGCGGCCCCATCCAGCTTGGCAGCATCGATGGCTACCAGGGCCATCTCGTCATCGGCGGTCATCGCGAAGATCATGCCATCATGAACGAGAGACCCGCGCACTTGGGGGCTGCTTGCTGCCGTATCGTCGGGATCGGCTCGATCCTCATCAGGGTCGTCAGACTGCACGAGGCCCTGATCAGCGGCCGTCGACATGAGCGGCAACGTCGCCTTCACGATAGGAACGGTCGTATTCTTGAGCGTCGTCGCTACGACGAAAGAACGCTGCACCGAGCCGCTCACGATAGGTTGCTCTTGCTCGCCGGCCTCGTTAGGAGCAGCAGAAACGGCAGCGCTGTCGACCGCCGGATCGACGCCTTCCCCGCTTCCGCCATCCGAAGTCGCGCTCTCGATGCCGGCAGAGTCGCTCTCAGCTCCGTAAGCGACACCAGCGGCTGGCGTGCAAGTGAACGCGAGCGCGATGCTCAGCGCCATGGGCATCAGCTTATTGCGAGCGCTTCGCAACGCTCTTTTGGTCGTTTCGATAGGGACTTCAAGATTCGAAATGGCAATAGGATTAGCGGCTGCATCTGCTTGATGCGCATACGCGCTCGGGGGCATATCGGTCAGACAGCCCGTTCGTTGCGCCTTCCCGTGCGCAACACGGTCGCACGCCAGCGTGCGCCCAACAACATGATCCCGCATCATGCTGCACCTCTTTTCGCATTGTGTTCGCATTGTGCGAGCGATCGGCGCGAATAGCTTCGCAAACGACTGCTCGTTTCGAACGACCGAGCACATCTCTACACCCTGCCGCTCATATTTCGAATGACAGCGTGCCCCGGCACGCTCGACGAAGAATAGCCACGGACAGATCGTCCGCAGCAAGAAAGAACGTTCTCCGACTCGCATTATCGGTCACGTTGACACTCAGCCGCACGACCAGTGTTCCCGCACTCGCCGCACGCCCATGAACGAACGGTGTTCCCGCACCGCACGCTCATCCCCCAAGGCCTTTCCCGAATGACCTCGAGTTGAACAAGAACTCTAAAGCCATAAAGCCCCAGATGTCAATCCATTCGATATGAAGGAACTGTAGGATTTTTGTGTGCCCTCGATGAAATGCCTGTTCAAAGTGGCCTGCTTAGAGCGATCCCATCGTCGAGCATAGGGAGCGAGGGGAGGGGCAGTCGACGGCGGGAAGGATCGACAATGCACGTGCGCCACATCGTCCAAAAACCCGCGAAGGCGATCAAGAGGCGCTCGACCTTCCCCTTCCCTTTCCTCTCTCGCTCCTCCCTTCTTTCCTCTTCCTGTGCTCCCTTCTTCCGCTCTCGCTCTTCCTGCGCCCCTCTCTCCTCTTCCCTCCTGCACGCACGAAGCGACCAGGGAGGGGCATCTGCTCTCCCTGGCCGCTTCGCATCGTATGAGGTGCCCTCTCTCAGCTCAGAGGAGGGGCCATCTCTAAAGTGAACAGAAGGCGTGCCATCCTGTAGGCTTTCCGAGAGCCGTCCTGCTCATGGCCGTCCTTGAAGGAAGGATCGCTCAGAGCCTCGAAGGAGGAGGGGTCCGGACATCCCGGCAGGAAGCTCAGCCCGAAGGAGAGGTTCAAAGGGCTCTCCTTATCGAAGGCTCCCATGCCATGGGCGGCAGAGGGGAGCGCCTGGCCATTCGCTCCGAGGTTCAGCGACAGAGGAGAGGAGGAGGCGCCATCTGCCCTGTCCCCTTCCACGGTCAGCTCCACCGAAGAGGAGCGGTCGGTGCCCTCGACCGAGAAGATATCGGATGTCCCCAAGGTCGCGCCATCCGATGAGC
>CATKXW010000003.1 GCA_949840905.1 uncultured Eggerthellaceae bacterium | reverse complement strand
GCTGCCTACATGCAGTTCATGGTGCCGGATACCTCCAAAGACGAGAGCGATCCTTCTTATTGGAAGGTATGGAAGGTGGAAGCAGCGGATGGAGACGGCCTCATAGCAGACCCTGGCTTCGAGCTCATGGACGGATACGCCTTCTCGGGCTGGTACGTCAACTCGGAGTTCTACCTGCCCTATGATTTCAGCCTGCCCTATGACGACCAGCCCTCCACCACAGTGGTCACCACGGTCTATGCCAAATACGTCGGTCCCATCCTCGATTGCATCGTGCCGGTATCGACCGAGCTCTCCATCGACGTCATCAAGGTGATCACAGAGGACAGCGCGGTATCCGATGAGGTCGACACCTTGCGCTTCTACACCTACAACGCTACCCCTGTGAGGGTCTCTGCCGTGACCACCTCGACGAGCCCCACCGCCTCTGCGAGCAAGCTCTTCCCGAGCGTCTCCGATCAAAAGAGCAAGGTGTTCTTGGACCTGATAGTGGATGGAGGGGACACGATCGCGCTGCCGCTCGTGAGCGAGCCTTCTACCTCAGCGAGGAGCATACCCAACGGAGACCTCGCCACCGAGCACAGCCCCATCTGCAAAGAGCTCGAGGCCACCGTGAGGCTGCGCACGTCCGGCAAGCCGAGCATAGCGACCTCTCCTGGCACCTACGACAACGTAGCTTCCCTCATCTGGACGATAGAGGCGGCCAAGTAGGAGAGGGGCAGATATCATCTTTTAGAGCGCGCAAGGGAAAGGCCTTCCCTTGTGCGCTCTGTCTTCGTCGGCGTTGTTCGAAGCCTATGGTTCGGCGGCCGTTCTGGCTCTCGGGAGTAGAAGAACTGGTCTTCTGTCGCTCCGTTGTCTTCCTCATCGAATAGATTAGAATGATGAGAAAGATTAGAATCGTGACGAAAACGAAGAGATGGAGCGGGCGATGTTGGAAGGGGAATTCGTTGAATTCAAGAGAGAGTTATGCAAGGGGTTGTTGAAGACGGTCGTTGCCTTTGCGAACTCGAAAGGCGGCGCCATCTATGTTGGGATCGATGATGATGGTACCGTTTTAGGGTTGGAAGACGCCGAGGCAACGTTGCTGGCTCTCACCAATGCTCTTCGAGATTCCATAAAACCGAGCCCATCGAGCGTGATCCAGTGCGAGGTGATCGAAAGAGAGGGGAAGCGTCTGGTAGGTATCAAGGTGGAGCGAGGTACGAAGCGTCCGTATTACCTTGCTGCGAAAGGGCTGAGGCCTGAAGGCGTTTACGTGCGACAAGGAGCGGCTTCCTACATGGCCTCCGAGGCGGAAGTGGTTGCTATGCTGCGCGAATCGGAAGGAACCTCCTTCGAGCGCGGTCGGAGCTTGGATCAGGAGCCCACCTTCGATCATGCTGAGGCGGCGTTCGCCGAGCGGGCCGTGGAGTTCGGCGAGGCCCAGATGCGTTCGTTAGGCTTAGTGGACGAGGATGGGCAATTCACGAATCTAGGGCGCCTCATCTCAGACCAATGTCCGCCCATCATCAAGCTGGCGTCATTCTTCGGCACGAAGCGCACTACGTTCAAGGATCGGCTTGAGACGAGCGGATCGCTGTTGCATCAGCTGGATCAGGCTCTCGATTTCCTTGCGACGCATACCCACTATAAGACGGAGTTCGTGAACATGCGGCGTGTCGATCGTGAGGACTTTCCGTCCGATGCTGTTCGAGAGGCGTTGCTCAACGCTGTAGCTCATAGAGACTACGCCATACAGCCGCCAACGCTGGTGAGCGTGTTGGAGGATCGACTGGAAGTGACCTCGCCAGGTGGCCTGCCTCGAGGATGCTCTTATGAAGAGTTCCAGATGGATGTCTCGATGCCGCGGAATCCGAAGCTTGCAGCGGCGCTCTATCGACTCGGGCTCATCGAGGCGTACGGTACAGGGATCGCTCGTATGTTCGAAGCCTATGAAGAGGGCGGGAGCGCGCCAGCGTTCCATATCACGAAGAACGTCTTCAAAGTGGTGCTTCCGAACAGGAACATGCCGGAAGCGGATGAGCTCGGTGCCATCGCAGACTACGGTCGTTCGTTGTCGACGGACGAACAGATGGTACTGGCTATGGTGAGAGAAGACGGGCCCCTGAAAAGGCGTGCGATCCAGGAGCGATTCGATCTTTCGCAGGCGACCTTGCTGCGACTACTGAAGCGCCTCGAAGAGAAAGGGCTCATTAGCGCCGAAGGTAATACGAGGCGTCGAGTCTACGTGGCGCGTCCATGAGCTTTCCGGCAGATCACGCAATGTAGTTCGCTATTCTGGTGCAATTCCGTCGTTCAGCGCCTGACGCGCAACGGAAGAGCTGATCTCCTGTTGCATTCATGAAAACGAGCACGTCAGAGGGGCGTTGGAGAGGACGCGGCTCTGACGTGCTCGGGAAAGCTGCGCTGTACGAGGCAGCTTGGTGGATAGGCTGGATAGGCGATGCTGGGTGTCGCCTACTTCTTCTTCGCGGGCTTCTTGTCGAGCATCTCGCGAACTTCTCCGCGACCCTCATCGTGAAGGGCCTTCTCGTCGGGAGCGAGGCGCTCCAGAAGCTCCAGCAGCTCGCCCATGTGCTCGCGCTCCTCGTCGCGGATGTCGGAGAGCACCTTCTTGGCGTCCTCGTTATCGGTGGCCAGGATGTGGGCGTCATACTCGTGGATAGCCTCCAGCTCGCCGACGAGGTCCTGACGCAGAGCATTAACGAGCTCTTCGTCGGTCAGCTTGCGGGGCACTTCCATGACGAACGGGTTGGACAGGATGGCCATGGTGATCACTCCTCGGTTCGATGGTCCAATGGCGGGATGCGCACCTTGCGCATCTGCTTACTGACGCAACCATACCGAAGCTGATCGCCATCGACCTGTTCCATCGCGCACTTTATACCGTTCCGTCAAGACACCGTTACCGAACGAACAACAAAGCGCTCTCACCCCTTCAGAAGCGTTCTCGCAGCTCAGGTGTGCTGGATCCGATCGGTCTTGATGAAGCCGAGCAGCACCGTGCCAGCTATGCCGACGATGAGAGCGAACAAGCCCGCTGCGGTCCACCCGAACTCGAGGACGGTGGGCATGGCCAAGGTGCCGAGGAACTGGCCAAGGCTCTGGGTCATCACCAGAAGGCCCATGGCGACGGGCATCAGTCGCTTATCCGGCACCACGGCAGGATAGAGGATGAGGTACATGGGCGGTGCCCCCAGCCCGATGACGCCGAGAAGACAAGCGGCTACCCACAGCAGCGGCCCGCTGTTCGTCAGAAGAACGAAGCCGCACGGCCCCAACACGGCCATGGACAGCACCATGAGCAGTTTGTAGCGCTTCGTCTTGTCGGCGATGACGCCGAACAGCGGCGAGCTGATGATGGCGATGAGCATGGGAAGGGTGCTCGCGAAACCCGCCAGGGTGGGGCTCATGCCCTCGCCTTGCAGGAAGGTGGGGCTGAACGATAGGAACGATATCAGCACGATGTTGAACGACAGGAACCCGAGCAGCACGAGCACCACGTTGCGGCTGAACAGCGAGCGCATGACAGGCTTCGCCTCCTCGACGAGGGCTTCGGCCTCGGCATCCACTTTCTCTTCCACCGCAGCGCTGACCTTCTCGAAGAATCTTCCAGAGAAGGGCTTCAAGAAGAAGAACAGCACCAGCCCCAGCGCGACGACGATGCCCGCGAAAGCGAGCCAGGTACCTTGAAAGCCGATGCGCTCGTAAAGGATAGGGGTGAGCACGCCGCCGAAGAACGAGCCGAGCGAGAACCAGAGCGACCACACGCCGCTGGCGAAACCGAGCTTGTCGGGACGGACGTACTTGCGCACCACCAGCGGAGCGCTGACGCTGCAGAACACGAGCGCGACCCCTTCGATGGCGCGCGAGACGATGAGCATGCTGCCGGAGGTGGCGAACAGGCCCACCATGGTTCCCAGCGCCATGATGACCACGGCTAGCATCACCATGTTCTTGCAGCCGAAGCGACGGGCGAGAAAGCCCGTGGGAAGCGAGAGGAAGATGCCTGCCAGGGTGAACACCGACATGAGCATCGACGCTGCCCCCAGGTCCATATGGAACCGCTCCATGATGGCGGGCATGATGGAGGGGATCTTGAACTGGCCCAAGGCGATGGCGATGCCCACTAAGGTCAGGATGACGGAGACAGCGATGTAATTCTGATATGTTGGCTTTTCTTTCACGGAAGGGTTCCTCCGATCTTTTTCGCGGATAGAGAACGAGCCCTCTTGCTCGTGGGCGCGATCAAGAGGGCTCAGCTAGGAGGGCGAACCGGATACGGCGTTCTACCCGATGGCTATATGCCCAAAACGCCGCAGATGAACGGTACCCACAGCACCATGGCCACGCAGAAGATGATGGCCGGGATGATGCCCGACTTGGCCATGTCGCCGAAGGAGAAGTAGCCTTCGCCGTAGGTGATGAGCACGGTGGGGTTCACCGGCAGCAGGAAGTTGCCAGCCACGATGAATGCCAGCAGCGTGGTGGGAACGGCCGGAGAGATGCCGACCGACTGGCACACGCCGATCATGATGGGCAGGAACAGGCTGAGGATGGCAGCACCTGCCGGAGCGATGGTGTGCAGCAGATACACCACGATGACGCAGATGAGCAGGAACAGCGTGAAGTCGAGCTCGGCCACGCCGGTGCCCAGGAACAGGTCGGTCACGAACTGGGCCGCGCCCGTGGCGTTCACGATATCGCCCAAAGACATGACCGAGCCCATCATCAGGATGATGACCCACGGTACTTGCGAGACATATTCTTTCCAGGTGAGCAGGTTCAGACCGGGGAAGAACATGACGGCGAGGCCGATGATGGCAACGGTGGTGGTGTTGAGGACGGGGATGAAGCTGCCTGCGATCCAGAGCACCGGAAGGATGATGAGCATGAACAGAGCGCGCTTCTCGAACGGTGAGGGTTTCCCGGCCTCTTCGCCGGCCTTGCGCAGGTTGTCAAAGCCCGCTTTGTCGATCTTTTCGGGCTTGAGGACCTTCACGATGGATATCCAGCACAGCGGGATGCAGATGATAGCGACCGGCAGGCCGATGATGATCCAGTTGAGGAAGCTGATGGACTGGCCGGTGATCTGCTCCATCATACCGAGGGCCAGCACGTTGAAGGAGCTACCGGCCGGGGTGACCACGCCGCCGATGACCGCACCGACGGGGATGGCGATCATGAGCGCCTTGCCCAGGTTCGACTGACCGGGCTTAGCGCCGACTGCGTTGAGGATGACGAAGGCGATGCCCATGAACAGCACCACAGCAGCCGTGTCGGACATGACCGTGGAGATGAGCGCGGCGCAGATCATGAACACCAACACCAGCTTCTCGGAGCTATCGCCGGTGAGGGCGAACAGCTTGTTGAGAAGGCGCACGGGCCATTTCGTCTTCATCAGCAACGCGGGCAACGCGAAGATGGCCACGATGAACCATACGACGTTGCTGCCGAACGCGCCGAATGCTGTCTTCATGGTGGCGGCACCTGACAAAACGCAGATGACCAAGGCCAAAAGGCCCGTCACGCCAACGGGCAGCACGTCGCATACCCAGAACACCACAGCGAACAGCAGCGCACCTATGGCCATGATCCCCTCACGGGATATCGCCTCGGAGGGAGGCGTGATGCCTGCGATGAGGAGGATCAGCACGCCGAGGATGACACCGACCCCTCGCTTGTTGAGGAATCCTTCTTTGCTAAAGAATCGTACGGTCTGCTCTTGGGCGACCGCTATTGCTTCTTGCACCATGATCTCCTCCTAATTCGGTAGATGCAAGTTCTTCTCGATGATTCGCGAGGAACTATCCTTGCAATTGGTTCCGGTAGAGCTCGAGATATCCCATGTTCCGGTCCTCTTCGCAGGTGTCGGCATCGAACACGCGGGTCATGAACCCTTCGGCCTCGACGTAAACGCGCCAGTGCGCTGCTTCCACCTGATGGAACCAGAAGTCGCCGAAATCGTCGGTGATGACAGCGCGAGCCTGCCCGCTATCGACGTTCTCGGCGGTGACCTTGGCCCCGATGATCACCTCGTCCTCCTCGGGGTCGATGACGCAACCGGCGAGGAATCGCTTGGGAAGGTTCAGGTAGTGCACACGAGGTCGATCCTTCTCGGCACGTTCGGGTTCGAGGGCCTCTGATGCGGCCAGCTCGGTCGCGAACTCCTCCTCGTCACCGAAGCGGATGGCACCGTGAGGGCACACATCGACGCAGTGCGGGATCTGGCCGGCATCTACGAGGTGGGCGCACCCGGTACATTTCTGCGGCACCGAAAGCTCCTCGTTCCAGAAGATGGCACCATAGGGGCATGCTCTGACGAGCTCTTCGCGGCCCTTAGCCTTCGTGGGATCGATGATCACCAGGCCGTCATCGCGCTCGATGACGGCATCCGGCGCTACCTTCTTGCACGGCGCATCGGCGCAATGCTGGCACATGCGCAACGTATAGGCGACCTTCACCTTCGGCACCTGCCCGCGTACCTTCTCCTCGATGCGGGTCCAGAATTGGCCGGTGTCGGGCTGCGGAAGGGCGTAGGGAGACCAATCGTTGTCGACGTGCTCGTCTTTGCAGGCGATCTGGCAATTGCGGCAGCCGCTGCATTTCGAGACGTCGAATATGAAAACCTTCTTACCCATCTTTCTACTCCTCCTCGACGAGCCGCGACGAGGCGATCAAGCCACAATCGGGGTCATAGGGACGCCCGAACGCCTCGGGGTATTCTTCGGCTAGCTGGAAGACGTCCACCTTCTCGATGTTGACCAGAAAACCGCTGGTCACCTCGCCGGCAGCGTGGCGCGAGGTGGTGGCGGTGGAGGCGATGAGGTTGTTGGCCCCGCCGCGATCGAGGCCGCCCACGCCCAAAACGATGCTGTCGACGCGTGCACCGTGGTCTTGGGAGATGGCACCGGGCATGATGCGCTCGGTGACGCGAACGCCGCCCAGCACCCCGCCCCGCTCGTTGTAGATCTTGACGATATCGCCGCTCTTCAGGCCCAGCTTCCCGGCGTCGATGGGATGCACCCATACCGGCTCGTACTTGTAGCCGTCCGGACCGGTCACCTTCACGCTCTCTTCCATCTCGCGGAACCAAGTGACGTCATCAAGGTTGGCATGAACGCGCCAGCGCGGATGATTCGACACCAACAGGAAGGGGTATTCCCGACCGCGGGCCAAGTACTGACGCTCTTCGTGGCCGGCACCTTGGTCGATCCAGTGAGGGACCGGGCCGCGCTCCTTGTCGTCGGGGAACATCTGCGCGAGGGCGGAAGAGTAGTACTCGAGCTTGCCCGAGGGCGTCGAGAGCGGGTTTCCTTCCGGGTCTTCGTAGAACCGGATGAGGCCTGCGGGCATCTCCTCCCAATCCTGCTTGGTGGGGAAGGCGTAGTACTGCTTCTCCTTGAACTCCTCGAAGCTCATCTTCTGCGCGGCACCCGTGTTCTCGAAGCCGGCCTGGATGAACTCGTCGCAGGTCTTGCCCTCCATGTAGCGCTCGTAGAGGTTCTCGTAGATGCCACCGTACTTCTCCAGCTTCTTCGCCACTTCGCCCACCGCCTCCATGTCGGACATGGATTCGAAGCGCGGGTTGATGGCCTGCTGCTCGTAGAACACGACGGTCCACTGACCTGAATCGGAGTCGGTGCCGATGTCCTCGGTCTCGAACTTGGTGTTCGTCGGCAGGATGATGTCGGCGAAGTAACAGTCGTTCTCGAGCCAAGGATGCTGCACGATCACGAACTCGATGGACTCATGGCGCAGCGCATCTTGCATGGCGTTGCCGCCGTTCCAGCACGTTTCCCAGCACGGAGTGTCCGACCACACCATATGCAGGCGCTCGTTGCCTTCCAACGGGAAGGTGAAAGGACCGTTGAACTGGTCTTCGCGCGGCATACCGGCGGAGAGGTGGCCGTACCACTGGATGGGCGGGTTCATGATGGCTTCTGGGATCATGGTCTTCGGGATGAAGCTGTCCGGGAAGCTGCGGTACCAGCCGCGATAAGCGGGGCTGGGATCGGGCACTTCCACTGAAGGCGGCAGCGGCGTGACGGTGGGGATGCCGTAGAGCGTCCATTCCATGAACTTGAACTGATTGGCGCCGGGCTTTCCGAGGCCCTGCATGCCCAGCAGCGCCACTTCGAGGCGGGCGGGCTCATGGGCGTAGCAGCTGCGGATGAAGCTGCCGCCGTTGCAGTGGGCGATGGACACGGCATGTTTCGCCCAATAGCGGGCGAACGCCTTGATGGTGTGGGAGGGCACGCCGCAGATGGCTTCGGCCCACTTCGGTGTCTTGGGGACGCCGTCCTCGCCACCTAGCACATAGTAGGAGAAGTTCTCGAAGCCGATGGCGTGGGTCTCAAGGTATTCCTTGTCGTAGGTGCCCTCTTTGAGCCAGGTGTAAGCGATGGCCAGCTGCAGCGCTGCATCGGTGTTGGGCAGCACAGGTATCCATTTGTCGGCATGCACAGCGTTGGTGTAGTTCACGTCAGGGGCGATGTGTATCTGCTTCACGCCCAGGTCGGTGAACCAATAGCACAGCCGGCTCGCCATCATGCCGCCCCAGCCGAGCGGGGTGGTCTCCGGATCGGCTCCCCAGAACAGCACCGCGTCGCCGTTCTCGGAGATATCCTTGATGACGTTGTTCTGGAACGCGTTCTGTCCGAGCGGGTCCATGCCCCAGATATGCTTGGCTCCCCAGTACCAGCCTTCCCAACTGTCGGGCTGGCGGGTCTGCAGGGTGTAGCTGCCGATGAGGTCGAACATGCGGCTTTGGCATCCGTGGGGCGCATGGACGAGCTTCGTCTCGCCGTGGCCATCCAGTTCGAGCAGGATGGACGCAGGTCCGTAGGTCTCCTGGATGCGCTTGATCTCGGCTGCGATGATGTCGGTGGCCTCGTCCCAGCTGATGCGCACATAACCGCTGGTGCCGCGATTCTGTGGATTGCGTTCGCCGTTGGGATCCCAGTCGACGCGCTTCATCGGATAGGGGATGCGGTTCTTCGAGTACACGCGTTTCTTGTAGCAGAGCGAGAGCGGGGATATGAGCGTCTTGAAGCCCGGCTCGAAGGTCTTGCCGCGCGCTTCTATCTTCCACGCGTTCAGCTCTTCGGGCGTTTGATGCTCGTCGAAGTGGAACGGACGGATACGGATGATCTTGTCGCGGCTCTCGTCGATGTCGACGGTGCACGCGTTGCTTCCCAGGCCGAAGCTGTCGAAGCCCAAGCCTTTGACGATGGGGGTTCCGGTCACGTTGCCTTCCATGGCTCTCCTTCCTTTCTATCGGGTGCGGTCATGGTGCGGCCCGCGGTGGGCTGCAGCTTCACGATCCCTTTCACCTAGGCGCTCGGGGCCTGCGGGACGGAAGGGACTGACGGCGGCTTGGGCACAGAAGGTGCTGTGGGCACGCCCGGTGCGCCAGGAGCGCCCGGCATGGGCGGGATGTCGGGCGCGGCTTTGGCACCGCAATGGGGGCATTCGGTGGCCGCAGGATCGGCCTCGCCCCCGCATTGGGGACATTTGATGGGTCCTTGGTCGATGCTCGGTGGTCTAAAGCACATGGTGATCTTCCTCTCTTCTTTCGGTCGTCTTGGAAGGGGCTAGAGATCTGCATCCAGAGAACACGGTTCGAAGAATGCTCTTGGATGCCTAGGAAGTTACCAAGCTTGTTTTTTTCTCGCGTCGGGCTGTAATATTGAAAAGCGAATAAGGCTCATTCGCTTGTCGGGGCGACAGTATGACAAGGAGAACAGGGACTTGAACGACGCTATCGTTTCTTCGGGCGAGCAGCTTAGCGATTCGCAGAGCTTGCTCTACACCTATGTTCTTGCCGCCATCGGGTTCGGTCTCATGATCGGATGGGATATCGTCGGGCTATATGCGCCGGCCTCGCCGCTGCTCTTTTATGACGATATCACACAAGCATTCGTGCTCTGTGCCATCGGGGTGACGGCCATGGCGATCGCCTATGTGGTCTATATCCGTCTTTCCAGCTATATTCTCGCGCATTGTCTGCGGTTCGCGGTGATCGCGACGCTGTGCGGTCAAGCAGTGGTCCTCTGCGCGTTCGCCCATATGGTCTCCGACATCCCCATGGCCTTCGACATCCTCGCGTGGATGCTGTTCGGCTGCAGCAAAGGGGCCATCTGCCTGGTATGGTGCGCGTACCTCAGTTCGTTGCCGACGAAGCATACCGGCATCGCGGTCGGATGCGGCGGCGTGCTCGGTTCGGTGCTGTTCCTGTGCGTGTTCGCTGCCACCCCGTTGGCATTCTCGCTGATAGGCATCGCTCTGCTGCCGATCGCGTCGCTGGCAGTGCTGTTCTTGCTGTTCAAGGGCATACCCGCTGAGAAGCTCCGCGCCGATGACTATCGACGCCCGCTTTCTACCCTCAGCCGCTCGGCCGCGCTCTCCAACGGCGCTCACGGTGCCGTGTACGGCTTCATCACGTTCTACGTCTGCCTCATGGGACCGCATGCGGCCACCATCGTGGGAACCAGCGGCATCATCGGATGCTTCTTCGTGGTGGTGCTGATGAAGCTGGCGCCTAAGCTGAACTTCGACAACGGCATCGTGCAGCGCATGGCCCAGCCGGTCATCGTGGTCGGGCTGCTGCTGATCCCCTTTCTCGACGGTTCGCATCTGATCTGGTGCGGATGCTTGGTCAACATGGCGCTCGCTTTCGTCAACATCGCCACGTGGGGCACCGTTTCCATGGAGAATCACGAGTTCCACCTCCAGCCTGTCTTTCGGTTCGCATCACGGCAGGCCCCGTTATGGGTGGGGTTCGCTGCAGGAGCTATCATCACCACGGTATCCAGCATGACCGCCCATGGTTCCAGCGGTCCGTCCAACGTCATCGCTTTGGCGTTGGTGGCCGTGGTGGTCGTGTCGTTCTCGTTCTACGGGGCTGATGACTCCGCGGCAAAACATCAGCTCGAAGCCCTTATGACCCTCGATGAGGTGCCTGAGGAGGATGCCGAGGGCACAAGGTCTCCCGAAGCGCCGCACGGTGGCGATGCGCGACCGTCGTTCGATGCACGTTGCGCTGAGGTGTGCGAGCGCTATGGTCTGTCACCCCGCGAGCGAGAGGTGTTCGCTTTGTTGGCGCGCGGGCGCAACGCGAAGATCATCCAAGAGGAGCTGTGCGTGAGCGCCTCCACGGCGAAGACCCACATCTATCGCATCTATCGCAAGATCGGCATCAACTCCCAGCAGCTTCTCATCGACACCGTGGAAGGTCGGAGCGATCCGTTCGGGCCGTGATGTTGATCGGATTTTCCGATGGCCTATCGGTAAAGCCGCAAAAGCCCCCGCTCGCAGCGCTCCTATAATCGGGGCATCGACATAGGCTACGAGCAAGGAGGAGCCATGGCTCAACCGAAGACGGCCGATAATCCCGAAGGACGCAAATGGCATTGGCAGGAGGGCGACTACGAGGTCATCCGCAGCAGCGCTCGCTCCGGCCCTGGATGTCACGATAACTGCGGCGTGCTGCTCTACGTGAAGGACGGCAAGCTGGAGAAGATCGAAGGCGACCCGGAGAACCCCTACAATCAGGGACGCCTTTGCCCGCGGTGTTTGGCCTACAAAGAGATGCTCTATCATCCCGACCGGCTCCTCTACCCGATGAAGCGCGACCGCGACAAGCGCGGCGAGGACGCGTTCGAGCGCATCAGCTGGGATGAGGCTACCGAGATCATCCTGCGCGAGATGGGCAAGGTCATCGACACCTACGGCGCGGAATCCATCTGGGTCACCCAGGGCACCGGTCGCGACATCAATGGTTACGGCCCGTTGATGGCGCGCTATCTGGGCACCCCGAACTACGGGACCGGTTTCCTGTCGGGCATCGCCTGCTATGCTCCGCGCCGCTTCAGCACCGCGCTGAAATCGGGCGGCCTGTTCATCGCCGACTATTCGCAGTACATGCCCGATCGGTACGACGACCCGCGGTGGAGGCGTCCCGACTACATCCTCATCTGGGGAAACAACCCCGTGGTGGCCAATTCTGATGGAACGTTGGGCCATTGGGTGGTCGAGTGCATGAAGCGCGGCTCGAAGCTGATAACCATCGACCCGAAGCTGACGTGGCTCGCGGGCAAATCCGATGTGTTCTTGCAGCTGAGGCCGGGCACCGACACCGCTTTGGCCATGGCGCTGTGCAATCACATCATCGAGAACGGCCTGCAAGACCAGGAGTTCTGCGATTGCTGGTGCTACGGCTACAACGAGTTCGCCGAGCATCTGAAACCCTACACGCCGGAGTGGGCGGCCGAGATATGCGGGGTGGATGCCGAGTTGATCAAAGAGGCCGCTCGCAAGATCGGCGAGGCCGAGAGCTGCTGTTTGCAGTGGGGCGTAGCCATGGATCATACGTCGGAGGGCTTCGTCACCGGCATGGCCGCCTACGATCTGATGGCCCTCACGGGCAACTTCGAGAACCCGGGCGGCATGGTGGATGCACCGTTCGCCTTCGATGTGAACGTCACCTGGTCGGCCGGCGACGATTGGGAGCTATGCACCCATGACCTGCCCAACCAGGACAAGAAGATATGCGGTGACTGGCCGGCGAACAAGGCCATGCAGGCCATCAGCCCCGATGATCTTCTCGTGGCGATGGAGACGGGCGAGCCCTATCCCATCAAGGCCATGTGGATGATGCAGAACAACGCGCTCGCCTGCATGGGCGCCGCGCCCCAGCGCATCATCAAGGCGCTCCAAGAGAACATGGAGTTCAACGTGGTGGTGGACCTCTTCCTGACACCGACCGCGCTCGCTTGCGCCGATGTGCTGCTGCCGGCGGCCACCTTCGCGGAGCGCATGGGCATCTACGGCCATCAGCCTTATCTGCTCGGCACCATCAACCAGGCCATCGAGCCTTTGGGCGAGGTGAAGCCCGATCAGGTCATCATGTATGAGATCGGCAAGAAGTTCGGTCGAGGCGAAGGTATGGAGCAGTGGACCACCGAAGAGGAGTTCTACGACTTCTGTCTGCGCAATTCCGGCTTCACCTACAAGACCCTGCAAGAGCGTTCATGGGCCTTCCCCGAGTTCGAGTACGAGAAGCATAAGAAGGGTCTGCTGCGCCCAGACGGGCAGCCGGGCTTCAACACCTCTACCGGGCGCTACAACTTCTATAGCCGCGAGATGGTGTATTTCGGCTTCCCGCCGTTCCCCACCTACGAAGAGCCTCCCGAGAGCCCGGTGTCGGCACCTGAGCTGGCCGAGAAGTATCCGCTGGTGCTCACCACCGGTGCGCGCCACTGGGGCTTCTTCCACTCCGAGCATCGCCAAAGCCCCTCGATGCGCCGCTTGCATCCCGAGCCGACCGTGCTCATCCATCCCAAGACCGCCGAGAAATACGGCATCGCCGATGGTGATTGGGTGAAGATAGAGAACAACTTCGGCGAGTGTCGGCAGAAGGCCAAGCTGACGGTGCGCATGCGCGAAGATACCGTGGCGGCCGATCATGCATGGTGGTTCCCCGAGCGCGACCCGGGCGACGGCACCCTGTTCGGCGTCATGGAATCGAACATCAACAAGCTCATTCCCATGCGTCCGGGCAAGTCCGGCCTCGGAGCCTCGTATAAATCCCAGCTGTGCGCTATCAGCAAGATAGAGGAGTAGCATCATGCGAAAGTACCTTGCCATCGATTACGACTTCTGCACAGGCTGCCACACGTGCGAGATCGCTTGCCAGCAGGAGCACGGTTTGGAGCCCGACCAGTTCGGCATCGAGCTGACCCAGATCGGTCCCGACCAGATAACCGACCGCTATTGGCAGTTCGAGTTCGTGCCTATCCCTACCGATCGCTGCGATCGATGCACGATGCGCCAAGCCGAAGGAAAACCGCCCTCTTGCGTGCAGCACTGCCAGGCCGGATGCATCTACTACGGCACCTTGGAAGAGCTCGGGCCGCGCATCGACAAGAAGAAGGTGGCCATCTTCTCCTGACCCCCCTCCTTTGCCTCCTCTCCATCCCTCTCCACGCGGGCGCAGTGCATCGCACTGCGCCCTTCCTTTTCTCGTATCCTCCCTCAGACCGACCTGTGAGGTGACAGCATGGACCCTGCCCAGATCGCTTCCATTGTGGTATTCGTCGTGGTCATGACCCTGGTCGTGAGCGAGAAGGTCCATCGTGCCCTGGCGGCCGTGCTCGGAGCGATGGCCCTCATCCTGATCCATATCCTGTCGTTCGAGACGGCCGTGCATCATATCGATTTCAACACCTTGGCCGTGCTGTTCGGCATGATGCTCTTCGTCGCGGTGGTCAAGCGATCAGGGCTCTTCGAGGTCTTGTCCGTCATGTGCGTGCGCGGGGCGCGAGGGAATCCGTGGCGCATCATGCTGCTGCTGGTGCTGCTGACCGCGGTGCTGTCCGCTTTGCTGGACAACGTGACCACCGTGCTGCTCATAGGGCCCATGACGGTCACCATCTGCAAACTGCTGGACCTCAACCCCCTTCCGTATTTCATGACCGAGATCCTCTCGTCGAACATCGGCGGCACCGCTACGCTGGTCGGCGACCCTCCCAACATCATGATCGGCTCGGCGGCCGGCTTCTCCTTCGCCGACTTCCTCATCTACGATGCGCCGGTGGTGCTGGTCATCTTGGCGGTCGTGCTGGTCATCTTCTATTTCCTGTACGGGCGCAAGATGAGCGTTTCCGATCGGAGCGTGCAGAAGGTGATGGAGCTCGATGCGGGCTCCTATGTGAAGAGCGGGCGTTTGCTGAAGCTGAGCGTGGCGATGATAGCGGTGGTGGTCGCCGGTTTCATGATGCATGAACAGCTGGGCGTGGAATCGGGCGTGGTGGCCATGACAGCGGGCGGTCTCATGCTGCTGCTGTCGCGGGAGCCCATCGAAGAGGCGCTGCTGGATGTGGAATGGACCACGCTCGTGTTCTTCGCGGGCCTGTTCATCGTGGTGGGCGCCTTGTCGGAGACCGGCGTCATCTTGCTGTTGGCGAACGCGCTCATAGACGCGACCCAGGGAAACCTGTTCGCCCTCATGATGATACTGCTGATCGGCTCGGCGGTGATATCGAGCTTTCTGGACAACATCCCCTTCGTCGCCACGATGATCCCCATCCTTCTTGCCATAGAGGGCACCGGCATGGATGTCACGCCGTTGTGGTGGTCGCTGTCGCTGGGAGCCTGCTTGGGCGGCAACGGTACGCTCATCGGGGCCAGCGCTAACGTGGTGCTATCGGACGTGGCGAAGAAGAACGGCTACGAGCTGACCTTCCTCACGTTTTTGAAGACGGGCTTTCCGCTCATGCTCCTCACGGTGCTCATCGCTGGGGCGTACCTGATGGTGCGCTTTCCGGTATAGAGGCAGGAGAGAGAGGACCGCTTATGCGCCAGGGGCCTCCGCTTCTGCTGAGAAGGGGCCGAAGCCCTTTCGCGATATGAAGTCGTCCTTCGTGAAGCTCTTGGTCTCTCGCTGCAGGTAGGCGATGAACGAGAGCAGCACATCGGTCTCTTTCGCCGTCTTCCAAACAGGACCGGCGTATACCTTGGTGTCGAGGTCGTCGATGGGCAGGAACACGATGTTGCCGCCGCCGAACACGTCGAGATGATCGAGGGCCAAGGCCACCGCGTTCGATGAGACGAGCGTGGCCATGAGCGCCCCGACATCCGGGATCTCGTCTATGACCGAGACGTTCACCCCAGCATTGCGCAGCATGATGCCGGTCTGGGCCTGCATGCTCTTGGCGTGTTCGAAACGCGAGCTCAGCACCGTTTGACCCTTCAGGTCGGCGATGCGCACGCTGCTGCGCCGGGCGAACGGGTGGCTCTTCGGCACGGCGAGCTTGTAGCTGTCGGTATAGAGGGTGCGCGAAGTGAACTGGGAGCCCTCGAAGCCTTTGACGAACACCATGAAACCGATGTCTATCTCGTCGTTTTGAAGGGCGGGCTGCATCTTCCCCAGCTCAAGGGTGCGGAAGCGGAACACCGTTTCGGGGTGCTGCTGTCGGTAGCGCTCGCACAGGGCGGGCAGGAACGCTCCGTAGGAGCCCATGAGAAAGCCGATGCGCAGAGTGGACGAGACGTTGCTGCGGTAAAGGTCGAGCCGTTCGAGCGCTCGTTCGTAGTCGGCGACGATGGTTGCGGCGTCCTCCTTGAAGAGGCGCCCCGTCTCGGTGAGCCGCACCGAATGGCGGTCGCGCACGAACAGGCGCGTGCCCAGCTCTTTCTCCAGATTCGAGATATGGTCGCTCAACACCGATTGAGAGATGAAGAACCCTTTGGCGGTCTCGGTGAAGTTCAGCTTGGTCGTCAGCACCAAGAACTCGTAGAGCGTTTGGATGCGCATGCTGCGAGCTCCTTTCACTCCGCTATCGGCGCGCTGTCGCCGCCGTGTCCTCCTATTCTAAAGGATAGATATGGCCCCCTCGTTGCCGTTTGCCTGGTGGTTTCTAGACGATGGAACGCGGGCGACGGATACTTGGAGGGAGCTGGAATACCGATGATCGTTCGTGAATCGAGGACTCACCATGACCCGCAGCATCCTGTTCTTGGAATATCCGAAGTGCTCCACCTGCCAGAAGGCGAAGCGATGGCTGGACGAGCAGGGGGTGGCCTACGATGAGAGGCACATCGTAGAGGAGAGGCCCACCGCCGAGGAGCTGCGAGCGTGGCACGAGCGTAGCGGACTGCCGCTGAAGCGCTTCTTCAACACGAGCGGGATGCTGTATCGCGAGATGGAGCTGTCGAAGAAGCTGCCCGCCATGGACGAAGCCGCCCAATACGACCTGCTCGCCACCAACGGCATGCTGGTGAAGCGCCCGCTGCTGGTGACCCCGAGCACGGCTATCCCCGGATTCAAAGAGGAAGCATGGGCGGCCGCCCTTGGGCTGTGACATCTGTGGTTCGGATGAAGGAAGAAGGGGCCTCGATGGGTCGGAAGGGCCAGGAGAGCTGCATCCTGGTGGTGGAAGACGACGAAGCCATCAACCATGCGACCTGCTCGTATCTCGAAAAGGCAGGTCATGGGTGCGTGGCGGCGTTCTCTGGCACTGAGGCCGCGCTTCTGCTCGATGGCGGGCAACGCTTCGATCTAGTGGTGACCGACCTCATGTTGCCGGGCGCATCGAGGCGAACGGGCGCGTGCTGGTTGCGGGGGAGGCGCCCGCGCGGTTGGGCGCTCTGATAGAGAGCGCGGGCGTCATCCCATCGTTGTCCGGCTTTCAGAACGTCATGATACGCGCCATCGCGTTGGGCGCATCCGACCCGAAGGCCTCCGCTGCGAAAGCTCTGGCTTCGGTGGGGCTGGAAGAGGCTGGAAGGAAGGCTGCCCGCAAGTACTCCCTCGGCATGACCCAGCGGCTCGGCATCGCCTTAGCCTTGGTCGGCTCGCCCGATGTGCTGTTGCTCGATGAGCCGTTCAATGGGCTCGATCCGGAAGGCGTGCGCCGCATCCGTGCTCTTTTGACGCGTGCGGCGCAGGAGCACGGGTGCTCGGTGCTCATCAGCTCTCACGTTCTCGACCAGCTCGACCGTATGGTCGAGCGGTGGGGCATCATTCGCGAGGGAAAGCTGGTCTACGAGATAGCGAGCGAAGAGGTTCGTGCGCAATGTACGGACTACCTGTGCGTGAAGAGCCCACAGCCGGCTCGTGCTCTTGCCGTTCTGCAGCGGGAGCTGCCCGCTTTGCGCTGCACGATGATGCCCGACGACAGCATTCGTCTGCTCGACCCTGTCGGATCAGAAGAGGTCGGCCGCTTGTTGCTGGAAGCGAACGTGCCTGTCAGCGGCTTGTTCGTGCACGCCTGCGATATCGAAGACTTCTTCATCGGCCTGATGGGCGGGGAAGCTCCGGTGCGCGTCGAGCGCGACGAGATGACGATGGAAGCGTGAGGAGGCTGACCATGATGATGATGATCCGAGCCGAGCTCTATCGGCTGTTTCGTACGGTGATCGTCTACGGATCCTTCGCGATCATCGCTATCGTCAACATCGTGAATGCGATAGTAGTGAAGGCGGCTCGCAGCTCCCCTGGGGTCTCCTATCCTACGCCTGACCTGTTGGGTCAGTTCGACATCTTCTGCATACCTGCAGCGTTGGCCATCGTATCATGCATGCTCACGGTGGGGTTCATGGCCGAGGAGCGCGAGCATGGCTATCTGAAGAACCTGGTGTCGATGCCCCATGGGCGGAGGCGCTGTGCTCTCGTGCCGTTCGTCATGGCTGCTCTCATCGGACTGTTCTGCACGGTCGTCGGCGTTGTCTCCTGCTTGGGGAGCAGCCTTTTGTGCGGACTGTCGTTCACCGGCACCGATATCCTTGTCGTGGTTCGGTGGTTCGTCGAGCTGGAAGTGGTCCTGGTGGCGCTGACCGCGATACCGCTGTTGGTGCTAGCGCTCACGCGCAGCAAGGCGCTCGCTGTGGTGACCGCCTTCTTCGTCCCCACCGGGCTTCTGCGCATGATCCTCGAAGGGCTCTTCGCCAACGTTGAGTGGCTTCAGCCATTCGCAGGCTACGTGCAGATACTTCCGTCGGCCATCGCGTATGTTCTCAATGATGGCGTTGCACCCGATTGGTATATCCTGAGGCTGTCGGTGCTGCTCCTTGTTGGAATGGTGGCAGCGACCATCGTCGTGTGCGAACGGCAAGAGGTCCGCTGATCGCGGGCTGACGGACGGAAGGGAATACGTGGAGATCGTCATCGGCATCCTCGCGCTGATCGCGATCGGCTTCGCGTTGCTGTTCGTCGCATCCGAACGCCATCAGCTTCGTCTGGCACGGTTCTTGCGAACGCGAGATAGGGCCGGTCGCGAACGCGCCTCGGTGGTCATACCCACGAAAGGCACGGTGGAGAGCGCTCGAGCGGTCGATGAGCTGCTGGATGCCATGGATGAAGTGCGCGTCGAGAGCGAGAGCGCGAAGCGTGCGCTGTTGGAAGACCTGGCCGCTTTCTCTCACGATGTTCGTACGCCCCTTGCTGGTGCGCAAGGGTATCTGCAACTGTACGCTGTCGCAGAGAGCGAGGCTGAGCGGGAGGATTGCGTTCGCCGAGCCACGAAGCGCCTGGATGCCATGCGATCGTTGGTGGATGGGCTGTATGATTACCTGAAGACGGAGACCATGGCTGGATCGCTCTCGCTGAAGCCAGTGGTCCTCTTCGATGCGTTGGCCGATTCGTTGGCCGATGCGTACCCGGCCTTCGTCGAACGCGGATGGAAGCCGGTCGTGTCGTTCGCGGATGCGAGCCTTGCCGTTACAGCTGACCCCCCCTGTTAGGGCGCCTTTTCGACAACCTGTTGACGAACTGCTTGCGCTATGGCGCGGCTGCGCCAACGATAACGCAGGTAGAGAGCGTCATCTCGTTCTCGAACCCGTTGAGCCGTGGCGAGGCGAGCCTGCTCGATGAGCGCCGCGTGTTCGAGCGCTTCTATCGAGGGAACAACGCGCGATCCGGCGAAGGCAGCGGCTTGGGCCTTGCAACGGCGAAAGGCCTAGCTGAGGCCATGGGCATGGAGCTGAGCGCATGCGTGACGGAGGATACCTTCACCATCACGCTCACCTTCCAACGCTGAACGACCTCTCTCATAGGAGAACGTTTCCTGTTGGCAGTCTGTCTGCGCAACAAGAAACCCCCTCGCCCCGTGGTCGAGCGGGCAGGGCGAGGGGGGTTCGCAAGAAAGGAGCGCGCACACACAGTTCTCCTTCCTAGACCCCGCTCCATCAGAAGAATGACGGGATCAGTGAAGTTCGCGAGAACGCAACAAGAGCGCCCGCTAGGCAGACGCTCTTGATCTTGGCTCCTATGTGGTTCGCACTACACGATAGAGAACTCCTCGAAGAGCTGTTCACGGTAGGCGGGATCGGTGGTGACGCGTTTAGCATCTTCAAGGCGATTCGCGTCGAAGAGCTTCGCCATGAGCTTGGAGAGACGGCTTTCACCCTCGGCTTTGCCCCTAGCTTCGCCTTCAGCGATACCTTCGGCTTTGCCCTTGGCTTCCCCTTCAGCCACGCCCTTCTCATAAGCGAGGTCGGCCTGCAGCTCTATCTCGTCTTGCATGGTGAAGATCATGGCCATCACCTCTTCATCTTCGTTGATCTCATCGACCTGTCGGGCTATGCCTTCGATGAGAGGGTCATCTTGGGCGGTCGTGCCATCTTGGATAAAGCATAGCAGGTTTTTGAGCTTGGGGTCCAACTCCTCTTGGCTGGCCTCGGCGTTGTAGACCAGCCAGTGCATGTCAGCTTTCAGCTCTATCTCGTCCTCTCGGCATCGAAGCTCGATGGTATAGCGAGGAATGCTGCGATCGAACGGATCGCGCTTGCACAGAAAGACGATGTAGCTCTCGGGCAGCTCGCGATACTTCGCTCCTTTGGAAAGGACGGAAGCATCGAGCGCTCCTTGGTAGTAGCGCATGCGACGCCCCAAGGCAGGCTCGACCGTTGCTTGCAGCTCCACATCTATCACTTGGTCCGACCCTTTGGCGTAGAGATCGAATCTCACGCCTCGGGAGGAGAGGCGTGCGTCTACCGCATGTTCTGCATGAACGAGCTCGATGCTCTCTATCTCAAAGCCTAAGACTCGCTCCAAGAGCTCCTTGGCTAAAGCTGGCCCTCTTCTCATGACCTCTTGGAATACCACATGGTGGGTGAATCCCACCCGGGGTCTGTTCTGGTTCTGCCCAGATGTCTCGGTCCTCTTCTCCACGGGGAGCTCCGCCTTTCGATCGGGTCTGCCAACGTGAACACGACTTCCTGGCATCCGATGATAGACGAGAGATTTCTCAGAAACATCCCTGATAGAGCCGATGTTCGACCCCTCGACCGGCCCCCCGGTCGGCCCCTCGAGCGACCCCTCCATCACCCCCTCAGCTAGCCCCTTTGGTAGACCCTACAGTCTAAAAGGGACAGAGCTATTGGGCTATTCGTCGGTCCATGGAGCCAACAAGAAGGAGAGGTAGCCCAATAACCCCGTCCCTTTTTGGCTCTTCCCCAACGCTTGACCCTTCCGTGGCGTGAGGGTGTAGGACCGTCTTCGATCATGATCGAGGATGAAGGCGAACGAGGCGGTGGGTGCATATGGGGCAAGGGTTCACGGCGAAGCGGCTCGCGGATATGGCGGGCGTCAGCGTGCGCACGCTGCACTACTACGAAGAGCTGGGGCTCTTGCGCCCGATGCGAGACGCCAAAGGATGGCGTCGCTATGGCGAGCGCGATATCGCAGCGCTGAGGGTCATCCTGACGCTGCGCTCGTGCGGACTGACCGCCGGCGAGATAAGGCCGCTTCTGGAGGCGGAAGAGCCTGACATGCTGGAGACCCTCTCGTTCCATCGCGAGCGCTTGATGGCGGAGCATCGACGCATCGAGACCTTGCTGGCTACTACCGATATGTTCATAGAAGGATGGAAGGACATGAAGAACATGACCGATGAAGAGAGCTTCGAGATGCTCAAACAACATTGCATAGAACGATTCGAGGAAGAATATGGGGCCGAGGCGCGTCAGCGCTATGGTGCGAGCGCCATCGAAGAGGCGAACGCGCGCATGGCGGCTATGAGCCAACAGGATCGGGACACGAAGGAGGAGCTCGAGGCGGCCATCAAGGACGTGTTGCGAGCGCTCGCGCCCGCGGGCGTTCTGAGCGATCCTGAAGCGGCCGAGCTGGCTGCCATGCATGGGCGGGGATACGCATGCACTGGGGCGATGCCGCCTGCACGCCTGAGGCTCATGTGGCCCTAGCGAAAGGATGCCTTGAAGATGCTCGCTTCGTGGCTTACTATGACGAAGCCTGTGGTTCCGGTGCTATCGCCTTCCCTGCCGCTGCCATCGAGAACGCCTTTGGCTGACGGGCGGGTCAGATCGTGGAGTAGTCGATGTCGCTCGGCTTGTACGCCCGAACGAACTCTCGGGGCGACATGGCGGTGACAGGGGAATCCTGAAAGCCTTTCGTATCTCTCGTCACGATCAGGTCCACTTCCGAACGATATGCGCTGGCGGCGATGAGGGCGTCTTCGTAGTCTTTCATTCCGCTGACGCATGCCCTTCTGCAATCGCCCCCCAGATTATCTATGAGCTCGAAAAGGTCGAGAGTCCGTTCGGTCAGCTCGAGAGCATCGTGTTTGGTCGCCAGCCCCCGAGAATGGAGGAGGTAGCATACGTCGGTAGTGGAGGATACGGAAAGGCATGGCGAGAACCCGCGCAGCAGCGCTACGTCATAGGCGCAATAGGAGTCGAACCAGTGGTCGGACTTCCCCAAGATGTCTACGATGACGCAGGTGTCGAAGAGCACTTTCATGAACGCTCCTATAGATTCACGCGGGACAGGCGTTCCGCCTTGATGGAGCGAGCGCTCTCCCCTTGCTTCAGAGGCGCGATGCCGATGAGCTCCCGCATGGCCGCCCGTTTCACCTCGGCGCTAGATGCCTTATCTTCGCTCAAGCAGAAGGCGGGGACTTCCTGATGCTCTTTCATGAATCGGTACAGGCGCCGGATGGCATCGCTCGCCGTGATGCCTGCTCGGGCGAGCACCCCATCGCCTTCGGCCTTGAGCCCCCTATCCAACCGAACGTTCAACATCGCATTCGCTCCCATGCCGCTCCTTTCTTCAGAGCTATCGTATCATGATGCTTTACGTAAAGCAATCAATCATGATACCGAGAGGGCTCGCCATCGCATGTATGCCGTTAGCTTTGGCGCTGCGCTATGATGCCGGTGTGGTGTTGAGCGTGTCGGAATATCTGCGTGTCATCGGTCGAACGCGAAGGACGTCGAGGAAGAGCCATGGGGTCGTTTGGAAGATGGGAGAAGGACCCTCCGAAGCTATCCAAAACGCTCTTCTATCTCGATATCAAGTTGGCGATACTCTATCTGATCGGTGCCGGAAAGGATGATATGCTGCCGGCCGTGGAGGCATATCGTGCCCGCCGGGAATCGTTCGGTTCGGAGCTGACCTATAACGAGACGGTAAAGCTCCTGTCGTTCGGTCGGCGAGGTACGACCGTCAACGAGCTAGCTGATGAGGATGGGATAACGCGAGCGAGCCTGCGCGAGTCGAAGGCCGGTCATACGGGAACAACGTTCTGCACAGGCCTTCATCCTACCCGATATACTGGGCATATATGCGGAGATGCGAAGAAGGCGAGGGGAGACCATGAGCCAGGATGCTTTGATCCGGCAGGTGTTCGACGAGGTGCGCGAGGCTAACAAGAGGCCCATGCTGCATTACGTGCTGAGCAGGGAGCCGGTGGGTTTGTGCGATAGCAAAGTGGGCGGCGTGCCGTACATGGCGCATGACGACGCGTGGCCTCTCGATGAGGTCGGCGATCCGCTCGGGTTCCTCGCCCAAATAGACTGCGTCGATCTCGCGCCATTGCCCGACTTTCCACATGAAGGGCTCTTGCAGTTCTTCATCGGTACGGACATCGCGATGGGGCTCGGATGGGGTGAGGAGCCAAAGGGATTTCGCATATATTATCGCGAGACGGTCGATCCTTCGGTCACCGAAGAAGAGGTGACGGCGAAGATGCCGGACGTCGATCCCGACGTCGACTACGAGAACTTTCCGCTTTGGGGAGATGACGTCTACAAGATGACCTTCGATAGCGAGACGGTCATGCAGCCGATCACATATGGGGACTGGGCCTTCGACGCGCTTTACGCGCAGCGCTGGAACGAGCTGCGCCCCGAGCTGTCAGTGGAGCGTTTCTTCGACGTGAGCGACCACGCTTCGGAAGAGGATGTGGTCGATGAGCTGATGGAGCTCAGCGATAGCGCGTTCGGTTGGGTGACGGACCCCGATGGGCAGGCGGGCAATCAGTGCGGGGGTTACCCCAGCTTCATGCAAGAGGATCCGCGTTGGGACGGAGACGACGTAGATACTCTGCTATTCCAGCTGAACACCACCATGAATGAGGGTCCTGATGGCGAGCGTGACTTCTTGGTCTTGTGGGGCGATGCCGGCATAGGTAACTTCTTCATCAACGGTGAAGCTCTTGCTCGCCGCGACTTCTCGAACGTCGTCTACCACTGGGATTGCGGCTGAAACTGTTCGGCGGTGACGGAGGGAGCTGGCGACGATGGGGCCGTTGCCGGATGGGGCTTCGTCTTGCCTTGCTCGAAGGTCGTGCGGAGGGGTACAATGCGACCTCGCGTCTTCTTGCAGGTAGAGCGCTTCGCGAGCGGCTTCGGATCACCAAAGCATCAGGGCGCACGATCCCGCTTCGTGCGAGAGATGCGAGCGGAAGCCCGACGACCAGAAGAGCCAGACCATGCAGCAACGCGATAAGATCAAGCCGATCCTTTTCAGCATCATCAAGCACTCGAGCAAAGAGGAGCTGAAAGAGCAGATCCCGAAGGATATCGTGGCAGGCATCGTGGTGGCCGTCGTTGCGCTGCCGCTCTCCATCGCGCTGGGAATAGCCTCGGGCGTCTCTCCTGAACAGGGTCTCTACACTGCCATCATCGCCGGATTCCTCATCGCGTTCCTCGGTGGTAGCCGCGTGCAGATATCCGGTCCTACGGCGGCGTTCGCCACCATCGTGGCGGGCATCGTGGCGACCGATGGCATGAGCGGCTTGGTGGCCGCCACCCTCATCGCGGGCGTGTTGCTGGTGCTCATGGGCTTCTTGCGGCTGGGGGCCGTCATCCGATTCGTTCCCTACACCATCACCACCGGGTTCACCGCAGGCATCGCCGTTACCCTCGCCATCGGTCAGTTGAAGGACTTCCTTGGCCTGACCTATCCAGAGGGCACCGTTACCATCGAGACCTCCGAGAAGATCGTCGCGATGGCGAACAACATCGCGACGGTGAACGTGCAGGCGTGCGTGGTGGGCGTGGTGTGCTTGGCCATCCTCTTCCTCTGGCCGCGGGTGAGCGAGCGCATACCTGGCTCGTTGGTGGCGTTGCTGGTGGGCATCGCCTTGGTGAGCGGGCTGGGTTTGGATGTGAGCACCATCGGCGATCTGTATGTCGTGAGCAGCGAACTGCCAACCTTCCAGGTGCCCCCGCTCGATATGGAGCTGTTTCGCGGCCAGCTGGCCAACGGCGTCACCATCGCCATCTTGGCCGCGATAGAATCGCTGCTGTCTTGCGTGGTGGCCGATTCCATGATCAGCTCGCATCACCGCGCCAACACCGAGCTGGTGGCCCAGGGCATCGGTAACATCGCCTCGGTGCTCTTCGGCGGCATTCCTGCAACGGGCGCCATCGCACGCACCGCGGCGAACGTGAAGGCCGGCGGCCGCACCCCCATCGCCGGCATGGTGCACGCTCTCGTGCTCGTGGCGGTGCTCGCCTTCCTGATGCCCTATGCGGCCCTCATCCCCATGCCCGCCATCGCGGCGATATTGCTGCATGTTGCTTACAACATGTCCGGGTGGAAGAACTTCGTGCATCTCTGCCAGACGGCGTCGGTGAGCGCTGTGGCCATCTTGGTTCTCACGTGCGTTCTGACCATCGTCTTCGACCTGGTGGTGGCCATCGGCACGGGCATGCTGATAACCGTGGTGCTGTTCATGAAGTCGATGAGCGAAGAGACCGAGGTCAAGGGCTGGAAGTATTATTGCGACGAGAACTCCGAGGTCACGCACTTGCGCGAGCTTCCGAAGAGCGTGCGCGTCTACGAGATAAACGGTCCTATGTTCTTCGGCATGACCGAGCGCATCGCGGACATCTCGGTGAAGACGTTCACGAAATACCTCATCATACGCATGCGCGGCGTTCCCTCGCTCGATTCCACCGGGATGAACGCGTTGGAGAACCTCTATCGCTATTGCGATGCCCATGATGTGAGCCTCATCTTCTCCCACGTGAACGAGCAGCCGATGAAGACCATGCGCCGCGCTGGCTTCGTCGATCTGGTAGGGGAGGATCGCTTCCGCGCGCACATCGATGAAGCCATCGACTACGCGCGCACCTTGATCGAGGAAGGATCCGACTGAAGACGACCTCGTGAGGTGCCCGGTGCTCCCTTTTGTGGGAAGGGGTCGACCATGCTGGGTCAGAACAGCGTTTCGCCCAGGTGCTCGTCGTGAGGCGCTACGAGGCGGTGCCGTTGGTGGTCAGCTTTCGAGGAATGCTCGCGCGACCTCGTCGGCAGTGATGGCTTGCTGTTCTTCGGCCGAGATCGTGGCTGCGCCATCGCCGGTTTGGGTCCCGTAGTCGCCGAACTGTCCGTGATTCCCGCCAGGGATGACGATGTCGGGCGTGTCAAAAGCGAGGTTGTGGCGATTGTCGGCAAGAGCTTGCTCGTTGAGCACGCCATCGTTGCTTCCGCGAATGCTGAGGATGCAGATGTCGTTGTCGGACAGGTCAGCTGTGGAGTAAGCGGCCAACAGCACGAGCCCCGCCCACTGTCCGTCATGGCCGTCAGCGTAGGTGGCCGCAATGGAGCCGCCGAGCGAATGGCCCATGAGCACCCACCGCTCTACCGTCGGGAATCGCTCCTGGATGCCATCGGCTCCGTTCACGTTCAAGACCGCCAGATTGAACGGCATCGCTACGATGATGCTCACGAATCCGCGCTGTGCCAGCGCGTTCATGAGCGGCGCATAGGCCTCGGGCTGCACCTTGCCACCTGGGTAGAACACGACCCCCGCTTGCGGGTCGCGCGGCTCGAATACGATGTTCCCATCATCCAGCGTGCGCACCTGCACCTCTTCGCTCGACCGAAGCGCCGCCTGGGCCCGCTCATCCGCTCGTTGATAGTCCCCCACATAGCTCGCGACCCCTCCGATCGCTCCCAACGCCACCGCCACCACCACAGCAATGATGACGAACAGCCTCCGCTGCCTCTTCGACCCTTTCATCGCAGCTCCCATTCGATGACCTCGTAGGAACGTTTCTCATCGCGCTATTATCGCTTCGGCGCCCAGCTTCATCCTCCGAGCGCCCACACTGTTCGCTTTTCGTATATCTGCCGATCCGCACCGTCCTTCGTCGTCGCTCATCGAGCCGTGTCCTCGCCGCACAGCAAGGGTAGTTCGGGTTGGTCGATCTGGGGAAGGGGAGGGCCTTCGGGGATGGGGCGGAGAGAAGCTTCGGAGCGGTCGGCTAGGGGAGCGAGGTGGACGAGAGGGGTTCGGGGGTCGAGCCAGAGACGGGCCTCTTCAAGGGCGAGCACGAGGGGCATGCGGTCGTGGATGGGCGCGACGTCGTCGTTGGGCTCGACCGTCACGATAGAGAAGCTGTCACCTCGGCAGACCGCTGCGAGCAGCAGGGGCTTCCCATCGGGCGAGGTGAAGCGGTAGCGGCGTTTCACGGGCTTGCCGGTGCGCGGGCTGGTCGTCATCTCGCTGCGGTGCGTCTCGTGGAATGATTCGCAGGGCACGATGCAGCGGCTGGTGGTGAGCGCATCGCCCCATGGGGCTTTCTCGGCCAATAGCGAGTCGAACCGTGCGTTGAACACCGTCCTTTTCTTCCACTCCACCGGCCAGCCGAAATGCAGGTCGTGCACGCTTAGGGCCGAGGTGGGGACCTCGCTCCCGTCCTTTCCCATGATGACGGGGGCGAGGGAGCCCGGGAATGCAGTACCGCCAGCAGAGAGGCCGTCGAGCGCAGGCGCGTCTGGCTCCGCGGAGAGCTCGCGCAGCACCTGCTCCAGCGCCTCGGGGCTGCAGATGGTGAAGCTATTGCACATGGCCGTGGGAACCGCCCTTCTATCGCGGCGCGCCTGCGTCGTCCATCAGGCCCAATCGAATGCGGTATCGCCAGCGCCTATCTCGAAATGAAGCTTAGCGATGCCCAGGCCCATCTTGGCGAAGGCTCCTCGCTTGGTAGTGGCCTTGACGAGCGGGGTGCCATCTTCTCGCTGGCCTGCGAGCTGGAAGGCGAACTTCTGCTGGTTCAGGGCGGTGGGGGCGAGAAGGGCGGTCTCGACGCCCCGCTTGAACCAAGAGGGAGCGGTGGCGTACTCGGCAGCGACTTGCTCGGGCACCTTCGAGCGGTGCGGCTCCCCTTGGGTCTCGCCATAGCCGAGGGCGATGATGGCTGCCAGCTTGCAGCCCATGTCCACGCGGAACTGGTGGGCCACCATGCGGTAGGTGCCTCCGACCCAGCAGCTGTTGAGCCCTAGCTGCTGCGCGAGGAGCACCAGCTTCTCGCCGAAATAGCCGCACACCTCGTCGAGCTCCTTGCACTCGGGGCCGACCAGCACCAGGTAGTTCCGCGCACCGGAGAAGCGGCCGAACCGCGCCTTGAAGCCGGTGAACGCCTTGGGCTCGTCCTGCACCAGCTGGATATCGAGCAGCGCTTCCTCATTCACCTCGGCTATCTTCTCCTGCAAGGCGGCCACCACCTCTTCGCTCAGAGGCTCGTCGGTGAACGAGCGGACGGAATGGCGAAGCTCGATGGCTTCCTTAAGGGTCATCATGGCTGCTCCTTCGCTGCGGGCCGATGCGGTGAACGATATGGTCCCATTGTAGTAGAGATGGGATAGCCCGGCGTGGGGCTTCCGCTCGTGTCGAGCACGGTTCCCTCTAGACCATGCTCAAAAGGAAGACCACGCAGAAGATGGTGAGAGCGACATAGAAGCTAGCCCTACGGCCACCACTACCAGTGGCGATACGATCAGGGCGATCCAGAACAGGAGCAGAAGGGCCTTGCGCGTTATCATCGTCGAGCGACCTCCGTCTGTTCTGTCACCTTCCCCTTCGACCATCATACAGCAACGCCCATCTCGTTCCACGCCGGGTCGCAAGGACGAGATGGGCGTTCGCAGGAAGGAACATCGGTCGCCTGAACCCTGGCCAAAGGGGTTGCTGCGGCCAGGTTCGAACAGGGGCTCCGATCAAGCGGTGCGCTTCGTGAACATGCCCATGATGGCCAGCAGCACGATGGATCCGAGCAGCGCCACCAAGAACGACCACAGGTTGAAGCCGGTGAAGCCCTGAGCGCCGATGATGCTCATGATGAAGCCGCCGATGAGGGCGCCCACGATGCCGACGATAATGTTGCGCAGCCAGTTGCCCTCTGAGTGCATGATGATGCCGCCGACCCAGCCGGCCAAGCCACCGATGATGATCCAGATGATGATGCTCATGATCGTCTCCTTTCGATCTCTTGTACGTTAAGGCTCTCCCAAAATAGCCGATGGAAGATGCGCCCGAAGAAGCATGAGGTCATCCGTGACCTTTTTGAAAGGCGCTCGTTGAACGACTGTGGACAAGGGGCGGACACGCTGCGGTCGCGCTGCGGTCGCGCCATGGTCTCGCTACGGTCGCTCTCGCCCGCACCTTCTATATAATGGGCGCTCAAGAGAAGCATCGAGGGAGGGTGTTGGAACAGCCATGGAAGGACGGTCTTGCCGTTGGGCGTGCGTGCTGCGCGAGCACTGGATGCTCGTGGCTGCTGCCGTGGCGGCATCGGCATCCATGGTCGTGGTGCCGCCCGATGGGGCGTATCTGGGCTATTTCGATTGGAAGACCATCGGTTGTCTGTTCTGCGTGCTGGCCGTGGCGAGCGCGCTGCGACGTCTCGGCGCATTCGACCGCGTGGCACGAATCGCCATCGCCCGCTTCGGCAGTCCGCGCACCTTGGCGCTGACCCTCGTGCTCACCACCGCCGTGTTCTCGGCGCTGTTCACCAACGACGTGGCGCTGGTCATCATGTTGCCGTTGGCGGCAGCGACGCTGGTGGAGCTTTCGCAGGTGCGGCTCGTGCCGACGGTGTTCGCGCTGCAGGCGCTGGCGGCGAACCTCTGCGGCATGGTGACCCCTTTCGGCAACCCGCAGAACCTCTATCTCTACTCTTACTACCACCTTGGCCTAGGCGAGTTCCTTACGACCATGGCAGGGCCGTTCCTCCTATCTGCCATCGGCATCATCGGACTTACCTGGGTGATGACGGGAAAAGCGGATCGTGCGCCTGAGACATCGGCAGCCGCGCGCCCATCGTCTCCCATAGCGCCGGTCATGCCCCTGCCGCGTCGGCGGCTCATGGCCTGTGCGCTCCTCTTCGTGGTGAGCTTGCTGGCCGTGTTCCGTCTCGTCCCGCTCATCGTGGCAGTGGCCGCCGTGGTGGCGACGCTCCTCATCATCGACCGGAAAGCCCTGATGGAGGTCGATTATCCACTGCTCGCCACGTTCTTGTGCTTCTTCGTGTTCGCGGGGAACATGGCGCGCATCCCGGCGCTGGGGGAGGGGCTCGGCCCGCTCATGGACCAATGGGGGCTGCTGGTGTCGGCCGGTGTCAGCCAGCTTATCAGCAACGTGCCAGCCGCGGTGGTGCTCTCGCACTTCACAGAGGCGTGGCAGCCGCTGCTCGTGGGCGTGAACATCGGTGGTGCTGGCACCTTCGTCGGCTCGCTCGCGAGCCTCATCGCCATCCGCTATTACATCATCGCGCGCAAGGTGTTCCCTCGCCTGCGCACGTCCGACGCTCCTACCACCGCTCGCTTCCTTCGATCGTTCGCGCTCTTGAACGGGGCGTTCTTCATCGTGTTGGTGGTGGCGTGTCAGCTGATGCTCGGATGAGCGCACGGCGAGCTTGACCCTCACGCCGCGTGAGGGTGTAGCATCGTGGCCGATCGCGATCGAGAAGGAAAGGTGGAAGACGGAACGTGGAGAAGGGTCGTACGGCGAAGCAGCTCGCGTCTTTGGCGGGCGTGAGCGTGCGCACGCTGCATTACTACGAGGAACTGGGGCTGCTCCATCCGGCGCGCGATGAGAATCGCTGGCGCCGCTATGGCGAGCGCGAGGTGGCAACGCTGCGGGTCGTCCTGGCGTTGCGCTCGTGCGGCCTGGCGGTCGGCGAGGTGAAAGCGTTGCTGGATGCCGATGAGCCGGCCGTGCTGAAGACCCTCGCGTTCCATCGGGAGCATCTGCTGACCGAGCGTCAGCGCATCGAGACGTTGCTCGCTACCACTGACACGTTCATCCGCAATTGGAAGGATATGAAGAACATGACCGATGAAGAGAGCTTCGAGCTGCTCAAGCAGCATTGCATCGAACGATTCGAAGAGGAATACGGCGAGGAGGCGCGCCAGCGCTATGGTGCCGCGGCCATCGACGAAGCGAACGAGCGCATGGCAGCCATGAGCCAACAGGATTGGGACTCGAAAGAGGCGTTGGAGCAGGCCATAAAGGAGAAGCTGAGCGCGCTTCTGCCTGGCGGCGATCCCGAGAGCGCGGAAGCTGCCGAGCTGGCGGCGCTCCATGGCCGGTGGCTGCGCATGCACTGGGGCGAGGAGGCTTACACGCCGGCTGCCCATGTGGCCCTGGCGAAGGGATATCTGGAAGACGAGCGCTTCGTCTCTTATTACGATATGCCTTGCGGTGCGGGTGCGACCGCCTTTCTGGCGGCTACGATCGAGCACGCGCTCGGGTGAGCGACGCTTGCTGATAGGTCGTTCGGCGAAGGAACATCACGGGAGGTTTTCAACTTCTGTATCCTCGTCGTCGCGGGCGAGCGGGTTCATTAGAATGGCCCCGTCGTATCGAATGGGCCGCAGCCGCCGCGCACAGCCGCCGTGCACGAGGCTGCGGCCGGGATCTGTGAAGGAGCGCCGCCATGGCTTACCTCAGCAACCTCACGCTCTTCTATAAGCCCGCTTGTCCCTATTGCCAGAAGGTGCTGGCCTATATGGAGGAGCAGGACATCGCTTGTGAGATGAAGGATACCCGCATCCCTGGCGTCACCGACGAGCTGGTGGCCATCGGTGGGAAAGCCCAGGTACCCTGCCTTATCATCGACGGTGAGCCGATGTATGAGTCCGATGATATCATCCAGTATCTGCGCGGTGTGGTGGTCACCGACGAGCTGGGCTAGCATAGCACAGGCTCGCGCTACCATTCTTCCAGTCGGTGGTGCTCGCGCAACACGACAGCATCGGCGTCGATGTTGAAGGTGGCTTGCCAGAGCTCGACGCCGGCGCGGTGGCACGCTTCCACGGTGCGCATCACCTCGTCATAGGTGGTGCCGCGGTAGAAGCGGAAGCCGTCGTTGTCGTAATACAGGCAATAGAGGATGACCGCCCGTTGGTGGTCGGTCAAAGAGGCTGCCAGCTCTCGCAGATGGCGCATGGCGCGCTCGGTGGAGCTGAAAGGCGTCTCGGGCAGGCGCGGCACGCTGGGCGGAACGGCGGTCTGTATCTGCACGAGCGGTGTCTTCACCTCAAGATAGAGGCGATCGTTCACGAGAAGATCGAGGCGGGAAGAGCCGAGGGGCACCTCGCGGCGGAGCTGTTCGACCGGCCCCGTCACGGCTTCGAAGGCCCCTTGGCGAACGAAGTGCTCGACGTAGCGGTTCGAGGCGTTCTGGTTCATGCCTATCCAGCGTTTGTTCGTATCCTCGGGCCGATCGAGCGAGAACGCCTCCACCGTGAGGGGCAGCTTCCGGCGCGAGTCGTGGCTGTCCGATATCAAGCAGGGTCGTCCGGTCAGGTCGAGGCCGCCGATGCGCGACACCACCGGGCAGTGGCAGCGGATCTGAGCGTCATCCAGCGCCACGTCCATGATGAACCGGTTGGGGCGCCCTAAGATGACGCCCTCGCGCAGCGGCTCGGCGAAACGATAGGGCTCTACGGGCGGGTTGCTGGGGTCCATAGGCGTTCGCGCTCTCAGTCGAGGTCGACGAAGGAGACGGTGCTCAGGCGGCCACCTTCGAGGTCGACCAGGGCCACATGGTGCCCGCTGCCGCGGCGCGCTTGAGCGGGGGACCCCGGACAGAGCAGCACGCAGCCATCGTCTAGCTCGATGCGGGGCACGTGAGTGTGGCCATGTACCGCCAGGTGCGGCAGTGCGGGCACGCTCGGCTCGATGAGCGGTGGCCTTCCGTGCAGCGATCGAGCCAGGTCAGCGGGAATATGTTGGAGCGCGATGTTCACGCCGCAGAACGCGAGGCTACGGAACGGCCTCACGTCACCGTCGGAGCACCAGTAGGGCGTGCGATCGTTGTTGCCGAGCACCGCGATGGTGCGGGCGATGGCACCGAGCTCGTCCAACACGCTCTGCACGCCGATGTCGCCGGCGTGCAGTATGAGGTCGCAGGCGCGCGCATCGATGGGCAATGGGTCGTTGGAAGCCATCTTCTCAAGAGCTGGTGCGCCGTTTCCGTCGAGCAGGATGCGGTAGCGCTCCGTTGTGCGAGCGCGAAGATCCTCGGTGCTCCATTGGCCGTTGAACAGATCGCACACCTCTTGCGGCAAGGGTCCATGGGTGTCGCTCACCACGCCGATGCGGGCTCTGTCCGTCATATGCATTCCCTTTCGATCCGGCAGCTCTGTCGGTCGCCCTCCAGCATAGCAGCGAAGCCGGCATCGAAGGCGGTCTGTCGGCTCGATTCCGCATGAACCCTATGGAAGGCCGCGCCCATATCGCCTTTCTGCGAGCCGTTATACTGGGCTTGAGGAGGTGGCCGATGGTGGCGACGATGTTGCGGAAGCTCTGTTCTCTTTGGGTGACGCTCGCGCTATGCGCGGGCGTGCTGGTCGGGTGCGATGGCAACGCGCTCGGCACGGCGGGCACAGCGGGTGGCTTCCCTGCTACTGGCGCACCGGAGCGCAGCGTCTCATCCGAGAGCATTCCTGCTTATGATGGTGAGCCGTATGTGGTCCTCGACGGAGGGACCCCCGACTTCTCCGATGATGAGCGGGCGGTCGCGCTCGGCACCGAGGTCTACGGCGACCTCGATCCTCTGGGTCGCTGCACGTTCGCATTCGCGCTGGTGGGGCCCGAGACCCAGACCGACGAGCCGCGCGGCTCTCTGCGTTCCATCAAACCTTCCGGCTGGGTGCAGAACCTCGATCTGCCCGGTCTTGATCATCTTTACGAGCGCAGCCACCTCATCGCGCACCGGCTGACGGCCGAGAACGCCAACGAGCGTAACCTCATCACCGGCACCACCTACCTCAACCAAGGGGCCATGCAGGTGTGGGAGAACCAGGTCGCCCACTACGTCGATGGCACCGGCGGTCATGTGCTCATGCGCGTGACGCCGCATTTCGAGGGGAGCGAGCTGGTGCCACGCGGAGTGCGCATGGAGGCGTATTCCCTTGAGGATGACGGTGCGTCGGTGCGCTTCAACGTGTACTGCTATAACGTGCAACCGGGCGTGACCATCGACTATGCCACGGGCCGCAGCTGGCAGGATGATGCTGACCAGGGGATCTGCGACCTTCCGCTCGCGTCGGATGGCAAGGCGAACAGGGGCGAGGGGACGGCGGAGGAGGCCCAGCGGTTCGCTCCCACTGGTCAGGAGGAGCGCACGCTCCGCTACGTGCTGAACACGCGCTCGAAGCGCTTCCATCTGCCCACCTGCTCTAGCACGGCTTCCATGGCCGAGAAGAATCGCGAGGATGTCGAAGCGACACGCAGCGAGCTGATAGCGCAGGGATACGTGCCGTGCGGCACGTGCGAGCCCTGAGCGTTAGTGCTCACTCGCACCGTTCGGGTCGGCCCATCCATGCATCGCTGCGTATGCGCACGCCGTTGGCGATAGCGCGGCCGCCCATCAACACAAGATCGAACGCGCACCAGAGCAGGGCGCATCGGAGGGTCTGATCCGATAGCGCAGGCATCGCGCCGAGCATCAGTCCTGCGAGGACGGCTACGTAAACGAGGGTGACCGCCGTGCAAGTAGCGGCCAGATAGCGAAAATCGCCCGCGCCGATCAGTATGCCATCGGCGGCCCACATCCACCCTTGCAGGGGCAGCGCGATACCCGTTATCACCATGCCCACCATGGCGAGGTGTTGCACCTCTTCGTTCGGAGAGAAGGCTTGCGGTGCGATGGATCCCACCAAGGCGAACGCGGCACCCACCACCAGTCCAGCTACGAGCCCCGCTCGTAAGGTCGTGTTCGTCAGCGCTCGGGCGGCAGCCATGCGCCCTGCGCCCAGCTCAGCTCCTACGAGGGCCTGACCGGCGATAGCGATGGAATCGAGGATGTTCAGCGCGAAGTTCCAGGTGGCGTTCACCACTTGATAGCCGGCCAGCACCTCGGTGCCCAGGGCGGCTGCTGCCATCACCGTCGCCACCAGACCGACTCGCAAGGCGAGCGTGCGCAGGAACAGCGGCGCTCCGTCTGTTCCGACCGCGGCGATGCTGCGCCACCGCGGTCGCCAGTCAGCACCGCCCTTCAAAGCCCAGCTCACTGCGGGCACCGCCAGCGCAAGGCCCATGAACCATTGTGCGATGAACGTCGCGAAGCCAGAGCCTCCGACACCCCAGCCGAGCACGATCACGAACAGCACGTCCAGCGCGGTGTTCAGCAGAGCTCCCGTCACGGCCACCACCAATGTCACGCGCACTTTCTGTAAGCCGCGGAAGATGCCGTTGGCTGCGTAGACCAACAGCATGCCGGGCACGCCCAGCACCACCGCTCGCACGTAGATGACTGCTTGAGCGAGGTCATCCCCGCGGCCACCCAGCAACGCACAAAGAGGTTCCGCGCCCACGAACAGGGCGACCGTCAGAGCGGTGCCGATGATGAGCGAGAGCCACAGGCTGTCCACACCCGACTGCAAGCCCTCCTGCCGTCGCCCGGCACCGAACAGCCGCGCCACTTGCGAGGTGGTGGCATACGCTAAGAAGATGCATAGCCCCACTGCGGTCAGGATGACGGTGGACCCCAGCGAGAGCCCCGCCAGCGCCGTAGTGCTCACGTGCCCCACGATAGCGGTATCGACCAGCACGAACGCCGGCTCAGCGATGAGCTGCCCGAACGTAGGCACTCCCAACGCCACGATCCGCCGCACGCTATCCCCTGCTATCTTCATCCCATCATTCTAGCGATTATCCGGCTTCGTCTTTCAGTTGATAGCGGATACGCTGAAGTGCCTGGTTTCAAGAAACGAAAGCGTTTCCTTACGAGCTCTTTCGATGAGTTCTTCGATCTTCGCCGTCAGTTTCTCTTTGCTCATGTCTTTTTCGGTATTGAGGAGCACTTCTTCTGTGATGTTCGATTCTTGGAGCGATTGCCAAAGATCGAGGTCATCAAAAGCCGGATGCAAGCTTAAGTACTCGACCATCTCACCCTCAAGGGGCTTCTGGCTCATAAGCTCAGCCACAAGGGACCGAAGGCGCTCTCGATATTCGCAATAGATACGCTCTATCTCGATGGTTTCCGAGCTTGATGTCACCTTCTCTTCGAAAACCGCCATCGCTCTGTTGCCAAAAGGATTACCTATGCCTTTGAGGAATCTGGCTATCGCACCTTCAGGACCCTCGTACCAGTCTATGTATGCGTCTATGCGATCTCGGCAATGATCATAGTAGGTATCGATAAGAGGGAGCAGGTTTTTGTTCCGTTCTTCATAGAAAGCGATGAGCTGCTGCTCCTTCTCCATCATTTCACGCTGCTGCTCTTTGAGCTCTTCGAGCTTTCCGTCGGCTACCATGATGGCGCTCTCTTTTTGTTCGTGTATGAAAGATTCCATCGCCGAGTATCCGTTGGTCATGCGCATCTTAGCGATCTCGAATTCAGCGCTCAGAAACGCGGCAGTGAAGACGATGGATATAACGGCGATGATGAGAACGTATTTTTTGAGAATGGGACTCGATGATCGTGTTTCACCGATAGCTGGCAGATGCTGAAACGTCCCTTTGACCTCATCCTTGCCGAGTAAGCAGAAGCCGAGTTGATTCACGAGACCGAAGAAGACAGAAGCGTAGACGACAAGCTTGCATATGAGGCCTATGAAGAGATTGGCCGAGCTTAGCTGCACGATCGCATAAGTGGTCATGCTATCCATGAAAGCAGATAGCTCGCCCACGTTAGACATCAAAGCTGAGGGAGAATTCTCGTATGGTGTGGACGTAGAATCGAACGTTTCTCGTAAGGTCGAATACGATTCGGGCGAGAACTGCGAAGATATGAGCATATACGCCAGGCATAGCAATGCGCCCACGATCCAAAAGGTCCAGCGCATAGCGTGGGCTTTGAGGTATTCGGTCGCATACTCTCTCTTCAGGTGATGTTGAACGCTCTTGAACACCAGGAGAAAGAGAGGGATGGCTATCCAGGCGAGCAACCATTCACCCAGATCCCATTTAGGCGACTCGAGCATAAAGAAAGATCCAGAGACCAAGGACAAGATGAAGAAGCCGGATAGCCAGAGGGTCCATTTCCTATTGAGTCGCGAAAGAACTCCGCTCTTCGTGTACTTGACCTGTTTATGCATCCGGTCGACCATCGTGTAGTACAGGGCTCCGATGGTGGAGATGATCGCATATGCGATAAGGATCGGCGGCAGGAGCGGCGCGGGCATCGCTGGCGCAATCATGCCTATGAGCGTAAGCGATGCCGTGAGGATCGCGGCTTTGATGAGATAAGAACCGGCCTGCTCCGAAAACCCTTTTCGGAGCAGCATCTTGTTTTGGTTCAAGGCGGAAAAGGACTCGTTCATCGATAGCTTCGCGATCGCCCTTCTAAAATAACCATATGCTCACTAGAACTTGATATAGAACTCGAGCGCTTGCTCTGCTTCTGTGGAAACCTCGCCTCTCATGGAAAAGTTTCCAGACACACCCAGCTTCTTCAGCGATGCATCGATCTTGGAGGCGAGCTGAAGCGACATGGAGCAGAAAGCGGACGAGTTGAGCTTGATCGTATATTCTGTCAGCGAATCGCTCGACAGGACCATGCTTACCAAGGAGACGAGCTCTTTATCGTGCTCGAACCATCTCAATTCTGGAGCCATCGGCTCACGCCCCCCTTTGAAGGTTTGCACGAATTGAACGGTTCCCTGCTCTGATGACTCCCCTTTTTCGGAGACCTCCGCAGAGGCATTAGCTTTGAGCGTGGTATCTTTTACGGGAAGCTTGCTCTTGACGCTGCCATTCTTCGTCTTGACATTGAGAGAGCGTTTGCGTTCATGAGACTCGAGCCTGCATTCCGTAGCGCCAAGAGCATAAGCGATATTGCGAAGTTCTGTCATCTTGTCCTTTTGAACCACGGAGGAGAAGATGGTCACGTCTATGAAGTGCTTTTCGTTGAACGTGTCGCGATAGTAGACGGTGCCGATGGTCGCGGGGGGATAAAAGCTCAGCCCGCTGGAAGGGACTGCCTCAAGATAGAGGTTAAGGACTTCCAGTTCTGTATCATCGTCGATCCAGCCGATAGCCCCGTGGCATTCCGGAATATTCTTGCGCTGATCCTCATCGACGATAGCGATCATATTGGGAAGGTCGAAGTCGGGGTCTTCATATTCCTCTGGGAAAAGAGGGTTTAAGCGAGCCATTCGCATCTCATGATGGGCCTGTTGAGCTTTTTCAGCGACCTTCTTCAAGCTGCTCGCTGCAGCTTTTGCGGCTTTGTCTCCAGTTCCCGATGCAGCCTGCGCGGCCTTGCTCCCCGCTTTTGCAAGCCCTGCGGCTATGTTCTTCATCTTCATGATACGAGCGCCTCCCATATCTTCGATCTGATACCCGAACCCTCCCATGCTCTTTCTGGGCGGCCCTATTGTAGTGGTTGCAGTTCATTCGCGGTGAGGACATCGCACATATTCTGATCAGGCGAAAGCAACTATGGAGAATGGGACTCTGATAGTCGCTTCCGCCGTAAAAATGAAAACGAGCTTTCGATCATGCTTCAGAGTTGATCAGATATTGATCGTGACCTCAGTGTTCGGGATGATCGTATTGCTATTCTCGTCTTTCGCATCAAGTTGGAATGTGATGGTGCGAATATTGTTCAAATCGAATCGATCCTGCTCGTCGTCGTCGATCATGCTGGCGAAGTTGAGGGTCATGATAGCCTGCTTGCCAGGGAGGATGATCTCGCCGGTCCAGTATCCTTCGTAGGCCATTTCCCCGTTGATGACTATGTTGCTGAGCCTTACTCCTGCGATATCGGTCGAGTCGTTGACCGTTTCGAGCAGAAGGGACTTGTCCCCATCGACATTCTCGGCGAGAGCTTCGGAGACGACGCGTATGCCATTCTGCGAGAATGCCTCAACGGTAGAGAATTTCTTCATGGTTATATTGAGTCGGCTCAGCACAGAGCGATCTTTCATGGCGTTCTGGTAGTTGCCAGTGCCTTCGCCGGTCGATTCATAGAGCGATGTTTTGATGTTCACGGGTCCCTGGAAGAGCGTATTGTACTGGCTGTTCTTCACCGTGATGCCGAGACCTATCTCTCGAATCTCGGAAATGCCGAGCATCGCCAAGAGCGATGCATTGAAATAGGTCTCTTCTTGAACTGTCTCTCCTGGTTCGATATCAGCGGAGAACCAGCCTCCATCGACCATATAGTCATTGATGTAATTGCAGTCGTAGCCGGCCGTTCCGGCAGTAACGCTCAGCTTGTCTGTTGATTTGTTCATGAATGATAGGTTGATATAGAGATTGTCGCTTTTGAATGAGAGCGAATCGGCCACGACGGTGATCGCTGCGTCATCGACAAGAGTCGTCGGCTCGATCGTGACCGAACGGTCGAGAACTTGCGTTTGCGTGGGTTTTGATGAGCCTTCGGGCGCAGCAGCGTTTTCTGGGCCGCTAGAGCAACCTACGAGAGCGATGGTAAGGAGCATCGCCGAGCAGCAAGTCACTACGCGCTTGATGGTACGTTTCGTTCGATCCATTGCAGTTCCTTTCGATCTAAATGGCACCAAATATGAAGCCGTTTGGGTCAGTCTAGCACATAGGCTGGGGGGATGAATGCTGAGGAGAAAAGGGTCGCATTGGGGAATGCTGTGCGGGCGCGGCGGGAGGAGCAGGGGCTTTCGCAGGCTCGATTGGCGCTCATGGTGGGGAGCAGCAAGTCTCACATCTGGCGCATCGAGACCGGGCGCGTGAGCGTTGGCATGGATGACCTCGCGCGTATCGCTGAGGCGCTCGACACGCCGGTGAGCTCGTTGTTCACGTTCTAGCTGTTGTAGGTCTTTAGGCTGTCCGCGAGCTTCCCTTGAAGATGGTCGCTGCCATCAGGTTCCAGTGCGCTCGTCATCGAAGGATTCGATCAGCTCGCGCATGGTACGTTCTCGCGCACACGACTCCTCTTGTGTGGCCCAGCGTGCTTCGGGAGGGCCAGGATAGGCTTCTGAGAACCAGTTCTCGAACCAGGCGTGAAAGGCGGCGGTCAGCTCGGTCTCGGAGGCGCCCCTTTCTATATCCGCTCCAGCGGGGCCCTTATGAAGCCAGCTGAGCATGAGCATATTGCGCCAATCATCGGCCCGTTGGTGAAGCGATGCTATCCCTTCGCGATCGAGCCAGCGGTCTAGGTCATCTTCGGCGCAGGCACGGATCATCTGCTGAGCCATCTCGATGGCGTCAGCGTCGATGGTGTCGAGCTCATCCAGTGCCAGATAAGAGCCCAGATCGTCATCAAGGGCCACGTTCACTAGATAGTCGAACACCATATCGTTCAGTTCGAGAAGGCGTTGCGCTCGCTTTGGTCCGGCCGCCCATTCGTGAACATGAGCATCACCGCCGAGCTCGCTGACCAGCGCGCACAGCGTATCGGTGCTCTGACGGATGGCTTTTAACGTTGAAGGTCCGGGCGCATCGGAAGCGTCATCGAGGATCGCCTTATAAAGGTGCGCCAATATCTCATCGAGGCTTTCGAGTCCTGCCGAGGTCCATGCGAGCAAGAAGAGCTCAGACATCAGATCCAGGGTGTCGGCGCTGATCGCTTCGCCGAATCGTCCTGTTTGAACTTCGGGGTCGGAGAAGGTTTCGGAGAGCACCAGCATCTGACCGATGGAGGGCCATCCGAACCGCTTGCTCCATATGTCGCAGAATCGCGCTATCACGATCTCGGCTTCAGACCAAGTGGCGTCTTCGAGCGCGTTGAACTCCGATGCTATCGAGGCGAGCTCTTGGGCGAAGTGCTCCACATCACGCTCGGTGTGGCTGTTCAGCCAGCGTGTCATCAGTTGCAGGTTCTCGTCTTGGGCATACGAGCGCTTAAGAGCTTCGAGGTCTCCGAAGCCGGCGGCATCGTCACGCAGCCTCGGTGCCGCGTCTGTTCGGGCTATCGAGGAGAGCAGCAGTCGCCGTCGCAGCGCATCGTATTGCGCTTCTAGCCGCTCGGTGCAGGCGCTCATATGTTGACGCCGCTCCTCTTCGGGCGCATCCAAGATCGTTCGTATCTCCTTTAGCTCGAGGCCGAACTCCTTGAGCAGCAATATGTCTTGGATGCGCTCCAGATCCTCTTCGCTGTAGAGCCGCCACTCGTTCGCGACATGGGATGTGGTTCGCTCCGGGCAGAGAAGTCCCAGGTTCTCCCAGTTTTCCAGTTGCCGCCGAGTGGCACCCGTCAGCTTTTTCACCTGAGACGTCAGGAACCTCGGCGCTCCGTCTATCTTCGTCATGTTCCTCACCTCCTGCCTCTAGTCTAAGCCCGCACATTATGTGCGGGTCAAGGGTCGATCGTGATGGTTTTGGGTAAGAAGCGGATATACTGTACGTTATCAACGTACAGCGAAAGGGTCGGCTTATGGAGATAGCGGCCATCAGGCAGCGGACAGGGTTGAGCCAGCGGGAGTTCGCTCGGCGATTCGATATTCCCGTGCGCACGCTGCAACAGTGGGAACAGGGAAAGAGCTCGCCACCGCGCTATGTGGTATCCATGATCAAGAGGCTGCTGCCGTACGTGTTCGATCGTGAGAGAGAGCAGGAGCGCGCGCGGTTCACTGTGCCGAAGCGCGAACGCTGGAAGGTATGCATCGACAGGCCGTTTCCGAATTGCGAGCGCATCTACCCGATCCAGCAGCGCAAGGTGCGCGCGTTGTTGGACGATCTGATCCAGGACGAGAGCGTGCGGCGCGTCGTGGTGTTCGGGTCGAGCACGACCGAGCGATGCCATCAGGGCAGCGATGTGGACCTTTATGTTGAGATGGCGCACGAGAACGCTCCGAGCCTGCAACTTCATGATTTTCCGTTCGATCTATGGACGAACCACATGGCGGACGAGCGCTTGCGCGATGAGATAGAACGCACGGGAGTGACGGTCCATGAGCGGTGCAGCTAATCTCTTCGACAAGGCGGTGTCGAACTTGCGGAGCGCACAGCTGATCTTCGATCATAGAGGCGAAGACGATGAGCAGCTGAACATGGTCGGCTACCATCTTCAGAAGGCAGTGGAATTAGCGCTGAAATACCTGCTGGAGCAGGATGGTATCGAGTATCCGAAGACCCACGATGTGGATCAGCTCATACGCATGGGGCGCGAAGCGGCCGTGGAGCTGCACCTCTCGGAGTACGTAGAGGATCACGCCGAGATGTTCTCCCAGTGGGAGGCGCGATTGCGATATGTCGTAGAGTACGCGATAGAGGAGCGAAAGGCCGAACGGGCGCTTCGGGAAGTCGATGATTACTTGGCTGCGGTCGCAGCGAAGCTGAACGAGGAGATGGATGATGGCGAGTAGCACGAACGATGGCTTGTCGCGGCGGGGGTTCTTCGTGGCCGCGGGAAGCGCGGTGGCGGGGGCGGCTCTGTTCGGGTGTGCGGGGTCCTGGGAGGAAGGAACCTTGCAGGGTGAACCGGCGCAGGGCGCATCTGCTGCCGAGGGGATGGCCGATCCGGTGGAGAAGCGCGTCGACGAGCTCCTCGCTTCGTTGGGCGATGAAGAGAAGCTGTGCCAGCTGTTCGTGGTGACGCCGGAGAGCCTGACCGGAACGGGCGTCGTCATCCAAGCGGGGGATGCCACCAAGGAAGCTTTGGCTGCATGTCCGGTGGGCGGTGTGATCTATTTCGGTCAGAACCTTCTCGATGCGGCGCAGACCTCGTCCATGTTGAGCAACACGTTCGCTTTTGCTCGGGAAGCTTGCGGCATCCCGCCTCTGCTGTGCGTGGACGAAGAGGGCGGCACGGTGGTGCGCATTGGTGGTAAAGAGGGATTCGATGCGCCCGATGTGGGCGACATGGCGGTCATCGGCGCGACGGGCGATACGGCTTTGGCGGAAGAGGCGGCCGAGGTCATCGGTGACTACCTGAGCACGTTGGGTTTCAACACCGATTTCGCGCCGGTATGCGATGTGGCGAACAACCCCTCTAGCGACACCATGCGTCAGCGCTCCTTCGGCGATGATCCGGCGCTGGTGGCCGATATGGTAGCGGCCCAAGTGCGCGGCTTCACGGATGCAGGGGTGCTGTGCAGCGCGAAGCACTTTCCGGGGATCGGTGCAGCGCTGGGCGATAGCCACGATTCGCGCATCGTCTTCCAAGGAGCGCTCAGCCAACTGGAAGCTATCGAGCTCGTACCGTTCAAGGCGGCCATCGAAGCGGGCGTGCCCCTGGTGATGGTGGGCCATCTATCGTTGCCGACCATCGTGGGCGACGATACGCCCGCTTGCTTGTCGTCGGTCATCGTGACCGACATCCTGCGGGGTTCCCTGGGCTTTCAGGGCATCGTCATCACCGATTCGTTGTCGATGGGAGCAGTGGGCGAATACTACACCACGGCCGAAGCGGCGGTGTTCGCATTGCAGGCGGGATGCGACATGCTATTGATGCCCGCTGACCTGGGAGAAGCGCTCGAAGCAGTGAAGGACGCCTTGCGCGATGGGAGCCTTGCGAAGGAACGCATAGAAGCATCGGTGCGCCGCATCTTGCGAACGAAGGTAGAGCATATCGGGGGCTTCTGAGGCGTATCAGGGGGCTTATGAGCCTGACGGAAGGGTGGGAAGATGCGGGAAGGTGGCATCTTCCGTTCCGTATCGCGAACGGAAGGCGGAGGAGGGAAGCTGTCGGAGAGCTGCGGTATGCGGTGCGCGCTCGCGCTAGAGCTTCTTGCGGCGAGAATAGAACGGCAGTACGATGGCCAGAAGGACGACGGCGCCCACGAACAAGCCGCCGCTGGCGAAGAGCACCCATTTCACGAGAGCCACATCCTGGGCCTGCATGCTCAGATCCTCGATGAACGAGGAGATGGGACGTCGTGTCGTTGCGGTCTCCGTCTCCGCTTCCTCTTCGGTCGGGTCTGCTGGCGTCGTCGTAGGCGCGGTGGTGGCATTCTCGATCCTGCGAGGAGAGGCGTTCAGCGACTCTCTCTCGATGGCCGCCATCTGGTCCATCATGCGTTCGAGCTGGTCGGTCTGGGCAGGGCGTGTGGGACCGGGTGCGGTGGGCTTCTGCGTCGTATCAGGAACGCTGATAGCCGGCTGCTCTTTCAGCTCGATCAGCTGACCGCGGTCGGTCACGCAATACAGACGCCCATCCGGGCCAGCTACGATGCTGCTCACGCCGCAGTCCGCTGATCCGGCTGAAGGCTCGTAGATCAGCCTCGCGGCCGCATCCCCTACCTTATAAAGGTAGACGCCGGAGGTGCCGGCGCAGGTGAAGTAGATGAACGTGCCGGTCGGCTGCTTCGACACCAGCGGTGTTCCCTTCACTTCGGCCGAGAGCGGGCTGCCGCCCGGGCCGCGCACCACGTTGCAGCTCAGGGTGTCGGTGTCGATGTGGGCGAGAACGCCGGATCCGTCGGCATCGACGCCGCCCACGTATGCCGCGCCATCGCAGATGGTGGGCGTGGAGGTAGACGATGCGGCGAACGATACGCGGCCGACCTCGATGAGCGTTCCGTCGTCGCTCACGCTGACCTTGTGGAACACGCCGTCGCGCGTGATGCAGTAGGCGTGATCATCCTCGGCGACCTGTGAGACCACAGCGGCAGAGCGCCCGCGTGCTCGGCTGCCCAGCGCCAGGCTGCCGGCCGCCTCGCCGGTTTGGGAATCTATCGCGATGGCCTCCAGAACGCCGTCATCGTTGCCGACCAAGATATAGCCGTTCAGCTGGGCCGTTCCTGTCCAGCGATAGCCGACCTCGGCGTTTTCGCGCGACCAGCACCAAGCACCGGTGTCGATGTCGAGGCAGATGAGCCGTCCGCCGGAGACAGCGTGGCCCTCGGTCGTGGTGGCCACGTAGATGCGTCCGTCATGTACGTAGAGAGAAGACATCGCCTGGCCTTCTGCGGCAGCCCCTTCCGTCACCGACTCGCTCACCCAAATGCAATGCATGGTGGAGACGGAGAACGCTTGCAGCTGCCCGTTCGCCAGCGGGACCACCACTTTGCCGCTCACGTATACCGGTTGGCAGCAGCCCTTGTCGATGGGTCCGGCGAGAGGGGTGGAGCCTAGCAGTTGGCCGGTCTCGCGATCGAGCACGCAGAATCGCGTGGCCGTGGCCAGGTAGATGCGGTCGTTCACCATGAGCGGTTCTGACCAGCCGGCACCGTCGATCCCTTCGCTGAGGTCGAACGTCCAGCCGGTCGCGAGGTCGGTGGTGGGCGTGACCAGGCTGGTCGCCGCACCGGTGCCATTGGTTCCGACGCCGCCCCAGATGACGGGCGCATCGGGCGTGACCTCTTCGGGATGGACGACCAAAGAATCGTTCACCTCGCTGCTCGTATCGTGGTAGCGCAGCTCGATGTGATCGCCATTCTGAAGGTGATAGTCGCAGCTGAGCAGATCGGCCGGCTTGCCATTGAGGTAGAACGCCCAATAGGCCGGTGCGGGCTCCACGGTCGTTCCGAGCGCGTAGCTGCCATCGGGGCTGGTGATCGAGGAGGGATAATGTCGACCGGTCTCATAGGAATACCCCTGACCGACCAGCGTCTTCTCGAAGGCGTCCCAGGCGCTCACTCCATATCCGTCGAACCAGCGATACTCGATGGACGATATCCATGTGGAATAGAAGAACGAGGTTCCCGGTCGATGCTTCGTGGTGCCGGTCACGGTTATGATGGCGGTGGACTCCATGGGTTCGGGTCGCTCCGGCCGGGCTTCGCCAGAAGTTCCGGGCTTGTCGGAGCCCTCGGGAGTCTCGGGAGCTTCGGGGACTTCGGGCGTATGATCCGGGTCGACGGGCTTGAGGGAGCCGTCAGCTGGATCGCGGTCTTCCTGGGCGGCGACGATGGGGCCGACGCCGTGAAGGATGCCGCTCAGCCAATCCCAGTAGCGCGGCCCGTTGGTGGTGGTGCCGTCGGAAGCTGTCACCTTCACGTAGAGGTACTTGTCGATCAGCTCGTCGGTGAGCAGCAGAGTGCTCTTGTCAGCGCCTTCGATAGCATCCTTTTCGGAAAGGCCCCACAAAGAGCGCGAGCCGCTGGCATACCATCTATAAGAGAAAGTACCGTCATCGACGATTGGGACGCGCATGCCATCGGCTGCGTTCATCATCTGAAATACCGAGGCATAGAGCGTGGTGCCTGTGCAGAGGTCTGAGGTATCGCTGGGCGTGGATTCGTCTGCGGGCGAAAAGGAGATGTTCGCATAATAGGTGCGGTCGAACGACACGGCTTCTTGCGGTTCTTGGGAGGTCGGCGGTGCCGGTCGCGACCCATCGAGGTCGGGGGCGGCGGTCTCCTCGCCATCGGTGCCTTCTGCGGGGCCGGTCACCTCGTGATCGGAAGACGAAACGTCATCATCGTCGGTGTTCTCGGGAGGGATGCTCGGGGAAGCGTCAGGCTCGGCCGGCAGCGATCCATCGGGAGCGTCGGGAGCGGACCTGTCTTCGGTCGCGGTCGGCGTGTCGGATCGGAGCGAGGTGGCGTCCTGATCGGGTGAAGCGAAGGCTGCCAAAGGCAGCATCGTGCAGCATAGCAGCAGTGCGAGCAGCCAAGCGAGGGTGCGATCGCCGAGGGATCGGAGGAGGACGCGCGAGGGGACAGGCTTCGTGCCGTGAAGCTCTTCGAGCGCGACGATGTCGCGGGGTTTCTTCGGCGAAGGCATCTCAGCACCTCCTTCCCCCGGTCAGTGCAATGAGAGAGCGTGTTTCGCGCGGTCGCACGAAGGGAGCGCCTCGCCCATTTCCATGTATGCCCATTTTAGAGGAAAAGCTATTCTACGGGGCAAAAGCGGCAATGTCTCCATAAGGTGATAACAGCCGTTTACACTTTTCCGGGCAAGGCGTTCGCGGTAGCTATGCGGATCGTTGATGGCAGGCTCAGTCGATGGTCACGTTGCCGCTGACCATGTCCACGGTGTAGGACGCGGTACCGTCCCCTACTTTATAAAGATCATCCTGTTGCTGAGCGCGTGGACAGTTGAACTCGCCGGTTATGCGCTCAAGGAACACCGTATAGCCTTGTTCAGAGGCGGCCGGGGTCAGCAGTTGTACGTTGCCACTCGCTAGGCTGATCGAAGCAGTGGAAGGCCTAACATCGGTGCAGGTCACGTCGATGTTGCCGCTGGCGGCGTCGACCGCGAGCCGGCCGGAGAAAGCCCCCTCTAGGCTCACGCTGCCGCTGGCCACGTCCAGCTCCACGTCGTTCGCGGTCAGCGCCACGCCGCTGACGTCGCCGGAAGCCAGGTCGAAGGAGATGCTCTCGCAGCCGATCTCCATGAGGTCGTAGCGCCCCGAAGCGCCGGAGATGCTCAGCTTTCCGAGGCTATGGGCGTAGGATCGCGGGATGCTGATGGTCAGCGACTTGGGGGCGGTCGATGAGCACCCGAACAGACCGACCGAGACAGGCTGGCCAGCATAGTAGTCGATGGAGAGAACGCCGTTTTCCAGGCCCCAGCGCAGGCGCTCGGCCTCGGGGATGGAGCCGCTGCCGCTACGGTATGTCTCTCGCATCTCTATCTCGTTGGAGGCGGCATCGTCGATGGCCACGATGTCCACGCTTCCGGCGAGCCAATTGATGGAGATGTCACGCACCTGCGAAGGATCGAACTCGTGATCGCCGGCGTTGGGCAGCGAGCTGTGGCCCATGATATGCGCGGTGCCGAGGACGTTGCTCACCGAGCGTTGGATGCCGATGAAGCAGCCGCCGACTCCTGTGCACAGCACGAGGCACAGCAGAGCGATGAGGAGCACCTTCACCCAGCTTGCGGTCGTGAGGTTCGTCATGGCAGCTTCACCTCGTTCGGTGCGGAGCCCTGTTCAGCGGAAAGAGAGTGAGTGGCGATGTAGTTCGGGTCGTTCTTCACGACGCGTACGATCCAATAGAAGAAAGGGATGGTGAGGAACAGCACCCAGCCAGGATGCCACAGGCCGAACATGAATCCGAGCACGAGGTAGAGCAGCGCGCAGAAGAGCGGATAGGGAAACGTCATCCATACTTCGGTGGCGACCTTGGGCGCAACGGACGTTGGGGGCGTCGCCTGCGGGCAATGGCCGACCATCACCGGGGCGCTCTGAGGCGCGGGCGGGGGGCAAGCGGGGGGCGCTGCGACGGGCACCGGAGCCGCCGCTGCCGGTGCCGGTGCGGTGGCGGGCGTCGCACAGGGCACCTCCGTCACCTTCGCCGGGGCCTCGGGAGCGGCCGGTTCGGTAGCCTTGGTCTTCTCGTCATTGATGAACGTGTTGATGGTCACGCCCACCTTCTCCGATGCGGCAGCGCTCTCGGAGGAGGTAGCGGCTGCAGGGGCTTCACCGTGTATGAGCTCATCGAGGGTCACCTCGTACAGGTCTGCTAGGGCGAGGAGGTTTCCCATGTCTGGTGCCGACTCTCCGCGCTCCCATTTCGATATGGCTTGCCGTGACAGCCCGAGCTGAGCGGCTAGTTCCTCTTGGCTGAAGCCTTTGTCGCGCCGCATAGCGGCCAGGCGTTGGGCGATATCCATGCTCATAGCCTTTCTCTTTCGTTTATCGACCATGTGAAACGCCTTTCGAGTATGGAGTTGCCGGAGAAGTTGCTCTAGCAGCTTTAGTGGTCAATTGCGATATTGCAACCTTGAAGTGGCCATGCAACCTATCGTTGCTGGCCTACCATGATAATGGATAAAGGCCTCAGCGTCCCATCCGTAGTACTCGCAAGGGCATTTCTCTGTGGTATAAAACGAATACGACGGAGTTTTCCCCGCGATGGAAGAAGGCCTTCTATGCCCCAGATCGAATGTCCGCAGTGCCATACTGCCTTCACGGTGGACGAGAGCGGCTATGCTGCCATACTCAATCAGGTGCGAGACAAGGAGTTTCAGCGCGAGCTGGCCGAGCGGGAGCGGTTGATCGAAGAGAACCACGAGCAGGCTACTGAGATGGCTGTCAGGAAGGCTCAAGAGGAGCTGCGGGAACAGCTCGGCAAGCAGGAGAGCTTGCTATCCAGCACCGAAGCGCGGTTCAAGGTGCAGCTGAGCGAGGCAGAGTGGGCAGCTGCCGAGAAGCAGGCCGCCCTCGAGCGGGATCGCGACGAGCTGAGAGTGCGTCTGGAGGCTCAACAGCAGGAAGCTCGAACGGCCCAGGCCCTTGCAGTGCAGGAGGCTCTTGAGAAGGAGCGCGGTCGCTCGATCGAACTGGAACGGGAGCTCGGCTTGCTGCGTCAGCAACTGGATGCGCAGAAGAAGAGCTTCGAGACCGAACGGCAGCTCGAAGTGGAGCGCGCTGAGCGCAAGTTCGCCGATGCGCGCGCATCCATCGAGCGGGAGCGCGATGACCTGCGCGGTCAGGTGCAGCAAGTCCAGGCTGAGAAGGATCAGCAGGCGCTGGCCCACAGGGCTGAGCTGACCGAGAAGCTAGCCGCCAAAGACGAGCTCATCGCCGACCGGGATCGCGAGATCGACCGCATTCGCGATATGAAAGCGCGCCTCTCCACGAAGCTTCTGGGCGAATCCCTCGAACAGCATTGCGAGGTGGAGTTCAATCGCCTGCGGGCCACGGCCTTCCCCACTGCTTATTTCGAAAAGGACAATGACGCCTCGGAAGGCTCGAAGGGCGACTACATCTTCCGCGAATACGACGAGGACGGTCATGAAGTGGTCTCCATCATGTTCGAGATGAAGAACGAGGCCGACGACTCGGTGAACCGCAAGAAGAACGAGGACCACTTCAAGAAGCTCGATCGCGATCGCAGTGCGAAGGGCTGTGAGTACGCCATCCTCGTGTCGCTGCTCGAGCCAGAGAGCGAGCTGTACAACGCTGGCATCGTGGATGTGTCCTATCGCTACGAGAAGATGTACGTCATCCGCCCGCAGTTCTTCATCCCCATGATAACGTTGCTGCGCAATGCGGCTATGACCTCGCTGGACTATCGCCGCCAGTTAGAGATGGCCCGTCAGCAGAACATCGACGTGACCAACTTCGAGGAGAGCCTCAACGACTTCAAGGAGAAGTTCGGGCGCAATTACCGCTTGGCCAGCGAGCGCTTCCAGAAGGCCATCGACGAGATCGACAAGTCGATCGATCACCTGAACAAGATAAAGGAGAACCTGCTCGGCAGCGAGCGGAACCTGCGTCTGGCCAACGACAAGGCCGAAGACCTCACCGTGAAGAAGCTCGTGCGCAAGAATCCCACGATGAAGGCGCTCTTCGATGAGGCCGCCTCGGCAGCCCTTCCGGGCGAGGGTGCGAGCGGAGACGAATAAGACAAGACCTCCCCGCTCAGAGGCGGCGGCTCATGCGGGGCGTACTAGGGGCTGAACAGCGCTCTAGGAGCTAAGATGGCGTTTTTCATATGCCAGGTTATAAGGATCTGAGGGGTTCCCGGTCATAATCAGGCAGTTGAGATCATCCGGGGTAGCGTCGTGCGTGGCGGCGATCATGGGGTGGTCCATGGTAAAAAAGATGAGAGGAGAGGGAATATATGGAGGAGATGACAGTAAGTCAGATCAAGGGGAAGCGAGTGGTCTATCTGGCCCTCTCGACCATCACTCTGCTATTTCTGGGGCTGATCTATGCGTTCTCGATGTTCAAGGCGCCCATGTGCGATACCTTTAACATCACCGCTGATGCGATGGGCCTCACTTTCAATATCATGATGATCGTATTCTGCTTCGGTGCGGTCATCGGCTCGCAGATCGAGAAGGCGTTGGGCGTCAAGCCGACGATCATCATCGCTGCTATTCTCTTCGCGGTGGGTTTCATCGGCACGGGTTTTTGCGGATACGAGAACGTCACCGCCGTGTACATCTTCTATGGCGTCATCGCAGGTGCTGGCGTGGGTATCGGCTACAACACCATCATCGCCACCACCAACGTATGGTTCCCTGATATGGTGGGCGTTTCTTCCGGCGTGCTCATGATGGGCTTCGGTCTGGGCGCGCTCATTCTGGGCAACATCGCGCTAGCACTCTATGGTGGCGGTTCCGGCATGGAGCTGTCCACGGTGTATCTGATCATCGGTCTTGCTGGCGGCATCATCGCCTTCATCGCGGGGTTGATGCTTCGTCGTCCGCCGGCGAACATCGTCGAGCTCATGGCTCCCGAGAAGACCGGAGGCTCTAGCTACGACCCGGCCGAAGATGACGCCGCTCTCAAGACGCCGCTATTCTACGTGTACTGGATCTGGGCTTTCATCGTCATCGCTGTGGGCCTGGCCACCTTGGGCTTCGGTGCTTCCGATGGCCAGCTCGCTGGTTTCGATTCTGCGACCGCCGTACTCCTGGTCTCCATCGTTTCTGCCTTCAATGGCGTCGGACGCGTGATCGTGGGCATCATATTCGATAAGACCAACGTTAAGGTCACCATGCTCATCGACGGTATCGTCGCCATCATCGCGACGACCTCTATTGCCATCGCTCTCACGATGCAGATCCCCGCGCTCTACGCCATCGGAGCTCTGTGCTGCGGCTTCTGCTATGGTGGCGTGCCCGTTGTGGCCTCCGCCTTCTCTCGCCAGCGTTTCGGCTCCAAGAACTACCCGCTCAACCTTTCTCTGGCGAACTTCGCCATCGTGTGGGGCTCTATCCTGAACCTCATCATCCAGAGCGTGCTCGGTACCGGCGCACGCGTGGAGACGTTCATCGTGCTCATCGTTCTCGCAGTGATCGCGACGTTCGACGTGCTGCCCTTCTCCAAGATGTTCAACAAGAGCCAAAAGGAGCTCGACGAGAAGCGCAAGGCGGCTTCCGCCTAGGCTGCTCGGCCCATATCGCACTGTCGGAACCCCCCGCCGCGCCCACCGCGCTGCGGGGGTTTTCGTATGGCGCAGAAACTGCTGCCGCTTCATGTCGAAGCATCATGACGGCTGTTCGATAATTGAATGATAATTAGAAGGCAATTAGAAGGAAGCTCATTTACCAGGTGATTCTTGAAACTGCTTCGCAGAGAACCTTCGAAATGTTCTTAAGTGATAATTAGAATGCGCTGACGGAGGTTCATACGTCAGGCCCAGAACGGAAGGTATCGCATGTTCCGTTTGCTCGCCTCCGGATCCTCCTCATGGATAAGACCTTCTTCGCAGCACTCGCGGATAAGACGGGAGATGGCAACGAGATCCTTCTTGTTGGAGTCGAGCCCGAAGCGCTCGCGTAACGAGGCGTTGGTGAGGGCGGAATCGCGTGTCAGCATCAGGCAGGAATGCCAGTAGGCTGCTTCGCGCCGCTCCTTCTTCGACATGCGAGCGAAAGGGCTTCCAGCATAAAGGACCACGCGCGTTCCTCCCTCTTCGGAGCTAGTGATCTTCGGGGCCATGATATGCCGTTCCTCGCAATCGCCGATGATGATGTCCCAGCCGGTGCCCCCTTCTTCGCAAAGGTCCATTTGACGCAGGATGTTGACGAGGGCCTCGTTCCGCGTCTTCGGTTGCGCGTTCACGATGCGCTCGGTAGGGATCAGCATGGCTCCAGGATTCGCAAACTCGATGCGATTGTCGAATACATGCACTTCGGGCGAGCGACTCGTGTCGTTGAGGTCTTGGTGAATGGCTACATTCGACAGAAGCTCGCGGATGGCCCCCTCGGGCAAGGCGGTCCGGGTCCGACGAAACGCCCCTTCATGAACTTCTTCTTGTGCGAGATGCGAAAGGATGCGATTCCTCACAAGAGGCAGCGCCAGCGCGTAGCCCTCTTCGAAGAGGTCATCATTCAATATGGTCGTTCGCGCGTCTCCTTGGAACCGGATCACGCGCAGCCTCCGCTTCCTTAGGGTGGGGAAGTCGCTAAGCCGTCGCGCTATCAGCAGCGCTCCGAGATTCGTTATGGAGAAGCAGCCGTTGTCTTGAGCGATCAGCAGTCCTTGGCGCACGAACGCCTCGGTCACGATCGCTGTATCGCTTGGCCGGCGCATGTTCAAAAGGTCGAAGTACTCATCGATGAAGAGCTTCTCCTCTATCTCGGGGAAAGCGAGGTCTTCCTCGGCTGTCCCGTGCTCGAAGCGAGTGCGCTGCAGTTTGCGCCACAAGACCGATTCCTTTTCGGACCCGATGCTGAGCGGTGTGGTGGCACTGCCTTCTCGGATGAAGGTATGCGAATCGAAGCGGACCGGTTGATACGTTGCTGCTGCGATCTTGAGGATGACGAAATGCTTGCCGTCATGGTCCGTCTCGATGAACTCGTAATTGGCGTTCGGAGATAGGTGCTGCTTGAGCCAAATGGGAAGATCCTGGTTGCCGACGGCTTTGGTGGAGAGTGGACGGAACGAGGTGCCGACCAGCTCATGCGCGCCATCGCTCACGCCCCAGATCTTGTAGGCGAAGGGCCGATCGTGAAACGCTGCTGCGTTCGCGAGCGCGCTGATGTCCTTGCCGATCGTTTGAGGGTCTTTCGCGTCGCGCTTGAACTCGAGCCACTCGGTTTCGGTGGGAAAACCGATGAGCTGGAAGATGATCTCGATGTCTTCGACCGTACCCATGGTCACCCTTTCTCGCTGAGATTGATAATTGAATGATAATTGAATGATAATTAGAAGGCAATTAGAAGGAAGCTCATCTAGCAGGGAATTCTCAAGACCATCTCGCAGAAAACCTCCGAAATGTTCTTGAGCGATAATTAGAGAGCAGTGAAGTTGCGGGGCGAGTTCGGGCTGTTCTACGGTGTCGGGCTGGCTGGGAGCGGGAATGACGAGATGGTCCTTTCGCATCCATGGCGGGATTATCTGGTGCTGTGCTTCGGGCTACGACAAGCGTGGCGACGCTTTCGGGAAGGGTCGTGATCTCTCGAGGGCAACATGGGGCGCTTCCCCGGGCATAAAGGTTCGAAGAGGGATGCAGTTGCCGGTCGGATGACCATAAGAACAACACTTGAGCTTTTGAACTGGGAGGATAGAAATGCAAGACCGAGTTCTTCCGCCCTGTCGTTTGAAAGCGATTTCGGTGTCTGCAATATCCCGGGATGCCAAACCCCGTTCGCTCTTCGGTGATGAAGAGCGATGAGCATGAACGAATATCAGTTTTTCATCTTGTTTTCCAATGCATGGATCGCAGAATGATCAGGGCATCCGCCCCTCATGGTTGTAATTCATCTTTGGAAGCTTGAATGTTTATGCTCGTGATGGAGTTTGGCGACTGTGGTGGATGTCCTTTTCACATAGTCGCCGGGAATCGACTTTGAGAAGAGCTTTCATAGACGGGGCCTCCTCCACGGCGTGACGAGAATACGCACCGAAAGGAGCTGATCGCTATGCGGTCATTCGCCCTCGCGCGCTTTTCGAAAGCGACGCCGCTCGCTTTTGTTTGGCGTTCGCGCGCGGTATGCCGCACAACGCTACGCTCGCGCGCTCCGTCGCGCTCGCTGATGAAGGGGATAGCGCTCCGGTAGCGAGCACGCTCGTTAGAAGTCGCACGGTCTCTCTGCCTGCAGCCGATCTCGCGGATGCTTCTGCGACCACCATCACGACGGATGTCGCCGAGCTGACCTCGCCGGAGAGCGTCGAAAGGCCCATGCCCATCGTGCGTACCACCTACGTGGCGCGAGGGTGCGTTTACACGCTCGATCGTGAAGCGGGTGCGTTCACGCCTGTGAACACTGCCAATGCCGAGCTGAACGAAGAAGGGTGGACGACGACCCTACCCCTACTTCGTGCGCTCAGGCTCGTTCTCATCGCGATACTTCTCCACCAGGTCGAGCACCTCTTGCATGGAATGGACGTCGAGCTTGTGGTAGATGTTCGCGATGTGCGTCTTGGCCGTATGGGTGGAGATGGTGAGCGTCTGCTGGATGTAGTCGGCATTGCGACCCTTCGCCACCAGCATGAATATCTCGGTCTCGCGCGGTGAGAGCTGATACCACTTGGCGATAGCGCGACAGGCGCTGCGCCAGGGAGATTCTAGGCGTTTGGTGCTCTCGCCGGCTCGCTGCAGGCTGGCGTCGAAGGTCTCGGTGGGAAACGACGACAGGCTCACCACCATAGGTTGTTGCTTTTCTTTGTGCGAAGAGTCAGTACTGGCGAGGTCTTCTCCGTTGCTCGCGTTCCCCTCAAAGCGATAGAGCGGCATGAGCGTGGTGCCCACCATCATGATGACGGCGAAACCGCAGATGATGAGCAGCGTCATGGAGTTGTGGCCCATGGGCGTCACGTCCACGATGAAGCGGCCCAGCAGCAGGCCCGAGGTCATGCCCAGATACACGATGGGTCGCGCGAAATCGGCTCCGTTGGTGGTGCGGCCACGCTGCCAATGGCCCTCTATGCCGTAGACGAATACGCCGAAGTCGAACAGGTTGAATCCGGCTAGCAGGGCTATCTGGGAGAAGAGCAGCGGCACCGAGCCCAGGGTGTACCAGGTGATGACGATGCTTCCGGTCACGAACAGGATGAGCGAGAAGCGATGCATCATATCCACGCTCAGGGCCACGCCCAGGTTCTTCGGGATAGTGTGAATGAGCAGTCCAGCGAAGATGATGCCCACTAGCACCACCGCATCGCTCACGATGAGCACCGGGATCTGGGCCACGATGAACGAGCCTTGGATCAGGCCGAACGTGAATGCGAACAGGGCGGCGAACAGGATCGTGCGCTTGTTCCGCGAAGAGAGCGTTCGCGCGTGGTCCTCCGCGCCTTCGTCCTCAGCCTCTTGATCGTCTTCCTCATCAGAGACTTCCGCGACCGTAGCGCTGTCGACCTTGGCATTCATCAGCTCGTGTCTATCCTGATTGCGCTCGTAGGTGAGCAGCACGCAAGCCGCCAAGGGGATGATCGCGGTGACGATGCCCTGCACTGGCCATTGGAAGAAGCACACGAGAAGAGCGATGACGCCGCCCGCTATCATATATATGCCGAAGGACGGCAGCACATGACCTGACCCCTTGTTCATCAGACAGCGCACCCAGAGCACCATGCAATAGGCCTGCAGCACGCCGATGGCGGCGATGAGCGCGATGCGCACCGGTATCGGCAACCCGAAGTAGGGGGCTCCTACGTAGAGCAGCGACAGAGCGCAAGCACCGATGCCCAACAGCAGCGTGGGAGCGGTGAAAGTGCGCTCCGTCTTCCCTGCGCGCATACGCCATCTTCCGAACGCCCATATGACGTAGAAGGTAAAGGCGAGCGCAAGATAGAGCGCGAGCTGTCGCAAGAAAAGGTAGTCGAACTCGTTATCTTGCCCGATGTCCCCGAAAGCGGGGGAGAAGAGGAGCAGGTAGTGCCATGAGAGCATCAGGCAGAAGCCGATGTGGGTCGTTATGCGCCCGGAATTGGTAATGCTCTCGCTCCCGCTCATGACCTCAGGAGCGTTCACCGCGCTCTTAGCCATATCATCACCCTCAGCGAAAGTTCGTCTCGAACACAGAACCGTCCAGTGAAACGGTGCTATCAGCATACCGTGGTTCACACTTGGATAAGTAGCCCCCGGAATACTAGTTTTTCCTTTTTAGTACGCACAGTGGTAGGCCGTTTTCTGGGAAGACTTTATAAATAGTCCTTAAGAGAGAACGCGTGGTACCAGAGCGGTACGACGCAAAGGGGCGCGGCTCGCGCTCTGAACGAACGAAGGGGGACCGTCATGTCAGGAGCCACAGAGGCGCTTCAGCTCGATCCGGCCGACTTCAAGCTGAGCGACTACGACAACGTTCGCATCACCATGCCCGAGAAGCCGCCTATGAACGAAGAGGACATCGATGCGCAGCTGTTCGAATATGTGCTCAGTAGCGGCAAGGAGATAAAGAGCATCGCCGATCTGGACGATGCATGGGTGCGTGCGCATTTCGATGGGCTCGAGACCGTCAACGATGTGCGCAATGCGATCAAAGAGCAGTACGACAAAGAGCTCGAGTTCCAATATAGCGACCTGAAGTTCAAGGCATGCAGCGATGCGTTGGTCGAGCGTTTGCAGGGCGAGGTGCCCGAGGACGTGCTGCAGAGCAACGTGGACGCCATGCGGGCCGCGAACCAGGCACGCTTCGACGCCATGCACATCTCGCTGGAGCAGTTCCTGCGCGAATCACATCTGACGACCGATCAGTACGAGGACAAGCTGCGCGAAGAGACGTTGTATCAGCTGCGCGTGAACATGGCCCTCGACCTGATGGCCGATGTGCTGGGCATGCAGGTGGGCAACCACGAGCTGACCGAGTACCTATCGGCACCGAACCCTGAAGCTTTCCTCGAAGAGATCCGCGAGAAGGGCCAGGTGGAGAATGCCCGCAAAGCGGCGGTGCGCGTGAAGGTGATGCGCCGCGCCATCGATACGGCCATCGTCAACGGCGTGCAGCCGGGCGCTCAGGCTGCCGAGCAGCCTGCAGCTCGACCGGTAGTGGTCGATGACACCGACGTTCCCGACCTGGAGCATCTGCCCACGGCCCAGATCCGCGATGACGCGGAGGGTAAGTACACCTTCGTGAGCACCCTGTAGTCGTCGCTCGGCCGCACGGACGGCTCTGCGACGAAACATTCCGAACCTTATATATGCAAGGAGGAGAGCATGAAGGTCGAGAAGGTACGGGAAAAGGACGGCAAGCTGGAACTGCTGGTGGAGCTCTCGGTGGCCGAGACCGATCAAGAGCTGCAGCGCATCGCGGCCTATGAGATGGCGAAAGCGGGCCTTTCCCTCGATGATGTGGGCGACCAAGAACCCATCGACTTCCTCATGGACAAGCTCGGGCGCGCTGAGGCACCCTTCATCTTCGACGAGGGGATCATGCGGCACCGTGCGCCCTTCGCCCTGACGGCGGCCCAGGTCGATACCATAGGCGCACCGGTGTATCGCTGCGGCGCCCACGCCCAGAGCGGCAAGGCGTTCAGCTATCAGCTAGTATGCGTGCCTGTGCCCGATTACGAGCTGGACAGCTACGATCCGGTGTCCATCACGGTGCCCACCTATGCGGTGAAAGAAGAGGAGATAGACGCCGAGCTGGCGCGCATGGCCCAGGCGGCTGCGGTCTCCGTCACCGACACCAGCCATGATGTGGTCATGAAGGGCGACAAGGTGGAGCTTGCCATGGACACCACCATGAACGGCGAGACCGTGTGCGCCCTATGCACCGAAGGCCGCGAGTACTCCACTGGTGTGTTCGCCATGCCGGATGCGTTCGACGAAGCAGTCATCGGCATGAAGGTGGGCGAGACCAAGAGCTTCACCTTCGAAGGCCCCGACATCGTGCCCGATGCGGATGGCAACGTGAAGATGGACGAGTACGCCACCACGGTCACCATCAAGCGCATCATCGAGGCCAAGGCTCCCGAGCCCGACGACGATTGGGCGAAGACGGTGAAACCGGGCATTCAGAGCCTCGCCCAGTTGCGCGAAGAGGTGGCCAAGAAGATACGCGAGCAGCATGAGACCGACTTCGATCGCACCGCGCAGATGTTCGCTGGCAACGAGCTGGCGAAGCGCCTGGTGGGGGAGATACCCGACCTCATCTATGGCGTGGCAGTGAAGGAGGCTCGCGAGGGCTTCGACGAGCAGCTGCGCCGCGAGAACCGCACGCTCGATGCCTTCCTCGCTGCTGAGGATATGACCCAAGAGCAGCTGAGCAATGCATTGATGATGCAGGTTCGCACGCAGCTGACCAGGCAATTCGCCCTGAACGCGTATGCGAAGCATCTGGGCTTGGTGGTGAACGAGGACGACCTCAACGCCTTCTTCGAATCCATCGCCCCCGGCAACGCAAATCTAGCCCATGCCGATTTCGACCGTGATGGTCGCATCTATGCTGCCCGTTGCGCCGCTTTGCGTCTGAAAGCTGCCAAGCGCGCCGTGGAAGAGGCGGATGTGAAGCGCTTGGGCGCCTCGGAGAGCGAGCAGTAGCCGCGCGAGCGCGAACCGCACCGTTCTATCCGTTCTACCGCTTTGCGAGCAGCCGAAGGAGATGTGCCGTGCAACAGTTCAAGACCGAGAGCAAGCGCGTGCTCGACCTGGTCATCAATTCCATCTATTCCACCAAAGAGGTGTTCCTGCGCGAGCTCATATCGAACGCGTCGGACTCCCTCGACAAGGTGATGCTCCTGCGTGCCGGCGATGCTGAGGCAGCGTCGGCCGAAGAGCCCGTCATCGAGCTCAGCTTCGATAAGGATGCCAACACCATCACCGTCAGCGATAACGGTATCGGGATGAGCGCCGAGGAGCTGGCGGAGAATCTGGGCACCATCGCTCATTCCGCCAGCTTGGAGCTCAAGCAGGCCGGCGCGGCCGAGCGCGACGAGAACGTGGACATCATCGGCCAGTTCGGCGTGGGCTTCTACGCGAGCTTCATGGTGGCCGATCATGTGACGGTGGTCTCGCGCGCCTATGGCAGCGACGAGGCGAACGTGTGGGAGAGCGACGGCCTGGAAGGCTTCACCGTGAGCCCGGGCACCCGCGCAGGCCACGGCACCGATGTGATCTTGCATCTGCGCCCCAACGACGAGGCGAACGACTACACGAAGTTCCTGTCGTATCCGGCCCTTGAGGAGCTGGTGGTACGCCACAGCAACTACATCCGCTATCCCATCACCATGGAGACCAGCGGTCGTCGCGAAATAGAGCGCCCTGAGGGCGTGTTGAAGTGGGAGCCGCAGTTCGAGGATTACACCGAGCGCCGCGTGCTCAATTCCATGGTGCCCATCTGGGCTAAGCCGCGCGCTGAGGTGTCCCAGGCCGATTACGACGCCTTCTACAAGGAGGAGTTCGGTGACCCGAACCCGCCTTTGCGCACCATCACCATGCATGCCCGCGGCGCGCGCAACTGCGATGTGCTGCTGTTCATCCCCTCAGAGCCATCGGGCGACTTCTACAGCCGCGATTACAAGAAGGGCCTGGAGCTCTACAGCTCTGGCGTGCTGATCGACGAGCAGTACTCCGACCTCATCCCCGAGTACTTCGGTTTCGTGCGCGGCGTGGTCGACAGCTCCGACATCACGCTGAACCTATCGCGTGAGGACATTCAGACCGATCCGTTCCTGAACGATATCGCGGCCCAGATAGACAAGCGCTTGAAACATGAGCTCGACGTTATGCGCGATGAAGAGCGCGACCTCTACGTGGAGTTCTTCGCGAACTTCGGACGTACGTTCAAATTCGCTATCTATGCCACCTTGGGTGCGCTGAACGAGGCGCTGGAAGATTACCTCATGTTCTTCACCGCGCTGAAGGACGAGCCGGTTACGCTGCGGGAATACCGCAAGGCCATGGCACCGGATCAGCCGTGCATCCTGTTCGCGTCCGGCGACGATGCGCGGAAGCTGGAATCGACCCCGTCGGTGCGCACGGTGACCGAGCGCGGGTGGGACGTGCTGCTGTGCTCCGAGGGCATCGACGAGTTCTCTCTCATGACCTTGAGGGAATACGACGGGCTGCCCATCAAGAACGTGGCCGCCGATGACCTGGTGCTCGATGATGCGACGTCTCTGGCACGCCGTGCTGCGGCCGATGCCGAGCATGCAGCGTTGTTCGTCTCGATGAAAGCGCTGTTGCCGAGCGATGTGGACGAGGTGCGCTCCACTTTCCATCTGGCGAAGGAGCCGGCATGCATCGTGGCGCTCGGTCCCATCTCGTTGGGCCTTGAGCGCTACTTCGCTTCGGTGCCGGAAGATTCTTCGGCCCGTCCGCGCATCAGCCATGCGCTAGAGCTGAACCCGGAGCATCCGGTGTTCGCGGCGCTGGTCCAGGCTTTCGAGGACGGCGATAAGGAGAGGGCGGCGAACATCGCCTGGACGCTGTATGGCCAGTCCATGCTCGCCGAAGGATTGGAGATACCGGATTTCAGCAGGTACTCGCAGGCGGTGTACGGGCTGGTGTGAGCTTCGATCGCGCAAGGGCTTTCGGGGTCTTCTCGCGTAGGGCGCTTCACGAACGGTATCGGTGATTTTGGAGGGAACCTTTATGCAACGCAACGACATCAATGGCGTGACCATCTCTCGGTTGGGCTTGGGAACGAAGCGCTTCCCTACTGAGGACTCGGCGCGCGTGATCCATCTGGATACCAAGGCCGCCGAGGCTATAGTGGCCGCATGTCTTGAAGGTGGCATCGACTTCTTCGACACCTCTTATTCCAATCACAAGGGCGAGGCCGAGACCTTCCTGGGCGAGCAGCTCTCGCAGGTGGAGACGCCCACCTATGTGGCCACCAGCTTCTTCGAGATGGTCGATCCGCGCTATGAATACGTGTTTCAAAAGCAGTTGAAGAAGCTAGAGCGCACCACCATCGACTTCTATACGGTCGAGGGCGTCACCGACCTCAACCAGGAGATAAACGTCGATTCGGGTGCCATCGACTACCTGTTCGCCCAGAAGGAGGCCGGCGCCATCGGCCAGCTCGGGTTCTGCTCGGAGCTGTCGGCGGACAAGTTGGAGGCGTTCATCGGACGCTATCCATGGGATTTCGTGCGCCTGCGCATCAACTTCTACGATTGGTTCGAGCGCGGCGTGCGCGAGCGATACGAGGTGGCGGCCGCGGCAGGACTGCCCATCATCGCCCACGGTGCCCTGCGCACAGGACCTGCGACGCGCCTGAAAGAAGAGCCGCTGCGCATCCTGAAGGAGGCCGATCCGGCTCGCAGCTCGGTCGATTGGGCCCTGCGCTTCGTGAAGTCGCTGCCTGAAGTGCGCACCGTTTCCTGCAACGTTCATTCCGTGAGCCAGATGCAGCAGAACATGGAGGTGTTCTCCGATGGCGAAGTGCTCGACAGCACCGCGCTCGACGCGCTTCGCATGGCTGCCGAGGCGCAGCGGGCTCAGAAGTCGAGCCGATAAGCTCTGATCTAGCCGGCTCGCGAAGACGAAAGGTCCTCTTCCATGCCGTGGAATCGCGAACAGATCGACGCGGTGGCGCTGAGCAGCGCCGCAGCCGACCACAGTGCGTTCGAGCGCATCGGGTTGACCGAGATGGTCGATGCGCACGTGCTCGACGTGGGCTGTTTCGATGGCTTCAATACGGTGCTCAAGCTGGGACCCTACGCCAACATAGCGCAGGTGGTGGGCCTCGATCCTGACGAGGAAGCCCTTGCTCTGGCCGTTGAAGCCACCGATGACGAGCGGTTCTGTTGGCGGCAGGGCAGCTTCGAGGACTTCGCTGCCGACGGCTCGTTCGACCTGGTGTATTTCGGCCATAGCTTCCAGCATCTTCCCGACAAGCAGGCAGCGGCTTCCAAGGCGTTGCAGTGCTTGAAGCCGGGAGGATGGGTGGTCATCAAGACCGTGGACGACAGCTTGAAGGCATCTTCTCCCGACCCGGAGCGCGTGATGGAGCGCGTGTTCGCTCGCTATGAGGAGGCAGTGCGTCCGAAGGTGCCCCACACGGCCCATACCGATCGGTGCAACGGTGCCGCGTGCTATGGGCTTCTGCGCAACGCGGGATTCGCTCCGGTGGAGGTGACGGTGACTCACAAGAGCACCGCATCCATGGATCGGGATGAGCGTCTGGCCCTGTTCGATCGCATGACCTACTTCCGTGATCCGCTCATCGATGGCGAGCGTGACGAGGAGATGGGGCGGCTGCTGGCCCAGTGGCGGCAGCTGTTCGAGCGTGATGACTACTTCTTCGACACCCCGACGTTCACGGTGGTGGGGCAGAAGCCTTGCTCTGGGCCGGATGGGGCCGCACGAGCAGATCGCGGGGCTGCCCATGCTCTTTTGCTGATAGCGAAGAACGGTATGACGGTGGAGCCCATGACCGAGGATGATCTGGGCGAGGTGATGGCCATCGAGATGCGCTCGTTCCCGAACCCATGGGCTCCTCTGGCCTTCGCAATGGAGCTGCGCCATAACCATGATGCTGTCTATGCGGTCGCCCGTGATAGCGAGGGGAAGGTGCGTGGCTACATCGGGTGGTGGACCGTGGAGGGCACAGGGCTCATTACCCATGTGGCGGTGGATCCGTCCATGCGCCGGCGTGGCATCGGGGCGCTGCTGGTGGACTGCGCTCTCGATGGCGCTCGCGGCGATGGCGCTCGCGAGATGCGGCTTCAATTACGCGAGCACAATGAAGACGCTCGTGCGCTCTATCGCTCGGTAGGCTTCGAGGCGATAGGAAGCATTCCCGACTATTACGGCAACCCTGTCGATGACGCGGTCATCATGGTGATGCCGTTGCAGGATGGGCCCGATGATGGGTCGGGCCACAGCGTTGGACGACGAACCGAAGGAACGGAGCGGTCATGACCAGCCAGAACGAGAACGAACGCCTCGATATGGTCGAGGTGACCGAAGAGGCTGCCACAGACGAGGCAGCGCGGGCGGAAGAAGCGCCCGAGACAGCGGCCTTGGCGGTCAGTGCCGAGGCGGATGAGTCGGCGGCCGAGCAGGAAGCGGACAGCTTCTATCAGTATCTGACCTCGGAGTATCGCCGCTTCCGCCTGCTCACGTGGGTGTTGGGCGGCTGCGGTTTCGCGCTCATCCTGGTGTCGGTGGGCCTCAGTCAGACCGGAGTGGTCAGTCTGGGCATCTACAACATCATGATGTCGGTGGCCTATCTGTTCATCGTGCTGATGGCGGTCACCATCTTCACCCGCACGCGGCCCTTCAAACGGAAGATGAAGGAGTTCAAAGGAGAGCCCATCTCGCGCATCCGTGACGACGACGCACCCGATGGCGTGCTCATCGAGGACGGAAAATTCCGTGACATGGATGACGTGTACAAGATACTCGAACGCGATGTTCGTACCGAGGTCATCCCTGACCTGCCAGAATACCGCAAGCTGCGGCGCATGTGGCTTTCCATCTACGGGGCAGCGGCGCTGCTCGGTCTCGCATCGCTTCTGCTGTATTACCTGCAGCCGAGCCTCGGCATCATAGCCACGCTCATGCTCTTGAGCGCGTTCGCTCTGGTGGTAGTGGCGTTCTACCTCGATCGTACTCGCATGAAGCCCCTACGCAACGAGTGGGCGCGCCGCTACGGCATGACCGAGATGCAGATGCGCGACAACCTGCGCGCCATACGCAAGGGCGAACGCGGCATGGTCGAATGACCGGCCTCTTGCGGTGCCTGAGCCCATCTTTTCGAACCTGACACCGGCCCTCGAAGCGGCCCGACCGAAAGAACGGTGTTGCCCCATGAGCAAGAAGAAGAACTCTCCCACCAAAGGCATGCCCTACGCGGCGGGTTCAGCGAGCGATCAGACCGCCGGTCTCGATACGGTGCTGCGCGGCCGTCCTGAGAGCGGTGCCAAGGAGACGAAGCAGGCGGTAGAGAGCGCCTTGGCCAGCGCCCAGGCCGGCGCAGACCTCGATCCGCGCCTGGTGCAGCTGTTCAAGGACTTCAAGCTGTACCGTGTGTTGGTGGTGGCTATCGTGGCCATCGGCTTTGCCATGCTGCTGTTAGCCATCTGGCTGTACACCAACGGTCAGATAGACGAGGAGACCCAGAACAATATCCTGCTCATCGCCAACGTGGTCATCGTGGTGGGCATGGTGGTCGCCTTCGGCCGCGCCCGTCCCATCAAAGAGGACATCAACGCTTGGCATAAGGTTAACGAGCTGGCTTTGCGAGAATCGGACGGCAAGCATGGTGCCACTCAGGCCGACATCGACAAGATATTCCTCAGCCGCGCTCGCAACAAGCGCGTGCCCCCTACCGCTGAGTTCAAGGCTATCCGCCGCGTATGGCTGGGTCTCATAGCCACGGCCACGATCATCACCTTGGTGGCGGTCATCATCGCCCAGCGCAACATGGCCGATGTCACGATACCCGTGGTGATGATAATCGTGTCGTTCGCGTTGCTCATCGTGGCTACGGTCATCGAGCGGTTGAAGATGAAGCCTCTGCGCGAGGCATGGGAGCGCGAACTGAAGGAGAAGGTGAAGCAGGCGACGAAGCGCTCGAAGAAGAACACGAAAGGGAGGCGATAGGGAGAGGGGGAGAAGAGGGAAGAGCCTGTCTTTTCTGGGAGGATCAGGGGCAACGGTAACGCATTCCTAACGAAGCGTGCTCGCGGTGCCGAAGCTCCGTTAAGGCCCCCTATACTCGGAAGCAGGCTGTGAGCGAACTTTCGATCGATCCTTGCATGTGAGGGTCGCGGCGCCGAAGGCGGGCGCGATGCGGCATCAGCGTCGAGGATCTGATGGAAAGGATGCTTAAGATGTTTCCGAACAACGAAGAAGAGCTGGTAGGGGCTGCCGCTGAGTTCATCGAGGACGCCTCGATCGCCGACGGGCTGACCGATAAGAAGGCTCCTGTGCCCGACAACGAGCTGCGCGAGAAGGTCGGCACCGGTACCGAGGCCGACATCGTGGGCGCTGCGATGGAGCACATCGAAGATGCTTCCATCGCCGATGGGCGCGTCGCGGGTCGATGAGGCTCGACCTCGTCCAGTTCGTTCCTTTTCCCATTCCCCTTTTTCAGTACTGTGCGAAGCGACGCGTCCCTCTCGGAGAGGGCCGCGTCGGGGCTGGCCGGGGAACTTCCTTCCGTGAAGGATAGGGTCCCGGCCGATCCATGCTCGAAGGATGGACGCCCGTCCAGAGGAAGCGGGCGCGTGGAATAAGAGAGGAAACGATCATGCCTGGTGGATGTTGGATATGCAATCCCATGTGCGGGAAGTGTCAGCCAGCGCCCTTGAAGTCGACCACGTGCGAGGCCTGCGGCTCGCTCAACGTCTTCGAGAAGGATGACATCATAGCTGGCGGCGAGCTGCTGTGCAAGAAATGCGGTCGTGATCTTTCTGCTGAAGTGCGCCCTAAGCCGGTCCGCTGCAACTATAGCGGGTTCGTGTGCGCCTATCCATGCGGCAACAGCAAAGTGCCCAAGCACGACCATGGCGATCTGGTGTGCGAGCGCAACACGCGCCCGAGCGAGGAGTGGCTGGAGGCTCATCCGAAGATGCGCGCCTTCGTGAAGCCCTGACATGAGGCTCTTCCTCGTGTTCTCATACTGATGTTCCGACGCCCAGAAGGGTGCGTTCGATGCGCGCAAAGCCGGCTCCGGTGCTGAGCCCATCTGAGCTCTTCACTTTCGTCTCTCGTAGTCATTTTTGAAGAAACACCCGTATAACGACCTCATACGCCATGTACTAGATGGCATTAACTCCCCATTTTTACTATCTCAGGTGTGACATGTGACGTGCGCCTGCGTGCTATTTTCGACTTGCTCCACGCAAGGCATGGGCGCTGCGGCTGATGAAGACCCGGCCGCGCCCCTCGCCATTCATGGAGCGAGCCAGTAATGGTGATACGAGAGGAGTTCGTCTTATGTGTTTTAGACCGCCATCATTCGATGACATGATGAAGAAGTGCCCGAGTTGCGGTTCTTTCAACCCGCCGGAGATGACGAAGTGCAAGAAGTGCGGAGCCGATCTGCCTACGGGCGACGAGGCTGCCAGCGCTCCCGGCGCTCCTGGCGCTGCCCCGGCTGCTCCTGGTGCCCCGAAGGCTCCTGGTGCTCCGAAACCGCCGAGCGCATAGATTCTTTTCTGGACAAACTGCTCCTGGTCTGTGAGCCCGCGGCTCACGCCTAGCAAATCGAAGGATCGAACGTTTGCTTACAGCCAATGATGTGGCCGCAAGGCCATGGGCCAGGGGCATGTTCGATGCGAACAGATGAAAGCAATCAGGGGGTGGTCGGAAAGACAGTTAGCAGAAGCTCTACGAAAGCGGAAACATTCCTATTCGAAAGAGAAAGAGAAAGGGGGGACGTTTCATGATCAACGAGCTCAATAAGGATCTTTATAAAACAGACTGGCGCTGGTACGAAGATGGCTATGAGGTGACTCGTACTTCGGTCTGGACGGGCCCTGGCTGCCACAACGGTTGTGGCGTTCTGGCCTACACTAAAGATGGTACGCTCGAGCGCGTGGAAGGCGATCCCAATTTTGCTTACAACCAGGGTCGTCTGTGCCTGCGCTGCATCAACATGGTTGAGCAGATCTACAACCATGATCGCATGAAATGGCCGCTGCTCCTTGACGGAGAAAAAGGTTCTAACAAGTGGAAGCGCGTTACCTGGGACGAGGCTCTCGACTTCATCGAGGAAGCTTTCCAGGATTGCTGCCGCATCATTCGCGATGAGTTCGGTGGTATCGGGCCCGAGGGCGTGGTCGCTCTCTCCGGCACCGGCCGTAACGCGATGTGGCAGGGCGCTATGGTTCTCCGCACTGCTTTCGGTTCGCCGAACATGTCTTTCGGCTTCCTGTCCGCTGACTCCTGCTATCAGCCTCGCATGACCGCGAATCTGCTGCAGGAAGGCGACTGCTGGATCCTCGACAACGCTCAGCTGCATCCCGACCGCTACAATAACGCGGAATGGGTCAAGCCTGAGGTCGTCGTCGTGTGGGCTAATCAGCCTCTCGCATCCAACCCTGACGGCTTCATGGGCCACTGGCTGATCGACCTTATGCGCATGGGCACCAAGTTCATCGTGGTCGACCCGGCTCTGACCTGGCTTGCTTCTAAGGCGGATATTTGGCTGCAGATTCGTCCTGGCACCGACTGCGCTCTGGCGCTCGGCATGCTGAACGTGATCATCAACGAGGATCTCTACGATCACGAGTGGACTGAGACCTGGACCTACGGCTTCGACTCTCTGGTCGAGCGCGTGCAGGAGTACCCGGTCGACAAGGTCGCCGAGATCTGCTGGGTCGACGCTCAGCTGATCATCGACGCTGCTCGCATGTATGCTAAGGCCAAGCCTGCTGGCATCCAGTGGGGTCTCGCCATCGACATGCAGATCTCCGCTATGGAGGCTTCCAACGCCATCGACGACATGGTCGCCATCTGCGGCAACCTCGACGTCCCCGGCGGCAACGTGCTCGTGCGCTACGCCTACAACTCTTCCAAGAAGTACGGCGCTGGCCTCGAGTTCATCTCCCCTGAGATGCTCGATCGTCGTATCGGCACCACGCAGTCCCCGATCCACAAGGCCGGCTATACGCCGTTCATTCCGCCGGATCTGCTGCTGGAGGCCATGGAGACGGGCGTTCCCTACCGTCCGCAGCTCATCTGGGTCGAGCAGACCAACCCGATCGCCAACATGGCCGGCGACGCTCCGCGCGTGTACAAGGCGTGGAAGAACATCAAGTACACCATCGTGGCAGATTACTATCTGACCCCGACGGCTGTCGCTTTCGCCGACTGCGTGCTCCCGATGGCCATGTCCATCGAGCGCAACTCCTATCGCTCCTGGTGGCAGCCGCTGCGCACCATCACCGCTTCTGCGGGTCGCTACTATGAGTGCAAGTCTGACGAAGAGCTCGTCATGGCCATGGGCAAGCGCTTCAACCCTGAGTTCTACGGTCAGTTCGAGACCACCGAGGACTTCCTCACTTGGATGATCCAGGACGAGGGCAACGGCGTCGACTACACCTTCCAGGATCTGCGCGAGAAGGTCTACGACTGGTGGGATTGGAACGAGACCTATCGCAAGTACGAGAAGGGCCTGCTCCGCGAGGACGGCAACCCGGGCTTCGTTACTGCTACCGGTCTGTTCGAGATCTACTCTCCGCTGTTCGACGTGTGGGGCTTCGATCCGCTGCCGCACCATATGGAGCCCTACGAGTCTCCGTATCGTACGCCTGAGCTGTACAAAGAGTATCCGCTCATCTACACCTCTGGCCACCGTCACATCGGCCTGTTCCATTCCGAGCATCGCCAGCTGCCGCACATGCGTCAGATCCATCCGACCGCTATCTGCGACATCTCTCCGGAGCTCGCAGAGGAGCTGGGCGTTCTTGAAGGCGACTGGGTTTGGTTCGAGAATCCGCGTGGCAAGTGCAAGCAGAAGGCGCATATCGCCCCCGGTCTCATCCCGAACCTGGTGCGTGCCCGTCACGGCTGGTGGTTCCCCGAGGAAGAGGCTGCAGAGCCGCATCTGTACGGTGTGTTCGACTGCAACGCCAACAACCTCACCACCATGGGCGTGTACGGCCCGACCCACTATGGTGCTCCGTACAAGAGCACGCTGTGCAAGTGCTACAAGGTGACGCCCGAGAACGATCATAGCGAGTCGGAGCTCATCACGACGCAGCCTCTGACTGGCTTCCACTTTACGCGTTTCGAGGGGGTTTAAGATATGCCTACAGCTGAGGAAATGAACCGCGGCTTCGATGCTGTGAAGTATTGGGCCGAGTTCAAAGACTACAACGCAAAGCCCGTTCAGCATGGCCTGCTGATCGACTACGAGTTCTGCACCAACTGCCACTCTTGCGAGCTGGCTTGCCAGATGCATCTGGGCTTGCCGGCCGAGCAGTGGGGCATCAAGACCCTTGAGTACGGTCCGATCAAGGACGTCAACGGCAAGTGGGAGTGGACCTACGTCCCCATGCCCACCGATCTGTGCGACGGCTGCGCCGACCGTACCAAGGAAGGTCGACTTCCCATGTGCGTGCATCACTGCCAGGCTGGTGTCATGTTCTATGGCCCCATCGAAGAGCTGGCTAAGAAGGCCGCCGAGAAGCCGAAGATGGTTCTGTTCACGCTCGACGAGCGCGAAGAAGCTTAGTTCGTGTTGATACGAGCCTAAGGAGGAGAGAATGTCTCAACAGATGAAAGGCGGTTTCCGTCCGCCCCCAATCGGCAACATCCTGTGGAAGTGCCCGGAGTGCAACACCTTCAACGCTGCAGAGGCTGAGACCTGCAAGAAGTGCGGCGCTAGCAAGGTGATCACCGACGACATCGCTGGTGCTACCTATAAGCCCATCGATGAGTCCGAGCGCCGCAACCAAGACAGGAAGTTCAAATAGACATTGTCTTGCCGGAGGCTGGGGGTTTATCGCATGCGCGGTGGGTCCCCAGCCTCACTGCTATCGAGGTCGATCCGTCTGAGAGGGGCAGCGGCCTCGAAACCTAACAGATTCAGGATTCTATACGCTCTTCCGTGAGAGGGAGGTCTGTCGTATCCACTGGGTCCGACAGATCGGATTGGGGAGAGGTCATTCGGGCTTGAGTGTCTCGGGGAACAGGATGCGCGTCGTCGCTGCTGTTGGGAGGCTCAGTTCCGAATGGTCAAAGGATCTTCGAATGGATCTACCTCACTCTAAATAGGAGGGAATGGGTGATGAATCTCTTAATCTCTTTCATCCCGATCATCGTCATGATCGTGATGATCGTCGGCTTCAAGGTGCGTGGCGACATCACCGGTATCGTCGGTTGGATCCTGACGATCATCGTGGCCGTCGCGTTCTTCAACACCGACTTTGTGTTCAGCCTTCTCGCATCGCTGAAGGGTCTTTTGGCCTCCATGGCCATCACCGGCATGGGCTTCTTCGCGCTCTTGCAGATCACGTTCATGCAAGAGACCGGAGCTTTGCAGCGCGTCGTGGTGTGGATCAAGACGTTCTCCCATGGCGACAAGCCCTGCCAGATCATGGTCATCAACGTGATCTTGGGCTCGATGCTGGTGTGCGTGGGCGCCACGCCTGCCATCATCTTGCCGCCGATCATGTTCGCCATGGGCTATTCCACGGTCATCGCCGTGGCACTGCCTTGCATCGGCTATGACTCGCTGTGCACGTTCGCCATGCTGGGCGCAACGGTCGTCACGCTGACCGACATCCTCACCGGTGCCGGCTTCACCATGATCGACGGCACGGCCCCCACCCTGCAGGTGGTCGCTCAGTACTTCACCAACTACCTGCCCGTCATCACGCCTGCCATCTGCCTTTCCATGCTGTTCATGGCCGGTGGCGCGAAGCTGTTGAAGCAAGGTTGGCTCGCTGCTCTGATCACCGGTCTGTGCATGGGCGGCTTCGCCTTCATGTTCGCGCACCTGGTGCCGCAGTCCATCGTGCTGATGGGCGTGCTGTGCGGCGCTTGCTCGCTGGTGGTCATGCTGCTGTACATGAAGATCCGCAAGGTGCAGTTCTTCGATCGCTCGGGCCTCACCGAAGAGGATATCGCTTTGGAGAAGGAGCTTCCGCTGTGGAAGGGCCTGCTTCCCTGGGCTTTGCTGATCTTCTTCTGCGTCATCACGAACTTCGTCGGTCCGCTGAAGGACATGCTGTACTCCGGTCCGCTGGAGATGCGCGTCATCCTGTGGCCGGGCGACGCTGGTCAGCCCATGCGCGTCATCTGGAACGCTTACTTCTGGGTGCTGGTCTCCACCCTCATCTCTTCGATCTGGCTCAAGCCGCGCAACGGCTCTAGCTGGGGCACCATCCTGAAGAAGTGGAACAAGCGCTGGGCTCCGCCCACCATCAGCTCCATCGTGTACTTCATGATCGCTTACGTGATGATGTATTCCGGCTACACCTTCGGCACCAACGCTGCTGGGGTGGAGTGCTGGTTCCTCGATCCTGCCAACCAGGACTCCAACATCATCGCGCTGTGGGCGCACTCCGCTGCCGCCGCCTTCGGCTGGTGGTATCCGGTGGCCAACGGCTTCTTGGGCCTGCTCGCCGGCTTCGTGACGGGCTCGGAGACCTCGACCATCGCTCTGTTCGCGAACTACAACCTCATCTCGGCCCAAGACCTCGGCCTCAACCCGCTCGCCGTCATCGCCTCTGGTGGCGTGGCAGCTGGTCTGGCTTCGGTCATCACCCCTGTCAAGCTGCAGCAGTCCGCTGCATCCCTTGACAAGGTGGGCGCCGAGTCCCAGGTTCTGCGCAAGGTGCTGCCCTACGCGCTCATCTTGGTGACCATCTCGGTCGTCATGTCGCAGATCTTCGCGATCACCATTCCTGCGTAGGCTCGTTCTTGTTCGCAGGTTAACGACGAAGAGGGTGTCCGTTCCACAGGAGGGGACGGACACCTCTTCGGTCGCGCAAGGCGCGAGGGGGCGTCTTGTGGAAGCGACCGACATCGCCCGAGAAACGCTCATGCATCGCTGGTGATGACCAACCGGTTCGTGCTTGTGCTACGGCTGCCGTTCCACCCTCTTGTGTGGTCCCCCTCCATAGCAATCCTCACACAGGAAGGAGCCGTAGCACAGCCACGAGTCGGTTATGTGATGAAGGCCCTCTCTCAGCCATATTGCTGGAGGGGGCCTTCGTATTCAGGAGGAAGGGTCGTATTGAAGGCTGTTCCAATAGCATAGCTAGCAGCTCTTCGTGGAAGATGCCGTGAAGCATCTTCTGGGGATCGGATCTGCCCGAATCTCGCCGCCGAGCAATAGCTCATGATCGAGCGCGGCGCAGGGCGCAAGGACGATATTCGGCCAATGCACAGAAATGCTTTCTGCGCGACTCGGTTCGAGCAGCGGGCACGGATCGGATCGGTCTCGCTATCCATTCTTTTGCCGTCGCTCCTCTAGGGGGCGCATATCTTCATGAACGATCATTCGGGGTCGTGCCTCACGGTTCATAGCGTTTTGTGGATGAGCCTCCATAATGACCTATAGAGTCTTTACGCTGGGATTTCATAGAAGCCATCGGTGGGTCGAGCAGTGCGCTGCATGTTTCATTTGAAAGCGGATTCAACGCATGCTATATTCCGACTAGCCAATTCGCGGATCCTTATATGACGTCGCGTCTGATAAGGAAATGCACACAAGTGAATAGCTCAGTCGTCACATTCGTGACGATCGTCATCGCACCTATCTGTAGACGTGAAAAGCGTGTGAAGAGGGCACCTGCCTTTCGGAGTGCTTTTCATGTGCAGATTTTCTGTCACTGTGTGCGCTTCCGCGGATTGGCGTCTGTGGTGGGTGTCCTCCTCGGGCGCTTCAGGGACCCAGGTGCCTTGCAAGTACGCGGGATGCGAGACTCCCTCCACAGCGTGATGTACGCACGACTGTCGGAAGGAACGGATCGCCATGCGAGCCTCTGTCGTCTCTTGCACAAAGAATCTCATGCGGAGCTTCCTCATCTTCGCCTTGACCTTCGGCCTGATCCCTATCGTCGCTTTCGCAGAGGAAGGCGATGGCTCTCCTGGTGAAAGAAGGAACGACGAACTCTTGTTTTCTGGGGATGTCATCAGCCAAGAGATAGCGCTCGAGCCGGTCGCTCGAACCGAATCGACGCGGAACTACCTTCTGGCCAATGCTGTCGAGGGGAGCCATGCCGTTTCTGTGGTGAACGCCAAGCTGTCCATAGGTGGTGAGCCTTTGGGCGACTCGGTCGTCGTGGGATCCTTCGCACAAGATGGCATGACATATGCCATCGAGCCTGGTGGAGAGTCCGTCGCTCTTGTAGCTGTGGACTACAGAAAGCTGCCCGAAGATGTCATCCGAAGGCAGATCCTCGCCATCCCTGATGCGGTCAGCCCTGATGGCATCGAAGCCTATAGCGTCACCCGCATAGCCGCGGGCGCTCTTGCATCCCTTACCAAGGAGGGCGCTGATCCGGCCTACATGGGCTGCAAGGTGCTGTTCTCCGATGAAGAGCTGCCCGCTGAAGCTGACATCGAGGCGAGCGAAGCTGCGCAGCATCCCTCTGATGTCGAAGAGAGGGTCGATATCGATGATGGTGGAGAGGTCGATGCTGTCGCTGACCCGCTCGAAGGATGCGTCGGCATCCTCGCTTTGGGCATCCCGGCTTCCATCTCCTCCATAGAAGACGGAGCCTTTACAGGTTCCGATACCTTGCAATACCTCGTCGTCTCCGACGATAACCCAACATACGCTTCTTTCGATGGCGCTCTTTATAGCGCTGATCTTGCCACTTTACGGCTCATTCCCGAGGGCCGAGTGGGCGCTGTCCGTATCGCTCCTAGTGCGACCGAGGTAAACCCCGAGGTGTTCTCGCATTGCCCCTCGGTGGACGCCGTGGTCGCTGATGCGGACAGCGCAGCTTTCTACTCAGAGGACGGGTGCCTCTACACAAAGGATATGTCGAAACTTGTTTGGGAGCCCTCGATTGAGCGAAAACAAGCTCTTGACCGCAGCGACGATAGGGAAATCGATTTCTATGAGGGAGACTTGATTCGTGATAGCTTGCTAAACGATTTAGATTCTTTGGAGGGATTTCATTTTGCGCTGACATCTAGTGATGCTGACACATCTTCTGCGACTTCTTATGCTGCGAGCGCATTGACTATTAAGATCATCGGGAACGGAGGGGTTATCAGCGAACATGTAAACGGAGCGCTGATCGGTACGTATTCAAACTATGTAACTTCGGACTGCACTTACTGGGTAGGCTTTGGGAATGCTGCTGCTGTCCATTTTGTCGACTCCAGTGGTACTGTGCATTATCTCGGTATCGAGCGAGCTGGCTTCACTTTCGGGTCGTGGGGCGAAAGAAACGACCAATTTGACGGGAGAGAGAATTATACATTCAACGCTATTTGGATACCGAATACATATACCATCACTCTAGATAATCAAGGTGCAAGCTCTGCTGGCTCCGAATCGCTCCGGTTCACCGTGGCTAGCTACCTGTCTAGCATTACTCCTCCCTCGCGGAATGGCTATACTTTTGAAGGCTATTACACTGGTACGAATGGTACTGGTGATCTTTGGTTTACCAAAGCTGGTCAGAGTGTTGTCGGAATTTGTTGGCACCCTGGTGACATAACGCTCTATGCAAAGTGGATACCGAACATTTATAGCATCAGCTACACCTTAAATGGTGGTTTCATCTCGGGGCAGCTTACCTCTTATACGCCCGAAACTGCTAACTTCGCTCTTGCTCAACCTGCGCGCACAGGCTATGTTTTCGCCGGTTGGGACGTGAGCGGAGCGTCAGGTTCTGGGATAGAGGGCAACGGCACCACGAACGTGACCGTCAAGAAGGGCACCTACGGAAACCTCACCGCTACCGCCAAATGGATCCCCAACACCTACACCGTCTCCTTCGATCCCAACGGAGGGACGGGGGGACAGGCCGGAAGCGTCACTGCTACATACGATGCGAACATGCCAGCCATATCGACGGTTCCACCGGATAGGCTCGGATACACCTTCCAAGGCTGGTACGACACGAGCGCATCTGTTGGGGGAACCTGCTACTACTCAGCCTCCGGCGCTTCTGCTCGAACTTGGAACAAGACCTCGAACACGACCCTCTACGCAAGGTGGGTCCCCAACTCCTACGCCATCACCTGGAACGCGAACGGCGGCACCGTCAGCGCAGGAGCGGATGTGACATCCCAGACCTATGGGACCTCCATCAAGCTGCCTGCGGACCCCACTCGCAAAGGCTACGCCTTCGCTGGTTGGTGGACGACCAAAGAGGGAGCGGGGCAGAGAGTGGGAGCCGGATACGACATCGCGACCGTAGAGGCGAGGGCTGCCATCTACTTCGCGAGATGGGACAAGGTGGAAGGAAAGATATCGCTCAAGGCTCATGGTCCGAGCGATACCGCCCACACAGGCGCTAAGTTCACATCCGAGCAGGTGGATGCCTACAACGCCGTGGCAGGCCGTCCCAAGGCGAGCTTCAGGAGCGCTACTGAGATAGAGCTCGCCTACGACATCGAGACGCCCTCCTTCTCGATGACAGAAGAGGGCCTTCTGCCCACCCTCCTCGGTTCCACCTTCAGAGGCTGGGAGCCGTCGGTGAGCTCGTTCTCTCCTGGCACCACAGCCTCATGGAACGCGAGCAGCGAGACCTTCTCGGTAGCTACCTATACCGCCACCTGGACGACCAACGGCTATGCCGTGAGCTATGAGGACAGAAACGGCGATGCTCTCGTTGGTTGGTCCGCATCCGATGGCTCGATCCTGCCTTCGAGCTTCAACGAAGCATCCACAGCTGAGGAGAGGAAGCTCCCTTCCATGGTCAAGAGAGGCTACACCTGGAAAGGCTGGCTGTACGAAGGATCCCCTGTGACCTCGATACCTGATGTATCGAAGAACATCACCATCGTCGCTGACTTCGAAGCGGACCCCTACACGATAGAGGTGGACCTCACAGGAGGCAGCCAGAGCGGTTGGCATGAGGGAGCCTTCGAAGGTCTCACCTACGATGACCCCATCCTGACCCTGCCCGACAATGATGCGAACCTCAAGAAACCTGGATACGTCTTCTCCCACTTCGTGGCCCACAGAGAGGGAAGCGATGAGGAGGCGAGCGTCTTCGGACGAGACGACGCAGGAGCATACACCGTGCCCACCACAAGGCTCATCCCTGGGGAGAGCTATCAGGTATTGAACCTGGGAAGTGGCGAGGACGTCTATGATGTCGCCTCGATAGAGGCTGTGTGGACAGTCCGGATAGCGATCGACGTCCCAACAAGAGCGAGCCTTGGCATCCTCATAGATGCAGCGACGGATACGGTGCGCTTCAGAGCAAACGAGACCTCCTATACGGGAGATGCGACCGATGTCTATGCCGAGCTCGCCTTCACCTCCTATACCACAGCGCCCATAGGGATCGTGGAAGTGGCCGAGGACACAGCAGATCCAGGACATGCCGATCGCGCTGCTCTTGCTCAAGAGGTGTTCGGTCCCAAGATGGGAGATGTCACCATCACCCTTTCGGACGAGAAGGCCCCAGGCCATGCCCTGCCCCTAGGAGGCAAGACCACCCTCTCTTCAGACGAGAGCCATCTTGCAGGCCTCGTCCTCGACGCTGCGAGCGCATCGCCTTCCAAGAAGACCTTCTATCTCGGGATGGGGCTTTCCTCTCTCAGAGCATCCGATGTCGCCACCAACAGATCAGGGGACATCGCCAAGCTGTTCTACACCGTGGCCCTTCTCGATGGATATGGTGATGTGGCATCTGACCCTTCTAGGCTTAAAGGCTATGACGGGGAAGGGGTCGTCTGGTAGGGAGAAGAGGCGAAGGGGAGCCATCCGGTAGGAGGGAGAAGAGGCGAAGGGGAGCCATCCGGTAGGAGGGAGGCTCTGCTCTCATGAGGGCGGAGCCTCGTCGCGCTCCTGTTCGCTGTTCGATCATCTATGAAGGGGAGTTCTCTTCTGGGTCTTTGACGTTGTTGTGCGTCGGCGGTCGAGGGTGGTCACGATGTGGTCTGTCCCTGCAGGGTCACCGAGCCAGGTTCCAACAGTTCGCGGATGACGTAGGAAGCGAGCATCTGGCCCATAATGGGCGGGTAGTAGGACATGGTGCCCAACTCCGTGCGCTCACGACGCTGCGCACCAGCCTCGGCGGCCACTTTCACGGGCGCTTCACAGGAGTATAGAACGGGCAGGCGCTCGATGCCGCGGTTGCGGGCGGTCTTGCGCATAGAGCGGCATAGCGGACAGTTCACGGTATCGTAGAGGTCGGCGAATCGCAGCGCGGTGGGGTCGGTCTTGTTCGCACCGCCCATGGAGGCCACAATGGGGATGCCCGCATCCTGAGCGTAACGAGCTAAGGCGAGCTTGGTGGTGATGGTGTCTACGGCATCCACGATGAATTCGGGGCGCGGGAAGGACTCGAGGACGGCGCTCACTGAGCGCTCGGGCACGTCGAGGTCGAGCGGGGTGTAGCCAGCTGTTTCCGTGAAGGCGCTCTCGCGCACGAACGCCGTGCTGACGAAGGTGCGGATGTCGGGGTCGATGTCGCAGATCATGGCGGCCATCACTTCGGCCTTTTCGCGCCCGATGGTGCTTCGAAAGGCGAGGGCCTGTCGGTTGATGTTGCTGGGTGTCACTCGATCGCGGTCGATCAGGATCAGCGTGCCGATGCCGCCTCGCGCCAGTGCTTCCGCACAGCTCGAGCCGACGCCACCGAGCCCGAACACAGCTACTGTCGCCGCTTCGAGCTTCGCCAGCCCCGCATCTCCCAGTACGCGTCGCGATCGGCTCTTGAAGTCATCTTCCACTGCATCTTCCCTTCGTTCGTTCCTATCGTAGGGTACCTGAATGAAGGATAGAGGGGAGGTTCGAATGGCGAGAAAGAGGGGGAAGATGTGACGACATCGGGACCCAGGATCAGGGGTGCGCCCCAGCGTTCCTATCGTATCGAGAGAGGTCCTTTCCGTCGGTTCTTTTCACCAGAGAGCGAGGAAAGCAGAAAAAAGCCCGCGAACGAGTCGCGGGCTTTCCCAACTTAAAGCAAGCAAGAGGAGCTTACTTCAGGGTGACAGCAGCACCAGCCTCTTCGAGCTGCTTCTTGGCATCCTCGGCCTTGTCCTTCGGAGCAGCCTCGATGAGCGTGGACGGAGCACCTTCCACAGCCTCCTTGGCCTCCTTCAGGCCCAGACCGGTGAGGTCGCGGACCACCTTGATGACGGCGATCTTGTTGTCGCCGAAGCCCTCGAGCACGACGTCGAAGTCGCTCTTCTCGTCGCCACCAGCAGCGCCAGCGTCGCCACCAGCAGCCGGAGCGGCAGCCACAGCCACCGGAGCAGCAGCGGACACGCCGAAGACGTCCTCCAGCTCCTTCACGAGCTCAGAAAGCTCGAGAGCCGGCATTTCCTTCAAAGCTTCAACGATCTCTTCGCGAGTAACAGCCATCGTTACTTACCTTTCTCTCTGCGGTACCGGATCCTCACCGGCTTCCGCGAAACGTTCATCTTCGTTCCGAGCAGCTCGGTCAAGCCGCTCGTCTTTCCCGGGAAGATCCCCGGTAGCTACGCGCATTTACGCAGCTTTCTCCGCGATAGCGGCAACGGTGCGAGCGAACGCCTCCATGGGCGCATTGAGCACGCGAACGGTCTGCACCAGCGGGTTGTTGATGGTGCCGAGCAGCTTGGCGATGAGCTCTTCGCGCGAGGGCAGAGAAGCGATCGCTTTCACCTGTTCAGCGTCAACGTAAGCACCATCCATCATGCCGCCTTTGATGACGAGGTTCTCGTTACCAGCAGCGAACGTCTTGATGGCCTTGGCCGATGCTACCGGATCCTCCTCTGCGATGACGAACGCAGAAGGGCCGGCCAAGATCTCGTCCAGGTTCGGGGCGTCCAGCTCGGCCAGGGCGATGTGCATGATGGTGTTCTTGTACACCTTCATGGTGGCGCCGGCCTCGCGGATCTGGCGACGCAGGTTCTGGATCTCCTTCACGGTAAGACCGCGGTAATCCACCACCCACATGGCTTTCGCGCCTTCCAGATCGGCCTTGATATTGGCGAGCATCTCGGTGTTCTGAGCGTTAGGCATGTTCCTATTTCACCTCTTTTCGTCCATTCCCGTGTTCCGCTCGCTTAAATGAAAAGAACCCTCTGGCTCACGGCGCAGAGGGTTCGGCGAATCGAACATATTCATGTTTCAGATCACCACCTCGGCGGGCCGCTTGCGCGATTGAACTTCGTATCGAAGTACCAGCTGTCTTAAGTAGCGGAACTTATTTCATTGTGGGCGCTGCGAAAACGCAGCCTACCTATTATACGGCGCAGCTCGGGAATGGCAAGGGCTTTTGAGAGCGAATGCGCAGTGGGAGCGCAGAAAGACGCCCTCCGGAGGCCGTTCGGGCTTCTGGAGGGCGTCGAAGGCGAAAGGAGCGAGAAAGGCCTCGCTCGCTCAAATGGTCAGAGGTGCGGCTACATTCCCAGCATAGCGGTGGGGCCGGTGATGCCGTAGAGCGCCATCGACACGCCGCGCATCAGCAGGAACACGCCTAAGAAGATGCCGAAGAAGTCGGGCGCGAAGAAGAAGAACAGGCCGCACAGGATGGAGATGATGCCGTTGAACAGCATCCAGCCCCAGCCAGAGCCGGCCCCGCGCAAGCGGAACGCCGCTACGATGGCGAACACGCCATAGGCCACGATGAACGCGCCGGCCGTCCAGGTTATCACCCACGCGCCCATGACCGGGTGCATGAGGAACATGATGCCCAGGATGACGTTGCATATGGCGTTGGCGAGCGCCCAGCCTGAGCCTTCCATCTGCTTATGGAAGCGCACCCAGTTGATGAAATCGACCACGCCGGCTATCACCAGGAACACACCGGCGATGATGGCGAACTCCATGACGGAAAGGCCTGGCCACCAAATGACGATACAGCCCACGATGGCGAGCGCGATGCCGCCGAAGATGAGGCCCCAGTCCCTCGTTACTTTCGTATCCATGATTCTCCTCCGTTTTCAGGGTCTTACATGTTGTCTGTGCGGCCCATTCTAGCGAACTAGGGGTTGTTGCTCGCGTTCGGAGGGCGTCCGATTGAAAACGGTTACCTTACCGGTCTTGTGGTCACGCTTGACACTGTGCATAGGTGTATATATAGTGTGCTCATTGGTTATATACACCAAGGCAGCTCCGGTCGGGAAGGACGCTTCGCGACCACGTCGACGGGCGGTAGGAGCGGTCGAGAAAGAGGCACTTTGGACATCATCATATCGAATGCGAACGCCGAGCCGATATACGCTCAGATAACCTCGCAGATCAAATACGCCATCCTGAACGGGGAGTTGGCAGAGGGAGAGGCGCTGCCTTCTATCCGCGCGCTTGCGAACGACCTGCGCATAAGCGTGATAACCACGAAGCGCGCCTATGCCGATCTGGAGGAAGAGGGCTTCATCGACACGGTGCAGGGCAAGGGTACGTTCGTGAAGGGTGGCAACCGCGAGCTGTTACGCGAGCAGCGCATGAAGCAGGTGGAAGCTCTGCTCGACGAGGCTCTGCGAGAGGCGGAAGCGCTCGGTCTGACCCGGGAGGAGATTCACGGGTTGGTCGACGTGCTGGTGGAAAGCGAGTAGAGGATCATGGAACATCTTATAAAGGCGAGAGGGCTGACCAAGAGCTACGATGGCTTCTCGTTGAACGCTATAGACCTGACAGTGCCAGCGGGTACGGTGGTAGGGTTCGTCGGGTCGAACGGGGCCGGCAAGACCACCACGCTCAGGTCGCTGCTAGGGCTCGTCTGCGCCGATGGGGGTACCATCACCTTGTTGGATGAGGTCATCGACGGCGATGTGCCGGTGAGCGTGAAGCAGCGCATCGGCGTGGTGCTCGACACGTGCGCTTTCAATCGAGAGGGCACCGTGCGGGATGTGAGCCTCATCGGTCGCAGCGCTTATACGGCGTGGGATGAAGCATTCTTCGGGCGGCTCTGTGAGCGCTTCGAGCTCGCGCCTAAGAAGAAGGTGAAGGATCTATCGCGTGGTATGGGCATGAAGCTGTCGCTGGCGTTCGCCCTGGCCCATCATCCACAGTTGCTCATTCTCGACGAGGCGACGGCCGGTCTCGATCCGCTCGCTCGCGACGAGGTGCTCGATCTGCTGCGCGACTTCATGAAGCACGACGATCACGGCATCCTCATGTCCACCCATATCACGTCCGATCTGGAGCATATCGCTGACGAGGTGATATGCATCGACGATGGCAATATCATGTTCGACCTACCGAAAGATGTCATATGCGATGAAGCGGGAGTGGCTCACTGCCGGGCGGCAGACGTGGAGCGCATCATCGAGAGCGGCTTCTTCGAGCCAGGGGCCATGCGCGCTCTGTCCCATGCGTATGGCATCGATGTGCTCGTGTCCGATCGGTTCGCGTTCGCGCGCGCGTTCGAGGACATTCCGGTGGATAAGGCTTCCATCGAGGACTACATGGCGCTCATGCTGAAAGGGGAGGCCCGATGAAGACGATGATGCTCACCGATCTGATAACCATGAAGAACTCGCTGCTGTCGCTGCTCGGCATCGATGTGGTGCTGGGCATCTTCTTCACCTTCACTATGCAAACGCTCAGTGGGGGCATGGCGGCCATGATGGTGATCGTGCCGTTCATGTATCTGTTCAGCATATCGGCATATGACGACATGGGTGGTTGGGAGCGCTTTCGTCTCACCTTGCCCATCACTCGTCGTCAGGTGGTTTGGGGCCGCTATGGGAGCTTGGCTGTCGTGCTCTTGCTGTCGATGGCCCTGACGTTCGTGGTGGGACATATCATCGTGACGGTGGGGGATTCGATCCCTGATGCGCCATCCTATCTCACTTCGACTGCGACCGGCTTCTATCAGATAGCTCTCACCGTTGCGCTTGGGGCTGCCATCGTCCTGCTGACAGCCGCTGTCTCTCTGCCGTTGATCATGCGCTTCGGCATGACGAAAGCTACTCGCATCGTGCCGGTGGCCATGGTGATCATATTGGCCATCGGCATCGCGTTTTTCGGGGAGGCCGATGTGGACCATCTGTTCTTGGGGCTTTCGCGCAGCATGCTCGATATAGGGGCCGACACTTTGGAGTTGGGCATTGTCTTGGCGGGGTTCGGTGTGGTGACCCTTTATGTGGTGAGCGCTCTCATCTCCTCACGTCTTTATGGATCGCGCGAGTTCTAGCTGTTCGTGTTGGCGCTGTGTTTTGGGAAGAAGGGGCACTCTCGTTTCAGGCACTCGTCGTTTCCGCCCATGAAGGTGCACAGCGTCCTTTCGGGCAGCTTCATGGCGATGCCGGTGGTGGCCGCAACGTAGCGCACTGATTCTTCGATGGCGATGAAGCCGTTGCGCTTGCAGCAGCGGGGGCCGCCCACATCGGCGAGGCGCCCCATGATGTTCGCGGTCAAGCGCGCAGTGGCTGTCCAGGGTTCAGCCGCGAGAGGGGTCGAGCCGCTGATGATGGCATAGAACTGACCAGCGCTCGCCGCTGCTCCGCATATGCCCCAGAAACCGCAGGTGCCACCAGGTACTTGAAGGCTGCGACGACGCAGCTCGTCGAGGGCTTGATCGAGGTCGATGGCGCCCCCGGCGTTCTGGTAGCAGGTGAGCAGTACCGCACCCACCAATGTGTGATGTTCGGGACCGTTCGGGTATATCGTTCTGTCGGTCATGATCTGTTGAGCGAGTTCGATGGGGTTCGTGGATATGCTCGCTCGGCAGGCATCCAAGATGAACGCTACGCCTTTTTCTCGGTGGCATGCGTCGCAGATGTAATGGTCATCTGCGCACGCGCAGTGCCCCGTTTCCGTCTTGCCGCATATGGCGCACGTCATCTCTTGGGCTGCATCAGCGTAGACGAGGGGCGCCCCGCATAGCAGACAGTTCGCATTGCTCAAAGCCATGGCTTCACCATCTTCTTCGCATTCGTGATCCAATTCGTGATCCTATAGTAGTTATAGTCCACTAATAGACGCAATGTATTTCTTCTGAGCGGGGAGGATGGTCTGAACTATACTGGGAAAAACGCGAAATATACAGCGGAGGGGCGGCTCGTTCGCGGGCTATTGAAAGGAGCACGAAATGGATCCTATGCGCTTCATGGTAGTGAGCGGTTTTCTGGGGGCTGGCAAGACCACCACGATGATCGCCTTGGCGGAATACCTCAACGAGCATTTCGGCGAGACCGCCATCATCGCGAACGATCTGGGTGCGAACCTGGTGGACACGAACCTCACTCAAACGAGCGGTTGCAATGTGGTGGAGATAGCTTCCGGATGCATCTGCTATCAGATGGACAACGTGGTTGATCAGCTACGTCGTCTTCGCGATCGTGATGGCGCACAGTTCGTGATGAGCGATATTCCCGGCTGTGGGGTCGGAGCGCTCGATCACGTGTACCACACGTTGGCCAAGGCTCACGCCGATCAGTTCACCCTCGCACCGTTCACGGTGATAACCGACCCGGAACGCTTGCGTATGATCATGCCTGAAAAGGCCGACATCAATCTGCCGAGTGAGCTGGTGTATCTGCTGAAGCTGCAATTGGAAGAGGCGGATCTGGTGGTGTTGAACAAGTGCGATCTGCTCTCCGAGGAAGAGATAGCGCGCTATCTCGACTTCTTGAAGACCGCCGTTCCTGATATCCCCGTATTGGCCATCTCTGCCCGCGAGCGTATCGGCATCGCGGAGCTGGCCGACTTCATCACTGCTCATACGAGCTCTCTTAAGAACTTCTCTGTGCGCTACGATGGTGAGTTTGCAGAGGCCGAGGCTAAGCTGACCTGGTATAACCGCCGTGCGTACTTGAAGACCAACAGCGGTGCGGCCATCGACATGAATGCCGTTCTCGATGATATGATCGAAGCCATTCGCATGGGTCTAATCGAGCGCAAGCGCAACGTGCCGCACCTCAAGACGTTCGCCATCGCCGGAAGCGAGGATGCCGAGGGCGAGGGCATCGACGATTTCAATAAGGCATCGCTCATCGGCGTGGACTACGACACCGAATACGAGCGGTGCTTCGAGCATGATCAGAGCAGCATGCGCATGATAGTCAACGCTCGTGCTGTTTGCGAAGCGCGTCCCCTCGCCCGTATCATAGACGACGCTCTCGACGAAGTCTGCGACCGCTACGGCCTCGACTGCCAGGTATTCTTCACCGAATGTTTCGGCATGATGGACGAAGGCCGCTAACCGGTCATTCTCCGTGCTTCCCCCGAGCTTTGGAAGAACTTGCAGCGGGATGTGGATATGTGGGAATCCTTGGCGTTGAACGAGGAGGATATAGAACGTATCGTTCCCATCGAAGCTAAGGAGCTCTGCTCGTCTATCGCTTGATGGAGGTGAGGTCCTTCGTTGGATCGCGCATGCTCCCGCTCCACTATCCCTCCACATATCGTTGGTCATTCCTTGACGGAATGTTCAGACGGTGGGTATAGTGCGGAACCATCACGGAAGACGGTGCGAAGACAGTCCGTATGAAGGGGATGCGAGCCCCTTGGGACGGGAATAGCGCTCGATTCCAGAAAGAATCGCCTGATCGGACATACCGGAGCGAGAACGGTGGGCCTGATCGAGACAAAGGGCGGTCACCTGCGGGAACAGGTCGTGATGTCACAGGTCTTGGTCCTCTACGCAAGATCGTGCGCACCTTGGATGCGACTGTCGACGGGAAGTCTCGACTTCTCGAAGCGTTCAAGCGGATGGCGGACGGTATCGCGTAGCGAGGTCTTGAGCCAGCGCATTTCTCTTAGGTGGTCCTCACCTGAGCCCTCTCCCGCAGAGAACAACCGAATACTTATGCATCCGACCGGGAAAGGGAGCATAAAATGCACATCGGGAAACGTGTTGGCACGTTCGGGAAGAACGCGCTCGCGGTAGCGTTAGCTACCGCTCTCACCCTCACGATGGCTCCGAGCGCAGGACTTGCGTTCGCAGCTACGGATTCGAGGGGGGGGGTTCACCGCTAGATGCCATCGCGCAAAGCGATAGCGCCTCTGGCCAGGTAGACCTTCAGGATGCGACGACCGCCGTCGCGAACGAAGAACATTCCGCAGAATCGAATACTGGCGTTCAGGATGGCTCAAATGAGGCTGTTCCTGAGACCTTCTACTCCTACTCTGAAAGTTCGGGGCCTTCTAGTGTTGTGGCCATAGACGGCACGATAGGCGCTGATGGAGATGTCGCAGATACTGCTAACGGGGAAGATCTGAACGGCACAAGCTCAAGCTTCATCAACCAAGAGCTGCCTCTTAACGTGGTCGCCCAAGCAGAATCCACGAAAAGCTACGTGCTAGCGCAAACTCTGGAATCCACCAAGACCGTGCCGCTCGTGAGCGCGAAGGTGCCACTTGATACCAACAAGGATAGCGGAGCGAATGCGGGTGTTGATCCCGACATGAGCGTCAGCTCGATCCAGGAACCAGTGGTCGATGCTTCTGGTGAAGTTGCAGACGATGACGGTGAGGGTGTCGAAGAAGGCGAGGACTCCGATGAGCCCGACCGAGGAATCGGGCTCTCTCCCGATTCCGTCGTCGTGGGCTCTTTCGTCTACCATGGAATCACCTATGCGGTAGAGCCTGGTGGCGAGCTCGTTGCCATCGTCGCAGTTGACCCCGCTAAGCTGCCGAGCGATTTCATCGAAGCGCAGACCATCGTTTTGCCTTCCGTCGTTTCCTCCGATGGTACCGATCGGTACAACGTGACCCGCATCGCCGAGGGAGCGTTCTCATCTTTCTCGGCTCGTGGGGATTCTGAGGATGCGTGCATCACTGACCTCACCATCGCCGCTTCCATCACCAACATCGAAGATGGCGCGTTTTCGGGTTTCGAGACGCTGCAGCGCTTCGATATCGCTGCTGATAACACCAACTACTCCATGTATGACGGTTGTTTGTATGACAAGCTCCAAACAAGCCTCCTGCTCATTCCCGAGGGCAGGCTGGGCGCTGTCCGCATCTCTCCTAACGCGATGAAGTTCCCCGAGGACGCGTCTTCGCATTGCGCGCATCTCACCGCTCTCATCGTTGATGCGGACAGTGCAGCTCTCACCTCGGAAGATGGTTTCCTATACAACGTTGAACTGGATCGATTCGAGTTTCCGGTGCCTATCGTGGTGATGGATGGCGATACCGTGGTGGCCACTACGAGGGTTTCCGATGATGCTTCGCATACCGACGACGGCCCTTCTGCTTCGCTGCCTATGGATCAAGAGATCACGGCTCCTCGGTCTAACGCTCCTGATGAGGAGGTAGCATCACCGTCTGTAGGACCGATGGAAGGCGCGATGGCCCCTCATGAGGTTCCTTCTGGGGAAGAAATGCGGAATGCGCAGGACGATCGGTTCGTTCTTGATGACGACCAGTCGAGCGATCCCAGCATGACAGATGGCTCTCTGTCTGAAACTGGGGAGGAAGCAACGTCTTTCGCACCTTCGACGGTGATCAGTCATACGTTCGATCTGCGCTCGACAGCGGCCTCTCGATCGGGTGCGGATGGGCACGGCACCTCTGATCCGGTCACAGTGGAGGAAGACGTTATCGTCGGGGAAGGAAGCGCCGCGATCAACTATTCGGAGCATCAGATGCTCGACACCGTAGGTGGTATCGGAGAGGCGTATTGGTATCTCAAGCGTGCTGTCACCACGACCCCGCCGAGCAGCGCGGGCGGTTCGCAGACGGTCGATGAGGTCGTCACGCTCTATATCGACTGTACGGAAGGTGCTGAGATAGCGGAAGCGAATTTCGTGAGCAAGAAGGACGGTGACACGCTGAACGGCTGGCATTTTAACTATGAGCAAACGGGGGCATGGAAGCCTGTGCGACCCCTTGTGAACCGCATCGTCATGGCATCGACGGTTCGTCCGGAAGGAGCGGCGAGTGGCACTGCCAGCATGCAGAACTGGTTCTTTGATATGACCGCACTCCGGGATATATCCGAAGTATTCGTTCCGGCCGGCGTTGAGAACATGGCCATGCTGTTCATGAATTGCAAGAGCCTGAAGAACGTTCCTGCTTCGTTCACCATCGGAGAAGGAGCAAAGGATGTTGGCAATGTGTTCCAGCACACCGCGGTCGAGATGCTCGAAGCCGGCTTCAAGCTGCCATCTACGGTGAAGAGGACCCAATGCATGTTCATGGGCACTCCGCTACGGGTCATCCAGCCGGGATTCACCTTGCCCGATGGTATCGAGAATTGCGCCAAGATGTTCAATGGATGCCGGAAGCTAGAAGCGCTTCCAGCGGGTTTCACCATACCCTCTTCGGTCGTTCGTGCTGATGTGATGTTCCGAAGCTGCGAGGAATTGCAGACGTTGCCAGCTGGGTTCACGATCCCTGAAGGCGTGCGGTACGCGCAGGGGATGTTCGATGGCTGTACGAGCCTGAAACGTTTGCCCGAGGGGTTCAGCCTTCCAAAGTCGAGCGCCAGCACCAACGAGACGACCGATCCTGACTATGAACCTGACATCGAGGGAACGGCTCCCTACGATAGGATGTTCCGCGGGTGCGATGCTCTGAATGCGTTGCCTGATTCGTTCGATTTCGATCTGAGCAAGGCCAATGCTTCGGCGAGCTTCTTCTCCTACACTGGTGCGAAGAGCGACGCTACTGACGCTAACGGTAATCTGATCACCCGTTATACGGGCAGCAACCAAGCCGTGAGAGACTATGCTGGCTGGACGGGTGCGACGCCCTCCCAGAAGCGCATACTGCAGGGAGCGCCTGCCGGAGCCATCAAAGCGATGCTCATGATTCCCACTGGTAACACTATCGAAGGGCTTGGGTGGGAGCCTTGGGCTGTCGTTTACACGGATTCGGATAGAAAGATCCCTGTCCAGAGCGATCCTGGCGCTCCTTCCATGGAGCGGTTCGAGTTCTCAGGTTCGTGGTATGCCTCATCGAGCCTTGAGCCCGCGAGCAAGTTCGTATTTGGCACGACGGTGCTCACAGCGGCTTCCGACGGTGTGGCGCGCCTGTACGCCGGCTACTCTATCATCGGCGATAAGCTCGCTACGGTGACCAACGGTGTTCCGGACGCATGCCCGCGGGCCTCTTGGCAGCTTGAGTTCGCAGATAAGTACTCGACGAACGAGACAGGCGAGCTCATCGTCGAGCGAACCACGACATTGCATATCTCTTGCGAGCCTACTGCTGAGATCGCCCGCTCTAACTTCATCGGAACGCGCACGGTGGATGGGACGAAAGAGACCACCTATGAATGGGAGTATGGTTATGAGCATTCCGGTGCATGGGCGGCGGTGCGCTCGCGGGTGCAACGAGTGGTCATGGACGCCGATGTGAAGCCTGAGGGCACTGCACATGGGACGGGATCGATGTACTCATGGTTCGCGCATATGCCGCTCCTTGAGGATATAGAGAATGTCTTCGTTCCTGCGGGTGTCAAGAATATTCGCATGCTCTTCTTCACTTGTCGAAATCTCAAGACCGTGCCCTCCAGCTTCACTCTCGGTGAAGGCGTGGAGCTGGCTGGCAACCTATTCCAAAATACGAATATATCCGAGATAGGGGAGGGCTTTACGCTCCCTTCCACGGTCAAAGAGGTCAATTGCTTCTTCTTGGGCACTCCGATCAAGACGATCCCTGCAGGGTTCGTATTGCCCGAAGGCGTGGAGAACACGTTCCGCATGTTCTCGGGTTCGAATCTGACGTCGTTGCCAGCAGGATTCAAGCTGCCTTCGACGCTGAGGATCGCCTATGGCATGTTCACTCAATGCAAGGATCTAACGTCGCTGCCAGCTGGTTTCACGATACCGGAGGGAACGGAGTACATCCAGCAGTTCTTTCAAGATTGCACAGCGCTGAAGACGCTTCCGGAAGGGTTCAGCCTGCCGAAGACGAGCCTTAAGGCAAGTCGTGGCGACGACAAGCTCCCTGATATCAGCAGCGAAGACCTGGGACCTCTGGCGTATGTCTTCAAAGGATGCGATGCCCTTACCACGTTGCCCGATTCTTTCGACTTCGATCTTTTGCAGGCGAACACCTCGAAGGACTTCTTCACCTATTCGGGCGGAACCAAGACGGACGGCAGCACCGATGTGAACGGCAACCTTTATACGTACTACATGGGCGATAGTGCTGCGGTGAAGACATATCCCGGATGGACCGGTTCGAACCCTTCGCAGAAACGCATCCTGCGAGGCGTTCCTGCGGGATGTCTTAAAGTGCAGTTCATGGTGCCCGATGATTCGGCAGCAGATGGTTGGTCTGTGTGGGCATCGCGCGTTACGGGGACCGACAAGAAGCTGCCGATGACCGCTGATCCGGGGAGGCCGACGCTCGGATTCTTCGAGTTCGAAAGTTGGCATACGAACGCTGATCTGAGCGCGGGTTCGGCGTTCTCGTTCGGCTCTACGGTACTCGCTGCAACATCGGGTATGGCGAACACCGCTCGCCTCTATGCGAGATGCGAGAGGATCGGCGGCAATCTGGGCACGGTCACGAACGGTGTGCCGGATGGCGTGCCGCGAGCCTCGTGGCATATAGCGACCGACACCCATACCGCCTTCGATGGGAGCGAAGAGCAGATCACCACTCTGTTCATCGACTCGGAGCCGGGTGCCGAGATAGCTAGGTCCAATTTCGTGAGCACGTGGGAAGAGGATGGCGAGATGAAGACCGAGCATGGATGGCGGTATGATCGCACCCGATCAGGAGCTTGGGAGAGCGTACGCAGTAAGGTGGATCGCGTGGTCATGGCGAAGGATATCCGTCCCGAGGGGTCGGCAGAGGGCACAGGTGCCATGACCTGCTGGTTCTATGCTATGCCGCGGCTGACTGATATATCCGATGTTTTCGTGCCGGAGGGCGTTCGCGACATCACCATGCTCTTCTTTGATTGCAGTGCGCTCTCTTACCTGCCGGCTTCCTTCACGCTCGGCGAAGGGGTCGAGCTGGCTGGCAATCTATTTCAGGGTACGTTGATAAGCGCTATCGGTGAAGGATTCCTCCTGCCTTCGACGGTGACGGATGTGCATTGCATGTTCCTGCGCACTCCCATCAAGGCGTTGCCATCAAGCTTCACGTTGCCTGAAGGGGTGATAGAGACGTTCCGCATGTTCTCAGGATGCAGGTCTTTGCGATCTCTGCCTGCGGGCTTCAAGCTGCCGGATTCAGTGAAGATAGCCTACGGCATGTTCAACGAATGCGCTTCACTGGAGGCGCTGCCTGCGGGTTTCACAGTGCCAGAAGGCGCAGAGTATATCCAGCAGATGTTCAATGGATGCACAGCGCTTCAATCCCTCCCTGAAGGATTCAGCTTGCCGAAGAGCAGTTTGAAGGCGAATCGCGGTGAAGACAAGGTCCTTGATCTGTCCAAGAACGATCTTGGGGCCCTTGATACTGTCTTCAACGGGTGCGACGCCCTCAGGGACTTGCCGGACACGTTCGACTTCGACCTGGCCCAGGCTAACGATTCGCAGGATTTCTTCACCTACACGGGCAGCGAGAAGCCTGATGGCACTACTGATGCGAACGGAAATCTGATCACGCTCTATCTGGGCACGAACGCATCAGTGCTGAACTATACGGGATGGACCGGTGCGAATCCGAGCCAGAAGCGCATCCTGCGTTCGAAGACCGATCTTGCCAAAGAGGGGCTCTCTGTCGTGCGTTTTGCGCTGCCTAATGCAGGTCATGGAACCTACAGCGCGTCGATCGCGCCTACCTATTATGTGACAGCATCTTCGCTCGCGGCGGGTACGGTGGAATACCCTGGATCGCCCAAGGCTTTCGGTTATGCATTCGATGACCTGCGCGGATGGCGCGTGGGGCTGGATGAGAGCGGCGCTCGTCCCTCTACCACCAGCTATAACTTCTCGCAAACGCTCGCGAGCCAGCTTACGCCGGATAAGGTAGAGCAGGTGGATGTTGGTGGTGGAACGAAGAAGCCGCTGTCCTACTACACGATCTATGCGCATCTCACCGGGCCGATCTACAACGTGAGCGTGCCGATGACCGCCAAGGTCGAATTGGACACGCTATTCGGGAACACGCCTGTGCCGGCTGCGCTCAGGTTCGAATCTCTCACGCCTGAACCGGTGACGGTGACGCGGGTGAGAGGCGGTCTTTCTCACGATGCATCGCGACTTTTCGCCTCCGATGGTGACTTCGGTAAGGCGAGCGTGAGGGCTGAGGTCGTTCTAGGCGAGGAAAATGCTGGGTTCTTGCTCCCAAAGGCTGCAGCTGATGGCGCTGCGGTGGGCAGTGCATGGCAGCGGTTCGGCAACGCGGTCGAGATCCCGGGATCATCCGGTTTCCGCACTCACCTTGATGGTTCGCTCGCGCTCACGGTAACGGGGGCGAGGCCCGCGGTGAACGCCTCCGTCGATGATGTCGCATGGCTCATGTGGCAAGTGGAAGATCCCGCTGTAGGCGAGGTCATCGTCGGCTGATCGAGGAAAGACGGGGAGCGGCGAGCCTGGCTTTCGCATCAGAGAACTTCAAGGTTCGTTCTCGGAGCTTGACGGAAGAAGGATGGAGGCGGGCAAAGTCGCTTTCTCTTCCGCCGTACCATCTATTGAAACGACCCTTCCCATGGTATGGGAAGGGTCGTTTCGCTCGCATCTTAGAAGGACTTTTATCTGCGGTAATCCAGGCCGAAGTGCTCTAGCAGCACGGCATCGACAGTGGCATCGTCGGGGCATTCCGTTATGATCTTGTCTGCCCCGCGTTTCACGGTGAGCACGCCGTCTTTGAAGCCTTTGAAGCCGTCATCGGTGCGCAAGTTCACGATCTCGTGGTCATGGAACAGTGTACCGGGGCGCACCCACGAGAGGTTCAGAGCGTCGAAGTCGATGTCTTCTACGGAAGCCGAGCACAGCTCGAGCTCGGTATGACGGCGCGAGGGAAGGCCGTCGTCGAAGAAGTCAGAGGCCGCGCGCGTGACGCGGTCGATCTTCCACCAGGCATGATCGGTGCGCTCGGCGATATAGGTCTCGCCGCAGATGCTCTGCTCCTTGCCGGGTGCCAGCATCAGGGCACCAGCGGGCATGGGGCCACCGAAGCCCACATCGGCCGAATACTGGCCATCGTCCAAGGTGACGATGATACCGCGATGGTTGATGGGCATGCGCCCGTCGCGTCCGCGCACGGCCCGGCAGAGCACAGGGCGCACATCGTAGCCGAGCGTTTCCAGCAGCTCCTGGAACAGCTTGTTCAGCTCGAAGCAATAGCCGCCCAGCTTCTTGGTGATGAGCCGATCGAATATGACCTCGGTGGAGAGGTCGGGCGCAGCGCCGCTCCGATGGAGGTTCACCGTCTCGAAGGGGATGCGCGTCTGGTGCGCATAGATCAGCCGATCGAGATTCTCTTTGGTGGGGGCAGAAACCTCGTCGATATCGAGCCGGTCGAGGTATGCGCGGGTCTGTTCGGGGGTAAGCATCTCGGGAAGCACCTTTCTCTGTGGAAGCGGCGCTCGCCAGGAGCGCGAATGGCCGACGAATGAAGGGCGATCGTCTCGAAGGGCTATTCATGTCGATAACGGCACCATGGGTCCTCTTCGAGAAGGCGTCGTCTTCATGATACGACCGGCAACGCATCGACGGAACTTCGGAATGCTATAGAGCGTCTATAGGATAGACTATATGCAAAGATCGCACGATAAGGTGCGTGCCGACGAAGGGAGACTCTCCGCCGATGTACAATCGCCAGTTGGATGCGTTCATCGCCGCCGCCGAGCTCGGCAGTTTCTCCCGTGCCGCAGGCGAGCTGTTCATAACGCCGGCAGCTCTCATACAGCAAGTGAATCTGCTGGAAAAGCGCTTGAACGTGGACCTTTTCCGGCGCAGCAACCAGGGCGTGGCGCTCACTGCGGCGGGCCGCTCGCTCTATGAGGATGCTATCGATCTGCGCCAGCGAGCCATGAGCGCCGTGGAAAAGGCGCGGGGACTGCAGAATGCTGACACTCGCACGGTGCGGGTGGGCACGTCGCTGCATATGAAGTGTCGCCTACTACCTGACCTCTGGCTGCGCGTGATGGAGCGATTGCCTTCCCTGCGCATCGAGATCGTGTCGCTCCAGACGTTATACGCTTCGCGTCATTTCGCCATCGACGAGCTCGATAAGACCTATGACGTGCAAGAAGGCCTCTACCTTTCCGAGAGCTATGCGGGTCGATGCGGGTTCGTCCCGTTATCCCAGGAACGATTGCTGCCTGCTGTGAGCGATCGCCATCCGTTGGCGAGAAGGGAGCGGATCAGCCTGGAAGACCTCGAAGGCCAGACCGTCGTCGTGCTGAAGCCGGGCCTTTCGGCTCACTACGATCGGCTCCACGAAGAGCTGGCTCGCGAAGCCAGATGCACCATCGAGAGCGTCGGCTTCTACGATATGGACGTGTTCACTACGTGCGAGCTGGAAGGAAAGGTCTTGTTCACGCCCGCTGCCTGGCAAGACATCCATCCGTCCTTGCACGTGCACGATTGCGAGCTGTGCCACAGCATTCCCTATGGCCTCATCCATGGGCAAGATCCCAAGCCTGCGGTGAGCCTTTTCATCGAAGCGGTGAGCGCCTGCCTTAGCACCTGCCTCGGAGAAGAGCTGCCGCTCGAAGCGTCACGCTAGCCGATCTGGGATACCAGGTCGTTGGTCTCACACGCGATGCGCATCTCCTCGTTGGTGGTGACGACGCATATCTTGATGGGGCTGTCGTCGATGGAGATGATGCGATTCACGCCGATCTGACCGGTGACGTCGTTGCGCTCCTTGTCGAGGATCATGCCCATATGGGCGAGCCCTGCGAAGATGCGCTCGCGCAAATGCGCCGAGTTCTCGCCGATACCGGCGGTCATCACTACGGCATCGGTACGGGTCATAGCGGCGTAGTAGCTGCCGATGGCCTTCTGAATGCGGTACACGTACATGTCGATGGCCAGTTCGGCGCGGTCGTCGCCGTTCTCGGCCGCGGTCAGCACATCGCGCATGTCGCTGCCGATGCCGCTGATACCTAAGACCCCGCTCTCGTTGTTCAGTATCTTGTCCATCTCGTCGAAGGTCTTGCCTTCGCGCCGCATGATGTAGGTGATGATGGCCGGGTCGATGCTGCCGGAGCGCGTGCCCATCATCAGGCCTTCCAGCGGCGTGAAGCCCATGGTGGTGTCGATGGACTTCCCGTGGTTCACGGCCGTGATGGAGCCGCCGTTGCCCAGGTGGCAGGTGATGAGCCCCAGGTCGGACAGGGGCCGTTCGAGCAGGGCGGCTGCTTGTTGCGCGGCGTAGCGGTGAGAGGTGCCATGGGCCCCGTAGCGACGGATGGAATACTCGTCGTAATAGCGCATAGGCAGCGGGTACATGTAAGCCTTCGCGGGCATGGTCTGATGGAACGCCGTATCGAACACCGCCACCTGCGGAGTGTTCGGAAGCAATGTGCGCAGCATGTCGATGCATTCGTCGGCTGGCGGGTTATGTAGCGGTGCCAGCTCTTCGCAGCGGGTCAGGTTCCTGCGAGCGGCGTCGTCGATGAGCGTCGTTCGCGTGAAGAACTCTCCGCCGGCCACGATGCGGTTGCCGATGGCCTCTATCTGGTCGAGTCGGCTGATAGGGCTCGCAGGATCGCTCACCATGATATCGAGCAGCTTTTCGAGGCACCGTGCTACCGAAAGGCCGGCCACGTCATAGGTCGCCTTATGGAAGTCGGGCGCGAATGCCACGGTCATGGTCGCCTCGGGCGTGCCCACCTTCTCCGCTAGGCACTTCATGCGCGCCTCTTTGCCGTGTGTTTCGATCAGCTGGCTCTTCAGCGAAGAGCTGCCAGCGTTCACCACTAAAACGAGCATGGTCCGATCCTTTCTTCGTTCAGCCCATTCTAGTCCTTTGACAGTAGGAAAGGGTTGGATCGGCGCGCGAGTTCATGACGGGGCCACGCGCCATGGTCTTCCGCGGAGAGGCCTCATGCTCGCAAAGCGAACGAATATTCTCGAACAAAAGATCTACTTTCATGATATTATAAGAGCCACTTGGTGAGCCAGTGCGAATCTGTTCCTCCGCATAAGAGCGGGGAATGGTCCAAGGCCGCGGCAGCGCGATAGGGCGACTGTGTTCCGCGTCGAGTTCGCAAGATCCTCTCCTGACATGCTGTCTCAGTGGCGTCCCTTGCAAGAGGGGAGAGAGGAGTTATCATGGCTAAAGTGCCAGAACGAAAGCTCACCATCACCGACTCGTTCATGTTCGATCGGGTCATGCGCGATGAGAACATCTGCATAGGGCTGCTCGAGCGGATCCTGGGTATTCGGATCGGTCGCATCGTCTACCAGAACGCCGAACAAGTGATAGATCTTCTTGCTGATGCGAAAGGGATCCAGCTTGATCTCTATCTCAAAGATGATCTCCGCGTCTATGATGTGGAGATTCAAGTGCGACGCAAAGCCGACTTTCCAAGGAGGCTACGCTATTACCAGTCTGTCATAGATTCGGATAACCTTCCCAAAGGGGCTTCTTATGGCGATCTGCGCGAGAGCTACGTCATCTTCCTGTGCATACATGATCCTTTCGGTGATGGGCTGCCTGTTTACACGATCGAGCGAATCTGCCGAGAGAGCGGGCGTGTTGTGGAGACGGGAGCTCATTGGCTTGCTCTCAACTGTTGCGCCTACGAGCACGCTGAGAGCGAAGGGATTCGCAATCTATTAGAATATCTGGAGAACGGGCGCGTTGCTGAAGACGATGCTTTGTTGCGTGCTATGGATGAGGCTGTGGATCGCGCCAATACCGATAGAAAGTGGGTGAGCAAAGTGCTCTCCGTGAACACGATCTATGACGATGCGCGTCATGAGGGGCTGGCCGAGGGGCGAGCTGAAGGGCGAGCTGAAGGGCGAGTCGAAGGTCGAGTCGAAGGCGAAGAGAGACTTTCTGGGCTCATGGCTAAGCTGTTCGAGACTGATCGCGTCGATGATGCTAGGCGAGTGGTTGCTGATCCTGTCTATCGCGAACAGCTCTTTGCCGAGTTCGACATAGTGTGAGCGACATCGTTCATGCCTGACCGTTTTAAGATGTTCGCTAGTGCGAGCGATCGGTAAGTCCATGGAGGACCTGAGGTCTTCTATCGTCTTACTTCCTCAGCAACGAGAGGGTCGTTGTCGAGGAGGTCGGCTACGGGATGGCCTTCGGAGTCGGTGGGGATGGACCTTCTTTTCCGTTTGAGGGTGAGCTCGCTGACGAGGATGGCGCCGAAGATGAGGGCGAATCCGACTAGCAGTCGCACCGTGAGCTCTTCGCCGTACATGGCCACGGAGAACACCACGCCGAACACTGACTCCAGTGAGAGCAGAAGCGCTCCTTGATTCGGCGATACGTGGGCGAGGGCGACGTTTTGGAACACCACGCTCACGCAAGAAGCGAACACCACCAGGTAGGCAAGGTTGAACAACAGATGAGGTGTGAACGAACCCAAAGTGGGCCATGGCTCGCTCACAGCACCCAACAGCAAGCCGCATAGGCCTTCGGTGGCGAATTGGAATACGGTCAAGGCGAGGATGTTGCGTCCAGGGGCGAAGCGCGCCACGAGCACGATATGCACTGCGAAGAACACAGCACCTAGCAATGACATGGCGTCTCCGAAGCCTATGTTGGTGAAGCTGTCGCCACTGCCGAGCGATACGAACGCGACGCCCGCCACGCACATGATAGCGGCCACGAGGTTCTTCGCGGTGGGCTTGCGGGCCGCTACCAGCCAGTAGACGAAGGGTACGATGACGCAGTAGGTGGCAGTGAGAAAGGCGTTCTTGCCGGGTGTGGTATAGGCGAGGCCCGTGGTCTGCACCCAGAATGCGAGGAAGTCGGCTATGCCCAGCACGATGCCCGCCACGAGCGCCGGGCGGTTCAATGAGGAGCGCACGGCCTTGAAGAAGATGATGCCCAGCAGTACCGCTGTGGCACTGAAGCGAATGCCCAGCAGCCATGCGGGATGCAGCACCTTCACCGCTTCTTTCATGTACACGAAGGAAGCCCCCCAGATGATAGTGGCGATGACGATGAGCAGCTTGTATCCGAATGCGGGGAACGACCGCGGAACAGGAGGAGTTTTCACGAGAGGAATCCTATGATGAAAAAGAGCGGCCGGACCAACGCCCGGCCCGGCCGCTCTTTCGCTTGCAGGGAGACGCTCAGGCTTTTGCAGGACGCTTGCGATCCGACAGTTTGCCGAGCACGATCACCGCCACGATCAGGAGCACCACGCCTAGGCCGAGCGATATCCACGGATTCTTCGTGAACCCGGCGATGGCGTAGCCTATGAAGCACACTACCATGACCAGCGAGGCATAGGGCAGCTGGGTGGCTACGTGACGCAGGTGGTTGCATTGAGCACCGGCCGAGGACAGGATGGTGGTGTCAGAGATGGGCGAGATGTGATCACCATAGACCGCACCGGCCAGGGTAGCGCCGACAGCGATCAGGAAGAGCGGGTCGCTCGGCTCGAACACGCCGATGACGATGGGAAGGATGAGAGCGACGGTGCCCCACGAGGTCCCCATGGCGAAGCCGATGAAGGCCGCCACCACGAAGATGATGGCCGGCAGCAGATCGAGACCGACGCCCAGACCGCCGAGGAAGCTCGATACGAACTCGCCGGTGCCCAGCAGATAGCGGCAGGTGCCGCCCAGGCTCCAAGCCAGCACCAAGATCATGATGGCACCCACCATGGAGCGCACGCCTTCGGAGATGCCGTCCATGAAGCCGTCCAAGCTCAGCAGCTTGCGCGGTAGGTACATGATGGCCGCCACTACGAGCGCGACGCATACGCCGATGCACAGGCCCATGACCGGGTTCTCGCCCACGGCCGTAGCGAAGTCGACGCCTTGGAAGAAGCCGCCCACGTACATCATGCCCAAGATGGCGAACGCGATCAGTACCAGGATGGGCACGATCAGGTCGGACACGCGACCCTTGTCGGAGATGCGCATGCCCTTGTATGCGTCGATGGCATCGCTGGTGGCGTTCTCGATATCGGATTTCTCGGTCACCTTCGCGGGCATGCTGCCGGTGTCTTCCAGGTCCTGCTCGGCCTTGGTCACCTTCTTCATCAGCATACGGCTGAGCTTCACGTCGTCCTCGGGGGCGGCCATGCCCATGGCCGCATCTTGGGCGGCCTTCATCGAACCGAAATCGAGGCCCATGATGATGAGGAAGAACACGAAGAAGATGGTGAGCAGCGCGTAGAAGTTATACGGGATGGAGGCGACGAAAGTGTTGAAGCCGTCTTCGCCAAGGTAGCCGCCCACCGCTACTGCCCAGCTCGACACGGGAGCGATGATGCAGACCGGCGCTGCGGTGGAGTCGATGATCCAGGCGAGCTTCTCGCGGCTGATGTGGAAGCGGTCGGTGATGGGGCGCATGACGGCGCCTACGGTGAGGCAGTTGAAGTAATCGTCCACGAAGATGATGATGCCGAGGAACGCGGTGAGCAGCGCCGCCATCTTCTGGTTCTTGATGTGGTTCGAGACCCAGTCAGCATAGGCGCGCGCGCCGCCCGATGCGCCTATCACCACGGTGAGGGCGCCCAATAGGGCAAGGAAGAGCAGCAATGCTCCGTTTCCGGCTATCTGCTCGGCCATCATCTGCGGAACCATGGCGAACGAATCTATCAGCTGTTCGCCGCCTGCGCCGTTCAGCGTGAACTGGTAGATGATCATGCCTACGAACACGCCCACGGTGAGCGAGGAGTACACCTCCTTCGTGATGAGCGCTAGTGCCAGTGCCAGCAGCGGCGGGATGATCGACCAAAAGCCGCAGCTGATGAGTTCGAAGCCTTCCATTATTCTCCCCTTTTCCCTTTTGAAACACGCAAAGTATAGCGGAGCGGCCTGTGCGCCACGGCTGAGCGGGGAAGACCTTGCGGAAGGCATCGGTGAAAGTCATGGTTCTTGGTCGCAGCTCGTCGGTCCTGCGTCTCTATTCTGCGGTCTCGATGCCGAGCAGCGAGCTGAGGGCTTCGACGATGCCGTGCTCGAGTTGGAGGGTGCGATCGTAGAGGCGCGGCGGCAGGTAGCTGCTCTGGTCGTTCACCTGCAAGTACTGGGCGAGGGGGTTGCGATCAGCTGCGTGGATGGCGATGCTCTTCAGCCATGCGTTCCATGGGCTGACGCCCAGCTCTATGATGAGAAGGCGCTTGCTAGAGTGAGAGCGCAGGAACGATAGCAGCCGGTAGTACCCCATGGCCCAATCGGGACGCTCCATGAAGCGAAGATCGCGAGCGATAGTGGAGGTCATAGGGGCATTGCAACGGGGGCATCGCGGGATATGCTCGGGAGCGATGGTAGGCGCGAGGCCTGGTGCCAGCATGGTGCGCACTGCGTCTTCGACAGGGAATACGGCATCGTTGCAGAGCCACCGGCAGTGCATGAAGTGGAGATTGCCAGCCATCTCGAACAGTCGTTCGTCGCCGATGCCCGCCGTGCGGAACGAACCGTCGGCGCTGGTGGTGGCGACGAACAGGGGTCTTTGGGCGGCCATGAGGGCTACTGCCTTCATGGGCTCGCTCATGGGCTGGCGACTGCTCAGCAGCGCGATGAGGCGTCCCATGAAGGCCCACTCCATGGTGCGCGCCGGGTAGGGGAACATGATGCCGTGAGCGATGGAATGCAGCTTATGACGAGCGCGCAGATCGCGGAAATGGTGGCGGAACCAACGGGGGCTGGTGAGGGGGTCGAACTTTTCGAGCCGACTGAATCCGTTGCCTGCGGTGATGAGCACCGCCTCGGTCTCTTCGAATAGGCGTTTGAGGCGCTCGGGACTTCTCGGATCGATGCTCGGCATAGCTCGATGATAGCAGAGATGCCGGCCCTACCACCGATTAGACCGGTGTTTGTGCTGGTCAAACGGTCTAATATGGGTATCATAAGGCTATGGAGAGCGCATCATTCCACACAGAGCCCACCGTCGTGTTCGATGGCGACAATTCTTATCCCGATTGCGAACGATGCGGCCGATGCTGTCGCATCAACGTGCTCGCGGTGCTCCCGGAAGAGGTCGCTCGGATGCGGGCCTATATAGAGGAGCACGATATCGCGCCACGGGATCGCGGAAAGGAAGTCTGTTGCTTCCAAGGTGATGACGGCCGCTGTCTGGTGTGGGAGGCGCGTCCGCAGATCTGCCGCCTGCATCATTGCCGAGTACCGCGTCATCGCGTGGTGCAGCTGAATCCGCAACTGTGCATACCAGCCGATCCGCCTTTGATCGACCTACATGAATGCTTCCTCAACGGCGATGAGCGCGACCCGCGCTCGGGGGCGTTCGCCTAGATACGGGCGTCCAGTTCCTCTCGGACCTCCTCTAGGGTGAGGTCATGTTCGCGCGCGAGCCGGGCGAGGTCGTCATGCTCCCATTTCGTGCGCTCGATGCTGCCGTCGGCTGACCGGGCTCTCTTCTGTCTGACGGTTCCGAGCGCGGTGTCCACGGTGGCGATGCTGCGCTGTAGGGTGATGCGCTCCCAGAGGTGACGACGCACGCCGAGGGTGGTCGTGTAACGAAAGAGGGCTTGTTCCAGGGCTGATACATCCTCGGGAGCCGCAAGCGCGCACACCATGGTGCCCGGTCGCCCCTTCTTCATGATGAGAGGGATGGTATAGGCGTCCAGCGCACCAGTTTCCATCAGGCGATCGCAGGCGAAGGCGATGTCTTCGGCGGTCATGTCGTCGATGTTGCAGCATAGCTCCACCACCGAGCTCTCCCTGGTATCGGGGGTGCTTTCCAGTGGCTCGCCCAGGAAGGCGCGCACGCAATTGGCGATGGGGAACTCCTTAGTGCCGATACCGTAGCCTATCCGGTCGATGACCATGGGCGGGCGCGCGCCGAACTTCGTGGCGAAATGCCGTATCAGAGCTGCCCCGGTGGGCGTGCAGAACTCGCCTTCCAGGTCGCCCCCGTAGGAGGGGATCCCTTGCAGCAGTGATGCTGTGGCCGGTGCGGGCACGGGCAGCAGGCCGTGGGCGCAGCGCACTTCGCCGAACCCGGTTCGTATCGGTGAGGCGGCGATAGAGACGGGGGCGAGGCGGTCCATCAGCAGGCAGGCGAGCGTGACGTCGGCCACAGCATCGAGGGTGCCGACCTCGTGGAAATGGATATGGTCGAGGGTGCTGCCATGCACCGTAGCCTCGGCTTCGGCGATGAGATGGAAGACCGCGCGGGCATCATCGCGCACCGAGCGTGGCAGAGCTGCGAAGCTGTCGATGAGCGTCTCGATGGCATCGAGCGTGCGATGGCTGTGGTCGGTCCTCTCGTGATGATGGTGCTCGCGACCGGACGATCCCGAGGCTGTACGATCGCTGTGGGCGTGCTCCTCGACACCTCCGATGCTCACATGCACGCGGGTCCCCGTCACGCCGCAAGTGGCAGCGCGCTCGCGGGCGAGGGACACCTCGGGCAGCGGCAAGGCGTTCATCAGGCGCAGAGCGTCCGCTCCTTCTTCTTCAGACAGTAGGTCGAGCAGCGCTCCGCACAGCATGTCGCCGGCCACGCCGGCATCGCACTCTATATATAGCAAGGTCATCGCAGCTCACTCCTTCGCTCTCATATGGTTGATGCGGCTCGCGAGGAAGCCCGCGCCGAATCCGTTGTCGATGTTGACCACCGACACGCCGCTCGCGCACGAGTTGAGCATGCCCAGCAGCGCGGCTATGCCGCCGAGAGCAGCGCCGTAGCCCACGCTGGTGGGCACCGCTATCACGGGGCATGCGACCAGGCCGCCCAGCACGCTGGGCAGCGCGCCTTCCATACCGGCCACGGCTATGATCACCGTGGCATCCATGAGCACATCGAGATGGGCGAGGGTGCGATGCAGCCCTGCCACTCCTACATCGTAGAGGCGATGAACGCGATTGCCCGCCACTTCCGCGGTCAGCGCGGCCTCTTCTGCTATGGGAATGTCGCTGGTGCCGCCGGTCGCCACCACGATGGTGCCGAGGCCGTCCGGCTCGGGCATCCTGCCGATGATGCCGATGCGGGCTTGTGCGTGATAGGTCAGGTCGTCTATGAGGGTGGCCAGCTCAGCGGCCGCATCGGCGGCCAGTCGCGTGATGAGCACCGTGCCCTGGCCGTTGCTCTGCATCACCTCCACGATGCCTGCCATCTGATCAGGGGTCTTTCCGGCACCGTAGATGACCTCGGCGGCCCCTTGGCGCACTTTGCGATGCAGGTCGACCTTCGCATAGCCGATGTCCTCGAACGGAGCCGCCTTCAACCGCCCGAGCGCCTCTTCCACGGAGAGCGACCCCACGCGCACCTCTTCCAGCACGCGTCTCATCTCATCGTTCATCGTCTCGCACCTCCAGGTCGAGCAGCACCTCGTCGTAAAAGGGAAGGAGCGCCTCTCGCACAGCAGCACGCTCCCTCATGAGAAGCGACCATTGTTCCTCGCGCAGTTGCAGGCGGGCGCAGTCATGGAAGCGGCGCACGCGGAAATCTGAGAATCCGAGCGCATGCAGGGCGTCTTCGGCCTGTTCGGCGGCTCGGAGCGCCGCGTTGGTGAGGGGCTCGCCGCAGGGTATGCGGGTGGCCAAGCACGCATAGCTCGGCTTGTTCCAGGTGGGAAGCTCGGCGTTTCGGGCCAGCTCGCGCACTTGGGCCTTCGTGATGCCGCTCTCCCGCAGCGGCGAGCGCACGCCTAGCTCCTGAAGCGCCCGCATGCCGGGGCGCCCGTTCGCATCATCGCTCGCGTTCGTTCCATCGACCACCAGGGAATATCCGTCCTGTTGCGCCTTCCTTACGATCGCGTCGAGCAGAGCGCGCTTGCAGTGATAGCATCGCTCGGCACCGTTGATGGCCACCTCCGGCACCGCCAGCACATCGAGGGGGATCACCGTGAGCTCCACGCCCGAGCTCTCGGCGGCCATGCGGGCATCGGTCGCTTCGAAGGCGGGTTGGAGCGGGGTCTGCACGAAGTACGCGCGCACTTGCGCGCCCGCTTGTTGCGCTGTGCGCATCAGCAGCGTCGAATCAACGCCCCCTGATAGCGCTACCGCCACCTGCATATGCTGGGCGAAGAACGAGCGCAGGCGTTCCTCGGCGTTCTCGGTCGTGCTGTTGCCTTCTGTCATCGCATCCCTCATATCCAGCGTCGTTTGTGGAACCACACGAGCAGCAGACTGGTGCAGAGAATCGATGCTACGATCAGCAGCAGGAACATGTAAGGCCAATCCAGCCCCGGTAGCACCGACAGGTTCATACCGTACCAGCTGGTTATCAGCGTCAACGGTGCGAACAGCACCGTCACGATGGTGAAGGTCTGCATGATGGAGTTCTGCATGAGGTCGATGCGCGTCTGATGCAGCTCGTGAAGCTGCAGGCTGTACTCCTTCAGCGTTTCTGCACGGGTGGCGAAACGGTCGGCGAAGTACTGGACGTGGGAGAACGCGCGCGCTTCGTTGCGGCTCATCAGCTTGTTCTCGTTGTCGGTGAGCAGTGAGGCCATGGCGGCCAACTGCAGGTAGTAGGCACCGAGATTCATGGAGAGGCGGCGAAAGCCCATGATCTGGCGCACGTTCACGTCGCGTTTGCTCACCACGATGGATTCCTCGATGGCCTCCATGGCGTCTTCGTTCTTGTCGAGGTGCTCGAAGTCGTTCACGATCAGCTCTTTCATGAACGCGTACAGGCAATGGGGCGTGGTCATGTCCCGCATTACCTGGCTTTTGGCAATGGATGCCAGCACATCAGCGCAGGTGCAGCCTTCGTCCACGAACACCAGCCGTTCACGATCGAGGTAGAACGAGAACAGGCTGGCATCGGCACTGGCCTGCTCCATGTCTGGCACCGCGAACGACCCCACGATGAAATCCGGATGAAGGTCGACGAAGTTGCTCGGAGCGGTGGATAGGATCTGCAAGGCCTCTCGTCCGTCTTCGGGGATGGCGGGTATCTTGTCGAACTCGTCGGAGGTGACCACCTTCACCATGGGCACATCAACGCTGCCGGTGGCCGAGGCGCTATCGCTGCTCTGCTGTCCCTGTGCTGGATCGCTCGGCGCGAGCACCATGCTCCCGGCGAGCTCGTAACAGATGGCCATGGTCGACTCCTCCCGATCCGTTTCATCGCGGAACCGCTCTGTTGTTGCTATATAGTACGCCTTCCCGTGATCGCGCCCATCGGAAGAAGCGATGGCGGTCGGGCGGAAACGGCTATACCGCTGCGGGTTGTGAGGCCCGATACGTTGTGGTTTCATATCGTCTTGTGACTTTCCGCGCCCGCGAACAGGCGCTTTTCCTGCGATAGAAGAGAAGAAGGAGCATCATGGCGAAGAAGAGCATCCCGTACGACCAGAAGTACTACGATCCCGATATCGAGTGCATGCCGCGCCCGCAGTTGGAGGAGCTTCAGCTGGAGCGCCTGCAGGCCATGGTGCGCTACGCCTACGACAACACCGTCTGGTACAAGCGCTCCTTCGATGAGGCGGGCGTGAAGCCCGAGGACATCACCAGCCTGGCCGACATCGAGAAGTTCCCGTTCGTCGACAAGGCCACCGAGCGCGCCACCCAGCACGTGGGCAGCTTCTTCGGCGAGATGTGCTCGGTGCCGGAGGAGGACGTCATCTTCATGGCCACCTCGTCCGGTTCCACCGGTGTTCCCACGGTGAGCCCCTTCACCCAGGAAGACTTCGACCTGTGGCAGGATACCGAGGCCCGACTGTTCTGGCAGGCGGGCATGCGCCCCACCGACCGCTACGTGCACGGTCTGAACTTCGCGCTGTACGTGGGCGGCCCCGACGTGATCGGCGCTCAGCGTCTGGGCGCGCTGGCCATCTGGGTGGGCGCTGTGCCTTCCGATCGCCTCATCTTCGTGCTGCAGCAGTATCAACCCACCATCATCTGGACCTCGCCTTCCTATGCGTGGACCCTCGGCGAGAAGATCAAGGAGAAGGGGCTCGACCCGAAGACCGACTTCTCCATCCATACCATCATCGTGGCCGGCGAGCCGGGCGGCTCCATCGCTTCCACTCGCGAGGCCATCGAGAATCTGTGGGATGCGAAGGTGGTCGACTTCTTCGGGCTCTCCGACATCTACGGTGCATGCGCGGCCATGTGCGAGGCGAAGGACGGCCTGCACATCGTGGAGGACCAGATACTGGTGGAGACCGTCGATCCGGAGACCGGGGAGGTGCTCGCTCCGGGCGAGATCGGTGAGCTGGTGTACACCACGCTCATGAAGAAGGCTCGCCCCATGATCCGCTTCCGCACCGGTGACATCGGCTATGTCAGCAACGAGAAGTGCAGCTGCGGGCGCACCTTGGCCCGTATTCACATAACCGGTCGCAAGGATGAGATGTTCATCGTGGGCGCCGTGAACGTGTTCCCGAGCGACATCGAGTTCGTCGTGCGCGGCGAGGAGGGCTTGACCGGCGAGTACTCCATCCGCGTGTACGACCAGGACTTCACCACCAAATACGAGGTATCGGTCGAGCGCGCCCAAGGCTCTGACGAGCCCTTCGACGCGGTGGCTGCTCGCGTGACGGCTGCGCTGAAGGCCCACACTGGCGTACGCCCGGCGAAGGTGCTGGTCTACGATGCCGGCAAGCTGGGCATCTCCAGCGAGCACAAAGCTTCCCGCTTCGTCGATGAGCGCAAGAACGCTTGATCCCTCTTCCCTGAAAGGACGGACCCCTCCCATGGCGACTAAAGTTGATTTCGCGGTTTCCGGTCAGCATTACCTGTTCAACGTGCCTGCGTTCGCTCAGACCATCCTGGCGCTCGGCGGCGACAGCTACTGTTATGCGTTGCGCGACCGCTCCACGCGCGGCGTGATGGACGATGTGGTGTCAGGCGATGCCGATCTGGGCGTGCTGGTGGAAGTGTCGAGCACCAAAGAGGCGCTAGAGGCTGATTTGGCCGCCGCTGGCTTGGAGTTCCACGAGCTGGCTACCTCGGCTCCGCGCGTGGCGCTGCCGATCACCCACCCGTTCATCAACGCGAAGAGCTTGAGTCTCGATCAGCTGGCCGATTATCCGTACGTTTTCTTCGACCAGGGACCTGGCGCGCCCACCCAGTTCTATGAGGAGGCTCTGGCCGAGGTGCCCCGCGCCAAGCGTGTCATCACCACCGACCGCGCCACGCTGAGCGAGCTCATCATGGCCCTGAACGGCTATACTGTGACCAGCGGCATCTTCGTCGGCATCACCGATGGCACAGCTCTCACCACCATCCCGTTGCAGACCGATGTGGTGCTGCATCTCGGTTACATCACGAAGCGGGGCGCGCAGCTGACCGACGTCGGCGAGCGCTTCGTCGGTCACTTGAAGAAGAACCTGAGCTTCTACGTCGACTAGGGCCTGGGCGAGCTTTCGCGGAAAGGGGGCGCAGGTGCTGGAAGTCATCTGGCATGCCCGTGGCGGTCAAGGAGCGTTCACGGCGGCGCGAGTGCTGGGAGCAGCGGCTTCGGCGGACCCCGATACCTTCGCGCTGGCCTTTCCCACCTTCGGCCCTGAACGCCGCGGCGCGCCCATGCGCGCTTACACCAAGATAGCTGCGCGGCCCATCGGTGACCGCTCGGCCTCGCGCCGGGCGGCCATCGTCGTGTATCTGGATGACACCCTCTTTGCTGATGGATGGGAAGATGAGCTGGCAGAAGGCGGCGTGGTGCTGCTGAACAGCAAGGTCGCCCATCCTGATGCGCGCGTGGTGACGGTGGATGGCAGCGGGCTGGCTGCCGACATCCTCGGGCGCGCTATTCCGAACACCGTCTTCCTCGGTGCTATCGCTGCGCTGTGCGATGCGGTCACCCTCGAGAACGTGGAAGAGGGTATTCGCGCTACTATGCCTGCCAAGCTGCACGAGCGCAACATCGCAGTGGTGCGGGCTGCCTACGATCTGGTGGCAGGCCGAGCGAGAGCTGATGCTCTTCCCTGTTGCAGCGAGGCTGCTCCCATCGAGGGGGCGTCCGGCGAGAAGGAGCGCGAAGCTTCCTCCGTCGTTTCTGCGGAGCCGCCCGCGCGCATCATCCCGCAGCTTCAAGAGCTCACGGTCGCTCCCGAACGGTTCGCGCGTTCCACCTGCTTCCAAGGGGGCCATTTGGTGTCGAAGAACGCGGGCTGGCGCTCACTGCGGCCCCTGGTGGACCAGCAGGCGTGCACCGGTTGCTTCAACTGCTATCTGCTCTGCCCTGATGGCACCATCTACAAGCAGCCTGGTGCCGGCTCGTCGTCCACGGTTGCGATCGACTACGACTTCTGCAAAGGCTGCGGCATCTGCGCGAAGGCGTGTCCTGCGCACTGCATCGCCATGGTCGAAGAAGGAGGGGGGCGCGATGAGGCGCTTCATATCCGGCAATGATGCGTTCGCTGAAGGGGTGCGCCTGGCGCGGCCGCACGTGATAAGCGCCTATCCCATCACGCCGCAGACCACGGTGGTGGAAGCGCTCTCTTCCATGGTGGAGGACGGTCGCTTGCAGGCGGAGTACTTGCATGTGGAATCGGAGCACTCGGCGCTGTCGGCGGCCATGGGGGCCTCTGCCACTGGCGCGCGCACCTTCACGGCCACGTCCTCCCAAGGGCTGCTCTACATGGCGGAATGCCTTACCTATGTAGCAGGCGGACGTTTCCCCGTGGTCATGATGAACGCGAACCGCGCTCTGGCGCTGCCGTGGAACATCTATGGGGATCAGCGCGACTCTCTGGCGTTGCTCGATCATGGTTGGATCCAGCTGTACGTGCAGGATAACCAAGAGGCGCTCGATGCGGCACTGATGGCCTTCGCCATCGCGGAGGATTCGCGGGTGTCGTTGCCGTTCATGGTGAATCTCGACGGCTTCGCGCTCACCCATACCTACGAGCCCGTTGACGTGCCCGACCAAGCTGCAGCTGACGAGTTCTTGCCGCCTTACGTGACGGCCAACAAGTTCGACTTCGACCATCCCGTCAGCCTCGGGTATTCCGCTGGTCCGGAGTTCAACCGCTACTATGCTCATGCCCACCATCGCGACATGGTGGCTGCCGAGTCGGTCATCGACGAGGTAGAAGAGCGGTTCGCCGCGCGGTTCGGGCGGCGCTATCCAGGGCTGGTGGAGGCTTATCGCTGCGACGACGCGGAAACGGTGCTCGTCACGTTGGGCTCCATCGCGGGACTCGTGCGCGATGTGGTGGATGAGCTACGCGCCGAGGGTCGGCCGGTGGGACTGCTGCGCATCCGCTACATGCGCCCGTTCCCGGCGGCGGCCATCGCCGAGGCGCTTCGCGGCGCATCCGCCGTGGGCGTGCTGGAAAAGGATATCTCCTACGGTGCGGAAGGTACCGTGTTCACGAACGTGCTGTCAGCTCTGGCGCGGCGCGGATCGGTGCCGCCCGTGCGCGACTTCATCGGAGGCTTGGGCGGTGATGATATCACGCGTGAGCAGATCCGCGATGCGTTCGCTGAGCTGGAACGGGCCGCAGCAGGCGAGCAGTACGTCGATCCCGTTATGTTCCTAGGAGGTGCGGCATGAGCGTGAACGCGCGCACGATGAGCGACGATGAGCTCTTCTATGGCCATAAGGCGTGTCCTGGCTGCGGTGGCGCGCTGGTGGTGCGCCAGGCGCTCAAGGTGCTCGGTAAAGATGCCGTTGCGGCATTGCCGGCCGGTTGCATGAGCGCCACCGGGTTCAACTTCCCGCAGCTCGCCTTCGCGAACAATGCCATGATCACGCCGTTCGCGGCGACGGCTTCGGTGCTGTCGGGCATCGAGGCAGGGCTGCGCGCCCAGGGCATCAAACCTGACGGCTGCACCGTGGTGGGCTTCGCAGGAGACGGCGGGACGGCCGACATCGGCCTGCAAGCGCTCAGCGGCGCCATCGACCGCAACGATGACGTGCTGTACTTCTGCTATGACAACGAAGCCTACATGAACACCGGCATCCAGCGCTCCAGCGAGACGCCCTTCGGCGCCAGCACCACCACGACCCCGGCCGGTCCTTCTCATCCGGGGTGCGTCACGGGCAAGAAGGACCTGTTCGCCATGGTGGCGGCCCAGGGCATCCCCTATGCGGCCACCGCTTCGATCGGCTATCCCAACGATCTTCTGAAGAAAGTGGAAAAGGCGCGCGATATCCGTGGCACCCGCTTCATCCACGTGATGGCACCGTGCCCGGTCGGCTGGGGCTTTCCCTCATCTGACACCATCGCCCTGGGCAAGGGCATCGTCGATTGCGGTCTGTGGTATCTCGCCGAATACGAAGATGGTCGCTTCACCTTGAATCGCGACCCCGGGCGGTTCGCGTCGGTGGCCGACCACCTGCGCTCGCAGTCCCGCTATCGTGCCCTCACTGATGCTGATATCGTCACCATCGAGGCTCATCGCGATCAGGTCTGGCAGCGCCTGCGCCAACGGTGCAGCTGCGAGAGTTCGTGAGCATAGAGGTAGAGCTGCGATATGCCGGCAGCCAGAAGCGCTTGTGGTGATCGTAGGTAACGGTTCATGACCGAAGAGCCAGAAGTTCCGCTTCTGCCTCCTTTTTGCCTCGCGCCCCGGAATGGGGCGTTTCTACTGCCACGGATGCAAGGCTCATGAGAGCGGTGACGAGCTCTAAGGCACGAATGGTCAACTCCATAGAAATCCCCCTCTTTCCCCTGGTCGATCCATAGAAAGAAGGAGGTAAGGGGAAGAGCTCCGTTGTCATGAGGCAAGGTGAACCCGTTCGCGTGAGGTGCTTCGGGCGCGCTGGTGCCAACTGAGTCGGACCGGCTACGTCATATATGCATCGGTTCGCATTATCATCTTGTAGTAGACTAAAACAACTATTAGACTAAATCTATGCTCATAAAATCACCGATCAACAGAGGAGAGGTGCATGGAGACCTATTACGATCCGGAAGGCTTGGCCAAGTTCTCGACCATGGGCGAGGAAGCTCCCGAGCTGTGGGAGAAGTTCATGGGCTACTACGGCACGGTGTTCGAGGGCGGTGCGCTGACGGCCCGCGAGAAGGCGCTCATCGCGCTGGCGGTGGCCGCCACCGTGCAGTGCCCGTACTGCATCGATTCCTACACCAATTCGTGCTTGGAGAAGGGCGTTACCGAAGAGCAGATGACCGAGGCGTTCCACGTGGCTTGCGCTATACGCGGCGGTGCGGCGTTGGCTCATGGCGTGCAGATGAAGAAGATCGTCGCGGACATGGAGCTCTAGCATGGCGAAGCTCGATGCGGAAGCCCGAAAGGTGATGACGGGGCTCCCTCCGTTCATCGACCGCGTGGGCGAATGCGAACGCACCGATGATCATCTTTCCACGTTGCAGATGAACGTGGGGTTGAGATGCAATCTTGCTTGCGAGCACTGTCATGTGGAATCCGGCCCCGCTCGCACCGAGAAGATGTCGCGCGAGACCATGGATCAGTGTCTGCAAGTGGTCCGCGACCATGATATGGACATCATCGACATCACGGGCGGTGCGCCCGAGATGAACCCCGACTACGAGTGGCTCATTCGCGAGGCGGCCGCCACCGGAGCGAAGGTGATGACCCGCTCCAATCTGGTCATCTTGGAGGAGCCGGAATACGCGCATTTGCCGGAGGTGTGGGCGGATCTGGGCATCACGGTCATCGTGAGCCTCCCTCATTACGTGAAGAAGAACGCCGAGAAGCAACGTGGTGAGGGCACGTACGATCCGATCATCGAAGGTCTCAGGCGCCTGAACGCTCTGGGCTATGGCAAAGGCGAAGGCGCAGGCCCTGATGGCCGGACGCTCGAGCTCGATCTGGTCTACAACCCGGGCGGCATGTTCCTGCCGGGTGACCAAGCCGGCCTCGAGCATGATTACAAGCAGCAGCTCGGCGAGGAATGCGGCATCGTCTTCGACCATCTCTTCGCTATCGCTAACGATCCGAACGGACGCTTCGCGAACGCGCTTCAGAAGAAGGGGAAGCTCGGAGCATACATGCAGAAGTTGGTGGACGCGTTCAATCCGGCAGCGGTACCTACCATGATGTGCCGCTCCCAGTTATCCGTCGGCTACGATGGACGGCTCTACGATTGCGACTTCAACCAAGCAGCCGAGATGCCCTGCATCGATGGCGGGACGGTCGCGGATCTGGCGACCGACCCCGGCCGTTCGCTCGAACGCAGGATCGCGTTCGGCAACCACTGCTACGGCTGCACCGCTGGCGCGGGCTCTTCTTGTGGAGGTGCCACAGCGTAAGGGCATCGGCATCGTTCTTCTCCCCAGCGAACCGAAGGCGTTCCTGCACGCGGGTTCCTTCGGTTCGCTGCTTCCGCTCCGCTCGACGATCGCACTGAAGAGCGTCACATCAAGAAGCTAGGTGGCTTAGACGCCTTCCATAAAGCGTTCAAAGGAATGAAGAGCCTTGTCGTGGGGTCGAATGAAGCCCCGCTCGAAGCGTTCCTGCGCGGCGAGATCCCCTTGTTCTAGAGAGCAATGGGGGTGACGAGAAAGCATGGTCAGCCCGTAAGAGATGGTGGGCGCGTGGCGATCGCATATTGGAACGTTAACGCTTTGGGAAGAGGCTCTTGCCCTGACGGTCGACCCCCCCTCCTCCTTCGCGCCGCCCGACCGAGCGCGCGGCTTCGAGGGGCTAACCAAATCTTCACAACTGTTAATTGAAATCTTGAACTGGACACCCGTCCAGATTAACTTCAGTACACCGACCTCATTATCATGAGCATAGCCCTTCCCGGTCTCGCTTTGGGAAGGAGGTCATATGCCTAAGAAGAAGGGCAAGCATCTCGACTACGACGACAGATGCGTCATAGAGGATATGCTCAAGCACGGTTCGTCCTTTCGCGAGATAGCGAGGCGCCTGAACGTATCGCCCTCGACGGTCTCGAACGAGATACGACGCAACCGCACGTGGAAGCTGAAGGCGAACTTCCTTTTCGACGGGTCGCGGCGATGCATCCATTACCTGGCGTGCATCGAACGCGGTGTGTGCGGGACGTGTCCGACCCCGGATAAGCTCTGCAAGAAATGCCTGAGCGAGGACTGCTACAGCTTCTGCAAGAAGTTCGACGTGAGAAGATGCCCGCGCTTGGAGAAGCCGCCTTACGTCTGCAACTTCTGCCTAAGGCGGGCTATCTGCGAGTTCGGCAAGACCTACTACTACGCGCGCGACGCGCAGAGAAAGCACGAGATGCGCGCGTCCACCACGCATGCGGGCATCGCCTGCCGTCCGGCCGAGCTCGAGGCCATGGTGGGCAAGGTGCGCGCTCTCCTCGAGAAAGGCCACAGTCTAGAAGCCATATGGGCGGCGCATGGGGCCGAGATGCCGGTGTCGGTGAGGACGTTCTACGCCTACATGGACAAAGGAGTGATGGGGCTTGCGAACATAGAGTTGCCGAAGAAGGTGCGCTACAGACGGAGAAAGGAGAAGAAGGGCTCACCGCGGATGGCGCTTTCCGGGCGCCGCTACAGCGACTGGGAGGCTCTGGGCGAACAAGAGCGCATCTCGACCGTGCAGATGGACACCATAGAGGGCACCCGTTCGAATAGGAAAGCCGTGCTCTCCCTGCACTTCCCGAGGCTTCTGTTCCAGATATACGTCCTTCTGCCGGCGAAGACCCAGGCATGCGTCATCGCCGCGATGGATGCGCTCGAAGCGTACTGCGAAGGGGAGTTCGGCGAGGTGTTCGGCATCATCCTGACCGACCGCGGCTCGGAGTTTTTGAACTACGAAGGGATGGAGGCGTCCATCGAGGAAGGTCATAGGCGCTGCCGCGTCTTCTACTGCGACCCGATGAAACCGGCTCAGAAGGGCGCTTGCGAGAGGAACCACGTCGAATACCGCAAGATCGTGCCGAAGGGCACGAGCATCGATTCGCTGACGCAAGCGGACATGGCGCTCATCTGCAGCCATGTGAACAGCTACCCAAGAGCAGCGCGAAGGCAAGCTCCGATGAAGCTCGCCAGGATCGCGCTGCCCCAAAGCCTGCTCGAGAACCTCGGGATAGAGGAGATCCCCTCCGATGAGGTGATCATGACTCCTGAGCTCCTCGCGCGTACACGACATCAATTCTAAGACCGAAGCGCGGGGCCGGGAAGGCGCATCGGCGCCCCTTTCCCGATGTCCAGTTCAAAGCTGCAAAAAGTTCCGTTCCCTCTGGTGCGATGCGAGCAGGTGCGCTAGCGTCGAAGACGGGCCTCTCCGGGCGGTCAGCCGAGCCGCCGCCGTCTTCTCGGCGCGAGCCGGCTCTGAAGTGGCAATCTGGACGTTACTGAAGGCAATCTGGACATACGGTCGGCCCGCAAGCGCCCGATATGCGCGATTGCGAGAAGACGCGCCTCGATCGAGGCGCGAAAAAACAGAGGTGTCCAGTTCAAGATTGCAGGGCGCACCTAGGTGTCCAGGTTAAGAATGCAATTAACCA
>CATKXW010000002.1 GCA_949840905.1 uncultured Eggerthellaceae bacterium | reverse complement strand
GTTCGTTGTCATTCATGGCCCTCCTTTCCACTGGCGTATTGGCGTATACCAGTGTAGGGCCGATGACGGCGCGGTGGCCGTTTTAAGTTGACCGAGAATCGGCGATTTTAATCCGACCGTTAGTGGCTAATTATGCCTGGCGCTAACAAGGGTCGGGTCGCGCTCATCGAACACCGCATGCAGGATGGCGAGCACAGCCGCTCTCTTTTGGCGGGTAGGTGCGGCAGAGGCGGCGTTTCTCGTAAGGTGCACGATGCAGCGCTGCCAGGCAGCGCCGGGAAAGATCTCCTCGATGGCGCGCCTGAGCCCTTCATGGGCATCCGAGGTCACGCAAAGAACGCCGGTGACGCCCCGCTCCCGAAGCGAGCGCAAGAAGGCGAGCCAGCCGGCATAGGATTCGGTGTCGACGGCGTCAAGGCCTAAGAGGCGGCGGTAGCCGTCAGATCCCGCTCCTATGGCCGTAACCAGCGCACACGATGACACATGTCCCTCATCTCGGCACTTGATATAGGTGGCATCGAGCCAGATGTAGGGATAGGCCACATCCGAGAGGTCGCGGGTCTGCAGATCGGCCACGATGTCATCGAGTGATGAGCATATTCGCGATACCTGCGATGCGCTCATGTGCTCAATTCCTAGCGTATGCGCTACTCGCTCTACTTTCCTTGTGGACGAACCACTGGTCACCATCTCGGAGGCAGCGGCGATAACGGCGCGGTCAACGCGGCTTCATCGCTCGATGAGATCCTCGGGAAAGTAGCTGCCACGTCTGAGCTTGGGTATCCTTAAATTGATGGCACCCACGCTGGTGATGAGCGTACGCTTACGATACCCGTTGCGCTGGTTTCCATCGGCGCAGGCGTCTTCAGCCTGAGCATCCATGATCTCGTTTACGAGTGACTCGGCTACGATTCGGATAAGCTCTTGGATATTGACCATTCCGTCATCGAATCGGGGAATCTCGGTCGCTGTCGGCATCCCATGTTCTACACTTTCCATTAGGTCATCGCCTTTCTTTTGAATCCATCAATCTCGACAATTGAAGATTCTAGGCGATGACCGTTTCTTGCCTCTCATGCGAAACGGTTCTTACACCAACATTAGGGACATAATCAATCTCTTCACTTTTATGGCCATAGAAAACAATGTCGTATCCTATTTTGCGTATTTCAAAACGAGTGACAACTGGTTCATATTCAGTAAGCTTTTTCGCAGTTCTATTGGGGCACCTGCTGCTGGGCCATGTCAAGACCTTACGCGAGACTTAAATGATTCATTCAGCTCATATATAAGAAGGCGACCTTTTGGCAAGCTATCAAAGAGCGAAAAAATAGCTCTTAATCTTGTTTGCCATCAATATCCGTCGTTCGTTCAAAAACCTTTCATAGTCTTCTGCTTCCATATCGAATATGTCCCCCGGGATACAGTTCTGACTGAGATTGTCTAAAAGATTTTCTTCCCCGTAGATGTTCCCGAAATATGGAGCACCTGATTTTGCACACTCAAGCGCTTCTGAGAAATAATCTCCTGGTCTTCGTGCACCAACCTTTATATTAATACGCTTTTCAAGATAGGCGTAGTTGGCTACTTGATTATAAAGTCGCTGTGGTGCACTTATTTCTTTGCGGAGAAAATCCTTGGGGAAGATGTGGTGTATATCACCTATGCTTGCAATTACATCAGATACCTTAACTCCATTGGTGAAGAGCGTGTTATCTGCTTCTTTGATCTGGGAGGCCACGTAAACCAACCATCCGCCAGTTCGAGTTGAGGTGGTAACAAGATTTTGAGGAAGCGCTGCTTCCCAGAATGACTCGGATAGGTTCGCCTTTACTATCTCATCGTAGAACTGAAGAAAACCCATCTCGGTTATCCTTCGTATGTCTCTATCCATAACAGATTCCGATGATCCAGAATATCTTCCGGTTAAGACGGACATAACATGCCAACGTTGAACGTATCTTTTTACATCAGTTGCACTGATGTTATTGTCCTCTCTAAGCATCAAATAAAGGTTATAGGCAAAGTTCAATGCGCCTTGAGAGCTAATCAGGGAGGAAGACGTAAATCCTGCAGAGCGTATCGCCAAGACAAAGTCTTTGAAGTTATTCTCGTTCATAAACCTCAAGACGCCGTCATTAAGCTTTTCAAAAGATTCGTCTGCAATCTCGCTTTTATAATCTCGTGTCGCAAAGTCCCTGCCTGACAGTAGCGATACAAGATCGGAAAGTTTGCCTCTGCCGAACTTGAACATGAATGCAACGCGAAGCATGTCATTGTAATCAGGATCGTAGATGTCGTCTTTGTCGTTCTTCAGCCACTCGCTTTTGGCTGCGTACTCAGTACTCATATATTCGGAATCTTGCGTGGAAAGAACGCTCCAAAACTCAGGCTTTACCGCTAGATGGCAATAGTAGTCGATGGCCTTTCTGAGCATTGCACCACCATGTATTTCATCAGCAGCGATCTTTGACATTGCAAAGTCAGCCTGTTAAAGTACTGCACCTTTTGAGTTGATGCGAATGAAAATATCTGTTACTTCATCAATAGTGCAATCAGCATTGATTTGGATTACACCGAGCTGTCGAGCTGCTATTGCTTGAAGATCGCCAATACGTGCGCTAACAAGATTCTGATCGCAATCAGGATTAGCATTAATGTATTCAGTAGTGAAGCTATAGGAGTTAAACCCAGGCTGAAATAATGTCGACACATCGGAAATCCAGCGCTTATCTTTCTCGATAATAGGGGTAAGAACTTCAAATGGGCTATCTTCAGTCTCTTGTTGAGGATTGAAGGCAATCTTTATTCGCTTAAGCTCGTAGTCTTCATTGAGAACCGACCTGCCTGCTAAAGCTGCAGTTATTGCAGTAACACGCTGTTGCCCGTCGATGAGAACCGTTTTGCCTTCGGAAGTGCCCCCACCTTTGATCTTAACGTCCGGGTTCTTCCAAGTAATCAAGTAACCTGTGGGATATCCGTTGTAAAGAGAATCTACAAGATCTCTTACCTTTGTATCATCCCAAACAAATGGTCTTTGGATCTCCGGAATGGCAATATCACCAGAATCTATAAGCCCCAAAATGGACTGAACAGAGTATGTGGTAACGGAATAACAATCTTGCATAATGCCTCTATTCAAATGATCTTGTTTCTGTTTACTCATTATATGAATTGAAGCATGAGTCTTTAAACTTATTGTGTTTTACGGTCACTTCGTGAAGGATCTGTCCATTAATAGGCCTTACAACAACCTTATGAGCTGAAGAGCAGGGTGAGGACTCATTAAGCATAGAAACATTTCGAGGAACAACCGTCAAGGTTGTTAGATCTCCGGCAAGACTCATCGGAGATCTAACGGATTTGAATCGAAAATCAAAACGAATAAGCCGATTTGAGCGATTAAACCTCGTGACGCCAGACCTATTTTCGGTAAACCTAGAACAGCAGACCCAAAATCATAGGGTTATAGGACAAAAAGTGTGTCCGATTTAGTGTTGTTATACCAGTCCATCATAGGAATATCGACCTGATAAGTTGGTTCCGCTCAACTTTTCACTCGGACAGAATGTGTGTCCGATATCCTCTTGACATGCCCGTTCGGGCTAGCTTTTTCAGAGAAAAAGCTAGCCAAGGGAACGGAACGGGCATGGATGATCCGAAGTGCGGCTCGTGCGGGGCTGCGATGAAGCGCAACGGCTATACCTCATCGGGGCGCCAGAGGTGGCGTTGCAAAGGGTGCGGCGCCTCGTTGACCCATCGCATCGATTCTTCGGCGAAGCTGCTCTCTTCCTTTTTGCGGTGGCTCTTCTCGAAGGAGACGCAGAAGGACATGGCCGGATGCGGCCGCACCTTCAGGCGCAAATGCGCGCGGTTCTGGAAGCTGTGGCCGATCTCCCCTTGTACCGGCGAGATCCACGACGTCGTGTTCTTGGACGGCATCTGGATAGGGCGCGATGCGGTGGTTTTGATAGCCTGCACCAAGCATCACGTGCTCGCATGGCATCTAGCTCACAGCGAGAACAGCGCGTCGTGGGCGACCCTCATGTCCAAGATCGCGCCTCCCGTGATGGCGGTGGCCGACGGAGCCGGAGGCTTCGCGAAGGCGGCTCGCGCCGTATGGCCGACAACGCGCATCCAACGATGCCTCTTCCATGCGTTCTGCCAGGTGAAGCGCGAGACGACGACCAGGCCGAAGCTCGATTGCGGTCGAGAGCTCTACGATCTGGCGAAGAAGCTGCTCAAGGTCGAAGACGCCGAATCCGCCGTGGCCTGGATGGTGGATCACAGCTCCTGGTGCACGGAGCGGGACGGCTTTCTGAAGGAGCACGCCATCCAGGACGGCAAGCGCCTCTATACCCACAAGCGCCTTCGCAAGGCCCGGCGAGGCCTCAACAAGCTCATCACCGAGAACACGCTGTTCACGTTCGTCTCCTTGGCCGAGGAGCGCGGAGGGGAATGGGACACGACATCGAACATGATCGAAGGCGGCGTCAACGCGCAGCTGCGATCGATGCTCCATGAGCACAGAGGACTGTCGAAGATGCGGCGGATCAAGGCCATCTTCTGGTGGTGCTACATGCACACCGAATGCCCTCTTCCTGCATCAGAGATACTGCGCACGATGCCCACCGATGATGAGATGGAAGGCTACTTCAGAATAGCGAGCGCGAAGAGGGGGGCGCGATGACGGAGCGCCCGCGGAATACGGAACGGGCGTGGATTGGAACGAGTTTCACATGTTCACGGAATACCGGCGGTGAATAATGCGAGCGGACACACTTTTTGTCCTATATCCCCATTTTCGTGATTCTGCTATCGGAGAATAAAAAATCAGGAGCCAAAAATGACTCCTGACCTTGTGTTAAAGTGGCGGGATGTACGAGACTCGAACTCGCGACCTCCGACGTGACAGGCCGGCGCTCTAACCAACTGAGCTAACACCCCAGTGCTTGAAACAGCTTGTTCAGTATAGCAAAAACGAAAATGTGCACAATACCCTAAAATGGAAAAAATATGGTGCCCTCGACAGGATTCGAACCTGCGACTTCCTGCTCCGGAGGCAGACGCTCTATCCAGCTGAGCTACGAGGGCGCATTTCCGTTCTCAAGCGACGCTCATTATACGCGGAAGCGAGCAGCTTTCAAAGAAGGGAATGAGGCGACGGGCCGTGAGCGTCCGTGACGGCATGGCCGCCCCGAAGAAGGGCCGGTGCTGTGCGTGCGATTGATAGGTCGGAGAAGACAGAAGGGAAGGGAAGACGGATGGAAGAGGTGCTCATCGAGCGCATGTCCTATGGCACGGCGGCCGTGGGGCGTCTCGGCGATGGCAAGACGGTGTTCGTAGAGGGCGCGGCACCAGGCGATACCGTGGCGGTGGAAGTGGTGGAGGACAAGCCGCGCTATGCCAAGGCCAAGCTCGTCTCGGTGGTGGAACCGGGCGCTCATCGCGTGAGCGAGCCTCTCGCGTGCGCGGGGGCGTGCGGTGGCTGCTCATGGGCGCAGCTCGCCTATGACGAGCAGACGCGTCAGAAGCGCGCTATCGTGGTGGATGCCCTGCGGCGCAACGGAGGCTTCTCTTTCGAACAAGCGGATGCCCTGGTGGGCGCGGTGCGCCCCTCCAAGCATCAGTTACATTATCGCAACAAGATAGAGCTAGGGGTCGTGCGCTCAGAAGAGACGGGCCTGCTCGACATCGGCTTCTTCCAGGAGGGCACCCATCGCCTCGCCCAAGTGGACCTCTGTCCGGTGGCCGCCAAGAGCATCGCCAAGGCGCCGAAGGCTCTGCGCGGGGCCATCCGCTTCTTGGAGCGCGGAAACGACTTAGGCATCTTCCGTGTGGGGGTGCGCGGCAGCCAGCGCACCGGCGATGTGGAGATCGCCCTGTGGACCGAGTCGGGGGCGTTTCCGCGGGCGGCTGCTGCGAAGATACTGAGGGATACGCTGAAAGCCACTTCCATCGTGCGCATCATCTCAGAAGAGGGACGCTCGCGCACGGTGAAGAAGGTGGAGGTGCTATGCGGGAAGGGATGCTGGGCCGAGCGGCTAGGCGAGGTGGACTATCTCACCAGCGCGCCGTCGTTCTTCCAGGTGAACACCAGGCAGGCCGAGCGTTTGGTGGAGCTGGCGTTGGAAGGGGTGTCCGAGGCGTGCGACCTCGACGGCGCCTTCGGGGCCGACCTCTATTCCGGCGGCGGCACCTTCACGGTGCCGTTGGCCTTGGCGGGGGCAGATGTGGTGTCGGTGGAATCGGCCGGCACCTCGGTGCGCGACCTACGTCGCAACGCTGAGCGGGCCGGAGTGGATGTGGAAGTGGTGGGAGGCGATGCCGCTCGCGAGCTTCCTGAGCTAGGCGAGCTCGACTTCTTGGTGGTCGACCCGCCTCGGGGCGGGTTAGCGTCAGGTATGACGGAGGCGGTGGCCGCCGCTGCGCCGAAGGTCATAGCCTATGTGAGCTGTGATCCGCAGACCCTCGCGCGGGATATCGGCCTTCTGCGCGGTCATGGCTATCGGCTTTCGCGCGCCGTCCCCGTCGACCTGTTCCCGCAAACCTACCATATCGAAACAGTGGCTATTCTGTTAAAATGATGCAACGTATGTGCGTTCGCGCACAGCTTTTCCATGCAACTGAACCGAAGGAGCCTTCATCCATGGCCATGTATACCCCTGAGTACCGCCCCACTGGCGAGGAGATCGCCCGCATCGACACTTCGAAGGGCACGATCCGCGTGCAGCTCGCTGGCAAGGATGCCCCCATCCATGTGGGCAACTTCGTCGAGCTCGCGACCAAGGGCTTCTATGACGGGCTGAAGTTCCATCGTTACGTGCCGGGCTTCGTCATCCAGGGCGGCTGCCCGAACACCCGTGACTTCTCGGGCGAGGAAGTGGCCCAGCGCGTGGCCCTTGGCCGCAGCAACTTCGGCACCGGCAATCCCGGCTACTCCATCCAGGAGGAGTTCACCACCAACCCGCACAACGAGCATGATAAGCACGCGCTGGCCATGGCCCGCTCCTCTGACCCGAACTCCGCCGGCTCGCAGTTCTACTTCTGTCTGGAGCCCCAGCCGATGCTGGATGCCGACTATACGGTGTTCGGCCAGACCATCGAAGGGCACGATGTGATCGATGCGCTGCGCGTGGGCGATGTCATCGAGAAGGTCACCATCGAGAACGCGGCCGCTTAGGCCCGAGCTGCTCTTGGTGAGCGGCTCCGCTCGCTCCCATCTTTCGCACGCACGGTAACGAACACGGTAAGTCTCGAGGAAAAACGTGAACAACCAGCTCTTCGATAGCGCTTATACCTCCTATCAGCAGAAGGACTACGAGTCGGCCCTGCTGAGCTACACGCAGCTGCTCCAAGACCGCTACGATCCGCCCGCACCGGGCGAGATCGGGCTGCTCTATCATCAGATAGGCAACTGTCTGGTGAAGCTGAAGAATCCTGAGGAGGCCATCCAGGCCTATGCGCAGGCCAAGGGCGACCCGGCCTATCCGAACGCGGCGACGGTCGAGTGCAACCTCGGCATGGCATATGCATCGCTGCGCGACTATGACAACGCCATCAACTGCTTCGAGATCGCGTTGGAAGACCCCACCTACGATGCCCCCTACAAGGCCCACATGGGCATGGGCAATGCGCTGATGAAGGTGGGCAAGAGCGCTGAGGCGGGCGTGTCGTTCCGCGAGGCGGCCCTTGACGAGTCGAACCCCGATCCGGCCAAGGCGTTGCTGAACCTGGGCGTGTGCTTCATGGCCCTGAACCGCCCCTCCGATGCTGTGGCCTCCTATGAGAGCGCCATGCAGTTCTCCATGAACGCCGAGACGCGCAACAAGCTCAACGCCAGCCTCGGTCAGGCCTATGTGGCCTGCAATCAGATGCAGAAGGCGGTGGACGCCTTCGAGAACGCCCTGGCCGATAAGACCTATCTGCTGAGCGATTCGGCCAGCGTCGATTACCAGCGTGCCGTGGCGGCCGTGGCCCAGGGGGGCAAGACAGCCGACACCTCCGGGGTGGACGTGTCCTCTGAGATCGTGCTCTATGAGGGCGAAGAGGACGATGATCCGTTCTTCTACGATGATGGCATCGACGATCCCACCAAGCAGCCGGGATATGTGGGAGCCTACGAGGACGATGGCGAGATGTTCTTCAACGCCTCAGAAGACGAGATAGAGGAGTGGTCGAAGGGGCTGGCCAAGCAGGACCGCAAGCGCCGCAACGTGGGGCTGAAGGCTCTCGTCGTGATCGTGGTGCTGCTCATCTTGGTGTTCGGCGCAGCGGTGTTCGCCTACGTGCAAGGCTATGGGTTCCCCACCCAGGAGATGGTGGCCCAGCAGCTGTTCGCCGATCCCGAGAAGGCCGCTACCGACGGCGTGTTCTCTTCCAGCGTGAGCGAGACCTCGGCCGCCTCCATGGTGGATGCGGTGGTGCAAGATGGTGCCGTCACCATCGATGGGGTGAATCGCTCGCTCAGCGAATCGACGGTGTTCGTCACTGCCAAGACCCCTCAGGGCGGAGCGGTGGACTATCGCCTGTCGATGGTGCGCGACATGATCGGGTGGAAGGTGTCGAACGTGGAGCTATACTTCCCCTCGCAGAACTGACCTCGCGCGCTCGCCTTCCGAGGGAGCGCTCGGACCATAGAACATAAACGATAGAAAGGACGTTTCAAGACCATGACGATCGAGAAGACCTATTCCATGATCAAGCCCGACGGCGTGCGCAACCACCACATCGGCGAGATCGTGAACCGTTTCGAGCGCGCCGGCCTCACCGTGGAGCGCATGGAGCTGGGCATGGTGACCCCCGAGCAGGCCAAGGCGAATTACGCCGAGCACGAGGGCAAGCCGTTCTATGATGGCCTCATCTCCTACATCACTTCCGGTCCGGTGGTGAAGATGGTCATCTCCGGTGAGGGAGCGGTGGCCAAGTGCCGCTCGCTCATGGGCGCGACGAACCCGGCTGACGCGGCCCCGGGCACCATCCGTGGCGACTTCGGCCTCATCATGGACGAGAACGTCATCCATGGCTCCGATTCTCCCGAGTCGGCCGCTCGCGAGATCTCCATCTTCTTCGGCTAGGATCCGCTCCCTTTCGAAAGGGCTCGTTCTCGCCGAGAGCGCGATGAAGGGACCGAGGCGGACCGCCCTGCAGTGAAAGGGCGGTCCGCTCTTCGAAGAAACGTTGAAGGACGTCCTATGCTGTACAGGGTCATCGACGGAAGCGAACTGCCGCTGCTCGTAGAAGCGTTCCTCGAGCGCTATGAGGTGATCGCTCCCGTTCAGACGAAAAAGGGCTATGCGTTCGCCCCGGTCGATTCGTTCGATCAGGTCGCTCTCGACTATCCGAGCACGGTCTCATCGCTGAAGAAGTACTATCTGCCGCAACGTGAGACGCTGTTTCGCTTCGATGCTGAGACCAACGAGGTGCTCGATCTGGAGGTGGAGGTGCGGCCTCGGGTGCTATTCGGCGCCCATGCCTGCGACATCAATGCCATCAACTGCTTGAACAGCGTGTTCGAGGATGCGCGGTATCCCGATCCCTACTACGAGGCCCATCGCCGTTCGATGCTGGTAGTGGGCATCAGCTGTACGCCCACGAGCGAGTGCTTCTGCCAGCTCATGGATGCTGACGAGGCTCGCAGCGGCTACGATCTGTTCCTGCAGGATATCGGCGGCCGCTACCTGGTCTCGATGAACAGCGTGGAGGCGGCCAACATCCTCGAGACCGCTTGTAACCCGCGGGTGGCCACCGACGAGGATCGCCGGGCGTTCCGCCAAGCGACCCGCCGCCGCCAGGAATCGTTCAATCCTGCCATCCCTGACATCCAAGAGATCCCCATGCTGATGGACGCGTTCCATTCCGATGCGTTCTGGGACGAGCTGGGAGAGCGCTGCTTGTCCTGCACGGCCTGCTCGGCGGTATGCCCCACCTGTCATTGCTTCGACATACGCGATGTGCTCGACCCCGACGGGAGGATCGGCGAGCGCGAGCGAGTGTGGGATGCGTGCACCTCTCCGCAGTTCGCCACCGTGACCGGCGGCCACAACTTCCGGCCCACCGGCCGGGAGCGGGTGCGCCATCGCATGTACCACAAGCTGAACGGCTTCCTTGCCACCCATGACCGTAATCTGTGCGTGGGCTGCGGGCGGTGCGTGCGGGCATGCAAGGCGAACATATCGCCCATCGAAGTGCTGCGGTTCTTCGAGAAGAAGGGAGCCGAGGATGCCGAATAGCGCCCGGGTGGTCGTCACGCCGTTGAGGGAGGGCGGCCCTGCCGCCACCGGCTCGGAGCTGGTGCGCGCGAATCCCTATAGGCCCTGGCCGGCCCGGATCACCTCCATCACGGAACTGACGGCCCATGAGAAGCTGTTCGAGTTCCGTCTGGTGGACGATAGGATCCGCGAGGCGTTCCATCATGAGCCGGGGCAGTTCGTGGAGCTGTCCATCTTCGGCGTGGGGGAAGCGCCCATCTCCATATCCAGCTCGCCCACGAAATCGGGCTTCATCGAGCTGTGCGTGCGTCGCGCTGGCGAGTTCACGACGCGGTTGCATGAGCTGCAATGCGGGGATACGGTGGGGATCCGCGGGCCCTACGGCCGTCCGTTCCCCATCGACGAAATGCGGGGCCATGACGTGCTGTTGGTGGCCGGTGGTCTCGGCATCGCACCTTTGCGCTCGCTGATAAACAACATCCACGACGAGCGCTCCGAGTTCGGGAAGGTGACCATCATCTATGGCTCGCGCACGCCGAAAGACGTGATGTTCCGCGACCAGTTCGAGATGTGGCGCCACCGCAAGGACTTCGACCTGTATCTGACCGTGGACGAGCCGGATGATTCGTGGGACGGCGAGGTGGGGCTGGTGACCAAGCCCTTCGAGCATCTCGAGATCGTGCCCGACCACACCTACGGCGCGGTGTGCGGCCCACCCGTCATGTACAAGTTCGTGGTGCAGGAGATGCGCAACAAGGGCATCAGCTATGACCATATCTACATGAGCTTCGAGCGGCATATGAAATGCGGCATGGGGAAGTGCGGCCATTGCCAGATCGGCCATCAGTACTGCTGCATCGACGGGCCGGTGTTCAACTACTGGGAAGCCAAGAACATCCAAGGCTCCATGTAGCGCGCCTGAGGCGATGGGGCCTGTGGCGGTGACGAGCGGAAGAGACGAGGAAGCTCTTATGAGCGCAGACAGAGCGGGAAAGCCGCGGATGGTGGTGGTGGGCCTGGCCAGCTGCTTCGGCTGCCAGATCAACCTGACCAACGCCGAGGCGCACCTCATGGATATATTGAGCCAGGTGGATGTGGAGTACTGGCAGCTGACCTCCAGCGATCCGATGCCCGAGGACTTCGACATCGCCGTCATCGAAGGTGCGGTCACCACCAAAGAGGCCGCCGAGACGGTGAAGGCTCTGCGCGGGATAGCTGATACGGTCATCACCATAGGAGCCTGTGCGAACACCGGCGGCATACCGGGGCTGGCGGCGGAAGGCGCGGGCTATGAGGAGCGTATCGCTGCGGTGTACGGGGCGACGGTGCCGGCCGCTTGCGGCACCATGGTGGCACCGAGCGCGGTGGGCGAGCACATAGCGGTGGACTATGAGGTAGCCTGCTGTCCGGTGGAGCCCCTCGACTTCGCACGGGTGCTGCAGCACGCTCTTTATGGCTCCAACGTCCAGCAGCTGACGGCCACCTTGTGCGGCGAATGCAAGCGCAACGAACGCGGTTGCTTCTACGAGGACGGCACTTTGTGCCTGGGCCTGGTCACCCGCTGCGGCTGCGGGGCGCGCTGCCCTTCCCTCGGTCGGCCCTGCAAGGGTTGCGCAGGCCTCTCTGCCGACGCCAACTTGAAGGGAGCGCGCGCCATCAGCGCGGGCTGCGGTATCCCGACCGGGCGCTTCGAAGAGGTGCTGCGCATCTTCAACCACGGCGAGGGTGGCGGCGATAGTACCGAGGCGCGCAGCGAACGGGAAGGCTGAGGAGGAGAGCGCTATGGCGAGGACCGCTATCAACGTCGATCACGTGGCCCGCGTGGAGGGTCACGGTGACATTCACCTGCGCATCGAAGGCGGCCAGGTCACCCGCTGCGAGCTCGCGGTGGTGGAGCCTGCGCGCCTGTTCGAGGCCATGGTGGCCCACCGGAGCTTCCGAGAGGCGGCCTACGTGGCCTCGCGGGTGTGCGGCATCTGCTCCGCGAGCCATGTGGTGACCGATCTGCGCGCGGTGGAGGCCATCTTCGGCGTGGTGCCCACCGATCGCACCGAAGCGCTGCGCGAGATGCTCATCTACGGGTCGTATCTACAGAATCACGCTACCCATCTATTCGTGTTCGCCGCTCCTGACTTCCTCGGTCGTCCGAGCGTCTTTCCCGTGGCTGAGACCGACCCTGTCCTGTTCGATCGAGCCTTGGGCCTCAAGGCGCTCGGCAACGAGCTGTGCTGTGCGGTGGGGGGCCGCTCCATCCATCCTATCACCGCGGTGGTGGGCGGCTTCACCCATGAGCTCTCGGCTGCGGAATATCTCGCGCTCGCGGAGAAGCTGGAGGCTGCTCAAGAATTCGCGGTGCAGGCCGTTGACCTGTTCAATGGTTTCACGGTGCCCGATCTTGCGACCGAGGGCGATATGCTGGCCATGGTGAAACCGGGGGAGTATCCGGTATGCGACTCGAACACGGTGCGCTTCGTGCGGGCCGGCTATGAGTTCGACTGCCAGGCGGTCAACGACGAGATAGAGGAATACGCCGTGGATCATTCGGCGGCGTTGCTGGCGCGAGCGAAGCGCACGGGCACGCCTTACATGACCGCGGCTCTGGCGCGACTGAACGCATCATGGGAGCACCTGAGCAAGACCGCTCGCTATGCGGCGGCTAAAGCGGGGCTGCGGCCTTTGGAGCTCAATCCTTATCGAAACAACGTGGCTCAGGCGGTTGAGCTGGTGGATGCGTTGGAGCGTTGTGCTAGACTCTGTCGACGCCTGGCTGCTGACGAGTTCGAGGGCACGAGCGTGCCTGTGGCCTATGAGGTGCGTGCCGGCCGCGGGATCGGCTTCACCGAGGCACCGCGCGGCTGCCTGTTCCACGAGCTGGAGCTGGATGAGGACGGCACGGTGCTGAGGGCGTCCATCATCACGCCCACGGCCCAGAACGTGGCGAACCTCGAAGCCGACATGCGGCGGCTCGCCGAAGCGATGATAGCCGCGGGCGCTTCCGACGATGAGCTGCAACTGCGCATCGAGGAGCTGGTGCGGGCCTATGACCCCTGTTTGAGCTGCTCGGTCCACTGATATTCGTTCTTTCGCCGCTCGTGTGCGAGGGGAGATGCGAGAACGGGCCGCCATCGGCCGCCTCCGTGAAGCGAGGCGGCCGATGGTCTCTTGCGCTCCCGTTTCGATGAAGAAGAGGAAGAAGGTATCCGGCTATGCTGATAGATGCTCTAGCGAAGGTGCTGGTGCGTTCGGGATGCGTCCAGCCGTTCTGGGGCAAGCTCGACGATGGTGAGGACGGCACCTTGGGCGTGGCCGCCTCGGCACGTCCGTTCCTGGTGGCTGCCCGTTTCGCGGCCCATCCGCAACCGACGCTGGTGGTGGTGGCGGGGGAGGACGCGGCCATCGCGTTCGCCCGCAACGTGGCGGCCTACTTAGGCCAAGAGCGCGTCCTGCGCTTTCCGGAGCGCACCGACCGACCCTTCTCCGAAAAGCCGGCCGATCCTGTGGTGGTGGCCCAGCGCATGGAGGCAGCTTGGGCGTTGCAGTCGGGGCGCACCGCCATCGTGGTGGCCAGCGCTCGCTCCTTCGTGCGCGCGTTGCCGCCGGCTTGCGCGCAAGTGGCCCGCCCTCTCGTGCTGGAACGCGAACGGGAGCTCGTGGCCATGGCCTTGGGCCCGGGCGAAGACTTCGATAGCTTGGCCCATGGGTTGGAAGCGCGGGGCTATGTCAACACCGGTGAGCTGGACGGCCCGGGCACCTTCGCGGTGCACGGGGGCGCCGTCGACGTGTTCCCGGGCAATCTGCCCTATCCGGTGCGGCTCGACTTCTTCGGCGATGAGCTCGATGACATCCGTCGCATCGTGCCCACCACCGGCCAGACCATAGCTGCTCTTGAGAAGGTGGCGATCTATCCGGTCATCGAATACGCGGCGACGGCCGAGAATCTGGCTCGGGCGCGCAAGGCGCTCAAGACGCCCTCCCTCACCAACCCGACGCTGCGCGACCTTCTTGAGAAGATGGAGGGGGGCCTGCGCTTCGAGGGCGCTGAGGGGTTGTTGTCCTATCTCTACGATGAGACGGTCTCCCTCGGTGATTACGGGAAGCGGGACGTTCTGGCCGTATTGGTGGAGCCGCGTTCGCTCTTCGACGATGCCACCCACCTCTTCGAGGACATGATGGCCATGGGGAAGGGGAGCAGACTTCCCCTCCAAGAGCTCTATCTGGGGCCGGCGAACCTCGACTTCGGCGGTGCGGTGCGCGCCACCTACGTATCGATCATGCGCGTGGGAGGCGCGGTGGACGCCGAACTGCCTGTGAAGCGCGTGGATGCGGCCGGCAGCGCTGAGAAGCTGCTGGGCAAGCTGCGTATGTTCGTGGACGGGGGCACCACCGTGGTGTTCAGCGCTCCGAATCGCCGGGCGCGCGAGGATATGAAGCTGCTGTTCGTCGACAACGAGCTTCCCATCCATGACCTGTCGGAGACAGGGGAAGGGATGACGAACACGCTGAAGGGGGGCACGGTGAACATCGTGGACACCGACATCCCCTTAGGGATGGTGATACCTGCTGCGAGCTTGGCCCTGGTCAGCATATCGGACATCCAGGGTGCCCGCAGCGCAGCGCGGGTGAGGAAGACGGTCGACGTGACCGAGGTGACGTTCCCGTTCAAACCGGGCGACCATGTGGTGCATGCGGCCCATGGCATCGCGCTGTTCAGTGACCTGGTGCGCCGAGCTGTGGACGGGGTGGAACGGGATTACCTGCTGCTGGAATACGCCGAGGGCGACAAGCTGTTCGTGCCGGTCGAGCAGCTCGATCGCGTGACGCGCTACGTGGGACCAGAGGGTTCCTCGCCGCGCCGCACGCGCTTGAACACCTCCGATTGGTCCCGGGCGATGGGCCGTGCTCGCAAAGCGACGAAGAAGCTCGCGTTCGACCTGGTGGACGTGTATGCCCGTCGCGCCTCGTCGGTGGGTCACAGCTTCGGTGCCGACACTCCCTGGCAGCACGAGATGGAAGCGGCCTTCCCCTACCAGGAAACGCCCGATCAGCTGACCGCTATCGCTGATGTGAAGGCCGATATGGCATCAACCAAGCCCATGGACCGTCTCATCTGCGGTGATGTGGGATTCGGCAAGACCGAGGTGGCCTTGCGAGCGGCGTTCAAGGCCACACAAGATGGTAAGCAGGTGATGGTGCTGTGCCCCACTACCATCCTGGCCCAGCAGCACTTCCAGAGCTTCCGGCAGCGCTTCGAGCCCTTCGGCGTGAAGGTGGAGGTGCTCTCGCGCTTCCGTACGGCGGCCCAGCAGAAGACGGCGCTGGAGGGTTTCGCCGAGGGCACGGTGGATGTGCTGGTGGGGACCCATCGTCTGCTCTCGCGCGATGTGAACCCCCATGACCTGGGTCTCGTCATCATCGACGAGGAGCAGCGCTTCGGCGTGCAGGCGAAAGAGCAATTCAAGAACTTGCGCGAGTCCATCGACGTGCTCACGCTGTCGGCCACGCCCATCCCGCGCACCATGCAGATGTCGCTGTCGGGCGTGCGCGACATGAGCCTCATCATGACACCGCCGGATGCGCGGCTGCCGGTGAAGGTGCATGTGGGGGAGTGGGATCCTGACGTGGTGTCCTCCGCCATCCGCTACGAGCTGGCACGCTCAGGGCAGGTGTACTACGTGAGCAATCGCGTGCGCGACATCGCAGATGCGGTGGAGCGGGTGCGAGCGGCCGCCGGTGAAGCGCGGGTAGGGGTGGCCCATGGCAAGATGAGCAAAGAGGAGCTGGAGCGGGTGATGGAGGATTTCGCCGCCGGAGAGCTGGATGTGTTGGTGGCCACCACCATCATCGAGAGCGGCATCGACAATCCCAACACCAATACCCTCATCATCGAGGATGCCCAGCGTCTTGGCCTGGCTCAGATGTATCAGTTGAAGGGCCGCGTGGGCCGCTCGTCCACGCAAGCCTACGCCTACTTCATGTTCCCGGAGAACGTGGCCCTCACCGAGGAGGCTCTAGCTCGTCTGACCGCTATCGATGAGCATCACGAGCTGGGCAGCGGCATGCGCATCGCCATGAGCGACCTGGAGATACGCGGAGCGGGCGATCTTCTGGGCGCTGAGCAGTCGGGGAACATGAGCGCGGTGGGCTTCGACCTGTTCGCTCAGATGCTCCAACAGGCCGTGAGCGCCACGCGGGAGGGCGAGGGCACTGCTGACGGGCTGCCGCTCGCCTTGTCGGACATCACGGTGAACATCCCCGGTGCGACCTATCTGGCCGACGATTACGTGCCCGATGTGGACGAGCGGGTGCTGTGGTATCGCAAGATAGCCAACGCGGCCACGGTGGAGGATGTGGACAGGTTGGAAGAGGAGCTTGGCGAGAAGCACCCATCCATGCCCCCGGCTGCCCAAGAGCTGTTCGCGAAGGCGCGGTTGAAGGCCTATGCGAACGAGCATGGCATCCAGACCATCTCGGTGGCGGCTGGCAAGCTGATCGTGGAGCCCATCGTCATCCCGAAGGCCACGGCCACCACGTTGCGTCGCTCGGGCGGTCGCTATATCGCCGACAAGCAGCGCTTCACCATCCCGCTCAAGCACCTCGAGACCGTGGGCGAAGACCAGGAGAGCTTGCTGCCGCCCGTCGAGAGCTTCTTGAAGGAGCTCGTGGAAGGGAAGGATCGCTGAAACGAAGAAGGGCACCGTGGCTCTCGCACGGTGCCCTTGAAAAGGCGATCGGAACGTCGATGCGGTCGATCAAGCGATGCGGCACAGGGTGGTCATCATGCGCGCCACCAACACGTCGTGGTCATCGGTGACATCCACGGTGACGTAGCTCAAGCGTCGGCCTGCCTTGTCGACGGTGGCCGTGGCGTAGAGCACCGTTCCTTTCGAGGAGTTCAGAAACTCGATCGTGGCCGAAGAGGATACGCTGGGCGGCTCATCGGCGTTGGCGGCGATGCCGGCTGCGAAGTCAGCCAGCGTGAACACCGCACCGCCCATCACCGCGCCTGCTCCGTTGTAATGGGCGGTAGCGAGATGCATGGAACAGCGAGCGTAACCTTTGCGGTAATCTTCGATGCAGCATCCGGCCAGGTCGCAGGCGAAGCGGTCGGACTCGAAGAAGCCTGGTATCTCATCGAGGGAGATGTGATCACGCGCCATAGGAGCGCCCCTGCTCGTCGTAGTGACCGTAGAGCGGTCGAGCGCGCTCCGGTTCCTCGGCCGAGCGCTCGGTGCGACCGGTGCCATCGCTGGGGGTGGCGATAGCTGCGAACAGTTCCAAGTAGTCGCCGTCCTTCACGGTTATGGTCTGCCGGCCGCCTTTGATCACCAGGGCGTACTCGATGATGGAATCGTCTTCGAACTCCAGGTCCTTCATCACGTAGGCTCCCGCTTCGCTATCGGTGGTGCGGGCCTCCTCGGCGTTGGCGGTGATGGTGTAGGTGCCCGCCGGTATGTCGATGCCCACGCGGTAGCAGCCGCTCTGATAAGGGATGCTCACAGCCATGGGCTCGTCGGTGGCAAGATGGAACGTATCGTATTCGCTCTGGGGCACGTACACGATGCAGTCGCCCTCTTCGAGCTCGGTGTAATAGTTGCCGAAGTATTCCACCGAAGTCTCCATGGCGTAGAAGGTACCGCTCTTGCGCTCGGTGCCCTTCAGCACGTAGAAGTTCGAGACGCCCGTTTGGGTGCCGGCGAGATAATAGAGGCCAGGTGCTATGCCATCGGTGCTGTCGACCACGTAGGCCCCGCGACCATGGTCGAAGCCTGCAGGGTCTCCGGCTGTCACGTTGAAGGCGGCCAACACGTCATCGAAGGTGGCCTGGCCGCCTTCGAAGTAGTAGTTCAGCAGACCGTCCTGCGCATCATAGTTGTATATGTCGGAGCGATCGTAGCTACGCTCTATGGAGCTGGTGGCGAAGTTCACCAGGGCCGAGGTGCAGGCGACCGTGAGGCTTCCCAATAGAAGGGCCATCAGGATGGAGCCGGCCAGCACCCAGGGCCATATCTTCCGCTTCGGCTTCGAAGGGGCCGGTGGCACGACCGGAGCTCCTGTAGGGGGCGTCTGAGCTGATGGAGGCGGAGGCGGTGGGGTCTGTCCGGTGCTCGCAGCTGCTGGGGCCACGACCACCGGTGCTCCGGTGGGAGCCGGATAGGCATCGCTATGCGCGACCTCTGGAGAGGGAGGAGCCGCCGGCGCCTCTTCGGCCGATGCAGGCGCGGCACCGGCAGGAGCCGCAGCGCTGGAGAGGGCCATCAGCGCTGCGGTGGCGCTATCGGATCCCGAGGCCGGCGCTGCAGCGACCGGGGCGGTCTCTTCCGACGGAGTCGGGGCTGCTGGGGTTGCGGCCGTCGCATCTTCGGAAGCGGGTCGGGGGTCGAGAGGTCTCTCTTCGGTCATGATGTCCTCCTTAAGGGCTCAGGCGTCGAAGACGACGCTGCTCACGTTATCGATACGGGCGAGCACATCGGCGCGCTCCATCAGCACGATGCTCTCGAAGAGCGGTGGTGAGACCATGTTGCCGCACACGGCCACGCGCAGAGGCTGCAGCAGCGCCTTGGTCTTGAGACCGGCTGCCTCCCCGCGGGCCAGGCACTCTTCTTGCAGGGCCTCGAACTGCCAAGGGATGCTCTCGTCGGCGAGGGCTGCGCGGCAGAGAGCGAGGGCCTCTTCGGCGCCCGACCCTTCCTTCAGCAGCACCTTGTCGCGGGACTTCTCGTCGAGGATCACATGCGTCCCCCAGAACAGGAACTCGATCTTGGCCGGTATCTCGTCGAAGCGGTTCAGGCGTTCCACCAGCAAAGGATAGGTGGCACGCAATCGATCGGCGTGATCCTCCACATAGGCGAGGGCATGGCCCCACGTTTCAGCGGGCACGTCCTCGTTCAGCGGCTTGGTGGCGCGCGCCTCTTCCTGCTGCTCCTCTTTGGTGGGAGTGGGAACCACGCATACCGCCTCGTCGCTGCAGGAGGCTTTCGTGCCCAAGGCCACTGCTCGGACGAACCAGGGCTTCGCGGTTGCAAGGAAGCTCTCGACGTCCATCTCGCGTATGTAGGAGCCATCCATCCAATCGAGCTTCTTCTCGTCGAAGATGGCGTGCTTCTTGTTGATGCGGGTAAGGGAGAAGTCGCGACAGAGCTCTTCGCGGGGGATGATGGTGGTCTCGCCGTCGAGCGACCAGCCGAGCAGCGCGAGGAAGTTCACCATGGCCTCGGGCAGATACCCGCGATCGCGGTATTCCTCCACGTTGGTGGCGCCATGGCGCTTCGACAGCTTCTTGCCGTTGGAGCCCAAGATCATGGGCAGATGGGCGAACAGCGGCACCTCTGCGCCGAGGGCCTCGTAGACGAGCACCTGGCGGGGGGTGTTGGAGAGGTGGTCGTCACCGCGTATCACGTGGGTCATCTCCATGGCGACGTCGTCGCATACCACCACGTAGTTGTAGGTGAAGGTGCCGTCGGTGCGCTGCAGGATCATGTCGTCCATGACGTCGACCGGAAAGCTCATGGAGCCGTACACAGCGTCCTCGAACACTACCGGGCCGTGCTCGAGCGGCACCTTCAAGCGCCACACATGGGGCTCGCCAGCAGCGATGCGCGCTCGCGCCTCTTGGGGCGGGATCTCTCGACAGGTGCGGTCGTAGCCCGCGTAGCCGCCCTCTTCGGCCTCGGCTCGAGCGCGCTTGGCGTCGAGCTCGTCTTTGGTGCAGAAGCACGGATACACCGCACCTGCTTCCTTGAGGCGGTCGAGAGCCTGTTGGTACAGCTGGGTGCGCTGCGACTGAAAATAGGGACCGAACTGGCCGCCCACCTCAGGGCCTTCGTCCCAGTCCAGTCCGAGCCATTCCATGGCGCGCAGGATGATGGCCGTGTTCTCCTCGGTGGAGCGTTCTGGGTCGGTGTCCTCGATGCGTAGCACGAAGGTGCCGCCCATGGCCCGGGCGAACGCCCAGTTGTAGATGGCGGTGCGGGCTCCTCCGATATGGAGCTTGCCGGTGGGCGAGGGTGCGAAGCGCACGCGTACGGGGCGGTTCGTTGAGGCGTCGGTCACGTTCTCTCCTTCTTCTCGGATAAGGCGATGGTCAGAAATAGAGTATGTCGTATTCGGTCTGGGCGAACGGATAGGGCTTCAGCGCCTTGCGCTTGCCGCGGATGCGCAGGACGACGCCGACGATGATGGCGATGATCGCTAACACGGCGGCCACCGAGGCCCACACGATGCCCATGGACACCCAGAACCCTTGGGGGTACATGGATATGAGCAGCGAATCGGCAGAGAAGGTCCAGGTGCCCGCTTCGAACAGCAGGCCGTGCAGCGCGCCGAACAGCGCGTCGAAGTTCACGACGGCTATGATGGCGCAGGTGGCCATGAGGGCTATGGTGAGGATGCCGGCTTCCACCAGCATGTCTCCCAAGAGGAACATGCCCTTCCACAGGGCGCACAGCACGCTGAGCAGCAGGGCGGCCAGGGCCACCACCGCTAACACGATGGCTGCGCGCACCAGCACCTCATGAACGTCATCGAGGTGATCGACGGCCTCTTGGGGCAGCGAGTAGCGCTCGCCCAGCTTCGAGGCGTCTCGGCCGGAGTTGATGTCGCGCTGCGCATCATCGAGCTGGGCGCGGTCATGGATGTTGACGGTGTATTGCTTGGTGATCACGGCCATGTGCACCAGCTGCTCCCGGTCGAAGGGCGAGGAGTCAGCGGCGCTCGTGCTCTGGGCGATGAGGCGCGTGGTCGTGTCGGGCACGGCGCATACCGCCAAGCCCGCTCCTATGAAGCTCACCGCCACGAACAGGGCCGTGACGGTGCTCAGTATCCATCGGATGATCTTGCTCATGCCCGCTTCCATTCGCGAGGAAGGATCGTCATGCGCTTCGGACCGTTCGGTCGGCGCGACCTTCTCCTCGCACTTCGTTCCTATCGTCGCATCCATTCTGCCACGGTTCGGCCCTTCGTTCAGCCCTCGACCACCGAGCGGTCACCGTTCGGTTGAAAACGCGGGAAGCAGGGAGCGCAGTCTACCCACATCGACGGGGCGGTCACGCCGCCTTTGGCACCGAGGATGATGGAGTTCGGCCCCAGGCGCGAGAACACGCCGGCGAAGCGACCGTTATATATGTAGAGGCCCGAGAGGTTGTTGAACGCTCGCGGCGGGGCGGTGTAGTCGACTTCCTTGCCGTAGAGTGGGATGGTCTCGGTGGCATAGGGCGTGCAGAATCGCTGTACCAGATAGGGACGACCCTCATCGGCCCCGTCCGCATGGCCATCCACGATGGCGCTCCACTCCTCTGCGGAGAAGTCACGGCCGGCGAAGACGTTCTGGCTGCCGTAGGAATCGAAGGGCTTGATGATCCAAGCGGCCGGGTCGCGCTTCACTTCCGCCAGGTCGACCGCGTCGCTCTCGAGAAATGCCGTGAACGGCACGGTGCGAGCTACGAAGTCGTTCTCCTCTTCAGTGAGGATGGCCTGCACCCGCGGGTCGAACAGCGCGCGGAATATCTGCTTGTCGTGGACGATATGGCCGGCGAAGCTGCCGATGAGCGCTACTTTGCGCGCTCGGACCGCTTCGATCAAAGGTTGGCTCTCCTCCCAGCGCTCAGCCACGTCGCTGGAGATGGCGCGGCGCCAGATAGCGTCGATGGGCACGTCGCTTTTGCCCCAGTAGGCGTTGCCGCCCACCAGCTTCTCGCCGTCGAAGCGCAGCTCGCGGACGTCGAACACCGAAAAGCCGATGCCGCGCTGCTCGAACAGCTTGCCGAACACCTTGAACTCCTCCACTACGGCGTGGTCGAGGAAGTCCACGATGGCCACATGGGGCTTCTCCACTTTGAACCGGTAGGTGTCGTAGATGCGCAGAAACTCGTCCACCCAGCCGTCGAAAGTGGCGCGCACGCAGTTCTGCACGGCATGCTCTTTGGCGAACGCCTTGAACGGCTCGCTCGCTTCCACGCCGATGTTGATCTCGCGATTCTCGTTCATCCCCGAGGACCCATCGGCGTTGAACTCGCAGAACTTCGCCTCCAAGGTGTCCTCGTTCAAAAACAGGTCGATGCGGATCAGCGGCAGCACGCTGTCGTAGTCGCGCGGCAGCAGGATGAGGTCGCGGATGCGGTCGCTGTAGGCGAACACGTCACGGAAGGCGGGATCTCCCAGATACTTCTCGATCACCTTCACCAAGATGGCATGGGTGGTGGTGCAGTAGCGATCGAACAGGTCGTAGGTGGTCTGGTCGAACAGGCGCGGCACGTAGGCCGAGTACACGGTGATGTCATTGTAGCGGGAGGTGGAGCCTTCCAGATACTCCCAGCAGGCGCGGCGGCCCAGGCCGAGGGGATCGAAGGTCTTCGTCGCTCGCAGGTACTCGGCGGTGTATCCGCTGTTGTTCGTCTTGCTCGCCGTGGATTCGGTCACGGTCATCTCCTCGCTTTCGGATCGTTTCGATAGGCGGCGCACGCGTCCACGAAAGCGCGGGCGAGCGCCATGCTCGGCTCGTCGTCCAAGCCGTACTCGGGGTGCCATTGCACGCCTAAGAAGAAGGGGCGTTGGAGGTGGTAGAGCGCCTCGATGGCGGCCACCTCCTCGCCGTCGAGACGGCAGAAGGCGGGGCCGAAGGCCGCTGGCGAAAGGCCCGTGCCCACCTGATCGATCGCTTGATGGTGCATGCTGTTCACCGCCACCGAGTCCGCCCCCAACAGCCTAGCCAGCGGAGAGCCGGCTTGCAGCTTCACCTCATGGGCCGGATGTATCGGGTCCTCATGGTCGTCTTCGAGCCAGTGAGCTTCGCCACCGCGATCCCGTATGTCCTGATGGAGAGTGCCGCCGAAGGCCACGTTCATAGCTTGGAAGCCGCGGCAGACGCAGAACAGCGGCATTCGCTCCTCGAAGGCGTGGCGGATCATGGCCAGCTCGCTATGGTCGCGCAGGGGGTGGTAGCCTTCCGCGGCAGCGTCGACGGGACGCTCGGTACCGTAGAGCAGAGGATCGATGTCGGGACCTCCTGCTACGAACAGGCCGTCGCAGCGGTCGAGGGTGGCGTCCAGGTCGCTGATGTCGGTGCTCGGCGGAACGACCACGGTGAGGGCACCGGCCTTCGCGAGATAGTCGATGTAGCGGCGGCGGATGGCGTAGCTCAAAGGGTCGGTTTCTGTCTGCGCCGAGAGCGCGACGAGCGGTTTCATGGGACGGTTGATTCTCTTCTCTCATCTTCTGGGATGGATGCGTCCTTCATGTTACCATTCCCTGATGAGAATAGAAGAAAGGAAGCGTGTCCGTCATGGCGAAAACCACCATCTTCACCTCTGAATCGGTGACCGAGGGGCATCCCGATAAGATGTGCGATCAGATATCCGATGCCATCCTCGATGCCATCTTGAGCAAGGAGATAGAGCTGCAAGGCGAAGGCTACATCGCGCCCAACGGTCAGCCCGCTGATGTCTCGAAGGTGCGCTGCGCTTGCGAAACGTTCACCACTACCGGGCTGGTGGTAGTGGGCGGCGAGATCCGCACTCAGGCCTATGTTGACGTGCCTGCTATCGTGCGCGAGGTGGTGAACGACATCGGTTACGATCGCGCGAAGTTCGGCTTCGACGCTAGCACCTGCGCCGTGATGAACTCCATCCACGAGCAATCGCCCGACATCGCTCAGGGCGTGGACGAGTCGTTCGAGGCCCAGAAGACCGGAGTGGCCGAGGCTGACCCTTATGAGCTGGTGGGCGCGGGCGACCAGGGCATGATGTTCGGCTATGCCTGCAACGAGACCGACACTCTCATGCCCATGCCCATCTATCTGGCTCATCGCCTGAGCGAGCGGCTGACCGAGGTGCGCAAGGACGGCACCCTGGCATTTCTGCGGCCCGATGGCAAGACGCAGGTGTCGGTGCGCTACGAAGACGGGCGTCCGGTAGCCGTGGAGAAGGTGGTCGTGTCCACCCAGCATTCCGAGGATGTGAGCGCAGAGGTGCTGCGCGAGGCCATCATCGATAGCGTCATCAAGCCGGTCATCGAGCGGGTGGGCGTGCCCTTGGCCGCTGACGCTGAGATATACGTGAACCCCACCGGGCGCTTCGTGGTGGGAGGTCCCATGGGGGATGCGGGCTTGACCGGTCGTAAGATCATCGTGGACAGTTATGGCGGCATGGGCCGTCACGGTGGTGGCGCGTTCAGCGGCAAGGATTGCACGAAGGTGGATCGCTCCGGTGCCTATGCGGCTCGCTGGGTGGCGAAGAACGTGGTGGCGGCCGCCCTCGCCGATCGCTGCGAGGTGCAGATAGCCTATGCTATCGGCGTGGCAACGCCGGTGTCGATCATGGTGGATACCTTCGGTACCGAGAAAGTGCCGGTGGAGACCATCGAGAGCGCCGTGCGAGAGGTGTTCGACCTACGGCCGGGCGCTATCATCGACGCGCTGGACCTGCGCCGGCCCATCTATCGCCTGACCTCCAACTACGGCCACTTCGGCCGTGAGCTTCCCGAGTTCACCTGGGAGAGCACCAACAAGGTGGAGGAGCTGCGCGCAGCCTGCGGACTGTGACCCTGACGTTCGAGGTCGTTCAAGAGCGCCTGGTAGGGACCGTCTCCCTACCAGGCGCTCTTCCTCTCTAGCTTCCTAGCGCACGAGAGAGCCGCCGCAGGAAGAGCCGGAGCCGGCTGAACAGCTGTAGCACACCGCATGGGTGCGGATGGGCCGCGCGGGCACCGATCCGTCAACGATGTCGTGGATCGTCGCATCGCGGTCGTCATGCTGGATGGGCATCTCCAGCACGTGGTTCACCTCGCAGTCGTAAAGGCGCCCGTCCACGTCCACGTTCACCTGATCGCGGCACATCAAGCGCTGCACGGCCAGGGCGTTGAAGTTGTTCACCAGCAGGTTCAGGTAGCTATCGTAGAGGTTCGCGTCCAGCAGGTCTTGGCCGAAGCGCCCGAGAGGGTAGTTGTTGAAGGCGAACAGCTCGTCGAAGGCGATATCCTCCCGCTGTTCCAGCTCGATGCGATAGAGGTCTTCCAGCAGGTCTTGGGGCGGGGGCAGGAACGGGCCCGCTACGTTGTATACCAGGTCGAGCTTCAGTCCGCTGTCCGCCTTGCCGTAGCCCAGCTCGTTGAGCTTGCGCACCGAGCGCATGATGCGCTGGAACACCCCGCGGCCCCGCTGCCCATCGGCATTCTCGGCGTCGTAGTAGGGAAGAGAGGTGGTCACCGCAGCTCCTGCTGCGGCGAACTCTGCCAAAAGATGCTCGTGCTCCGGCTCGTCTTCCAAGGTGAGGTTGCTGCGCACGATGACGGAGCCCCCTTCCTTCTCGCGAGCTATCTTCGCTGCTTCAGCGAGGAACCAGCTGAATTCCGGATGCAGCTCGGGGGAGCCGCCGGTGATGTCGATGGTGGTGAACGGCCCGTTACAGAAGGCGTCGAGGCACGCTTGCAGCGTTTCGTGGTCCATGACCTCGGTGTTGGTGGGCGCGCATTCTAGATAGCAATGACGGCAGGCGAGGTTGCAGGCGTAGGTGATGTTCACCTGCAACGTGCGGGGCGAATCCGACGCGGTGAGCACCTTTGGCGCGTTCACGCGCTCCTCGAACGGCTCGGCGCCGATGCGCTGGAGGGCGCTTTCGGTATAGTCGTGGTCGATGGCCACCTTCCCGCGACGGGCGAGCAGGGCGTCTTGGGCGCGATCGAAGTCGAAGCGCCCGCGATGTTCCTTCGGCTGGGTGAACGAGAAGTGCTCGCCGTAGCGGGACTGTCGCAGCATCTCCACCATGTTACGGCTGAGGGCGCACTCACGGCCCTTGATGAGCCGGATGTGGTCGGTAAGGTCGAAATAGCGGGGCATCTCGGTCATGGTGCCCAGGTAGGTGGCGCGCTGACCGTAGTCCTCATGGGCGTCTTCCAGATCGGCAGCCTTGATGGCGCGCACGGTACGGGAGGTGAAGCTCATGAAGCCCAGCTTGGTCTCAAGGGCCAGATCGCTCACATGGATGTCGTCGACGACGGTGAACAGGAAGTCGGCGAAGCCCACCTGCTGCATCATGCGGCGGAAATCGTCGAGGTAGAGGGCGCCCCCGAGGCATTCGCCGCGCAGCACCGGATCGTCTCTCAGGGCTTCGGGCATGCGACGGTCGCAGAACACATCGGAGAAATAGAGCTCGCCGCCGGGCTTGAGCACCCGATATATCTCCTCGAACACCTGACGTTTGAACGGTGTGAGGTTGATGACGCAGTTCGATACCACCAGATCCACGGCGCCATCCTCGATGCCCAGCTCTGCGAGGTCTTCGATGAAGCCGCATTTGAACTCGACGTTCGGGACGCTGTATCCGAAGCGCTCCATCTGGGAGTCGAGATGGGCGCGGGCCACGGCCAGCTGCGCTTCGGTCATGTCCACGCCGATGACGCGGCCGCTGGGGCCTACCAGCTTCGAGAGCACGTAGACATCGCGGCCCACGCCGCAGCCGAGGTCCACCACCGTGCATCCTTCCAGCGCTGGCGGGATGGGGCTGCCGCAGCCGTAGAAGCGCTCCATGATCTCGTCGTCTATCTCGGCCATGGCCTCGATCGCATAGCGCGGCGGCGCATCGCTGGTGCAGCAGGTGGCGTTGGTCTTCAGGTCATCGGAGCCTGCCAAGATGTCGCCATAGTACTGGCGTATCTGTTCATGGATGGAAAGCTCGGCATCGGGTATCTGCGATGCGTCCGCGCTCGGCACCAGCCGCGCTCGCTTCCCGCGATCGCTCAATTCTTCGATCGTGTCGATCGTTTCATGCATGCGCTTTCTCCTCGTTCGTTTTGGTTGTATGCGACCAGTATAGGACATGCACCACCCTTACATCGTCGTGTATCTGCATGCGGTGGAGGACGTCGAGGGTTTCATCGTTTCGAACAACGTTGAAGGCCTTCTCTATCGCGGCGCGTTCGCGTTCGGCCCTTATGAGCTTCTCGTCCGGTGCATCGATCAGAGCTTCCGAGCCTGATCATCGCTCGATCGGGGGGGGTTGCAACGGGTGAAGGAGCACGGCGTCACCACCCTTCGGAGGCATGCATCCTTCGAAGGGGAGGGGACGGTCGTAGCCTATGATCCTTTGGATGAACAATCCTTTCTCGGATGCGCACGTACGTGGGCTTTTCGCCCGGCGAGATTCAAAATCTTCACAATTGGAGAGGAGCAGGAGCTTGACCTTGCCTTTTTCTCGAGCTTCATGGTTCGGTAAAGCACTGGTCGTTTGAAGCCTCTTCGCGACCGTGCTATAGTCCGCCTTGGCAGAAAGCGGGTCCTTCTTCGGAAGGGATCGCATAAAACAGAATACGGAGTCGATAATGCGTCATATGACGCGTGTTTCCAACGGTGGATAGTGTTTTGCACTGTTCACGCTTGCGGATAGTATTGCAAAAACATGCAGGGAGGGCATCTGCCTTTCGGGATGTGTTTTTGTCAATACGCGTTCGTATTCGACATTATGCGATCTCGCTTTCTGCCGACTGTGGTGGATGCCTTCCTTTCACTTTGGTCGCCGGGAACGACCGTGAAAAAGCTTTCAAAGAAGTCGGCCTCCTCCACGGTGTGACGAGAACACACACGCCGGAAGGAGCTGGTCGCTATGGTGCGATCCTCTGTCGCTGCATTCTGCGAGCGATCCATCTCACTGCTGTTCGCTTTGGCGCTGGTGGTAGGGCTCATGCCCGCAGCAGCGTTCGCTGTGGAAGGAGACGGGAGCCCTGATGGGCAGCCCGTTGCTTCCGCTGATGCTTCGGGTCAAGCCCTTGTTGCAGATGATGAGGGCGAGGTTTCTCCTAAAGACCCTCGGACCGAGGATGCCGCACCCGAAGGTGATGTGACCGAGAGCGTCGCACGACCTGACGTCATCAACGAGGACGTGGCTCTTTCGACGGTCGCCCAAGCCGAGACCACCAAGAGCTTCTTCCTGGCGCAGACGCTCGATTCCACGCGCGCCGTCCCCATGGTGAGCGCGAAGCTGCCCATCGATAGCGGCTCCGGTGACGATGGAGCTAGTGAGGGCGATGGCGAGGATGGGGCCGAGGCCAAGGATGGCGTCTCGTCCGAGTCCACCGTGGTAGGGTCCTTTCAGCACGAGGGCATGACCTTCGCGATCGAAGCCGATGGTGAGAGCGTGGCTCTTATGGCGGCGGACTATTCCAAGCTGCCCGAGGAGACGATAGAGCGACAGGTCCTCTCCATCCCTGAAGCGGTCACACCTGACAGCATCGGATCCTACAGCGTGACCCGCATCGCGAACGGTGCCTTCGCAGGGCTGAGCGAGGAGGGAGCGAACCCCGACTACGCCGGCTGCAAGGCGCTGTTCGAGGACGAAGCGCTCCTAGCTGAAGCGGGGATCGATCCTGAAGAGGTCGCTCGGTACCTGAGCGATGAGGACGCTGCTAGCGCAGCGCAAGATGGTGGCGACGCTAGCGCATCTTCCGACATACAGGCGAAAGCTGGAGCGTTCGCCTGCGAGGACGAGCTGGGTTCTGATCCCTCTGTCGAAGAAGGCGAGTCCGCCGATCCCGATGGTGCCGACGATGTCCGCACCATCGTCTCGATGGATGGCGATGTCGCCACTCTCGATGATGGCACCACCTACGAGTTCAAGAACCCTCTGGCAGGAAAGAAGGGCATCCTCGCTCTGGGCATCTCAGCTTCCGTCTCGAAGATCGAAGATGACGCTTTCGCAGGGTTCGAGACCTTGCAATACCTCGTCGTCGCAGACGGCAACTCTGTATACGCTTCCTACGATGGCGCTCTCTACAGCGCCGATCTCGCCACTTTACGGCTCATTCCCGAGGGCCGAGTGGGCGCTGTCCGCATCGCTCCTAGCGCGACCAGCATCGACCCTGAAGCGCTCTCGCATCGCGCATCGGTGGACGCTCTGGTCGTTGATGCGGACAGCGCAGCTTCCTTCTTAGAAGAATATCGCCTAGGCGAAGACGTCGAATATTACAGATATGAGGATTCCTTCGTTAGGCCGGAACGTGCTCGTTCAGCTTTTGATCGATTGATCAGACTGGGCGATTCTCAGGCTTCTTCGCTCATCCGCACGTCCGAAGTCGATTCGCTTTCACGCTTGCAATCCGCTGCGATAGCCGGTGAGATAGAAACCAGCCGCGCTTTTACCGTAACATGGGGAAGTTCCGCCGGTCAGAGTAACCCTGGTTGCACATACGATGGATGTCGGTTCGGTTCGGGAAGCGACCGAGTTGTAACATCGTTCCCAGACAGTTCTCATACGACAAGAACCCTTAGTCGATGTTCACAAGGTCATTGGCGACTTGCACCCGCGGACCAGAAGGTGGATCGGATTTATATGAACATCAAAATTAACGGCGTCGCTGTCGATTCAATTGAAGAAGCGAGGGCTATTTTGGAGCCTGGCTATGCCGTTACGTGGAATGGCAATGGCGCTACGAGCGGGGTGCCGGCCAATTCGAGCAAGGTGACCACTGTCACGATCCTAACTCCTTCTCGCACTGGCTACGCATTCAATGGATGGGCTGCTAGCGGGACGGTCTCAGGCGGAACGAAGAACTCCTCGGGCTACTACACGGGTGGGACCGTCACGCTCGGATCCAACGTCACCTTCACAGCGCAGTGGACCCGCAATACTTATACTATAAGCTACACACTGAGCGGCGGTTCCATCTCGGGCAACCCGACTTCCTATAACGTGGACACGGCGACCTTCACGCTGAAGAACCCAACGAGGACCGGTTACGCCTTCTCCGGTTGGAGCGGTACCGGTCTTTCTGGTTCTGCGAACAAGTCCGTTACGGTGGCAAAGGGATCGACCGGGAACAGGAGCTACACGGCCAACTGGTCTCCCAATACCTACGCCGTCTCCTTCAACGCCAACGGAGGTTCAGGTGGGCAGTCCGCGAACGTTACCGCCACCTATGATGCGGCCATGCCGGCCATCTCCACCACCAAGCCCGTTCGTGCAGGCTATACCTTCGCAGGCTGGTACGACACGAGCGCATCGAGCGGAGGGGCGCAGTACTACACCGCCTCCTGCGCGAGCGCGCGAACCTGGAACAAGACGGCCAACACCACGCTCTACGCACGGTGGACGCCTACTGCTCACACGATAATCTACGATGACGGAGGCGGGACGTTCACTGGCAAGACGACCGGGTACAACGTAGAGACAGCCGACTTCACCTTGCCCGCCACCGGAACGAGGACGGGCTACGCCTTCGCAAGGTGGGACGTGACAGGAGCATCCGGTATCGGCATCACAGGCAACGGCACCACCAACGTCACCGTGAAGAAGGGCACCTACGGCAACCTCACCGCCAAGGCGAAATGGACCATTAACACCTACCACCTCTCGTGGAGCACATCCCATGGAACGCATGCCAACCGCACGAGCGACTTCACGGTGGAGGACTGCCCCATAGCGATGATGGCTGCGACCCCTGATGCGGGCTATACCTTTCAAGGCTGGTCGGGCACGGGGATAGCGGCAGGCTCGAAGTCCTTCACGATAACGAGCTCGATGCTGGAGGGCAAAGACGATGGGGAGACCTTCTCATACGCAGCCTCCTTCTCCGCCAACCCCTACACCGCACATCTTCATGCCAACGACGGGACAGGAGAGGGAGGCCTCGGGGATACGGTGGAGCACGCCGTCACCTTCGATGCGGCGGTACCCTCCGCATCCGTTCCCAAGCGATACGGCCATGCCTTCTCAGGGTATTGGACCAAGAACCCGGACGGCACCAAAGGAGAGCTCTACTTCGACGAGGACGGGAACTACGTCAGAGATTCCGTCTGGAAGGATGCATCTGATGTCGACCTCTATGCTTGCTGGACGCTCATGGCCAACCTCGAGGTACCGGTATCGGCTCCTGGGACGGTGACCTTGGGCATCGATCGTGCGACGGTCATAGGGGATGACGCAGCAGGCGCCCAGGCAGGACCCATCATGTCAGGCACCCTGCGCTCTTCGATTCCTCAAGAGGTGCCCGTGGCCTCGATCGAACTGGAAGCTCTGAAGGATGCCGACGACACGCTTTCAGCGACGCGCATCCTTGGGGAGGGTAATCCCGATAAGTGCGCAGTGGAGGTGACGGCGGGCTCCTCCGCGAAGGCGCTCCTTTCCCTGCATGACGCGAGCGGAGCTTCCATGAAGTGGACGCCTGAAGCGGGTTCCTCCCTCGCGATCCCTGCAGCCACGCCCGTCGCGGCAGGCAGCGCAGGGGACGACGTGACCACTGACGCCCTCGGCAATCTCGCGCGGGTAGGGGAGCTTCCCTTGACCTACGCCATGAAGCTGCTCCCTGGCTTCGACGTGCTCGCGATGCCCACCGCTGATGTCACTAGCGAGCCTATCGCCCGCATCGTGTTCACAGTGGATCTCACCGGGCTCGTGAACGAGAGGTTCTGAGACTGCGATTTCCGGTCCTGTGCCATCTGCTGCATCGCCGCTTGGGTGTCGAGGGGAGGACAGGGGGTCATCCTCGTGGATGCGCGCCGATCCTGCGAAGGGAACCTTCCTGCGGACTCGACGGGGCGTTCTCAAGAGGTCCTCAAAAGGGAAAGGAAGGGGTGTGAGAGGGGGTGGTGATGTCATTCTGTGGCGCCATCCTCTTCTCGATACTGCTTCGCAAGGAGCGAGCACGTCTTTTCAGGCCGTGAGAGGAACTGGGTGCTCGGTGGTGCGATCCGTCGTTCGGGTGCTGCGTAGCTGCGGAATGACAGCGGCGGGCACCGGCATGACCGCTCGAGTATGTCCTTCGTCGATATCCCTCCTTCTGCCCGCGATATAATGACGGCATGAGCGAAGAGCGCACAGATGATGTCCTCGAGGCGGCTCCGGTAGAAGCAGGAGGGGTCGAAGGGGAGAGTCAGCAGGAGAAGATCGCGCGCATCAAGCGAGAGCTCGCCGAGGTGCCCGCGGCTCCAGGGGTGTATCTATGGAAGAACGCCGAGGGCGAGGTCATCTATGTCGGCAAGGCGAAGCAGCTGCGGGCGCGCATGCGCCAGTACGTGAACTTCCAAGACGAGCGCGCGAAGATACCGCTTCTGGTGGAGCAGATACATTCTTTCGAGTACATCGTGGTGGACAACGAGCATGAATCCCTCGTGCTCGAGAAGAACCTCATCAACCAGCACTACCCCTTCTTCAACGCCGACTACAAAGACGATAAGAGCTACCCGTTCATCGCCCTGACCAAAGGGGATGTGTTCCCCGCCATCAAGTACACGCGCGAGAAACACAAGGCGAACACGCGCTACTTCGGTCCCTATACCGACAGCCGCGCGGCGCGGCGCATGATCGACATCGCTCGGCGCGTGGTGCCGCTGTGCTCGGCGGCCTGCGCCGATTGGCGGGCATTGGAGCGACGGCTCGCCAAGGCGAAGGACAAGGGCGTCGAGCTCTCGCTGGATGCGTTCCTCACCAAAGACGGTGCCATCAAGCCCTGTTTCGACGCCCATGTGGGCCTGGGTCCGGGGGCGTGCTGCGGTCAGATAACGCCTGCGGAATACGAGGAGCACGTGCGCCGCATCGAGCGGTTCTTGGGCGGCAACCATCGCGAGTTCGTGGAAGAGCTGCAAGAGGAGATGGCCGCAGCCGCAGCCGAGCTGGACTTCGAGCGGGCGGGTCGTATCAAGAGCCGCATCGACACCATCGGTTCGCTCGCCAGCAAGCAGCATGCGGTGTCGTCCCGTAACCTCGATGCAGACGTCATCGGCTTCTTCCGCGAAGAGACCGTGGCCGGCGTGCACGTGCTCATGGTGCGCGAGGGCCGCATCATCAACAGCAACGAGTTCATCCTGAACAAGGGTACTGATGTGCCCGACCAGGACCTGCTCCATAACTTCCTGCTGCGCTATTACGATACCACCACCTCCATCCCCCACGAGGTGATCGTGCGGGCGGTGCCCGAGGATGCGGAGGTGATGGCCAGCTGGCTGACCGAGAAGCTGGACAGCGCCCATGGGGCCAAGGTGCGCTTCACCGCGCCGCAGAAAGGGGAGAAGGCCGAGCTGGTATCCATGGCCGAGACCAACGCCCAGCACACCCTCATGCGCTACAAGGTGCGCACCAACTACGACGACAAGCGCATCAACGCGGCGCTGCTGCAGTTGGAGAGCGCGCTGGCCCTCGACGCGCCTCCGATGCGCATCGAATGCTTCGACATCTCCACCATCCATGGCTCCTACACCGTGGCGTCCATGGTGGTGTTCACCGCGGGCAAGCCCGATAAGAACCAGTACCGTCGCTTCAAGATACGCACGAAGCTCGAGGAGGCCAACGACTTTCTGAGCATGCAGGAGGTCATGCGCCGTCGCTATAGCCCCGAGCGCATGGCTGATGAGCGGTTCGGCAGCAAGCCCGACCTCATCATCCTCGACGGCGGCAAGCCGCAGCTGAGCGCGGCGCTGGCGATGTTCGAAGAGATGGGCATCGACGATGTCGCCATCGCCGGTCTCGCCAAGCGCGACGAGGAGCTGTTCGTGCCTTGGCAGGACACGGGCCCGGTGGTGCTGCCGAGCGGTTCGGCCTCGCTGTATCTGGTGAAGCAGGTGCGCGATGAGGCCCACCGCTTCGCTATCACGTTCCATCGCGAGCTGCGCGGCAAGGGCATGACCGCGTCTGTGCTCGATGGCGTGGCAGGCTTGGGCCCGGTGCGCAAGAAGGCGCTCATGCGGCACTTCAAGTCGTTCAAGAACCTGCGGGCCGCTACCTTGGCCGAGCTGAAGGCGGCCAAGGTGGTGCCTGCCGAGGTGGCCGAGGAGCTCCATCGGGTGCTGGCGCAGTATAATGAGGAGAGCAGAACGGAGATCGTCGACCATGCAGTGGTCCCGGTGACCGATGAGACATCCGAAGGTGAGAGCGCATGAGCGAGAGATACGTGGGAAAGCGTCGGGACGCCTATGGCGCACCGGAGGATATGGAGGCCTTCGCCAGCGAGGAAGAGGTTGACGTCACAGCGGCCATGCCGCCTTTGGTGATCGTGACGGGCATGAGCGGTGCGGGCCGTACCGAGGCCATGCACGTGTTCGAGGATCTAGGCTATTTCTGCGTGGACAATCTGCCGTCGAGCCTGATCGGAAACCTGGTCGATCTGAACGAGCAGGCCGTGGGCGCAGAGGCGGCTCAAGGTGAGGATGAAGCGCGCAAGCTGGCCGTGGTGTGCGATGCGCGCAACCGTGATTTCTTCGGCACCTTGGTCGATCAGCTGCAGGCTCTGAGGGATCGCGGCATCGACTACAAGATGGTGTTCCTCGACGCCGATGACGACAAGCTGGTCTCGCGCTACAAGTCCTCGCGCCGTCGCCATCCGTTGTGCTCCGACGGCTCCACCATCGCCCAGGGTATACAGCGCGAGCGCCACCTGCTGATGGATCTGCGCGATAGCGCCGATCACGTGATCGACACCACCGATATGCTGCCCCAGAAGCTGCGCACCACCATCCGTAGCCTGTTCGCCACCGGCGCAGAGCGGCGCGGGCTGTCGGTGACGGTGTACTCCTTCGGCTTCAAGCACGGAGCGCCTCTCGATGCCGACCTGGTCATGGACGTGCGCTTCTTGCCGAATCCCTACTATGATCCCGACCTACGCGGGCTGACCGGTCTCGATGCGCCGGTGCGCGATTTCGTCATGCTGCGAGAGGAGACCATCGAGTTCAACAAGCGCTGGGACGAGCTGCTCGACGTGCTGATGCCCGGTTACGTGGCCGAGGGCAAGCAACAGCTGGCCATAGCCGTGGGCTGCACGGGCGGTCAGCACCGTTCGGTGGCCCTGGCCGAATCGACCGGCGACTACCTGAAGTCGAAGGGCTATCGCGTCTCGGTGGCCCATCGCGACCTGAAGCTGGCCGAGGGCGTCCGCAGCGCCGAAGACGGCAGCGGCGTGCGGCGTCCCAAGCATGCGGCTCGCTGAGCGCGGCTTTCTATCCGATCCTTACCGACGAGAAGCGAATCGCGAGAGACCATGGCGCTATCCCATCCGTTCCGCATAGATTCATCGGCGACCATCTCCTTCGCGGAGCTGGCCCACAGCGTCTCCGAGCTCGATTACGGCGATGTGGACGCTTCCAAGCTCAAAGCCGTGGTCATCGGCGGCGGCACTGGTGCGCCCATGTCCATCCGCGCGCTGCTGTCGCTGGGCGTGAGCACGAGCGCAGTGGTGGCCATGGCCGATGACGGCGGCTCCACCGGCATCCTGCGAGAAGAGGCCGATGTCACCCCTCCGGGCGACATACGCAAGTGCATCGCCGCTTTCGCCCGTGATCCGCGCGACCCGTTGGTGAGAGCGTTCAAGTACCGTTTGGCCGTGGCGCGCGACCATGCGCTGGGCAATCTCATGTTGGCGGCCTTAGAGGATGCGTGCGGGTCGTTTCCTGAGGCCATCGCGGTGTGCGAGCGATTGTTGGACGCTCAGGGCCATGTGCATCCGTCAACTCTCGACCATGTGACGCTGCTGGCCCGCACCCGGGACGGTCGCGAGCTCGATGGTCAGGCTGTGGCGTGCCATTCGAAGACGGCGCTGGAATCGGTGCGGCTCGTCGGGGCGGACGCGAGCCGGCCCATCGAGCCCTACGAGCCTGCCCTCGACGCCATCCGGGAAGCCGACCTCATCGTGCTGGGTCCTGGTTCGCTGTTCACCTCCATCATCCCGAACCTGCTGGTGCCCGGCATCGTGGAGGCTATCGCCGCCTCGCGCGGCCGGGTGCTGTTCGTGTGCTCTTTGGCTGACAGCCAAGGGGAGACCTGGGGGCTCACGGCGCGCGAGCATGTGGAGGCGCTGATGGCCCATGGCATGGAGTCGCTGCTCGACTACGTGCTGGTGCACACGCCGGTGCCCCTGCGGGCCGATAGCCCGGCCACAGGGCGATTCAATGCCGTGACCGGGGATGATTCGGAGTATGCCACCACCACTGCCGTGGAGGAGTTCCGCCTTGCCGGCGATGTGCGGCCGGTGGCCATCGACCATGCCGACATGATGGCCATCCAGGCCATGGGCCCCATCGTCATCGCGCGCGACCTGGTGTCGGAACGACATCCCACCTGGCATTCCTCCCGCGCCCTCACCGAATCGTTCCTCCAGGTTCTCAAGCTGTCCCAGGCCCGCATGGGCCACTGATCCGTTTCCGTCCGCTTCCGCCCGTTTCCGAAGGAGCGTCCTTCCCGTGTCGTTCACCGCTGATGTCAAAGACGAGATAGCGCGCGTAGCGCCCACGTGCTCCCATTGCGAGCGGGCCACCTTAGCCGCTCTCGTGCGCATCGAAGGCACGTTGTTCCTGAGCGGCAAGGGACGCTATCGGATGGAGGTGGCCACCGACAACCCGCCTGCGGCCCGATTGGTGGTGCGCCTGCTGCACACTCTCTATGGGCTCAAGACCGAGCTCACCATGCGTCGCAGCGTGCTGCACAAGACGCCGAACTACCTCATCGAGGTGCCCGCTCAGCCGGGACTGGTCGCTGCTTTGGAAGACCTTGGAGTGCTCTCGGGGGAAGCGTCGCTGGAGATGGGCATCAAAGAGGACCTGGTGGCGAAGCAGTGCTGCGCCGCAGCGTATCTGCGAGGGGCCTTCCTCGGCTCCGGCTTCGTATCGAATCCGCGCAGCGACTTCCATTTCGAGATCACCTTGGAGAGCGATCAGCTCGCGGCAGATCTGGTGGAGCTGATGGCCCAGAAGGACATCCACGCGCGCATCATGCAGCGGCGCAGCTCCTATATGGTGTATCTGAAGAGCGGAGAGGCCATCCTCGAGTTCCTCGCCTTCGTGGGAGCCCATCACGGTGCGCTGCTCATGGAGGAGGAGCGCGTGGTGAAGAGCGTGCGAAACGACGTGAACCGCATGATCAACGCCGAGCTCGCCAATCAGCAGAAGGCGAGCAACGCTGCGGTGGGCCAGCTGTTCGCCATCCGCACCGTGTTGGAGCACTACGGCATGGAACGGTTGCCCCCGGCGATCCAGGAGTTCATCCGCCTGCGGGTGGCCCATCCGAACGCCTCCCTCAAGGAACTGGGCGAGGCGAGCGATCCGCCGCTGTCCAAATCGGCGGTGTACCACCGCGTTCGCCGATTGGAGGCCTTGGCGAAAGAGGCCGAGAGCCGCTGATTGCGATACACTGCTCACCATGAATCCGGCCCGTTTTCGCGAAGGTTCGCGCATCGGGCCGTAACGCCGTCTAATGGACAGATGAAAGGGATCTCCATGACAACGAAGGTAGCCATCAACGGTTTCGGACGCATCGGTCGACTCGCATTCCGCGCTATGGTGAACGACCCGACCATCGAAGTGGTGGCCGTCAACGACCTTGGCGACGTCAACGCTCTGGCCCATCTGCTGAAATATGATTCCATCCATGGTCGCGCCTTCGACGAGGTGCTCGTCACCGATGAGGGCTTCGTCGCCGACGGTCATGCCGTGAAGGTGTTCTCCGAGCGCGAGCCGGGCGATCTGCCGTGGGGCGAGCTGGGCGTGGACGTGGTGGTGGAGTCCACCGGCTTCTTCACCGACGGCGAGAAGGCCAAGGCCCATTTGGAGGCCGGTGCCAAGAAGGTGGTCATCTCGGCTCCTGCCAAGAACGAGGACATCACCATCGTCATGGGCGTGAACGACGACCAGTACGACCCGGCGAAGCATAACATCATCTCCAACGCTTCTTGCACCACCAACTGCCTGGCGCCGTTCGCCAAGGTGCTGCTCGACAACTTCGGCATCGAGCGCGGCTTCATGAACACCATCCACTCCTACACCAACGATCAGAAGATCCTCGACCTGCCCCATAAGGACCTGCGCCGTGCCCGTGCCGCCGCCATGTCCATGATCCCGACCACCACCGGCGCGGCTCGCGCGGTGGCGCTGGTGCTGCCCGAGCTCAAGGGCAAGCTGGACGGCTTCGCCACCCGGGTCCCCACGCCCGATGGCTCCATGGTCGACCTGACGGTGGAGCTGTCTCGCGACGTGACCGTCGAAGAGGTCAACGCTGCCATGAAGGCCGCTGCGGAAGGTCCGATGAAGGGCATCTTGGAGTACACCGAGGACCCGATCGTGTCCATCGACATCGTGGACGACCCGGCCAGCTCCATCTTCGACAGCAAGCTCACCATGGTGATGGGCGGCAGCGGCAACTTCGTGAAGTGCGTCTCGTGGTATGACAACGAGTGGGGCTATTCCAACCGCGTCAAGGACCTGGTGAAGATCCTGCTCTAGAGGCCGAACCGAGGGAGGGACCCATGGCTGACATGAAGACCATCGAGACGCTCGACGCTGCCGGCAAGAGCGTCATCGTGCGCGTCGATTTCAATGCGCCGGTGCAGGAGGGCATGGTCACCGACGACACCCGCATCCGCGCTGCGCTGCCCACCATCCGCCATCTGGTGGATGCTGGGGCGAAGGTGATCCTCATGAGCCACCGCGGCCGTCCGGCCGGGACGGGCTTCGAAGAGGAGCTGTCCTTGGCACCTGTGGCCCGTCGCCTTGGAGAGCTGATCGACGCTCCGGTGGTGCTGGCGGCCGACATCACAGGCGAGGATGCTCGGGGCCGTGCGGCTGCGCTCGGTGAGGGCGAGGTGCTCGTGTTGGAGAACCTGCGCTTCGATGCTCGCGAGAAGAAGAACGATGCGGCGTTCGCTGCCGAGCTGGCCTCGCTCGCTGATGCCTATGTGAACGATGCGTTCGGCACGGCCCATCGTGCCCACGCATCCACCGCCGGCATCGCAGCGCTTCTGCCTTCCTACGCAGGCTATCTCATGGAGAACGAGGTGACTACGCTCACCGGTATGCTGGAGAGCCCCAAGCGCCCCTTCGTCGCCATCCTCGGTGGCTCGAAGGTCTCCGACAAGATCAAGGTGATAGACGCGCTGCTCGACAAGGTCGATACGCTCATCATAGGCGGCGGCATGTGCTTCACCTTCCTGTTGGCCCAAGGCTACGAGGTCGGCTCTTCGTTGAAGGAAGAGGACTGGGTGGAGCGCGCACGGGCCATGATGGACAAGGCGAGCTCCTTGGGCGTGGAGCTGCTGCTGCCCGTGGATGTGGTGGTGGCCGATGCCTTCTCCGCTGACGCGAACACCGAGGTGGTGCCTGTGGACGCCATGCCCGAGACCATGATGGGGCTCGACATCGGACCTCAGACCGCGCGCATCTACGCCGATGCCATCGCTGAGGCTGCGAGCGTGTTCTGGAATGGGCCGATGGGTGTGTTCGAGATGAAGCCCTTCGAGGCCGGCACCCGAGCGGTGGCCGAGGCCGTGGCCGCCAACGATGCGGCCGACACCATCATCGGCGGCGGCGATTCGGTGGCTGCCGTCAACCAGTTCGACCTGGCCGATCGAATGACCTTCATATCCACTGGCGGCGGTGCTTCCATGGAGCTGGTGCAGGGCGAGAAGCTGCCCGGCGTGGAAGCGCTCCGCTGATCGAGCTCCACCGTTTTTCGAAAGGATGGCCCTCATGGCACGCAAACCGCTCATCGCGGGCAATTGGAAGATGAACAACACCATCGGCGAGGCTGTGGTGCTCGCTCAAGAGATCTCCAACGAGTTCTATAACGATTGGTCCGACCATGTGGACTGCGTGGTGTGCCCGCCCTTCGTCGACCTGAAACCGGTGAAGACGGTCTTCGAGTTCGATCGTACGAAGATCGGCCTGGGTGCCCAGAACGTCTATTGGGAGCCGAGCGGTGCGTTCACTGGCGAGACATCGGTTCCCATGCTGAAGGAGATCGGCTGCTCTTGGTGCATCGTGGGCCATTCGGAGCGTCGCATCCTGTTCGGCGAGACGAACGAGGACGTCAATCTTAAGGTGAAGGCGCTGCTGGAAGGCGGCATCGCTCCCATCGTCTGCGTGGGAGAGTCGCTGGCGGTGCGCGACGCGGGCAACTATCTGGAGTTCGTCACGGCTCAGGTGCGCGCCGCGCTCGCCGGCATCGACGAGGGGGCCGCGAAGGAATGCGTCATCGCTTATGAGCCCATCTGGGCCATCGGTACGGGCCGCACGGCCACGCCCGAGCAGGCCGAAGAGGTGTGCGCCGCCATCCGCGCGACGCTGAACGATATGTTCGGTGCTGATAACGCCGATCCGATCCGCATCCTTTACGGCGGCTCTATGAACGAGGGCAACGCTGCGCTGCTGCTGGCCGAGGCCGATATCGATGGCGGCCTCATAGGGGGTGCCTCGCTGAACGCCAAGTCGTTCATGGCTATCGTGAAGGACGCCATGCGATGAGCGAGGACGGTCGCGTCGCTGGCGTATCGGCCAGCGAGCTTCGCCTGCCCGCCTGTCTCATCATCATGGACGGCTTCGGTCTGCAGCCAGCAGGGGAGGGCAACGCTATCGCTGCGGCATCCACCCCGGTGCTCGACGGGTTGTTCGCGGAATGCTCTTGGACGGAGCTTGCAGCGTCAGGGGAGGCCGTGGGGCTCCCTGCGGGTCAGATGGGCAACTCTGAAGTGGGCCATCTGAACATCGGTGCTGGTCGGGTGGTGCGCCAAGAGCTCACGCGCATCGACGGCGCGTGCGCCGATGGCGCCTTGGCGGACAATGCCGTGCTGGTCGCGACCTTCGCTGCGGTGAAGGAGCGCGGAGGCGTGCTGCATCTCATGGGGCTTCTGAGCGACGGCGGCGTGCATTCCTCTGACCGTCACCTCTATGCGCTGATGGAGGCTGCAGCAGCGGCCGGCGTTCCGTCCGTGTTCGTCCACTGTTTCTTGGATGGTCGCGATGTGCCTCCGAAGAGCGCCGAGCGCTATCTGCGCGAGCTCCAAGAGCGCATGTCGTCCATCGAGGAGCGCTGTGGCGGTGCCACCAAGCTGTCCATAGCTTCCATGATGGGCCGTTACTTCGCCATGGATCGCGACAAGCGCTGGGATCGCGTCAAGCGCGCTTATGATGCCATGGTCTGGGATCTGGATCATCTGCGGATGGAAGATCCGGTAGCGTGCCTTCATGAGTCCTATGACCGTGGCGTGACCGACGAGTTCGTGGAGCCGGTGTCGTTCGAGCCGCGCGTGATGTGCGATGGCGATGCGGTGGTGCTCTTCAACTTCCGACCCGATCGCGCTCGCGAGCTGACCCATGCGCTCGTCGACGAGGATTTCGACGATTTCGTTCGCTTCGTGCATCCTCAGCTCGATGTCGTGTGCCTCACCGAGTACGATCCGACCATCGCAGCGCCGGTGGCGTTCCCGAAGACGTTCCCTGCCAACGTGTTGGCCGATGTGCTGGCGGCTGCGGGGCTTTCGCAGTATCACATCGCCGAGACCGAGAAGTACGCCCATGTGACGTTCTTCTTCAATGGCGGCATCGAGGAGCCGAAGTCCGGTGAGCATCGCGAGCTGGTGGCCAGCCCGAAGGTGGCCACCTACGACCTGCAGCCGACCATGAGCGCTCCTGCGGTGACCGAAGCGCTGGTGGCCGCCATCGAGGCCGATGCGGCCGACGTCTACATCGTGAACTTCGCGAACTGCGATATGGTGGGCCACACCGGCGTCATCGACGCGGCCATCGAAGCGGTGGAAGCAGTGGATGCGGGCGTGGGAGAGGTGCTCTCGGCCATCGAGGCGAAGGGCGGCATCGCCTTCGTCACGGCCGATCATGGCAACGCTGATAGGATGCTCGACGAGAGCGGAGCGCCTCATACGGCCCATACGACCGCGCCCGTGCCGCTCATCGTCGTGGGGGTCGGGGCGGACGGTGCGCCGTTGCGGTTGCAGGAGAGGATGGGGCGCCTGTGTGACATCGCCCCTACCTTGCTGCGGGCTGTGGGCCTGACGGTGCCTCCTGAGATGGACGGAGAATGCCTGCTTGCTTGAGCGGTGTGCTTTGGGTATAATCTATGATTCGTGCGTTGTAATATGATCGTAGTAGAAAGAAGCGTGGGATCTTGAGCTGGCTCGTCATCCTCTTCCTCATCCTGTTGGTGGTGTCTGGCATCGGCATGATCATCTTCATCCTGATGCATTCCGGCAAGGGCACGGGCATCTCCGATATGATCGCGAGCTCGATGTATTCGACCCAGACGGGTACGAGCATCATCGAGAAGAACCTCGATCGTATCACCATCATCTGTGCCATCGTGTTCATGGTGTCGTTGTTGGTGCTCATGGTCATCTATCCCCAAGGCACGATCAACTCCTAGATTTCTCATAGGCAACGACCCATCCTTCTGTTAGAATGGTCGTCGCTGCATGACCCATGTCGGAGTGGTGGAACGGCAGACACGCTAGCTTGAGGTGCTAGTGCCCATCTAACGGGTGTGCGGGTTCAAATCCCGCCTCCGACACCAGAGATTCGAAAGCTGTCCATCCGGGCAGCTTTTTCTATATGGTGCGTCGAGCATCGGAAGGGAGGATGGATGACCACGGATACGGCACGTTCCTCGGTCTCGCGCACGGGCGAGGTACGTCGCGTGCTGCTGATCGTGCTGGGACTGAACCTGTTGGTGGCCGCAGCGAAGCTCGTCTACGGCTTCATATCGCAGTCAGCTTCCATGCAAGCCGATGGCATCCACTCGGCCTTCGATTCGGTGGGAAACGTCATCGCCTTGGTGGGCGTGGCCGTCGCCGCCCGCCCGGCCGACGACACCCATCCTTACGGCCACTCCAAGTTCGAGACCTATGGCTCTCTCGCCATCGGCGTGCTGCTGGCCGTGGCCGCCTTCGAGGTGGGCAGCGGGGCAGTGGAGCGGCTCGCTACGCGCACCTATACGGCGGAGGTGAACGCCCTGTCGTTCGTGGTGATGGTGGGCACCTTGGCGGTGAACGTGGGCGTCACCGTCTATGAGCGGCTGCGCGCCCGACAGCTTCACAGCGACATCCTGCGGGCCGATGCGGCTCACACCCTATCGGACGTGCTCGTGTCGGTGGGGGTCATCGTGGGCCTGATCTGCGTTCGTCTCGGCATCCCGGAGGCCGATCCTGTCATGGCACTGGTGGTGACGGCATTCATCCTGATATCGGCCATCGAGGTCTTCATGCGCGCCTTGCGCACGCTCTCCGATCATGCGCGCATCGATCCTGCCTCCATCCGCGTCATCGCCGAAGCCATGCCCGGCATCTGCGAGGTCCATCGCATTCGCACTCGCGGCACCGAGTCGGAGATATACTGCGATCTGCACCTGCTGGTGGACCCTGCCATGAGCGTGCGGGCCGCCCATGCCCTTGGAGACGAGCTGGAGCAGGGTGTGAAGAGCGCTCATCCGGCGGTGAAAGAGGTGCTCGTTCACATCGAGCCCTACGGGGAGGGGCAGGGCGAAGGGCAGGTGGACGGCCTTTCGGCAGGGTCGACAGGATCATCTTGAGGATCCGCTTTGACACGCTGATAGGTTCTGGTAGAATATCGTCTCGTGTTCGCGCTCATGCGGCATCAGCGAACGGGCGGTTAGCTCAGGGGGAGAGCACTACCTTGACACGGTAGGGGTCACAAGTTCAAATCTTGTACCGCCCACCATCGAAATATCCAGGCCGCCGGTCATGCTCGATCCGGCGGCCTGTTCTATTTCTGGCCGATGCTGCGAAAGCGCCCTTTTGTACGATCATTAGTCGAAAGCGGACCCATGGCTGACAATAAAGCGCCCCAGAACGACTACAAGGCCACCATGAACCTTCCGAAGACGGAGTTCCCCATGCGCGGGAACCTGCCACAGAACGAGCCGAAGCGCCTGAAGAAATGGCAGGAGCAGGACATCTACGGGCTGGTGCTAGAGAAGAACAAGGACGGCAATCCCTTCGTGCTCCATGATGGACCGCCCTATGCCAACGGTCCCATCCATACCGGTCATGCGTTCAACAAGATCCTCAAGGACTTCGTGAACAAGAGCCATGCCCAGCGCGGCTTCTTCACGCCTTACGTGCCCGGCTGGGATTGTCATGGCCAGCCCATCGAGCATATGGTGGAAAAGACGCTCGGTCCTGAGAAGATGGCCCAGACCTCCCAGCCCGAACTGCGCGAGCTGTGCCGCGTGTGGGCTGAGAAGTACGTCAACATCCAGCGTGCGGGCTTCGAGCGCCTCGGCGTGAATGCGGATTGGGACCATCCCTACCTCACATTCACGCCCGATTACGAGGCCGGCAACGTGGAGCTGTTCCGCGATATGTACCTGAAGGGCTCGATCTATCGCGGCCGAAAGCCCATCCATTGGTGCAAGCGCTGCCATACCGCGCTGGCCGAGGCCGAGATCGAATACGCTGATGAGGTATCGCCTTCCATCTTCGTGAAGTTCAAGCTCGACGCCATGCCGGGCGTCTTCGAGGCCAACGGTGCCGAGGGCGATGCGTTCATCCTCATATGGACCACCACACCCTGGACGCTGCCGGCCAACACGGCCGTGTCCTTGGCACCTGATGCGGAATACGTCATGGTACAGGTCAACGGCGATAACATCATCATGGCCCGTGAGCTGGTGGGATCGGTGGCGGAGGTGGCTGGTTGGGAAGGCTACGGCTTCGTCGAGACCGCCGAAGGCGAGCCGGTGACGCTCGCTGGCAAGCAGCTCTACGGCCTCACTTATACCGCTCCCATCCGCCAAGACCTCAAGGGCACCGTCATCTACGGCGATCACGTGACCCTCGATACCGGCACCGGCGCGGTGCATACGGCCCCCGGTCATGGCCAAGAGGACTACCTGGTGGCCCTCGAGTTCGACATCCCGCTGCTCATGCCCGTCGACGACGACGGGCGTCTCACCGACGAGGCAGGGCGCTTCGCGGGGCTGGACGTGGACGAGGCGAACCCGGCCATCATCGAGTGGCTGCGCGAGCAGGGCACGCTGGTAGCCGAGAAGCGCATCGAGCATTCCTACCCTCATTGCTGGCGCTGCCATCAACCCGTCATCTTCCGCGCCACCGACCAGTGGTTCGTCTCTATGGACAAGAACTCCCTGCGCGAGGATGCCCTGAACGCCATCGAGAACGAGGTGGAATGGATCCCGGCCTGGGCGAAGAACCGCATCGGCTCCATGGTAGCCGACCGTCCCGACTGGTGCATCTCGCGCCAGCGCTCCTGGGGCGTGCCGATCCCGGTGTTCAAGTGCGCGAAATGCGGCTCCACGGTGGCCGATGAGGAGACCTTCGAAGCGGTGATAGAGCTGTTCCGCACCGAAGGCTCTGATGCGTGGTTCATCAAGGATCCGAAGGATTACCTGCCGCGCACCGTGAAGTGCGAGAAGTGCGGGGGCACCGAGCTTCTGCCCGAGAAGGACATCCTCGATGTGTGGTGGGAGTCCGGCGTGTCCCATACCAGCGTCTGCCGTCATCGCGCGGGCGAGGGCCTGCGCTTCCCGGCCGACATGTACCTCGAAGGCTCCGACCAGCATCGCGGCTGGTTCCAGTCCTCGCTGCTCACCTCCATCGGAGCCTACGGCGTGCCGCCCTACAAGGCCGTCATGCACTGCGGCTTCACGGTGGATGAAGAGGGGCGCAAGATGTCGAAGTCGCTCGGCAACGGCATCGATCCGGCGGATATCTGCGATAAGTTCGGCGCTGACGTGCTGCGTCTTTGGGTGGCTAGCGTCGATTTCTCTCAGGACTTCTCCATCTCGGAGAACATCCTCAAGCAGGTGTCGGACGCCTATCGTCGCTTCCGCAACACTTTCCGTTTCCTGCTGGGCAGCCTCGATGACTTCAGTGACGAGAAGGCTGTGGCGAGCTTCGATGAGCTCGAGCCCATCGACCGCTATATGATGGTGCGCACCCGTGACCTGTTGGTCGAAGTGGAAGCGGCTTATAGCGCCTATAAATTCAACGGCGTCTACCGCGTCGTCTATGATTTCGTGAACGACCTATCGTCGGTGTACATGGATGTGGCGAAGGATCGCCTCTATTCCGAGGCACCCGCCTCGCCGCGCCGTCGTGCGGTGCAGGCGGTGTTGTTGAACATCCTGGAAGTGCTGGTGCGCGTGCTGGCGCCTATCCTGTCGTTCACCTGCGATGAGGTGTGGGAGACCTATCCGCCGCTCATGCGCGTGTTCGAAGAGCGTTCCGTGAGCGTGCAGCTGGCCGGTTGGCCCAAGGCCGATGACTTCCTGCCCGCGTTGCCCGACGCCGAGAAGGCCGACGCGATCATGGAAGATTTCGCCGTCATCATGACGGTGCGCGAGGCGGTCACCAAGGCGCTCGAGGAGGCGCGTGGCGAGAAGCTCATCAATAAGAGCCAGGAAGCGGCCGTGACCGTACAGGCGCCCACCGAGGTGCTGGCGGTGTGCGAGCGCTACGACGCAGCGGTGTTCGAGGAGCTATTGATCGTGGCGCAGGTGAGCTTCGAGGCTGCTGAGGAGCTGGGAGCGCTGGTGGGCGTGGCCGAAGGGGAGAAGTGCCCGCGCTGCTGGAATGTCCGTGAGCTGGGCGACGACCCCCGTCATCCGGACGTGTGCGCTCGCTGTGCTGCAGCTCTCGAGGCCATCGGATATGAGCCCGGCGAGTGAGCGCGGCCATCGTGAGCTCGGCGAGCCGCTACAGCACCTCCTATCTGCGCAAGCGAAACCTGCTGCTGTTCCTCTTGGTGGCTATGGACTGGTTCGCTCTCGACTTCTACTCGAAGGCCTACGCATCTGGGTTCACGCTGGGCGAGCGGTTCGCGGGTCCCTTCTTCGGATCGTTCGACTTCCGTCTCGTTCATAACACCGGCGGTGCCTTCGGCGCTTTCGAAGGCGCTCCGCTGGTGTTGGGCGCTCTTTCGGTCGCCGTGTGCGCCTTCGTGGTGTTCTACCTGGTGAAGCTGGCACCCCGTTCATCGGTGCCCATGGTCATCGGCTTGGGGCTCGTGTTCGCTGGCGGTCTGGGAAACATGGTGGATCGGTTCTCTTACGGCTACGTCGTCGACTTCATCGAGCCGCTGTTCATCGAGTTCCCGGTGTTCAACGTGGCTGACATCGGCGTGACCTGCGGTCTGGTCATCGTGTTCCTCACCTATCTGTTGGAAGGGAAGAAGCAGGCCGATGTCCGCTTGGCGGCCGAGGCGGAGCAGCAAGAGGGCCTCGAGCGGCCGCAGACGACCGATCATGAACCTGCAACGGAGCCGGTGCCGCCTCGTCGTGAGAGGCGCATCATCACGCCACCGGAACTCGAGGACGAGGATGATGCTCAGTGACCCGTTCGCTGTGTTATGTAGCCTGTAGCGCTGATGAAGGAACAAGGCTCGACGCTTTGCTGGCGGCCAAGGGCTTCTATCCATCGCGCTCGTCAGCCGTGCGCGCCATCGAGGAAGGGCGCGTGCTGGTAGGTGGGCGCACCGTGGCGAAGAAGCAGGTGGTGAGCGCGGGCGATGCCATCGTCTACGAACCGGAAGAGGTGCGCCCCGAAGCACCCGTGGGACCTGAGAACATCCCCCTCGACATCCGTTACGAGGATGAGGATATGATCGTGCTGTCGAAGCAGGCGGGACTAGTGTGCCATCCGTCCATCGACCATCGCAGCGGCACCCTCGTCAACGCGCTGATCCATCACTGCGGCTACGACCATCTCTGCAACGTCCAGGGAGAGGATGATCGCCTCGGTATCGTCCATCGTCTTGACGGCGACACCAGCGGGCTGATGCTGGCTGCGAAGAGCGACGAGGCTGGCGCACGGCTCATGGAGGCGATACGGCTGCGATCGGTCGATCGTCATTACCTGGCTTTGGTCCATGGCGTGATGGTCCATGACACGGGCATGATCGATGCTCCGATCGCGCGTGACGCGTCAGAGCGCACGCGCATGGCGGTGCGGAAGGCTCCTTCCGCGCGTGAGGCCATCACCACCTTCGAGGTGTTAGAGCGCTTCGAGGCAGGCCCGCACGACAACGGTTATTCGCTGCTGGACTGCAAGCTGTTCACCGGCCGCACCCATCAGATCCGCGTGCATATGCAATATACCGAGCATCCCATCGTGGGCGACCCGATGTACGACGCTCGGGCTCCAAGAGCCGAGGGTGCCGCATTAGGGCTGAAACGGCAGTTCCTTCATTCTTATCGGCTCGCCTTCGAGCATCCGATGAGCGGACGTGCGCTCTCGTTCGTCGATGAGCTGCCCGATGACCTAGAAGAGGCGCTGGGGAGGATCGCTTCCCGCAGTCTGGGGCCCACGAGGGAGTGGAGGGCGTCGTGAGCGAGCCGAGAAAGACCGTGCTCCTGGGCGTGACCGGCGGCGTAGCTGCCTATAAGAGCTGTGAGATCGTGCGCGGGTTGCAGAAGCGCGGCTATCGCGTGAAGGTGGTCATGACCGAGAATGGGACGCGCTTCGTCGATCCGGTGACCTTCCGAGCGCTCACGCGCGAGCCGGTAGCCACCAAGCTGTTCGACGGCCCTGCCGACCCCATCCATCACATATCGTTGGCCGAAGAGTGCGCCCTGTTCCTTATCGCACCGTGCACGGCTAACGTCATGGCGAAGATGGCCTGCGGCATCGCCGATGATCTGCTGACCACCACGGCTCTAGCGACCACGGCTCCTTTGCTGGTAGCGCCGGCCATGAACGTGCATATGTACGAGGCTGCGGCCACCCAAGAGAACATGGCGACCCTGCGCCGTCGCGGCGTGGGCTTCGTGGAGCCCGACGAGGGCTATCTCGCCTGTGGTGATACGGGCCGTGGAAGGCTCGCCGAGGTGGAGGCTATCGTCGATGCTGCCTGCGCGATGTTGGAGGGGACACCACCGGCCGACCTTGCCGGCCGCCACGTTCTGGTGACGGCCGGGCCGACCGTGGAGCCCATCGATGCGGTGCGCTTCCTCTCGAACCGCTCTAGCGGCAAGATGGGCTATGCGGTGGCTCAGGCGGCCCTCGATCGCGGTGCTCGGGTGACCTTGGTCAGCGGGCCGGTGGCCCTGATGCCTCCGACGGGCGCGACAGTGGTGTCGGTGGGCACTGCTCGCGAGATGCTGGAAGCTGCCGCTGCGGCGTTCGCCGATGCCGACATAGCCGTGCTCACCGCGGCGGTGGCCGACATGCGGCCCCTCAACGCGGTGGATCGCAAGCTGAAGAAGGGCCGTGATGGAGAGGCGTTGAGATCTTTGGAGCTGGTAGAGAACCCCGATATCCTCGCCACGCTCGCCCAAGCGAAGCGCGAGGGCCAGGTGGTGGTGGGCTTCGCGGCGGAGACCGAGGATGTGCTCGCGAACGCGCGCGAGAAGCTCGTGCGCAAGGGAGCGGACCTCATCGTGGCCAATGACGTGAGCTGCGGCGCGGTGTTCGGTGCTGACGATGATGAGGCGTGGCTGGTGAGCGCTGATGATGCCGTCGCGTGGCCGAAGATGTCCAAGCGCGCTCTAGCTGAGCGCATCCTCGACGCTGCTCGCGACCTCTGAGCCTGCTCGCCGGGACGCTCCTTTCTGCTTCGACCTCCTCTTTCGCTGCAAGGCGGCCGCGATGGCACCGATGATGCCGCCGATGAGGGCGAAGGGCAGCCACGCGAAATCGACGCTGCGCAGAGGCAGATGCGCAAGAGGAGGGAAGAGCCCGCCGTAGGCGTTCAAGGCGATGGCGATGGCGGATACCGTAGCCCCGAGAGCAGCCCCGCGATAGATCGAAGAAGAGCTGATGCGATGCCGGAACAGCAGCAAGACGATGGTGGTCATGAACGCCGGGCAGACCACGGCGAGCACCGGGTCGGCCAAGGCGATGATGGTGTCGAGGCCCAGGTTGCATATGACGATGCCGATGATGCAGTCGATGGCGACGGCCGCCTCGTAGCTGAGCTTTCCCTGGCTCAGCTGATGGAAGTAGGAAGCTGTGGAGCTGACGAGCCCGACGGCGGTGGTGAGGCAGGCCACGGCCACGATGGCACCGAACATGGTGACGCCCGCATCGCCGAGAAGATGACGGGTCATGGCGATGATGAGGCTTCCTTGGGAAAGGTCGGCCCCGAGCGTTCGCGCGGTGGCTCCCAGATAGGCCAGACCGCCGTAGACGATGGTGAGCATGATCGCGGCGACCACCATGGCCCGCCGCACGATAGCCGTGCGAGCGTCACGGGCGATGAAGCCGTGGCTGCGCACGGTGTCGGCCACGATGATGGAAAACCCGACCACGCCGAGGATGTCCATGGTCTGATAACCCGCTTTGATGCCGTCTTGGGCCGCCGAGGCGGTGATGGGCTCGCCTATGGGACCGATGGGATGCGCCACGCCGACGACGATGAGGATGCCCACGCCGAGCACGAGCAGGGGGGTGAGCATCTTGCCGATGATGTCGAGCACCCGCGATTCTTTGTAGGTCATCAGCAGCACCGCGACGAAGAACATCACTGAGAAGGGGAGCAGGCCCGAGCCTTTGCCGAACAGTGGGACCACGCCCAGCTCATAGGTGGTGGCGGCGGTGCGCGGCATGGCGATGAAGGTGCCGATGAGCAGCACGCCCACGGTGGCGAGCACCACGCCCGCTCGGTGCCCAAGAGCGCTCTCGATGGCCACCAGAGCACCACCTGCGGCGTTCATGGCATAGATGCCGGCGCAAGCGATGACCACATCCACCAGCACGAAGCACAGAAGACCGATGGGCCAGTGAGAGCCGCTCTCCATGCCGAGGAACGGAGGGAATATCAGATTGCCCGCGCCGAAGAACATGGCGAATATGGCCAATCCGATGACGAGCGATCCTTTTCCCGCCGAGCCCATGGTCGTCGCACCCTTTCCTCGTAGTCGCCCTACAGGCGTCACGCTCCATTCTCCCTGTCTGTGAGTCTAGCGGTGAGCGTGGCTGCGCGGGGCGGTGCCTTGGCGGTTGCAAGCGGGGCGACAGCGAGCCGTTGCGCAACCGTTGCTTGGGCGGTCTCATCGACCATGGTCATCGGTGTGGCTCACGGGAGCGGGCGAAGAGGCGTATAATCCGTTGCAGTCCATGAACATCGAGAAGGAGAGACGATGACGAACGCCCAACCTGGTTGGTATCCCGATCCGTCCGGAGACGTGACCAAGCTGCGCTATTTCGACGGTCACCTGTGGACCAACGACTATACCGCTAACCCGCAGGTCCAGGGGCAGGTGCCTGTGCAGCAGACGACCGTTACGACCACCTATACGTCGAACGGCAGCTGCACTGAAGGCCAGATATATCCCATGACCGATACCGATCGTACCTTGCGCTTGATCGCCTTCGTGCTGAACGTCGTCAGCACGGTGGCCTGTGCGATCCTCATCATCCCGCTCGCCTGGATGATCCCCATGACCGTCATCAGCTGGGGCGTCTACAAGGGAAAGAAGGCGAACACCGTTGCCTTCGGCGTGTGCACGCTGCTGTTCATGGGGATCATCTCCGGTATCCTGCTGTTGTGCTCCAAGAAGGACCGATGATCCTTTTCTCGTTCTTCCATCTTGAACGCGAGCGTTCGTTGGGGTACTATGAGCAAGCTGCTCATGAGCAGCGCTTCGGAACATCGGGTGGTGGCGCAGTTTGGTAGCGCACTTGACTGGGGGTCAAGGGGTCGCAGGTTCAAATCCTGTCCACCCGACCATGAAATGCGAAGGTCGCCCATCCGGGCGACCTTTTTTCGTTGGAGCGCGAAGAGGATGAGGAGAAAGATGGAGATGATCGAGGAGAAGAGCTTCAAAGCGAGATGGCAGGGGCGCATCGTCGTCGGATCGATCGCGATGCTGCTGGCGATGGCGCTCACGCTGACGGCTTGCGCGAGCCCTGCGGGGGCACCCACCACGAGCGCAACGGGCAGTGCTGCGGGCGAGGCCTCGCAGGCGGCTGCCATGGAAGTGACGATATCCATCGCCGTTCAGGAGGGCAGCGAGCTCTCGGAGCAGAACGCGGCGTTCGTCCCCACGGAAGCGATGACGGTACGGCTTTCGCAAGGGGCGACGGCTTTCGACGCGCTCATGGCGAGCGATGCCGAGGTGACCTCTGAGGAGAGCGCCTATGGCATCTACGTGACCGCCATCGACGGTCTCGCTAACGGCAGCGAGGGCCCTTCTAGCGGATGGACCTACACGGTGAACGGCGAGATGCCCACCGAGAGCGCCGATGTCCATCGACTGGCTTCCAGCGATGAGGTCCGCTGGACCTTCGTCACCTCCTTCAAATAAGGCGCATCCTCACAGAGACGAACGCGGGCCTTCCTAGAAGAAGGGCCCGCGTTCAGAGCACCGTTGCGAGCTGGAACCGTTCGATGAACAGTTTCAGCTTCTCTATATATGAGAGGGCGAGGGCCGACAGCTGCCGCTCGTCATGGACGATATAGCCGACCGTCATGACCTCGTCGGTCTTCAAGGGTATGGCCACGATGCCCGATTGCATCTCGCTGGAGAGCACGCCGGTGGACACCGTGAAGCCGCTGTGGTGAGCGAGCAGGTTGGATAGCGTGCCGCGATCGCGGATCATGATCCGTTTCTCGTGGGGCAGCTCGGCGAAGGGCTCCTCGGCATAGAAGAACGAGTTGGTGTTGCCTTGCTCGAAGGTATAGCGCGGGTATGCCGCCAGCTCTTCGATATGGAGGCGATCGCGGTCGGCCAAGGGATGATGCTCTCCTAAGAACACGTGCGGACGTGCGGTGAACAGGGACGTGAAGGAGAGGTTCGCATCCTCGAAGGCCCGGGTTAGCACCGCTTCGTTGAACGAGGAGAGGTAGAGCACTCCCACATCGCTACGGAAGTCGCGCACGTCCTCGATGATCTCGGCAGTGCGCGTCTCGCTCAGGCTGAAAGCGTAGCCTTCCCCTTCGTATTCCTCCACGAACTCCAAGAACGCCTCGGTGACGAAGGCGTAGTGCTGCGAAGAGACAGCCAGCTTCTGGGACACCGGCTTGGCGTTGGCGGCATAGCGGGCGTCCATGAGGTCGGCCTGCTCGATGATCTGCCGGGCGTAGCCGAGCAGCTCGAGACCTTCGGTAGTGAGCGTGATGCCTCGGTTGGAACGCTCGAAGATGGTGATGCCGCACTCCCGCTCGATGTCGCGCACCGCCACCGACAGGCTCGACTGGGACACGTAGAGCTCATGGGCGGCCGCGCTGATGGATCCGCTGTTGGCGATGGCGATGAGATAGCGCAGCTGTTGGAGCGTCACGAGCGTCGGTCCCTTCTTCCTGTTCAGAGGTGAGCCATCATTATAATCGAGGGTCGCTCTCCGCTCCCTCAGACCGCTCGCGGCACATGAGCCGCCGCTCGCTGCGGGCGGAAGGCCGAGGGCCGCCCCTCACCGAAAACAACCAGGTCCCATTCGGCGATTCGCTGCGACGCGAGAAGGCTGGATGAGGCCTTTTGCTAAAGTGGGGATCATGGAGAAGGGAGACGATGCGTCTCTCTTCGCTCTTCAAAGGGCGCGACGAGCTGCCCTTCGACCGATTTCGACGTAACAGAGGAGAGAGGGGAGGAATCCGCAGTGGCTCTTCAGATGATCGGATTTCTCGTCATGTTCCCGCTCGTGGTGGCGGCGTTGCTGCTCATCTTGCGCTCCGATGGGATACGGAGCGCGATCGTGTGGGTTTCGGGCATCGTGGTCGCGCTGGCGTCCTGCGCCTTCGTGGTCATGAACATCGGGGCGGGCGAGGTGCTCATAGAGTTCTCGTGGGAGCCGCTCGACCACCTGTGCACGGCCATCAGCTGTCTGATAGTGGTCACCATCCTCGCGTTCTGCGTGAAGTACCGCAACGTTTGGGCGGCGCTGTTGGCGGTGGTGCAGCTGGTGGCCGTGATCTACTTCGAGAGCGCTTATGGGGCCGAGATCGACATCCCTAACGGGCTGTACTTCGACTCCCTCACGCTGCTCATGGTGTTCATCATCGGCGTGATCGGCTCGGGCATCTGCATCTACGCCATCGGATACATGAAGGACTTCCAAGCACACGAGCCGAAAGGGGCCCGCGATAGGCGCCCCACCTTCTTCGCTCTGATGTTCCTGTTCTTGGCGGCCATGTTCGCCATCGTGTTCTCGAACAACATGGAGTGGCTGTTCACTGGCTGGGAAGTGACCACGGTGTGCTCGTTTCTGCTCATCGGTTACACGAAGACCCCTGAGGCCATCCGCAACGCCTTCCGTCAGATCATCATGAACCTAGCCGGCGGCATCGGCTTCGTGGTGGCGCTGTACGTGAGCGCCATCTCGGTGGGCACGCTGTCGTTCAACGAGTTCATCTCGGTGGGCATGACGCACCCGGAACTGACGGTGATCGCCTTGATCGCGCTGGCGTTCGCGGGCATCACCAAGGCGGCCCAGATGCCGTTCCAGACCTGGCTGCTCGGTGCTATGGTGGCCCCCACCCCCACCAGCGCTCTGCTCCATTCCTCCACCATGGTGAAGGCGGGCGTGTTCCTCCTGATAAAGCTGGCACCGTTGTTCCTGGTGACGCCTTTGGCCTCCATCATGGTCATGCTGGTGGGCGCCATCACGTTCTTGCTGTGCTCGTTCATGGCCATCTCCCAGACCAACGCCAAGCGGGTGCTGGCCTACTCCACCATCGCGAATCTCGGCCTCATCACGGCGTGCGCTGGAGTGGGCACTCCTGAGGCAGTATGGGCCGCCGGGTTCCTCATCTTGTTCCATGCAGCGGCGAAATCGCTGCTGTTCCTGTGCGTGGGCACCGCCGAGCATCATATCGGCAGCCGCGACATCGAGGCCATGGACCTGCTGTTCGACCGCATGCCGCGCCTGGCCCGCTTCATGATGTTGGGCATCATGTGCATGTTCATAGCACCTTTCGGCATGTTGATCGCGAAATGGGCCGCCATCGTGTCCTTCGTGGACATGAACCAGGTAGCGCTGCTCATCATCTTGGCCTTCGGGTCGGCGGCCACGTTCATGTTCTGGGCGAAGTGGCTCGGCAAGCTCGCTGGTATCGCTGGTCAGCCCGAGGATGTTGAGCTGACAGTGCATCGCAGCGAATGGTTCGCCATCATGGTGATGGCGGTGCTGGTGATAGTGGGCTGCGTGCTGATCCCGCTCATATCCGACTTCTTCATCGAGCCCTATGTGGTGTCGGTCTACGGCTTCTTCGGCCAGGACATCGCCACCGGCAACCTGTGGCTGGCGAGCATCTGCGTGGCCGTGGTGGTCATCGTGCTGTTCTGCGGTCTGGGTCGCAGCAAGGCGCGTCGGGTGGATGTCTATCTTTCGGGCGTGAGCCGCGATGATAGCGCTCGCAGCTTCCAGAACGCCCTTTCGGGCACCACCGAGGCCACGGTGCGCAACTGGTATATGAAGGAGTACTTCGGCGAGGATCGCATCGCCTTCGTCGGGGTGGTGTTCAATTCCGTGCTCATGGCGGCCGTGCTCGCATGCGCGATCATCGGCCTGCCCCTTGGGCTCTGATCAGAGGGATAGAGGTTGAGACGACCATGATCACCATCATCATCACGCTCATCGGATCTTTGCTGTTCGCGTTGGTAGCGCCTGTCATCGGTTGCCTTCTCGCCGGTATCGACCGCATCATCTCGGCGCGGATGCAGGGCCGGGTCGGGCCGCCCTTGCTACAGCCCTACTATGACGTGCGCAAGCTGTTCGGCAAGGAGAACGTGTCGGTGAACAGCGTGGAGCACGGCTATGTGGTATGCGCCTTCATCTTCGCGTGCGTGGCCGGCGGCATCTTCTTCACCGGAGGGAACCTGCTGTTCGTCATCTTCGTCATCACGCTGTCGAGCCTGTTCTTCATCATGGCGGCGTATTCTACTCGCTCGCCCTACGCTGAGGTGGGCGCGGCGCGCGAGACGGTGCAGGTGATGTCGTACGAGCCCATGATCATCCTCATGGCCATCGGCTTCTTCATGGCAGCGGGCTCCTTTGACACCAAAGCCGTGTTCGCCCTTGATACGCCGGTCATCTCCACCATATGGCTGATATTCCTGGGGCTTTTGTTCGTGCTCACCATCAAGCTGCGCAAATCGCCTTTCGACCTGTCCATGTCGCACCATGCCCATCAGGAGATAGTCCGCGGCATGACCACCGAGATGAGCGGCCCGACCTTGGGGCTGGTCGAGATCATGCACTGGTGCGAGACCGTGCTGTTCTTGGGCTGGGTGGGCCTGTTCTTCGTATGGGGCCAGTGGTTCTCGGTCGTCATCGCCATCGTGGTGGTGCTGGCCGTGTACTTCCTCGAGATATGGATCGACAACAATTTCGCACGCGTGAAATGGCAGTTCATGTTCAAGTCGGCCTGGGCGGTGGCGCTTCTGGCCGGTGGCGTGAACATCGCCGTGCTCGCGTTCCTCTAGGCGATAGGAGGGTTCGAAGAGATGGGCTACGCATCAAGATCGCCTTGGGTCATCCACTACGATGGCTCGAGCTGCAACGGTTGCGACATCGAAGTGCTCGCGACCCTGTGCCCCGGCTTCGACGGCGAGCGGTTCGGCGTCGTGAACACGGGCAACCCGAAACATGCTGACATCTTCCTGGTGACCGGTTCGGTGAACGAGCAGAACATCGACGTGGTCCGTCAGATATACGACCAGATGGTCGAGCCGAAGGTGGTGGTGGCCTGCGGCATATGCGCGTGCTCCGGCGGGGTGTTCCACGACTGCTATAACGTCATCGGCGGCGTGGATCAGGCCATACCGGTGGACGTGTACGCGCCCGGATGCGCCGTGCGCCCTGAGACGCTCATCGACGCCATCGTGGCCGGCGTGAAGGTGCTCGACGAGAAGGAAGCGGCCCTGAAGGAGCAGAAGCGGGCCGCCAAGAAGGAAAGGTAGGGCGCACAGACCATGGAATTCACCCAAGTCTTCGAGCCCCTCGCGCTCGACTCGCTCCACGACTTCGCGCTGAGCCGCAAAGAGGATGGCTGGCGCTACGTGCAGACCCTCGCTGTGAACAAGGACGATGGCGTGGATCTGGTGTATTCGTTCATGAAGAACGGCGCGCTGGTCAACAGCGTGATAAGCGATGTGCCTCGCGATGCGGAGGTGCCCTCCATCAGCGATGCCTTCTTGGCTGCGTTCGTGTTCGAGAACGAGATACACGACCTGTTCGGCGTGAGGATCACCGATATCGCCATCGACTTCGAGGGTAACTTCTATCGGGTGTCCGAGGAATATCCCATGACCATCATCTCGCCCGAGCAGTTGGCGGCTCGCGAGAAGGCCGCGAAGATCGCTGCGGCGAAGGCCGCGAAGGAGCGGGCGGCTGCGAATGCAGCGGAAGCTTCTGCCGAGGCTGCCGCCGAAGCTGAGAAGCCATCGGAGGATGAGGAAGCTCGCAAGGCTGCTGAGCTGGAAGCGAAGCTGGCCGCGATGGATCCGGAGAAGGCGGCCAAGGTGCGCGCCGCCATGGAGGCGAGAGCCAAGAAGGGAGGGGAGTAGCCATGGGAAAGGCGACCGTCATCCCCTTCGGCCCGCAGCATCCGGTGCTGCCCGAGCCGCTCCATCTCGACCTGGTGGTGCAGGACGAGACCGTCATCGACTGCTTGCCCCAGATAGGCTTCATCCATCGCGGTTTGGAGAAGCTGGTGGAGAAGCGCGATTACAACCAGTTCATCTACGTCGCGGAGCGCATCTGCGGCATCTGCGCCATGGGCCATTCCCTCGGTTACGCCGAGACGGTGGAGGAGCTGATGGGCGTGGAGGTGCCCAAGCGCGCCGAATATCTGCGCGTCATCTGGCACGAGCTCTCCCGTATCCATTCCCATTTGCTGTGGCTGGGCCTGGCTGCTGACGCGTTCGGCTTCGAGAGCCTGTTCATGCATTGCTGGCGTTTGCGAGAGCGCGTGCTCGACCTGTTCGAGAAGACCACGGGCGGGCGCGTGATCCTGTCGGTGGTGAAGGTAGGCGGTGTCGTGCGCGACATAGACGGGGCCATGCTGCGCGAGATCGTGGCGGTGCTGGAGGGATTGGAGGCGGAATACGCCACCATCGTGAGCACGCTGCTGACCGACGCTTCCATCAAGAACCGCACGGTGGGCGTGGGCGTCATCTCCCACGAAGAGGCTCTCGACCTTTCCATGGTGGGTCCCTTCGCCCGCGCGAGCGCCGTGAACTATGACTGCCGCATGTTGGGCCGCGGTGCCTATGGAGACCTCAGCGACTTCCAGCCCATCCTCGACACGCAAGGCGACTGCTACGCGCGCATCAAGGTGCGCTGCAGCGAGGTGCTGCAATCCATCGCCATCATCAAGGAGCTGGTCGCGAAGATCCCAACAGGCGACATCGCCGTGGACGTGAAGGGGTCTCCTGCGGACGGGTCCCAGGCGTCCAATGTGCTGGAGCAGCCGCGCGGCGAGTGCTACTACTATGCGCGCGGCAACGGTTCGAAGAATCTGGAGCGCATGCGCATGCGCACGCCCACCTCGCAGAACCTCGCCGGTATGGTGGCGGCGCTGAAGGGGTGCGATCTGGCCGATGTGAACATGATCATCCTCACCATCGACCCGTGCGTCAGCTGCACGGAGCGATGAGCTGGGATAGGTGAGCGACAGGAGCGAAGAGCATGGGAAGTTTCAGACTGGGCGGCATGACGTTCGGCTCGCTGTTCAAGAAGCCGGAGACGGTGCTGTATCCGTTGGAGACCAAGCCTGCGCCTGCGGGCTTGAAGGGGCATGTGGTCAACGAGGTGGAGCTGTGCATCCTGTGCGGCATCTGCCAGAAGGGATGCCCGGCCGATGCCATCACGGTGGAGAAGAAGGAGCGGCTGTGGGCCATCGACCCGTTCCGCTGCGTGCAGTGCGGTGCTTGCGTGCGGGCGTGCCCGAAGGATTGCCTTATCATGGATGCTGCCTCCACGGCCATCACCGTCGAGAAGTATCGCACCGAACGTACGGTGCCCGACCCGAAGGCGGTCACCGAAGCGGTGGTCGCCGAAGGCTAGGACGCCCCTGCGATCCACCACTCTTCGGTCGATCGCGAACCTTAAGCAATTCAGCATATCTGGTGAAGCGAACGGCCCTTCCATACCCTCATGGAGGGCCTATTTGCTAGAATAGCGAACGAATATATGTCCGGATGCTTCTTCGAGGTAGTCTTTTCCATGGATCGAGCCTATGAGCCTTCTGCGCAGCATGAACAGGAACCGGTGAGCGACCGGATCCTCACGTTGCCTAATGTGATCTCGTTTCTGCGCCTGTGCCTCGTACCGGTGTTCTTCGTCCTGCTCTTCCAAGGCTTCGACATCGCAGCTACCCTCGTGTTCGCCGTAGCGGCGAGCACCGATTTCGTCGATGGGCAGGTGGCTCGTCGCACCCATAGCGTCTCCAAGCTCGGCCAGCTGCTCGACCCAGCGGTAGATCGCGTCTTGATGGTGTCGGGAGTGCTGGGGGTGTTCTTGGTGGGCCGTGTGCCCTTGTGGATCATCGTGGTGGTGGTGGCTCGTGACCTGCTCATGTTGGGTGGCGGGGCCGTGCTGCTCAAGCGCTACGACATCCGCATACCGGTGGTCTATCCCGGTAAGGTGGCCACGACGCTGCTGTTCGTCGGCTTCGCTGGTCTGTTGTTGAACTGGCCGCTCGTGCCCGGGCTCGGCCTCGTCGATCTTGCGTGGCTGCCAGGCTTCACAGACCAAGCGGTCTCGTGGGGCATCTGGTCCGTCTACGGAGGGCTGGTGCTAGCCGTGGCGACCACCGTCCATTATTGCCTCGCTGCCGCTCGCGCCCTGTCCGAGCGCGAGCGCCTTGCGGGCGGCGATGGCGGATGCGAGCGTTCATGAACCGCGCTCAGGATCCGAGGGCATATCGTGATAGCGGCCGGGGGGGCGGGAGGCGCCCGGCACGGACGAGCGCGCCGCAGACCCCTCGTTCCTCATCGAGCTCTGCGGCTCGTCGTCCTGCCCATGGCTCCGGTGCCACAGTCCAGCGTCCCTCTTCTCGCAGCCGCTCTGCGTCGGCTCCTGCTCGGGGTCGCGTTGCGTCCTCTTCGGGGTCGGTAGCTCCGCAGGAGCGTCGTCCTTCGCGCTCGACGGTGGCCGAGGGGCGCACCAGGATGCGGGAAGAGCGGATGCTCCAAGACCGACGCGTTCGTGCGAGCCATAGCAGCGGCGCGATTCCCCGGACGGGCGATGGCCGACGGGGGAGCGCGAAGAGCGGTGGGCGCACGGCTGCGAAGCCTTCGGGCGGCAACAAGGTCCTCTCGATGCTCGGAGCTCCCTTCCGCGCGGTGGGCCATGCGTTCGTCCAGACCTTCAAGCGCAGTCGCACCTTCGCCATCGTCTCGGTGGTGCTGGTGCTGGTGTGCGCGGTGGGACTGGTGGATACCGGGCTTTCGTGGGGAAAGGTGCACCAGGGCGTGTCCGTGGGCACCGTGGACCTCTCCGGCAAGACGATCACTGAGGCGGAGAACGCCATCCGCGCCACCTACGAGGAGCGCCTCGATGATCACCAGATGTTCGTGTTCGCCAACGAAGAGACGGCGAACTCCTTGGTCTCCACCGACGGCATCATCGAAGGGGAGGAGCTCTCCGAGCAGCTCTCCTACGAGGAAGCGCAGCAGAACAAGCAGCTGTGGGTGGCAACGGGCCCGAGCGTGCGGGCCGAGCTGCCGGCGGCGGAACTAGCCAGGCAGGCCATGGCGGTGGGCCGGGAGGACGGAGGCTTCTTCACCCGAGCGGCGCTGCTGTTCGGCGGTCGTAGCATCGAGGTGCGCGGCGACTACGGCGAAGAGGAGCTGGAGAGCCTCGCTCACGACATCGACACCGCCATCGGCGAGCCGCGGGTCGACTTCGACATCGCCATAGAGGACGGCGTAGCGACGGTGACCGAAGGCCATAGCGGAGCGATGATCGATCGCGCAGCGCTGCGCGATAAGCTCGACGAGATACTGCTGCGCTCTGAGAGCGCGACCGGCTCGTTCGTGGCCCGTGCCGAGTACGCGCCGTTGCGCATCGAACGAGAGCAGGCCCAGGTCACTTGCGACGCAGTGAACGGGATGCTGCAGATCCCCGTCAGCTTCACCCACGAAGGCGGCACAGTGGAGGTCGACGGCGCGCAGCTGGGGGAGTGGATCAGCACCGAGGTGAAGGAGGTCAACGGCACCTATCGCCTGTTGCCCCTTATCGACGAGGAGGTGGCCCAGCCAGCGCTCATCTCCTTGATGAATCAGAGCGGGGCCGCCAACACCAAGACCGCGAACGGCGGCGATCTGGCCATCACGTTCCAGAAGTTCAAAGACGAGGTGATGGTGGTCACCCAGAGCGAGATACTGCTGCCGTTGCTGAACGAGGCGCTCGCGCAGCTCGATGGTCAGCTGCTCGGGCCCTTCCGCACCGATAGTGGGAGCGCAGCGCCCGCCACCCTCGATCCTATCCCTATCGACACCTACCGCTATTCCGGTTCGCTCTCCTTCGACGAGGCGTGCGACTACGGCGTGATCGGGCGCATCGCCAGCTATACGACGAACTATACCTCCACTTCGGCGACCAAGAACCGTAACCACAACATCCATCTGGCGGCCGACCTTCTGAACGATTCGATCTGTACGGCTGACGGGGGCACCTGGTCGTTCAACGACACCACCGGCGATTGTAACGAGGAAGCGGGGTTTTTGGCTGCGGGCGCTATCCGAGAGGGAAAGTACATCGACGAGGCCGGTGGCGGCATCTGCCAGGTGGCCACCACCATGTTCAACGCCGTATACGAGTCAGGATTCCCGGTGCTGAAGCGCGCTCCCCATTCCCTCTATATGGCGAGCTACGAGGCGGGTCGCGATGCAGCGGTGAACTATCCTAACCTCGATCTGGTCTGGCAGAACGACAGCGCTTCTGACGTGATCGTGCGCACGAGCTATACCGACACCTCGGTCACGGTGGCGCTCTACGGCGTGGATCCGGGTTACACGGTGAAGACCTCCACTGGTGAGTGGCAAGAGGGCAAGAAGTTCCGCGTCATCGTGGAGGTGGATGACACCAAGGAGACGGGGTGGCACAAGACCGACACTGTGGGCACCGACGGTCGTGAGATAACGGTGGTGCGCACGGTCTATGACCGGGAGGGCAACCGCCTGCGCGAGGCCACCTTCAATTCCACCTACAACCCCATCGACAAGATCGTCATCGCAGGTCCCGATACCGAGATAGAGGTGGAGGAGGGCCGCGAGAAGGTGACGCGGAAGCATGTGAAGGAAGACGATGAGGATGAATGAGGGAGCGGCCCGGCACCCATCGCGGGCATCGTCGATCCTGATCGCAGCGGTGCTGGCGGTGGTCATGGCGTTTTGGGGGGTCGATCCGGCGGCAGCTGATGTGCGCAAGAACGACCGCATCATGGCCGAAACGGTGGAGGAGCGTTCCATCCCCGCGACGGCGGCTCCTTCTGTCGATGCCGACCATGTCATGGTGGTCGATAGCGAGGGCACGGTCTACTTCCAGCGCAACGTGAACGAGCGCACCCACATCGCCTCCATCACCAAGATCATGACGGCCATCGTGGCATTGGAGAACGGCACGCTCTCCCAGCCGGTCACGGTGTCGGCCAAGGCTGTGGCCACCGGCGAGTCGACGGCAGGTCTATGGGAGGGCGATGTGATGACCCTCGAGATGGCCTTGCAGGGTCTGCTCGTGCCTTCCGGCAACGATGCGGCCGTGGCCATCGCCGAGACCTTGGGCGAGCGCTTCATGGCGGAGACGGGTGCCAACGACGCGGAAGCGGCCTTCGTGGCGAAGATGAACGAGATGGCAGCGCGGCTCGGCATGACCAACACGCTGTTCGCGAATCCTCACGGCCTCGATTCCGATGGTCATGAGGGCGAGATGTACTCCACGGCGGCGGACGTGGCCACCATGTCGCGCTATGCTATGGAGCATTTCCCACTGTTCCGTCAGATCGTGGCCCAACCCGAGGCCACCTTGGTAATAGAGCGGTTCGGCCAACCCTTGGAGCTTCCGCTGGTCAGCACCGATGAGCTCATCGGCATCTTCGACGGGGCATGCGGCATCAAGACCGGCTTCACCGACCAGGCAGGGGCCTGTTTCGCTGGTGTGTGCCACCGCGATGGGGTCGATCTGTTCGCCATCGTGCTGCATTCGCCTACCGAGCTGCAGCGCTTCCTCGATACGCGCACGTTGTGGGAGTGGGTCTATGACAATCATGTGGCCTATCCGCTCGCCCATTCTGATGAGAAAGCCATGATGACCTTCGCCGGTGCGACCCAAGAGGTGCCTGTCGTGGCCTATGCGCCAGCGGCGAGCTGGCTGGACAAGACCGTGAAGGTGACCTTCGCCGAGACCCAAGAGACGGTGGAGGTGTTCACGCTGAACGGCAACGTCAGCCAGCGGTTCGCCTTCGACAGGGTGACCGGTGCCATCGAGGTGGGACAGAAGATGGGGCGTGCGGAGTTCTTCCAGGCCAACGAGCTCATCGCCACGGCCGATCTGGTAGCTTGCGAGGCGCTCGCGGCTCCGGAGCTGTTCGAGATCGCCTCTATCGCTTGGGAACGGTTCACGGCCGTGTTCTCGGGCGTGGCCACCGAAGCATCTCCTACGGTGATCAACGAGACGCCGCTCATATATAATAAGCAGGTCGCTGGTTTCATCTAAGAGCCAGTGATTCGCACTGTCGCGCCGCGCTGCGGCGCGCTCGAGATCAGGAAGACCGAGGAAGAAGATGGATGAGGAAACATGCCCAGTCTGCCTTGCGCCCTTGCAAGGGGGAGAGGCGGAGTGCCCGCGCTGCGGCTTCAAGCTGAGCGGCAACACCGAGGGGTTCAAGCCTTATCCGGTCGATCGCAACGCTATCGTCGATGCGCTGCCGAGCACCCATGATGCCACCTTGCAGGTAGTGCGCGGGCCGCGAGCGGGTATCATATTCAAGATGGCCGGCGATGACCTCACCATCGGGCGGATGCCTCAATGTTCCATCTTCCTCAACGATATGACCGTATCGCGGTTGCATGCTACCCTCAAGCGTGAAGGCGGCGCATACATCATCCATGATGAGAACTCCTTCAACGGAGTGTGGGTGAACAACTGCAACGTCGAATCCAAGGCGCTCCGATCGGGCGATTTCATCCAGATAGGCTCCTTCTCCCTTCTCTACGAAGAGGAGTAAGGGAGCGGAGGAGCCATATTTCCCTATACTGCGAGAGACCGAAGGGCGCTCGTCGCCCTTATGACCATGGAGGAGTGGTGCAATGGAGCTTCTGTCGGGCAACGAGGCCATCGCCCAGGGCGCATGGGAGGCCGGAGCCACCATCGGCGTGGCGTATCCGGGCACGCCTTCCACTGAGACCTTGGAAGCGTTCGCGCAGAAGGACGGCGTGTACGCCGAGTGGTGCGTGAACGAGAAGGTGGCGGTGGAAGTGGGCGTGGGCGCATCAGCGGCTGGAGCCCGAGTGTTGGCCACCATGAAGCATGTCGGGGTCAACGTCGCGGCTGACCCGCTGTTCACGGCTGGCTATACCGGCGTGGGGGGCGGTCTGGTGGTGCTGGCCGCCGATGATCCGGGTATGTATTCATCCCAGAACGAGCAGGACTCTCATTATTATGCCATGGCCGCTCACTTGCCATGCCTCGACCCTGCCGATTCTGCCGAGGCCCTCTCGTTCACGCGTGACGCCTTCGAGCTCTCCGAGCGCTTCGACGTGCCGGTGATGATCCGCTCCACAGTGCGCATCTCCCACACCAAGACCCTTGTGGAGCCGAGCGACGAGCGTCAGCAGCGCGAACTGCCCTCCTATGAGACCGACCCAGCGAAATGGGTGATGATGCCTGCCTACGCCAAGGGCCGGCGCAGCGTGCAGCTCGATCGCATCGCCGCATTGGAGCAGTGGGCCGAGGAATGCTCTTACAACGAGCTGATCGAAGGGAACGGTGCCATCGGCGTGGTGTGCGCTGGGGCCGTCTATCAGCATGTGCGCGAGGCGCTTCCTCAGGCGAGCATATTGAAGCTGGGGCTGACCTATCCGCTGCCGAAGCAGAAGCTGCGACGATTCGCGCAGAGCGTCGATGAGGTCTATGTGGTGGAGGAGGCTTCCACCTATCTTCGAGATGCTGTGAGCGCTTGCGGTATCGCAGTGAGCGAGCCGACCGTTGCGCTGAGCGCGGAAGGGGAGCTCGACCCTCTGGCCATCGCAGTAGCCTTCGGTCGGGCTGAGATGCCGCAGATGCAGCCTTATCCCGGACTTCCTGCGCGACCCCCGGCGCTGTGTGCGGGGTGTCCTCATCGCGTGGTGTTCAAGGAGCTAGGGCGCATGCGCGCTATCGTGACCGGCGATATCGGCTGCTACACCCTCGGCGCTCTGCCGCCGCTCTCGGCTATGGACTCGGTGGTGGACATGGGAGCGTCGGTGTCCATGGCCCACGGGTTCGAGCTCGTGCTGGGCGCGGAGACATCGCGACCGGTGGTGGCCGTCATCGGGGATTCCACCTTCGCTCATTCAGGTCTGAGCTCCCTCATCTCCACGCAGTATAACGGTGGGGGTGGCACCGTGTGCATCCTCGACAATCGAACCACCGCCATGACGGGTCGTCAAGGCAACCCCTTCAACGGCGTGGGCCTTCAGGATCGCAGCGCCCATGAGCTCGATATGGAGGCGGTGGTGAGAGCCTGTGGTATCGCCGATGTGCACACGATCGACCCTTACGATGTGAAAGCGGTCCGTTCAGCTTTGAAGGAAGCTACGGGCGCACGCGATCGACTGTCGGTGCTCATATTCAAGGCTCCGTGCATCCTCCTCGAGAGAAAGCATGATACGCCGTTCGTCGTGAATGGGAAATGCACTGGTTGTGGGGTGTGTGCGACCATCGGTTGTCCTGCGATCCATAAAGATGCAACTACTGGCTGCTCCTCTGTCGACGTAGATATGTGCGTCGGATGTGGCCAATGCGCTCAATATTGCAACTTCGGTGCCATCGAGCGGGCCGAATGAGGCTTTGAAGGAGAGGGATCCGGAGCTATGGAAGAGATGAACCGTATCATGAGCGAAGGCAACACCAAGACCGTGCTGTTGTGCGGTGTCGGCGGCCAGGGCACCATCCTAGCAGCGGACGTGCTCGCCCACAGCCTCATGGAAGCTGGTCATGACGTGAAGGTGTCAGAGATCCACGGTATGGCTCAACGTGGCGGGGCCGTCACCACGGTCGTGCGCTTCGGCGAGCAGGTCCGTTCCATGGTGTGCTCTCCTGCATCGGCCGACTACGTGGTGGCGTTCGAGACCACCGAGGCCATGCGCAATGCTCCTGCTCTGAAAGAGGGGGGCGTGCTCATCGTGAACGACGAGACCATCCTGCCACAATCGGTGCTCACGGCCAAGGCCCAGATGCCGCCGCGCATCCACCAAGACCTCGAGTCCCTCGGCGCGCTCTTCGTGCCGGCTGATGCTCTAGCGAGCGAAGCTGGCAACGCGAAGGCGGCCAACATCGCCCTGCTCGGTGCTCTTTCGCGTTCGATGGCGATGGACGCTGAGCCATGGGATGCGGCCATCCGCGCGCGCGTGCCGGAGCGCTTCTTGGAGGCGAACCTCAAGGCGTTCCGGGCGGGAGCCGATTTCATCGGTCTCGCTCACTGATGGTGTCAGCTCCTATGCATATAGAGATAGAAGCTACGAACGACGAGCGAGGTCTCTGAGCCGTTCGAGAGGGAAGAGAGGGCGCATCCGCTATGACGATCCAACAGATCAGCGTGTTCGCTGAGAGCAAGCCGGGGCATGTGAGCAGCATCCTGGAGCTATTCGGCGAAGAGGGCATCAACGTACGGGGCTTCTCGGCGGGAGATACCGGCGAATACGGCATCGTTCGCTTCATCGTCGATAGGCCCGAAGATGCCATGGCCGCTCTGAAGCGGAACAATTGTGCTTGTGCGAGCACGCCGGTGCTCTGCCTTCGCTTGAAGGACGAACCGGGCGAGCTCGCTCGCGTCATGGGCGTGCTCGCCGCGTGCGACATCAACGTCATCTACAGCTATTCGATGATCTCGACCTATATCGTGCTCTCCGTCTCCGATGTGGAGCATGCCGAAGAGCTGCTCAGCAACGAGCCGGTGGAATGCGCGACCCAAGACGATATCCCCCATCTGCGCGCTTGAGCGAGCCTTCGTGCTCCTCTCTTTTCGACAGGGACCCCCGACCGACTATGACAAGGTGATGAACGTGACCAGCGAGCCATCGACCACATCCCCCAATATCAAGACGAAGGGCACCGCGCTGGCGTTGGCAGCTGCAGGGCGCTTCTCGGAGCTGCCCATCTATGCGCCGGCCGTCGAGTGCATGGAACGCTCGCAGCTCGAAGCGCTACAGCTACAGAAGCTGCAGCAGCAGGTGGCCTACACCTATGATAACGTGCCCCACTATCGCGAGAAGATGGACGAGATGGGCGTCACGCCTTCCGATATCCGCACCCTCGCCGATGTGCGCAAGCTGCCCTTCACCGACAAGAGCGTGCTGCGCGATACCTTCCCTTACGGCTTGTTCGCCGTCGACCTCGATAGCATCGTGGAGCTGCATGCCTCTTCGGGCACCACCGGAAAGCCCATCGTGGTGGGCTATACCCAGGCCGACATGGACGTATGGAGCGACTGCATCGCACGCCTGGTGCAGATGGCCGGCGTGGTGCCAGGCGATCGGGCTCAGATGGCCTTCGGTTATGGCATGTTCACAGGCGGTTTCGGCCTTCATTACGGTCTGATGAAGCTCGGGTGCATGATGATCCCCGCTGGCTCGGGCAATACCGAGCGGCACATCCAGATGATCGAGGACTATGGCACGACAGTGCTCATCGCCACGCCCTCTTACGCCATGCATATCTGCGAGGTGGGAGAGCGCATGGGCTATGATTGGCAGAGCTCGCCTTTGCGCGTCGGCCTATTCGGTGGCGAGCCGTGCCCGCCTGCGCTGAAGGAGGAGATAGAGCGGCGCATGCACATCGTGTGCACCGACAACTATGGGCTGACCGAGGTCATGGGCCCAGGTGTGTCAGGAGAATGCCTCGCCGAGCGATTCCAACAGCATATCGCCGAGGATCACTTCCTATGGGAGGTGGTGGACCCGCAGACCGGTGAGCCGGTAGGGGAAGGGGAGGAAGGCGAGCTGGTTCTGACACCTCTGGACAAGCAGGGGATCCCCGTGCTCCGCTATCGCACCCATGACCTCACCCGCGTCCATACGGAGCCTTGCGCGTGCGGTCGCACCCATGCCCGCATGGAGAAGGTGCGATCGCGCTGCGATGACATGCTCATCATCCGCGGCACCAACGTCTTCCCCAGCCAGATCGAAGATGTGCTCTGCGGCATCGAGGAAGTCACGCCGCTCTACCATATCGTGGTGGAGACGCGCGGTGGCATGGACCATCTGACCGTGGAGACGGAGCTACGTGCTGAGGCGTTCAGCGACTCCTTCGAGCAGATGGATGCTCTGCGCGCCCGCATCGCCGAGCGGTTGAAGGGCACGCTATTGGTAGGCGTGGACGTTCGTCTGGTGGAGCCGGGCGGCATCGAGCGCACGGCTGGCAAGGCGAAGCACGTCGACGACCGCCGCTGATGGGAGAGGCGTCCCTTCCTCCGGTGGTCGGCCGGTTCGCTCCCTCGCCTACGGGGCGCATGCATGCAGGGAACATCTTCTCGGCGTTGGTCTGCTGGTTGGCGGTGAGGCTGCAAGATGGTCGCATCGTGCTGCGCATCGAGGATCTGGATGCGCAGCGGTCTCGCCCCGAATACGCCGAGCAGATCATGGTCGATCTTGAGGCCTTGGGGCTCTCATGGGATGAGGGCCCCTATTTCCAATCCGATCGCAGCGAGCGGTATCGCGAGGCGCTCCATGCGCTCGATGAAGCGGGAGCGCTCTACCCTTGCTTCTGCACTCGGGCCGACCTTCGCAGCGCCTCGGCCCCTCATGAGGGAGAGAACCAGGTCTATAGGGGCACCTGCCGTTATCTGAGCATAGAGGAGCGAGCGATGCGGCTGCAAGGGCGCCGTCGTGATCGCTCGAATGCGGCTGCAGTCGCCTATGAGCCGACGCTACGGGTGGGATGCGATGAGCGCACCATCGTCATCGACGACCTCTTCCAGGGAAGGGTCGCCTATGACCTGACGAGGCAGTGCGGCGATTTCGTGGTCAGACGCTCCGATGGCGGGGCGTCTTATCAGCTCGCCGTGGTGGTAGATGATGATGAACAAGGGGTGAACCTGGTCGTTCGCGGATGCGACCTGCTCTCCTCGACGCCGCAGCAGATGCATCTTCAGCAGCTTCTCGGCCTCGCGACCCCTCATTATGGCCATATACCACTGCTCGTGGATGAAGCGGGCGTTCGGCTCGCGAAGCGCCACCAAAGCGCTTCGCTTGAGGAGCTTTATGGTCGCTATCGTATGCCAGAGGCGATCATCGGCCATATCTGCGCGCTCTGTGGTCTCATCGACGAAGAGGAACCGCTCGCTCCAGAAGAGCTCTTGGAACGGTTCACATTAGAGAGCCTGGTGGATCGCCTGGCAGGGGAGCGTCGCATCCTGTTCACAGCGTGAGGGAAGGGATGCTCCCTGCGAATATCGCTGCCGCATAGAATGCCCCCACCATCACGTTCAAGGTGCATATCTGAGCCATGGCGCCGATGCGGACGGTGCTATCGAGAGGGCTTCTCACCAGGGCTTGCAAGGTGGGCAGTAGCGCGAGGAACATGAAGGGCAGCAGAAAGAGGCTGCCCGCGAACCAAAGGGACACCACTATCAGCACGCTCGCGAGCCATAGAGCCAGAAGGCCGTGGTAGAGCGTGCGAGCGCGATCGCGTCCGATGAGCACCGAGAGGGTCTTGCGCCCGGCCATGCGATCCTTCTCGATATCGCAGGTGTTGTTCGTGAGCAGTATGAGCGCGACGCCGAAGATGCACGGCACCACGCCGATGATGTACGCGGGCAAAAAGACGCCCGTGAGAGCGTAGCAGCAGGCGAGCGCCATGAGGCCACCCATGGCCACGCCGATGACGAGCTCGCCGATGGGAAGATAGGACACCGGGGTCTTTCCGCAAGAATAGAACACCACCACCACCGCACCGACCAAGGCCAAGGCGAAGGGCACCCATCCTGCTACCAGGATCGGATATATGCCCAGCAAGAATGCCGCCACCAAAAGACCGATGCCGGTATAGAGCGCTGCTTTGGGGTCAACGGCATGATAGACCAGCACCGCGTCGTCCATCTCTACGTTGTCGGCGGCCGAATCGGTTCCCTTCACGAAATCGAGATAATCGTTGAGCATGTTCGCGGCCGACTGCATGAGGATGCAGATGACCAGCAATACCGCTGCCAGCGCCATATCCACGGTGCCGCGCACCGCAACCGCCAAGGCGATGGCCACGATGCCCGGCATGAGAGCCGCTGGCCAGGTCTGCGGAGCTGCGAGCTGCCAGGCGAGCTTCAACGAGAAGGGTTCTGTGGGGTTCTGCATGATATGGTCGGCCTTTCGAACGGGCAGAGCGAAGCATCAGTTCGTGAGCAGGGAAGAGGCGATGGTGCTCTCGAAGTTCTCCTTCATGCGCCAGGTGTTGTCCACAAGCTCGAAGGTGAAAGCGACCGGCTTGGTGGGAGCGAGGCTCACCTGCTGAAGGGTCTCCATGAGCAGAGCACCGTAGATGGCTGCGATCTCTTCGCGGCTCTTGGACGCGTACTCGTCGGCGTTGGCCGCCATGGCATCGCTCGATTCCTTGAGCTTCGTGCGAAAATCGCTGAAGCTCTTGCAGGTGAGGGTCACCTGCGCTCGGGCCGAGCCCTCATCGACGTCGATGGAGTCGATGGCATAGTCGAAACCGTCGAAGTAGGCTCTGATGAAGGTGGAGCTGTCGATGCCGTAATCGTTGAAACGATCCACGTCCATGTTGGAGGCCACCTTCGCGATGAGCTCACCATCGAGGGCCTTCACCTTGTCCAGTTCGCCGGTGAGAGTGTTGGAGATAACCTCTTCACCCGTGCCGCCCGCACATCCCGCAAGCCCGACGAGAGCCAGAAGGAGGCTCAGCGCCACGGCTGCGCAGCGTGCTGCGAACGAGCGAGGGCCTTCGACGCAGGAGGGAGAGGCGACGCGGAAGGCTGCGGAACCGTCTACTGTCATGACCAGTGCATCCTTTTCATCAACTTTACATAACATATATTATCAATAGAACCTATGGCACAAGAAGCGATCTCTAGCCCCATATGGAACCGGAGCTCGCGGAACCGCCCTGGTCCGCCGCGCTCGAGCCACCGCCGAAAGCGCTGCCCGCTGCCGAAGAGCTCGATGCTGACGGATCGGTGGCGTTCCAAAGCGATGAGTAATCACCGGTCTGGATCGCCTCGAGCATCGCCGGCATGATGCTCGCCAAGGCCGCACCGTTCAATATGAGCGCCACGGCCGATACTGCCGTGCCGATAATGGCCTGGCGCATGAGGTTCTGCGCGATGGCCGGTCCGTTAGAGAAAGGACCTTCTTCATCGCTGGGAGGACTTTCTTTGCCCTTGCGCAACATCACCAGTGCGATGATGCCGCATATCACGGCTGCCGCACTGAGCGGCACGCCGCCGACCAATAGCGACACTGGCCCTCCGATCATGCTGATGCTGGCCAACATCTGTATGCTCTTATAGTCTTTCATGCTACACCACTGCTCCCGAATCCGCCCACGCCCCGTTCATCTGGGGCCTCAGGGAGGCTCTCGCAGACCTCCACTTCAACACGCGGCACCTCTACCACCAGAAGCTGAGCGATGCGCATGCCCCGCTCCACGGTGAACGGCATCGCTTCATCCAGGTTCACGAGCGCCACCTTCAGCTCGCCGCGATAACCGCTGTCGATGAGGCCGGGTGCGTTGACCACCGTCACGCCGTGCTTCGATGCGAGGCCGCTGCGCGGGAGCACGAGGCCGCCATGGCCCTCGGGCACCGCTATGGCAAGCCCCGTGCGCACCACGGCTCGCTGGCGCGGCTGCAACGTGACGGTCTCGGCCGCCCGCAGGTCCAGACCGGCATCCCCTTCATGGGCATGGGCCGGTGCCTCGACGCTCTCATCGAGCAGGCGCACCGTCAGATGCAGCGCCCTAGTCCCGTCCATCAGCGCACATCCTTCAGGGCCGAGGCGAACTCTTCTACGCTCTGGAAGTCCTTGTATACGCTCGCGAAGCGAATGTAGGCCACGTCATCGAGGGTGGCCAGACGATCGAGCACCATGTCGCCCAGGGCACGCGAGGTCACCTCGCCCCGTGGCAGGGTACGCAGCTCGCCTTCGATGCTGTCGATGAGCGCGTTGATGCGGTCGGGCGCGATGGGCCGCTTCGCACAGGCGGTGAGCAGGCCGCGAGTTATCTTGTCCCGGTCGAAGACCTCCGAGGAATCATCCGATTTGATGACCATGACGGGTACCTCGCCCAAACGCTCGTAGGTAGTGAATCGATGGCCGCAGGCTAAGCACTCGCGGCGACGCCGGATGGAATCGCCATCGTCGGCCGGCCGAGAGTCCACCACCTTCGACTCGCCATGATCGCATACGGGACAACGCATGGAACGCTCCTTTTCGGTCGATGATGGCCTCCATCATACAACATATGGTGGTTGAAGAGCTCCTAGGCCTTCCAGAGCGGCCGTCGAAGGCGCGCTTTCCGCCTTCCGCGAAGCCGTTTCTCTATTGCAAGAACCTATGTTCGTGGATATAATGGAACGAACATAGGTTCACGCCCCCGATCGCGCCTTGCGCGACGAAGCGGCAGAGGAAGGAAGCGCACCATGTCCGAGAAAGTGACCCGGCGCCAGCAAGCAGTGCTCGATTGCATCGAGGAATACATCCGCGAAAAGGGCTATGGCCCTACGGTGCGCGAGATATGCACGACCCTCGGGCTGTCCTCCCCTTCCACCGTGCACGTGCACCTGAAAGCACTGGAGGAGAAGGGGCTCATCAAGCGCGATCCGCTGAAATCCCGCTCCATAGCGCTCACCTATCCCCTCGATGGCGCAGTGTTCGCCGGCTCCATCGACACGTTCAGCTCCAACATCACGGTGCCGCTAGTGGGAGACGTGGCTGCCGGTGAGCCGATCCTGGCCGAGGAGAACATCACCGACCATATGTCGCTGCCGGTGGAGATCGTGGGCGATGCCCCCTCCTTCATGTTGGCCGTACGTGGTGATTCCATGATCGACATCGGCATCAATGATGGCGACTACGTGGTGGTCAAAGAGCAGAGCATCGCGAACAATGGCGACATCGTCGTCGCCGTCGTCGACGACGGCGCCACGGTGAAGCGCTTCTATCGCGAGCGGGGCCATATTCGCCTTCAGCCCGAGAACACGTTCATGGATCCCATCATCGTGAACGATTGCTCCATCGCTGGCAAGGTGGTCGCGGTCTTCAGGCGCTTGTGAGATAGGGCGAGAACCGCACGACGTATTCGGGGGGCACCTGTAGCATCAGCGCGGTGCCCTCTTCTTCATGGCGCTCGCTCACGATGGAGCAGCGCTCATGGGCGAGCGACACCAGATCGCCCCGGTCGTAGGGGACCATCACGTCCATGAGGGTGTCCACGCTGCCGGCCGCTCGGTCGATGCGCTCTACGAGCTCTTCGATCCCCTCCCCGCTTTCGGCTGAGACGAATTGAGCCTGCGGATATCGCGAAGCTAAGGCCGCGCGCTGTCCATCATCGAGGAGGTCGATCTTATTGAACACCGCGATGAGCGGTATCTTCTGGGCACCGATCTGGTCGAGTACCTGGTGAACGGCCTCGATCTGGCCGCTCGAGCCCTCAGATGACCCATCGATGACGTGGAGGATCAGATCCGCGCCGGTGATCTCGTCGAGGGTGGAACGGAATGCCTCCACCAGCGTGGTGGGCAGCTTCTGGATGAAGCCTACCGTATCGGTGATGGTCACCTCGCGCCCATAGGGCAATGTCAGCCTGCGCGTGGTGGAATCGAGGGTGGCGAACAGCTTGTCATAGGCGAGCACATCCGAACCCGTCAAGCGGTTTATCAGCGATGACTTCCCGGCATTGGTGTAGCCTGCGAGGGCCACTTTGAAGATGCCGTCCTCATAGCGGCGCTCTCGTTGCAGCTCGCGGACCTTCTGCAGATGAGCGAGCTCGTGCTTGATGCTGGTGATGCGCTTGCGCACCATGCGCCGGTCCACCTCCAGCTGGCTCTCACCCTCGCCGAAGCGCGATCCTACACCGCCGCCCATGCGATTGGAGGCCAGATGGGCCCACATGCCGCGCAAGCGCGGATAGAGATACTGGTTCTGGGCGAGGCGTACCTGAAGACGCCCTTCTTTGCTGGTGGCGTGCAGGGCGAAAATGTCAAGGATGAGGGCGGTACGATCGATGACCTTCACGTCCCGGTCGACGATACGCTCGAGGTTCGATTGTTGGGAAGGGGTCAGCTCATCGTCGAAGATGACCATATCGACCTCGAAAGCGCGCGCCAGTTCGGCGATCTCTTCTGCCTTGCCGCTACCGACGAAGGTGCGCGGATTGATAGACGAGAGCTTCTGGGTGGTCACCGCCACCGTATCGGCTCCAGCGGTATCAGCAAGGCGTTCGAGCTCGGCGAGGGAGCTCTCGAGCCCATAGGCCATCGAAGGACGCTCCACGCCCACGAGCACGGCCTTCTCGCGCAGAGGCACCGACGAGGTGGCGGCTCCTCTTACCGCGACCTCGTCGGATGTGACGCTGGAAAATACGCAGGTCAAGCCTACATCGTCTCCTTGATGCGGCGCACCGCCTCGAGGATGCGCTCATCAGGAGTGGTGAGAGATATGCGCACATAGCCCTCGCCATCGGGGCCATAGCCGTTGCCGGGGGTCACGATGACATGGGCCGTCTCCAGAAGCTTCGTGGCGAACGACTCGGAGGTCTCCCCTTGCGGCACCTTCGCCCAGATATAGATGGTCGCCTTCGGTGCCTCTACGTCCATACCGATGCCCCGCAGCGCCTCTACCAGCAGGTCGCGACGCTGTCGGTAGAGTTCGCACATGTCAGCCACGCACTGCTGATCGCCCGTCAGCGCCGCGATGGCCGCCTCCTGGACGGCTGTGAACTGGCCAGAGTCGAGGTTGTTCTTCACGGTGCCAAGCGCCTCGATGGCATAAGCGTTGCCCGCTGCGAAGGCGATGCGCCAGCCGGTCATGTTATAGGGCTTCGACAGGCTGAAGAACTCGATGCAGCAGTCCTTCGCATGAGGCCGCTCCAAGATGGAGGGTGCTACGTAACCGTCATAGGTGAGGTCGCAGTAGGCATTGTCATGGGCGAGCAGGATGTCATGCTCGCGACAGAAGGCGATGGCGCGATCGAAGTACTCGTCGGTGGCGATGGCACCGGTGGGGTTGTTCGGATACCCCAGGAACATGATCTTCGCCTTAGCCAGCACGTCAGCGGGCACATGGTCGAAGTCAGCGAGGAAGCCGTTCTCTTCGGTCATGGGCATGAAGTAGGTATGGGCGCTCTGCAGCGTCGTGCCGCCGGAATAGACCGGATAGCCGATGGAGGGCGCCAGCACGTATTCACCCGGGTTGACGAACGCCGTGATGAGATGGGCGATGCCCTCCTTGGAGCCGATGAGGGCGAGCACTTCTGTCTTCGGGTCGACGTCCACCGAGAAGCGGCGCTTCAAGTAAGAGGCGCAGGCTTCGCGGTAGGCCAGCGAACCGGCGTAGTCGGGATACTGATGGTTCGCTGGCTTGCGGATCGCTTCGGCCATGGCGTCCACCACGTGGGCCGGGGTGGGCATGTCCGGATCGCCGATACCCAAGGAGATGACGTCGATGCCTTGGGAGGTGAGCGCATCGCGCTTCTTATCGATCTGGGCGAACAGATACGGTGCCATATGGTTCAAGCATTCGGCCTTTTGCATTGGTGGATGGGTCCTTTCGAATCGAGGGGATAAGGTCTTGCGGATCAGATGCGAAGAAGGGCTCAGAGGTCGTCAGGGATAGAGACGGTACCGGAGAACACCTCTTCGGCCGGCCCTGTCATAAGCACCTCGCCCCCATCGTCGAGGACGATATGGAGCGTACCGCCGCGAAGGGTCACATCGCCCTCGCGCGGTGCGCGACCGGTGAGATGAGCCGCCACCTGGGTCGCGCAAGCGCCCGTGCCGCAGGCGAGGGTCTCGCCGCAGCCGCGCTCGTAGACGCGCATGGCTATCGCCCCGTCGCGCACTTCAGCGAACTCCACGTTGGTCTTCTCGGGGAACTCCGGAGCGCTCTCGAAATACGCGCCTACCATGTCGAGCCGCAAGGTCTCGAGGGCCTTGTTCTCGAAGTCGCTGAACAGTTCATCGGGAAGAGCCGCGATATCATCGAGGAAGCAGACCGCATGGGGATTGCCCATGGATATGCAGGAGAAGCGGAACGTCCCATAGGGGGACGCGACGGCCGCATCGAGCACGCAAGGAGCCCCATCGCGCTCTGCGTTCGCCTCGAGGGTGGTGGGCACGGCGGCGGGCGCGAGGATAGGGGCGCCCATGTTCACGGTCGCTCGCACGAGCGATCCTGTGCCATCGACCTCGAAGCTGATCGGCTTGGGACCGGCGAGGGTGTCTGCTATGAACTTGCCCGTATCATCGCCTGCACGGCCGCGATCGACGAGGTACTTCGCGAAGCAGCGCACCCCGTTGCCGCACATCTGGGCCAATGTGCCGTCGCTGTTGATGTAGTGCATGTAGCCAGCGCACTCGGGCCTCTCGCTGGGGCGCACGAGGATCACCCCGTCAGCACCGATGCCAAAGGCGCGGTCGCACAGCCATGCGACCGCGGCTGCCGATAGCTCTATCTCCTTGGCCGGATCGTCGATGAAGACGAAATCGTTGCCGAGGCCGTGAAGCTTGACGAACTCGAGTTCCATGGGAGGTGCGCTCCCCCTTTCTCCTTCGTGGGAAACGGTATCGAATCAGCTTATCACGGTTCGATGATGGCCAGGGCATCCGAAACGAGCTTTTTACGGGCAGCGTTCTCGGTGATGGCGTCGGCGTCGAGCCAATGGATGCGCTCGTCTTTGCGGAACCAAGTGCGCTGGCGTTTCGCGTAGCGGCGCGTGGCCACCTTGATGGCTTCGACAGCCTCCTCGAGGGCGATCCTCCCGTCGAGAGCGGCCACGATCTCCTTGTAGCCGATAGCCTGCGGAGCGGTGATGCCCTCGCGCAGGCCGCGATCGAGCAGGCTTTCCACCTCGGCCACCAATCCTGCGGCCATCATGGCGTCCACCCGGGCCTCGATGCGCTCCCGTAACAGGGACGGATCTACGGCCAGGCCGATGAACACTGCCTCCACCGCTTGGGGCAGCTGTTGGAGCCGCTCGCGCTGACGGGCGTAGCTCTCCCCTTCGGCGAGCAGTTCGAAGGCGCGCACGACACGCTTGACCTCGTGAGGGTGGATGACCTCTGCGCTCCGCGGGTCGCAGGCGCGCAGCTCTTCCCACAAAGCGTCACCGCCATGGACGTCAGCGAAGCGTTGCCAACGCTCTCGCACCGGGTTGTTCTCCTGCTCGCCAGCGGGAAAGTCGTAAGCATCGATGGCGGCGCGCACGTAGAAGCCGGTGCCACCGACGAGGAAGGCGCGATGGCCTCGCTCCTCTATCTCGTCGAAGCAGGTGCGCGCATAGGTCTGAAAGAGGGCGGCCGAATACGGCTCGCCCGGGTCGATCAGGTCGAGCCCGAGATGGGGCACGCGGCGCTCTGCGCACGGCACCTTCCCGGTACCGATGTCCATGCCGCGATAGACCTGCATGGCATCCGCGCTGACGATCTCGCCGCCCAAAGCTTCGGCGAGATCCTGGGCAAGATCGCTCTTGCCCGAAGCCGTGGGCCCGACGATGCAGACGACCGGGGGGCACCTCATAGGATGCTGACGACGTCGCCTTGCAGATACCAGGTGCGCGCCTCGTCCACTCGCACGGTCACCAAGCGACCTACCAGGTCCGTCGCCGTTCTATTCGAGGGAAGCGGAGCGTGGACGGTGAGGTTGTGGGGGCTGCGACCGGCGATGACGGTCTCATCTCGCTTCGAAGTGCCCTCCACCAGCACGCTCACTTCCCTCCCCTTCCAAGCCTGGTTCATCTCGAAGGCGCGCTTCTGTACCAGGTCGACCAGGGAGTCGAAACGTCGCTGGATGACCTCGCGGGGAGTGGGATCGTCCCAAGTAGCGGCGGGGGTCCCCTCACGTTTCGAGTAGATGAACGTGAACACCTGGTTGTAACCGACCTCGTCGATCAGGTCGTAGGTGGCACGGAAGTCCTCTTCGGTCTCGCCTGGGAATCCCACGATGACATCGGTGGAAAGGGCGATATCGGGGCATGCTTCTCGCAAAGAGGCCACCAGGGCCTTGTAGCGGGTGCTGTCATAGCGACGGTTCATGGCGCGCAAGATGGCATCAGAGCCGGACTGTACGGGCAGATGCAGGGAGGGCTGCACGCTCCGTAGCCGGGCGATACGGTCGATCACGGCATCGCTCAAATCCTTCGGATGGCTGGTCGCGAAGCGCAGCCGCTCGATGCCCGTGGCATCGATAGCGTCGAGCACATCAGCGAAGCGAGGTTCGCCGTAAAGGTCGCGACCATAAGAGTTCACGTTCTGGCCGAGCAGCGTTATCTCCTTCACGCCGGCCGCCACATAGCCTTCCGCCTCCTCCACGATGGCTTCGAGAGGACGCGACTTCTCGCGACCGCGCACATGGGGCACGATGCAGTAGGTGCAGAAGTTGTCGCAGCCGATGGCGATGGGCAGCCATGCCGCGAAGGCATGCTCGCGAGCGGTGGGAAGGTCGGTGGGAAAGCCGGTGGAGCTGTCGAGCACCTCCACCTGGAAGGCGCGCTCTTCGATGGCGGCGCTGAGCAGTGCGGGCAGCGAGCCGAGATTGTGGGTGCCGAACACCACATCCACATGAGGAAGCGCTTCATGGAGCTTTTCGCCATCACGTTGACCGATGCAGCCGCCGATGGCCACGAGGCGCTTGGGCAGCGGGCTGTCGGGGGGCAGCGGTATGTTCTTGAGGGAAGCGACCTGGCCGTGGAGGCGCACATCGGCAGCCTCGCGCACACAGCAGGTCATGAATATGATGATCTCGGATCCTTCGACCGTGGACACCTCGTGAGCGCCCAGGCTCTCCAGCATCCCTACGATGCGCTCGGTGTCGTGCTTGTTCATCTGACAGCCGAACGTCTGCACATGGAACGCGCGATCCTGCAAAGGTGATGCCATGATGGAAGGAGCCCTCTTTCGCTTGGACCGAAAGGAACGCTGAGCGCGCTAGGCGCTCGCCATATCGGCGAACACCTCTTCGCACGCCTCTTCCATCGCTGGAGCCGCAACGCGCTCAGCACCCTTGCTGCGCGGCTCGACGGAAAAGCGGATGGCGGTGCGATATTCGCCGTTGATGACGATGTCGGCGAAAGCGGGGACGCAGACGATCTCGATGCCTATGGGAGAGAGGAACCCGCGCGAGATGGCGATTGCCTTCACCGCTTGGTTCACCGCCCCAGCGCCCACAGCTTGGATCTCGACGACCGCGCCGTCTTTGATCATGCCTGCGATGGCACCGGCCACAGAGGCGGGAGACGATTTGGAAGAGACCTTCAAACAGCCGATCTCGGCGCGCTCTTCGATGACGGTATCGGTTTGAGTGGTAGGCACGGATGCATCCTCTATTCGCGTGTTCATTGCTTCATCTGAGTGGTGCGTGTGGTGGTCCGAGCGTTCATGGATGCCATGAAACCCGAGCAAAGCAGTGATATTCTATCGAAAAGGAAGGGGCTTATCAAGGTTGCGGAGAGCTCAGGTCCGCAGCAGTGGCACCGAGATGACCAGGTGCCCGTCCCGTATCGCGACCTCAGGCTCTACGGTCTCCTCGAGGAAGTAGGCAGCCGCGATGGGCGCGAAGGCCTCCTGCATGCGCTCGGCCAGATCTCGGCGCTCTTCCTCGCTCAGGCGCATGCCGCGAACGCGAACATCAGCGCTCGTGGTGGTGGGCTTAGGCTCCTTGCGTTGTCGCGGACGGCTTGCGCTCGCTGCCGGGACCGCTGTTCCCATGCTCTCGGTCTGGAGGCGCTCGTACAGATCGGTCGCCGTGCTTATCTCGCCGTTCATGATGCGTCGTGCTGAGCGCGGCGACAGGTCGAGGCCCAGCTCGCTCGCGCGACGGGCTAGATCGACATCGTCGACGGCGAAAGCGAGGCGTTGGAGCAGCGAGGATCCCCCTCCCTCATGGCTGCTGCGCCCGAAGGCGCGAGCGGCTGGCGTGGTGGTGGCCATGCCGAAGCCGTAGAGCGTAGCAGCTATCTCGGTGGACGTTCCTACATATACCGCACAGCTCCCTTTGCATTCGAGAGCGAACTCGGCGGACACGCGCAAGATGTTTCGAGGGCCGCGCATGGCGAGCACTCCATCGGCCTTCTGTTCGAAGTGTGGGAAGGTCGATTGGTCCGTTCGCTCGCCGAGCGCCTGCAGGTCGGTCCGCACCACCAATGCGGTGCCACAGCCCACCTCCGACGTTTTCACGTAGGCTTCTTCAGCGTTGGCGGCGATGGAATAGAGCGCCATGCCGCGCCCGTGCATGCCCCACTTGTCCATATGGGCCGTATCGAGCTTGGAGGTGACGCGAGACTCGAAGATGCGCTCGAACATGGCCTCGGGGATGCCGTCTCCATCGTCGATCATCGTGAGAGTGCGGACTCCCTCGTCGCGCTGCATCGCCAAGAAGATGTGACGGGCGTGAGCATCGCGCGCGTTGCGAAGGAGCTCTATCACGATATCCTCGCTGCTGCGGATGTCCTGTGCGGCCTGGCGCTTCTCCGCTTCGCTCGTGCGCAAGCGCACGAAACCGCCCCCGAGGTCGGTCTCGATCCTCAACGGGGCGGTCTCGCATACCTCGTCGACGAACGCGACGAGATCATGTCCGTTCTCGGGCACTATTTCGCGTAGTCGACGGCACGGCTCTCGCGCACCACGACCACCTTCACCTGACCGGGATATTGCATGCTGCTCTCGATCTCATGGGCGATATCGTGAGCCAGCACGGTGGCTTGAGCGTCATCGATCTCGTTCGGCTCCACCATCACGCGCACTTCGCGACCCGCCTGGATAGCGAAGGTGCGCTCGACGCCCTTGTGACCGTTGGCGATCTCTTCTAGCTTCTCAAGGCGCTTGATATAAGCGTCGAGGGTCTCCTTGCGCGCTCCGGGGCGAGCAGCGGAAACAGCATCAGCGGCTTGGATCAGCACGTCGAGCACGGTGTTCGCCTCGACATCGGCATGATGAGCCTCTATGGCATGAACGATCTCGGGACTCTCGCCGAAGCGACGGGCCAGGTCGGCACCGATGACAGCATGGGAGCCCTCGATCTCGTGGTCGACTGCCTTGCCGAGGTCGTGCAGAAGACCGGCGCGCTTGGCCGGATAGGGATCAAGCCCAAGCTCAGAGGCCATGACCCCTGCCAGATAGGCGACTTCCAAGGAATGGTTGAGCACGTTCTGACCGTAAGAGGTGCGATAGCGCAGCCGTCCCAAGGTGTGGATGAGCTCAGGATGCAGGTCATGGATGCCGGTATCGAAAGCTGCTTCCTCGCCTGCCTCTTGAACGCGCTGGTTCACGAGGTTCGATGCCTTGTCGTACATCTCTTCGATGCGCGCCGGATGGATGCGGCCGTCAGCGATGAGGTTCTCCATGGTGACGCGACCGATCTCGCGACGCACCGGGTCGAAGCAGGATATGGTCACGCTTTCCGGGGTGTCGTCGATGATGAGGTTCGTCCCTGTCAACTGCTCGAAGGAACGGATATTGCGGCCCTCGCGACCGATGATGCGGCCCTTGAGCTCATCGGTGGGGATGTGGATAGTGGAGACGGTGTTCTCCGAAGAGTGGTCGGCCGCCACGCGCTGGATGGCGAGGCTCAAGATCATGCGGGCCTTTTTATCGGCCTCGGCCTTCGTGCGCGCCTCCGCTTCACGGATGATGTTAGCCGACTCGTGGGACACCTCATCGCGCAGGGTGTCGAGCAGTTCGGTCTTCGCCTCCTCCGGCGTCATGCCAGCCACGCGCTCCAGACGGCTCTCCACCTCCTTCTCGGCCGCAGCCACGTCCTTCTCGCGGCGCTCCACTTGCCCCTGCTGGGAAGAGAGCTGATGTTCGCGGGCGTCGAGGGAATCAGCGCGCTTGTCGAGGGATTCCTCACGCTGGGACAGGCGGTTCTCCGCCTGGCGCACCTCGCGCAGGCGCTCCTTATTCTCGGCCTCCACCTTCTCCTTGTATTTGAGCGCCTTGTCCTTCGCCTCGATATCGGCCTCACGGCGCACGTTGTCTGCGGTGCGCTTCGCGTCCTCGATCAGGTCGCTCGCCGTACGCTCAGCGGTGCGCTGAGCATTGCGAGAGATGACGCGCGTGATGACGAAACCGAGGGCTATGCCGACCACGGCGCCGACGATGAGCCAGATGAACTCCATGGTTTGCACCCTCCTTCTTCGATCGTTGAGCTTTCAAGCTCGTTCATGAGCATAAAAATACCGGCATGAATAGCCGGCCCTAGAGCAATAAGCGCTGTAGATGAATCCTTGTTATGCAGTTCGGACGATCTCTATCGAAACCCCCGTGAGGGGGGATCGTTATTGCTAAAGGCATGAAGGATAGTATAGCAAAGGCGACCGCGGTTTCAGCGGTGAATCCCCTCTAGCGCCCATGGTTCTCCGACCACCAGCGAGCCACCTCGCATGCCACATCGGTGTCGTAGCCTTTGGCCAAGAGCTTGCGGAACGCAGCGTCGCGAACGTTCTTCGCCCGAGGAGGATGAGCCCTCAGCACCTCCCGTGCCCGCATGACATCGGTAGCGAGCGGGTCTTCGTCCCCTCGTCGCTGGTGCTCCTGATAGGTGCTCACCTCCTCAAGGGAGATGCCGAGCTCTTCGAGCTCGATGCTCACTGAGCGAAAGCCCTTGTTCTGCGAGAGAGCGGAGCGTACGAGCATCTCTGCATAGCGCCTATCGTCGAGGATGCCGCAGCAACGGGCGCGATCGAGCGCTCGCTCGATGGTCACCTCTTCGTAGCCTGCATGTTCGAGCTTGCGTCGCACCTTCTGCGAGGACTGCTCGCTCGCGTTGAGCATCCGAAGAACGCGCTGGAACGCGCGTTCTTCGTCAGACAGCTCGATCGTCGTCATCGCTTTTTGGCGTCTTTGGGTGCCGGCGTGGCAGCCGCTTCGTCCAAGTTCGCTTCCAAGATCGGGATCTCGTAGGCTTCCCGCACCTTCGTCTCCAGCTCTTGACGCAGATCGGGATTCTGGCGCAGCGTCTCCTTCGCCGCTTCGCGACCCTGGCCCAAGCGCTCTTCGCCGTAGGTGTACCAAGCACCGCTCTTCTTGGCCACGCCTGCTTCCACAGCCATGTCCACGATGCAGCCCTCTCGCGAGATGCCCTCACCGTACATGAGGTCGAACTCTGCCTGACGGAACGGGGGCGCCACCTTGTTCTTGACCACCTTGGCGCGTACGCGGTTTCCCACCACCTCTCCGTTGACCTTGATGGAGTCGATGCGACGGATGTCGATGCGCACGCTGGAGAAGAACTTGAGGGCGCGACCGCCGGTGGTGGTCTCCGGATTGCCGAACATGACGCCGATCTTCTCGCGCAGCTGATTGATGAAGATGCAGGTGGTGTTCGACTTCGAGAGGGAACCGGCCAGCTTGCGCAGAGCCTGGGACATCAGGCGCGCTTGCAGGCCCACGGTGGTGTCGCCTATCTCGCCTTCGATCTCGGCACGGGGCACCAAGGCGGCCACCGAGTCGATGACCACGCAATCCACCGCCCCGCTGCGCACGAGCATATCGCATATCTCAAGGGCTTGTTCGCCGGTGTCAGGCTGGGAGATGAGCACCTCGTCGATGACCACGCCGAGCCGAGCCGCATAGACCGGGTCGAGGGCATGCTCGGCGTCGATGAAGGCCACCACGCCGCCCATGGCCTGAGCCTCGGCGATGATCTGCAGCGACAGCGTGGTCTTGCCGCTGGATTCAGGGCCGTATATCTCGATGATGCGGCCGCGCGGCACGCCGCCGATGCCGAGAGCGGCATCGAGGGGCAGCGCACCGGTAGGGATGACGCCGATGTTGAGATCAGCCCCTCCCTCTCCCAGCTTCATGATGGCACCGCGCCCGAACTTCTGCTCGATCTGGTCGGTGGTAGCTTGTAGCATCTTCTGTTTATCAGGGTTCATCTCTGCTCCTTTTCGGAAACGGCCATCCGGCCGCCTCAGCGATCCTCTGGTTCCCATTTTACGAACGCTTGTATGCAAGTCAAGGGAAATCTTGCGAAAAATCGTTCGCTGCGCACATTCGTACGGTCGTGCTAACATCCCCTCTTGGGATCATAGGGCATCGAGGTCGGCAGGAACATCGCGAGGAGGGTCGCTATCGGTCCCTCTCGATGACCCTCTGAAGGGCCGCGTCGTAAGCCCCTTGAAAGACCCCTTCTCCGCCCCTCTCAGTCGAAGGGGCAGATGGCGGAAGCCGCCCCGTCGCATACCTCGAAGAGGCCCTCCAGAGCCGCCCGGACGGTCTGCTCGCGCACTTCGGCACGGTCCCCTTCGAAACAGAAGAGCTCGGCGCGCTCTTCCCAAGGAGAGCTCAGGGCCATCCATACGGTGCCCACCGGCTTTCCCGGCTCGGCACCTCCCGGCCCGGCGATGCCGGTCACCGCCACGGCCACATCGCTCAAGAGCGCTCGACGCGCTCCCCGTGCCATCTCCAAGGCGACCTCTTCGTCCACTGGCCCTGCCTGGGCAAGGAGCTCATCGTCGACTCCGAGCGCTTCATGCTTCACCGCAGTGGCATAGCTCACCACGCCACCGCGCACCGCGACCGAGCTGCCCGGAACGGCCGTCAGCGCTGAGGCGATCATGCCGCCGGTCAAGCTCTCGGCCGTGGCCACCGTCAAGGCACGCTCGCTGGCCCGCTCCACCACCGAAGCCGCCAGAGCATAGCTCTGCTCCTCGAACGGAGCGGTAGAGAGCCTCCTGGATCGCTCCACCGTGGTCTCGGGAAGCCCATCGGAAGATCCCGTTCTCGCTCCTCTGCCGATGCCGAGGACGCCGCGAGCCTTCACCAGATAGTCGACCATCGACGCGATGGTAAGGACGAGCGCCGTCAGCATGACCGCCCAAGAGACCAGATAGAGAGGATTATGGATGGCATCGTCTCCCTGGGGCGGGAAGAAGAAGTCCTTGACGAGGAACAGGATGATGGCGAGGATCTGCAGCACCGTCTTGGCCTTGCCATACCAGCTGGCGGCGATGACCTCGCCTTTGCTGGCCGCCACCATGCGCACGCCTGAGACGATGAACTCCCGAGCCAAGATGATGAGCACGGGCCAGGAAGGCAGCACCTGTTGCTCCACTAGGGCTAACAGCGCAGCGGCCACCAGTATCTTGTCGGCCAGCGGATCCATGAACTTGCCGAAATCGGTCACTTCCCCGCGGGAGCGCGCGAGATAGCCGTCCACCCAGTCGGTGCAGGAGATGATGATGAAGATGGCCGCCGCTATGAGGGACTTCCACTCGGCCGTCAGATCGGCGATGCCGAACCATTCGGGCCATGGGCTCAGAAAGGCCACCACGAACACCGGCACCAGGAGGATGCGGCAGAACGTCACCACGTTCGCGGGGGTGAGCAACCGCTCGGTCTGGGCAGCCTTCTGAGGCCGGCCGTCAAAGCCGCTCATGAGCGCTCCCCTTCCATCTCGTAGAGCAGCGTATCGATGATGCTCACCGACACCACCCCGCCCGGCTCGCCCTCATCCACGTAGGTGACGCCATCCACTTCAGGTGCCTGGCATTGGGCGCGCCCGTAGAGCTGCCCGTCCTCTTCCCGTCCCTCCACCAGCACGGCCATGGAACGACCGATGCGACGGGAGATGCGAGCGGAGCATACCGCATCAGCCAGATCGCGCAAGCGCTGGGCGCGCTCGGCCTTCACCTCCTCGTCGAGCTGCTCGGGCAGGTCGTAGGCGGCCGTCCCCTCTTCGCGGGAGTAGGCGAACACGCCGATGTAGTCGAAAGGTGCCTCCTCCACGAAGTCGCACAGCGCCTCGAACTGCTCTTCGGTCTCGCCCGGAAAGCCGCACAGCAATGTGGTGCGCAACGTGACGTCGGCAACGCGCTCCTCGATGCGCTTCAGTAGCGCCATCAGCTCCTCGGGCGATCCGCTGCGGTTCATAGCGCGAAGGATGAGCGGATCTATGTGTTGCAGCGGGATGTCGAAATAGGAGCAAAGGTTCGCATGAGCGGCCACGGTATCGAGCAGCTCGTCGGTGATGCCCTCCGGCTGCAGGTACATGACACGGAACCATAGCGTCGGGAACTCCTGCGCCAGGCGCTCGAGCAGTTGCGCGAGAGTGGAAGGTTCCGCCAGATCGCGTCCGTAGCGCCCCGTGTCTTGAGCGATCAGCACGACCTCGCGGGCTCCATCGGCGGCGCGAGCGGCCACCTCGTCGCGCACCTCCTCATAGGGAAAGCTACGATAGCGACCGCGGATGAAGGGGATCGTGCAGTACGAGCAGAACCGATCGCAGCCGTCGGCTATCTTCACATAGGCGAACGGAACCTGTGGAGTCCGTTCCTCTTCGGGCGCCCCACGGCCCGCGCGCTCTCCGAGCGCTGCCTCCACCACGGCCACGATGTCGTCCTCGCGAGAGCACGGCACGAAGGCGCGCACCTCGCTCAGCTCATGGGTCAGCTCCTCGCCGTAGCGCGCCGGCATGCAGCCGGCCACGATCAGCGGCACCTCCCCGCTCGCCACCCCGTCCAGCTCGGCCACATCCAGCACTGCCTCGATGCTCTCCTCGGTGGCGGCTTGGATGAACGAGCAGGTGTTGACCACGATGGCATCGGCCGAATCAGGTGCCGCTTCCACCTGAAAGCCCGCCTTTCGCAGCCGGCCCTTCATATCACGGGTGTCCACCTCGTTCTTGGCGCAACCGAGCGTGACGAAGCTCACGGCACCCCGCATCAGACGGCCCGAAGCCGCTCCGTTATCCTGCATAGGTCCTGCTCTCGATGAAAAGGTCGGCGTTCGCGAGCCGATCAGCGATAGTTCACGTATTGCAACGGCTGGCCGTAGTCCTGCTCTTTCAGAAAAGCGATCACTTCTTGCAGCGTGTCGCGCGATGCTGAGCTCACCCGCAGCTTGTCACCTTCGATCTGGGTCTTGCACTTGAGCTTCTGAGCCTTGATGTCCTTGTTGATGCGCGAGACGGTATCCTTGTCGATGCCGTTGATGATGGTGGCCTGCTTGCGCACGCTGCCACCGCTGGCATCTTCACTGTTGCCCCATTTCACGGCCGAAAGCTCGATGCCGCGCTTGATGAGCTTCGAACCGATGACGTCGATCACCTGGCCTGCGACGAAATCGCTGGGCGCGGCCACGGTCATGGTCTGACCTCCCTTGTCGAGGCTGATCTCAGCGCCGGAGTCCTTCAGGTCGTAGCGCTGAGCTATCTCCTTCTTCGCCTGCTGATAGGCATTGTCGACCTCTTGCATGTCGACCACGGATACCACATCGAAGCTCGATTCCTTAGCCATGGGAAGACGTCCTCTCTCTCATGCTCTCGAAAGGCGCACATGCGCGTTCGTCGGTTCCGACCATGGTACGACACTGCGCTACGCTCGCGCGAGCATCGGTGGGCCTAGCGGCTCGAAGAAGCCGAGGAAGAGCTCGAAGAGGAGGAACCGGAGGCGCTAGAAGACGAAGAGGAGCCCGAAGCGATGCCCGGAGCGGTGGGATGGGCCCGCTGCCATTCGCTCAGGATGGAGGAAAACGTGACCGTGTAGACGTACTCGCCATCTCCAGAGGACTTCGTCGGCTTCACCTCTTTGCCGTCGAGCTTGATGGTGACCGGCGAGACGTTGCCGCAGCTGAACGAGATGGACTCGGTGAACTCCACCTCCTTGGTCATCGGACCGTCCATCACGCCATCTATCTCGGGCGTCGAGGCATCGTCCACCGTCAGCTCCATCCAGGAACGACCGCCGCTGGCCACCTCGACGGAGAACTTCGCGTTGGTGGGCGCTGTTTCGGTAGCGCTCATGTTGTAGGCATCGGCGTTCTGGGTGGAGGTGTCGGTGAGGCCGGAGATGGGCATGGTGGGCGTTTCGTCAGGTGCTGGCTCTCCTCCCCGTCCGATGAACGAGACGATGAGGATGAGGACCACGATGACCACCACCACGCCGATGACGAGGGGCAGTCGTTGGATGATAGCGTTGATGCTGCCACCGACCACGTCGCCCACGGTGGCCTTCTGGCTATGATCGCGACGAGAATAGAGGCCCGCATAGGGGCTCGTGGCGTATTCGCTGGCCGGTAGCGCGCGATTGCGGGAAGCGGGCGCGCTGCGCTCGGGGCGCGGCTCGTCTGGGCGGAACGCGTAGGAGTCGTAGGCGCGCAAGGTGTCGCGCCCATAGGAGCGGGGCTCCCCATAGGGTCGTTGGGGGGGCGCTCCGTAAGAGCGGCTCATCCGCTGAGGGTATCGCTGTTGCGGCATATGAGCGTCATAGCCACCGTAGGCCCGATCCGGTGCTGGCAGCGCTCGGCTCGCGGCTCCGTAAGGCTCTCGACCTTCGGCGCCATAGCGCTCGCGGTAGCGGTTGGACGGCAGGTTGTAGCTGCGCGAGGGTGCCGGGGCATGGGCGCGCTGCAAGGGCACGGGCCTTCCCGACGCCCCTTCGGCGGCTGATCGCGTGGCGGTGGTGGGACGCCGATGGGGCATCGGGGGGCGCGAGCGAATGGTGCGAGAGGGGTGGGCGCTGCCTCGGTGAGCCATCGGATCACCAGCTGCCACAGCTCGCTCCCGGCTCATGCGGGTCCGCCCCGTCTCGAACAGGTGCAACTCATCGAGGTAGCGCGAAGACACTTCCCGCGGATCGGCTCCCACCAAGCGCGCATAGGCGTTGATCATGTTGCGGGTGTAGCCGGAAGGGGGCAGTGCGGCGAAGTCCGCCTCTTCGATGGCGGCGAGGATGTCGGCGCGCACGCGCAAGCGTCGCGCGACGCTCGGAAGGTCCATGCCCTTCCGCATACGCGCTTCGCGCAACGTCTCGCCGTATGACGAACCTCGTGCCATGGCCGCTCCCCTCCTATCTCTTCCCGCGGTTTCCGTTGCGTCCCATCATGCCATATCGTCGTTGGCCTCGAAAGCCTTGAGGGTCTCGAGCTCCATCGCATCCACCAGCACTTCGCGCGGCCGCGAGCCGTTGGCGGGGCCCACCACGCCCTTCTCCTCCAGCTGGTCCATGATGCGTCCGGCCCGCGCGTAGCCCACCTTCAATCGCCGTTGGATGTTGGAGGTGGAGCCCATGGAAGCCGACACCACGATGTCGGCTGCTTCCCATAACAGCGGGTCATCGGCAGTGGAGCCGCCATCGCCATCGGGCGAAGAAGCCCCCAAAGTGACGATGTTGGTCTTCAGTATCTCGCCGTGGTATTCCGGCTCACCTTGGGCCTTCAGATGCTCCACCACGGCCTCTATCTCATCTTCCGACACATAGCAGCCCTGGATGCGCTGAGGCTTCGACAGCTCCGGCTTCGACAGCAGAAGGTCTCCCAAGCCGATGAGGTTCTCCGCGCCCGGAGTGTCCAGCACCACGCGAGAATCGATACCGGAAGCCACGTTGAAGGCGATGCGGTTGGTGATGTTCGCCTTGATGAGGCCCGTCACCACGTTGGTGGAAGGGCGCTGGGTCGCCACGATGAGATGGATGCCGGCCGCACGAGCCAACTGGGCGATGCGGCTGATGGAGAACTCCACCTCTTTGCCCACGTTCATCATCAGGTCAGCCAGCTCGTCGATGATGATGACGATATAGGGCATCTTAGAGGGCGTCTCTTCGCTCTCCTCTGTCACCGCACCGCTCTCGATGCGAGCATTGTACTGGCCGATATTGCGCACGCCGCACTTCGCGAACACCTTGAGGCGCCGTTCCATCTCCGCCACGCCCCACGACAGGGCGCTGGCGGCCTCCTTCGGCTCGGTGACCACCGGCACGTAGAGATGCGGGATGCCGTTGTAGGGAGTGAACTCCACGCGCTTGGGATCCACCATGATGAAGCGCACCTCGTCAGGGGTGGCGCGCATGAGCATCGACATGATCATGGCGTTGATGGACACCGACTTGCCCGAGCCGGTGGTGCCACCGATGAGCAGATGCGGCATCTTCGCCAGGTCGCTCACGATGGCGTTGCCCTCCACATCCTTGCCGATAGCCACCTGCAACGGGCCTTCCTCGGCCTCTTCGAGCACTTCCGAGAGCAGAACGGTCTGTCGCGTCTGGTTCGGTACTTCGATGCCAACGTAGTTCGTATGGGGGATGGGCGCGAAGATGCGCACGCCAGGAGCCGCCAAGGCCAAGGCGATATCGTCGTTGAGGGCCGTCACGCGGCTCACGCGCACCCCCGAGGGCAGATCCACCTTGAACAGGGTCACCGTCGGCCCGGCCACCCAGCCCACCACCGTGGCATGGATACCGAAATCCTCCAAGGTCTGCTGCAGCCGCTCGGCGGTGGCCGAAAGCTCGCTGTCGGGAGCCTTGACCCGCTTCTTGCTCGCTTGGGCGAGCAGGCTCGCCGGCGGCAAGCGGAAGGCCCCTTCGGGCAGCTCGACCTCGACCGGAGGCGCTATGGGCTGTGCTGTAGCAGCGCGCTCTTTGCGCTCCTTCTTCGGTACGGGAGCCTCTTCGATCTTTTCGGTCACAGGCTGAGCGAGCGGACGGGGCTTGCCGAGCTTGCGGGTGATGGTCTCGGGCGGCACTTCGACAGCAGCTTCGTCCTTTGTGGCCCAAGGGATGTCCTGAGCTGCGGGCACCTGCGTCATGGCATCGAAGCGCTGGGTGGGCGCGCTGCCGTCGATGACGGGCAAGATGCTCGCAAGAGGCTCTGGTTCGGCATGGATGATCGGCACCAGGTTCTCCTGATGAGCTATGGGGCGCACATCCTCCGTCATCGCTGTGGGAGCGCCCGTTGTGCCGTCGAAGAGCGGACGGGTGAGCGCGCTCGTCTGCTCCACCAAGGACGCGCTCGCCGGATCGAGGCTCGCTGCGGGCGACGCGAGCTCGCCGAGGGGCATCCCTTCTGCACCAGATGGGGTGCGCGAGCGGTTGTGCCCTCGCTCGCTCAGGATGTCGATGGTGATACCGGGAGGCGCGGGAAGCGCATCGCTGGCCCCGTCGGCCGCAGCGTCGTATCCTTCGAGACGGCCGCCATGGCCCCGGCGGATACGGGCGAAGGGCGTTGCTACCTCGCCGGATGCCCGCGCTGCCCGCAGCGCCTCGGCACGCTCGGCCTTCTTGCGCCGCAGGGTCTCGATGAGCTTGGAGATGGAGAACCCGATGACCATCACGCCGATGATCACGACTCCCACCAATATGACGCTGGCGATGACGCGTCCGAACAGCATGAGGCCGCACCAAGCGATGGCCGCGCCGATGTATCCGCCATGAGCGATGACCGCATGCTCGGCGAACACGAGGTCCGGCTGGTCGCCATTGATGCCGCTGATGGGCGTGAACAGTGCGATGAAGCCGAGCAGCGCGATGAAGATGATGGCCAGCCCGATGGCCGCGCGGGTGGGCACCCGCTCCAGATCGAAGCGCACGAGGAAGGTCGCCCCGATGATGGCCAAGAACACGGGCAGCACATAGCAGCCCACGCCGAACACCAGATGCAGCGCCGATCCGGCCAGATGGGTGACCATTCCATCGGTGCTCATGCTCTGTACCGGCAGCACCGCGCATAGCATGAGCACCACGGCGACGATGATGAGCAGCACGCCTACGATGTCGCGCTTGGTGCGCTCACCGAGCAGCTTCGCCCCCCCGCTCTCGGCACCTTCCTGCTTCCTCTTACGCTCTTCGGCGGAAAGGCGCGTGCCCGCTTTCTTGGCGGGCACAGCGTCGTCTCTCTTCTGGTCGCGTCGCGCCACGAGCTCACACCTCGAGCAGGTTCACGATGACCATGGGCCGTTGTTTGGTGCGCGCCCACAAAAGGGACAGCAGCGTGTCGCGGGCAGCCTTGCGCACGTCGCGCATGGAGGCGTTGCCCTTCGCGATCACGGGCTTGACCGCATTTTCTACCGCACCTGTGGCCTCGCGGATGAGATGGCTGTCGTCTCCGCCGGTGATGCCGTGCATCTCCACCTGTGGACGACCCACCATCTTATGCTTGCTGAAAGATAGCGCGATGGCGATGGAGGCGAATCCCTGGCTGCCGAGGGCGTTGCGCTCGTCCAGCACGTCTTGGGAGGTGTCTCCCACTGACAGACCGTCGACATAGACCACGCCGCTTTGCACGCCCTCTCCGAGCTCGTAGCCATCGGCCGACACGATGAGGGAATCGCCGTTCTCCATGACGAAGATGTTCTCAGCCTCCACGCCTGTAGCCTCGGCCAGCTTCGCATGGGCTCGCAGATGGCTCGCCTCGCCATGCACCGGCATGAAGGCATTGGGCTTCACCATGGTGAGCATGATCTTGAGCTCTTCAGAGCCCGCATGACCCGATACGTGCACTTGCGCACGAGACTTGTCATACACGTCGGCGCCGATCTTAGCCAGCGAGTTCACCACGCGAGTGACCGCCTTCTCGTTGCCAGGCACCGGCGTGGCGGAGATGATGACCGTATCGCCCTCTTCGATGTCGATGGTCTTGTGCTCGCCGTTGGCGATGCGCGCCAAGGCCGAAAGGGGCTCGCCTTGGCTGCCCGTGCACATGATGACCACCTGCTCTGAGGGGATGCCCTTCAGCTCGTAAGCGTCGATGAGGTCGGAGTCGGCGATGTTCAGATAGCCCAGACGGCGGGCGATGTCGGTGTTCTGGATCATGGAACGACCCGTCACCACCACTTTGCGCCCGCTGGCCACCGCGGCGTCGCATATCTGCTGCATGCGGTGGATATGGCTCGCGAACGACGCGATGATGACGCGCCCCTTCGCCCGCGCGATGATGTCGGCGAGCACCTTGCCCACCTCCGCTTCGCTCTTGGTGAAGTTCGGGTTCATGGCATTGGTGGAGTCGCTCATCATGAGGTCCACGCCGATATCCGAAAAGCGTGCCAACGCCGCGAAATCGGTATGGACGCCGTCGATCGGGGTCTGATCGAGCTTGAAGTCGCCGGTGTGCAGCACGTTTCCAGCCGGGCTTTGGATGAACACGCCCACCGCACCGGGGATGGAGTGGTTCACCGAGAAGAACTCCACGTCGAAGCAGCCCAGCTTCACCTTGTCGCCCGACTTGATCTCGACGAGCTTGGCGTTTTTGATCTTGTGCTCTTTGAACTTGCCCTCGATCAGGCCCAGCGTCAGCTTAGTGGCATAGATCGGCACCGTGCGGCCCAGGTCCTTCAGAAGGTAGGGCAGCGAACCCACATGGTCCTCATGTCCGTGGGTGACCACGATGCCGCGCAGCTTGTCGACATTCTCGAGCACGTAAGTATAATCGGGCAGGATGAGGTCGACGCCGGGGTGATCGTCATCAGGGAACATGATGCCCGCATCGTCAAGGATCATATCGTTACCGCATTCGAACACGGTCATGTTCATGCCTATGGCATCCAGGCCGCCTAAAGGTATGACCTCCAAAGCAGCCTTCGGGTCGCGTCGCTTGCCGGGTTTGCGGCTCTTGCGCTTCTTCTGCTTCGGCGCGTCATTGGCCGCGGCAGCGCCGCCATCGCGGGAGAGCTGCGGACGCTCGCGATCGAGCTCCACATGCTTGTAGGTAGACGTCTTCTTCGCGTTGCGATCGTTGGAGCGGCGGCGGTTGCGGCCGCTCTTCTTCTGGTCTTGGTTCTTGGATCGCTTCGATCCGTTCTGAGACTGATCGGTCTGCTTCGTTTGCCGATCGCTGCGCTCTTCGCGTCCGCGATCCGGCGTCGTTTGTTCATTGGTAGCCATAAAGGCCTTTCTCTTCGGGTATATGCGCTCAGAGCACGCCCGTCTCTTCCATGATGAGACGCAATCGCGCGCTCTGCTCCTCGGTAGCATCCACCAGGGGCAAGCGCACGCCGCCTACCGGGAAGCCGACGAGCTTGAGCGCTTCTTTTACGAGGATGGGATTCGATGTCTCGAACAGCCCGTTCATCAAGGGAAGCAGCGCCATATGTTCTGCATGGGCCCGCTCCCTCTCTCCGGCGGCGCACGCCTCCACGATGCGCTTCATCCGTGCAGGCGCCACGTTGGCGATGGTGGAGATGACGCCCACACCGCCCAAGCCCATGATGTCATAGGTGGCGGCATCATCGCCAGAATACACATCGAAGCCCGCCGGAGCCTCGGCGATGATGCGCTCGATCTGGTCGAGCTTGCCGGAGGCTTCTTTGATGGCCACGATGTTGTCGAAGTCGTTGGCCAGGCGCAGCGTGGTCTCCGCCTCCATGTTGATCACGCAACGGCCCGGGATGTTGTACAGGATGATCGGCAGCTCCACGGCACCTGCGATGGCGGCGAAATGCTGGTAGAGGCCCTCCTGCGGCGGCTTGTTGTAGTATGGCACCACGCACATGAGGCCATCGACCCCGAGCTCTTCGACGTCGCGAGCGAACTGGACCGTATCTGCCGTGCAGTTGTCGCCTACGTTCGCGATCACCGGCACGCGACCCTCGGTCGCCTCCACCACGGTGCGGAACAGGTCCATCTTCTGCGGATAGAATACCGTGGGGCTCTCGCCGGTGGTCCCATTGACGATGATGGCGTCGTTGCCGCCCTCGATGAGACGGTCCACGAAGGCCGGTACGCGACCGAGGTCGAGGTCACGGTTCTCGTCGAAGGGCGTCACCATGGCCACGATCATGCGGCCGAAACGGGGTGTTTGCTGCGACACGGGGCATCTCCTTACCGCTGAGCCGAACTCATGGCGCACCACCGCATGAAGCCAGCGTGCGCCCATCCGCCCTATTATGCCACATCGCATCGGGCGGATGAACCTCCCAGCTGCCAAGCGCACCGCCTCTTAGAGGAAGCTCTCCAAGCCCACGACCAGGCCCGCACGCTCGCCGACATTGCGGATGCCCAGCAGCACGCCGGGCATATAGGAAGCGCGGTCCCATGAATCGTGACGAATGGTGAGCGTCTGGCCCATCGAGCCGAAGACGACCTCCTGGCTCGCCACATAGCCCATGGAGCGCACCGCATGGACCGGCACGCCGTCGACGAGCGCGCCACGAGCCCCTTCCGCCCCCGGCGCTTCGGTCTCTCGACCGGGAGCAGAAGAGCTCTTGGTCCCTCGTCCCTCGGCGATGAGGGCGGCGGTGCGCAGCGCAGTGCCCGAAGGCGCATCGAGCTTGTTGCAATGATGGAACTCGATCACTTCCGCCTCGGGGAAGTACGGAGCCGCAGCTTTCGCGAACTGCATCATCAGCACCGCCCCAGTGGTGAAGTTGGGTGCATAGAACAGACATGCGCCCTGCTCTGCTCGGGATGCGAGCTCTTCCAAGGTCTGTTGGGTCATGCCGGTGGTGCCCACCACGCAGTCGATGCCACGGGGCAGCGCCACGGCCAGGTTGTCCGCCACCGCATCAGGCCGCGTGAAGTCGACCAGCACATCCACCGCGCATCCGTCGAGAGCCTCTTGTATGGTACGGAACACCGGAGAGCCCAGCGCTTCCTCGCTCGCATGCGGGTCGATCCCGCACGCGAGCTCCATGTCCTCGGCAGCCTTTACGGCATCGCATACCGCACAGCCCATGCGGCCGGCACAGCCGGCCACCGCTACTCTGATAGGAGCCATGGCACCCTCGTCCTTCCGCCTCTAGGAGTTATGGGAGCGACGAGGCGTGCGATTGCTGCGGCCCGGACGGTTGTCGCCGCCGAAGTCGCGCTTCGGGGAGCCGTCGCGCTTGTCGTTGCGACGATGGTCGTTGTGGGGGCGCGGAGCGGACGATCCTTGGGGCGCATCCGGCTTGTCGAGGCGATCGAGGGATATCTTGCCCGTCTTGGGGTCCACCTCCATGACCGACACCTTGATCACATCGCCCAGGTTCAGCACGTCCTCCACGTTCGCCACGCGGCCGTTGGCCACACGTGAGATGTGCAGAAGACCGTCTTTGCTCGGGGTCAGCTTCACGAAGGCACCGAAGTCCTTGATGCCCACGACCTCGCCCTCGTACACCTCGCCCACCTCGGGCTCTTTCACGATGTCGAGGATCATCTGCTTGGCCGCATCGCCAGAAGCGCGATCGACAGCGCCCACATGGATGGTGCCGTCCTCCTGGATGTCGATGGAAGCGCCCGTCTCGTCCTGGATGCCGCGCACCACCTTGCCACCGGTGCCGATGACCTCGCGGATCTTGTCCACGGGGATATGGATGGTCTCGATGCGCGGAGCGGTCTCGCGCAGCTCTTCGCGCGGCGCAGGGATCTGCTCCAGCATGGCGCTCAGGATATGAGCGCGACCCTCATGGGCTTGCTTCAGCGCACGGGCCAGGATGTCGACGGACAGGCCCTTGGCCTTGTTGTCCATCTGGAGGGCCGTGATGCCCTCAGCGGTGCCGCACACCTTGAAGTCCATGTCGCCGAGGAAGTCCTCGATGCCCTGGATGTCGGAGAGGATGACCACGTCGTCGCCCTCTTTGATGAGTCCCATGGCAACGCCTGAGACCGGAGCCTTGATCGGCACGCCAGCGTCCATGAGCGCAAGGGTGGAACCGCACGCGGAAGCCATCGAAGAGGAGCCGTTCGATTCGAGGATCTCCGATACCACGCGGATCGCATAGGGGAACTCGTCCTCGTCGGGGAGCACAGGCAGGATGGCGCGCTCGGCCAGAGCGCCATGGCCGATCTCGCGACGCTTCGGTGCGCCCATGCGACCGGTCTCTCCGGTCGAATAGGGCGGGAAGTTGTACTGATGCATGTAGCGCTTGCCCTCTTCGGGCCAGATGGTGTCGAGACGCTGCCACTCGTTGAGCATCCCGAGGGTGCATACCGACAGCGCCTGGGTCTGGCCGCGCTGGAACAGGCCCGAGCCGTGAACGCGAGGCAGATAGCCCGGCTTGATGTAGAGCGGGCGGATCTCCTCGGGCGTGCGGCCATCGGCGCGCTCACCGGTGGTCAGGATCATGTCGCGCATCGCGCGCTTCTCGAGCTTCTTCAGCTCAGCTGCGATATCAGAGCCCCAGGCCTCGCGCTCCTCTTCGGAGAACTCCGCCTCCTTCACGGTCGCCTTCAGCGTTTCGACCTTGTCCATGCGCGAGAGCTTGTCGGCATCGCGCAGCGCGGCGGACATCTGGTCGTAATAGGGGTTCACACGCTCGAAGATGACCGGGTCGGCCTCGTGAATCGTGTAATCCATCGGCACGGGGTTCACCTTCGCGAGGAACTCCTTCTGCTTCTCGCAGAACGCGGCGATGGCCTCTTGCCCAAGGGTCATGGCGGCGAGCATGTCCTCTTCGCTGATCTCGTCGGCGCCAGCCTCCACCATGGAGATGTAATCGGCCGTGCCTGCGATGGTAAGCTCCAGATCCGAGCTCTCCTGCTCCTCATTGGTCGGATTGACGATGAACTCGCCAGTTTCGACGTTCCGTGCGATGCGCACGCAAGCCGCCGGACCGTCGAAGGGCGCACCGCCCGCGAGCAGGGCTGCCGAGGCACCAGCGACGCAGATGGTGTCAGGCGGATTCTCCCCGTCGATCACCAGCGTGGTGGCCACGATATGCACCTCGTTCTTGTATCCGTCCGGGAAACCGGGGCGGATGGGACGGTCGACCATGCGGGCGACCAGCGTGCCCCTGTCGGACGGCTTCGCCTCTCGCTTGAGGTATCCTCCCGGGATGCGACCGACGGCATACATCTTCTCCATGAAGTCGACGGTGAGCGGGAAGAAGTCGTAGTCGCGCTCCTGGGATGACACCACAGCGGTCACGAGCACGCTCGTCTCGCCGCAGGTGACCAGGACCGCGCCCGTGGCCTGCTTCGCCAGCTCGCCCGTTTCCAGACGATACTCTTTACCGTACAGCTCGAATGATTCGACGATCTTCGTCATGATGGTTCTTTTCCTCGTCTCTTCTTTTCGCGTCCGGCCCCATTGCCGGCCCGCGATGCTCTTTCGCCGCAGACCCTCCCCTTTCCTCTTTCCGAACGGGTCGCGCCCTCGGCATATTTAACACAAGGCCCGCGACGGGCGCGGGCCTTGTAGCTAACACCGGTGATGACAGCCGACTTAGATGTTGTCGCGAATGCCAAGCTTCTTGATCAGCTCGCGATACTCGTCGATGTTGCGCTCCTTGATGTACTTCAGAAGGCCACGGCGCTTACCGATGAGCATCATCAGGCCGCGACGGGTGTGGTTGTCCTTCTTGTGGGTCTTCAGATGCTCGGTGAGGTTGCGGATGCGCTCGGAGAGGATGGCAACCTGCACCTCAGCGCTGCCCGAATCCTTCGCGTCCTTGCCGAATTCCGCGATGAGCTCGGCGGTGCGCTCCTTGCTGATGCTGTCCTTGTTCGCCATTTCGAGAAGTTCCTTTCGTTGCGGCATGCAAGGCCCGTACGGCCCCGTCATGCCCTGCTCGTTTCGAAGCGGTCGGCTCTGGGAAAACAAGGAGGCGTGTCCATGCTGTCCAAGGGGCGATCGCGCCATGTCCCCGGTGCCGCCTCGTGAGCGGCCCGTTGGCATAACTCGTCTATTCTACGTCATCGCCGAACAGACCGCAAGAGAAGAGGAGCTCCAATGACCTCAGCCGTGCCCCCACATGCTCCCGCACGAGCCCTTGGACCAAGCGCAGCACCGAGAACGTTCCCCCAAGAGGCGCCTTCTCTTGCAGGATGGTAGCGAAAGGCGACGAGAGGAAGAACCGCGCCCAGCCGATGGTGGCGGCGCTCACGGGCACGGTCTCGGCCTGCCTGACGCAACGAGAGCACACCAGCCCTCCTTCGTGAAAGGAGAAGCGCATCATCCCTCGCGCCTGCTCCTGCGCCGGGCCACCGCACACCACGCACCCTTCCAAAGCAGGTCTCAAGCCCGAGAACGCGAGGGTCTTCAACAGATGGGCCGCAGCTATGGCAGGGGCGCCCGACCGAGAAGCTTCCTCGAGGGCCGCAAAGGCTACCGAGGAGGCCTGGAACAGGCGGGGCTCCTCAAGGGAGGGCTGGGTGGTGCGCTCCAACAGCTCGGCCATGGGAGCGGCTGCCATGCCGTGCTCGAGAGAGCAGCGCACGCTCTCGCGGGCGCGCACGATGCGCGCTTCCTTCACGATATCGAGGCCGCGTCCCTCCGAGCACAGAAGGTCCACCTCGCAGAACAGCTCCAAGCGCGAGGCGAACTGGCTGGTGGGCTTACGCGCTCCTTTCGCCACGGCTCGCCGCTGCGCGCCAGTGTCGGACAGCAGCGTGACGATGAGATCGCTCTCCTTCAGCCGCGTCTTACGCAGCACGATGGCCCGACAGGAATAGGTGGGGCTCGCCATGATCGCCGATGTCCTCCTTCAAGCCCCTTGCTTCATGGACGGCTCCACCGACACCACATCATCCTCATCGTTCCACTGGATGCGACCGGTCACGGTTTCGGGGTTGCCGTAGCGCGTCTCAGTGCCCCAGCCGAACATCCAGGTGTGAGTCTCATAAGGGCGCATGACGATGGAGAACTCGCAGACATTGTCGCCGGCATAGGTGATGGACTTCACCTCGTCGACCACGCAAGCCTGCCCCTTGATGGTCATCTCCTTCGAATCGGTGAGGAACTTCCGCGTCAGCTCGATAGCCTCGGCGGAGCGATGGTGGGCCACCGAGAGGGTGACGGTAGTGCCCGAGGTGCGCTTCTCCCCCGCTGCCGGATCGATTGACAGCACGGTGCCCTCCTCAGCCTCCTCGTCGTTGACGCGGGTCACGGCAGCGACGAACCCGGCCTGCTCCACGACGGCCTTGGCCTCCTCTTGGGCTTTGCCCACCACATCCGGCACCGTATAGGGCTGGGCCACCACCACCGTCACAGCGGTGGACGACAGCACGTTGGAACCGGCCGCAGGCGCTACGGAGAGCACCACGTCGGCCGCCTCGTCAGAGCGCTGGAAGTCGAAGGTGACGTTCTCCAGGCCCTCCTCAGCGATCAGCGCCTCGGCTTCGGCCTGGGTCTTGCCCACCACCTCGGGCACCGTGCGAGAGGTGGCCACCGATAGCGTGACGGTGGAGCCCGGTTCCACCCGATAGCCCACGGATGGCACGCAGCCCAGCACCGTACCGGGTGCCTCATCGGAGCGCACCTCCTCGGTCTTCACCGCGAAGCCAGCATCGCCGAGCACCTGGGCGGCTGCCTCGCTGGACAGCCCTACCACCTCTGGCACCGCCTTACCGCCCCAGAGCTGCAGCGAGTAGGTGGCGATGGCGGCTGCGGCGGCGAGGATGCAGAGCAGCACGGCCACCAAGATGACGATGCGCTTGCGCCTGCGATCCGAGAGCGATGGCATGGAGGGGAGCTTCCCCGCAGGCGGCTTCGCGCCATCGAAAGAAGTCCGTTCGCGCGGCTCTTGAGGCGCACTTCGCGCACCCTCGGCAGCGGCGAGCAGCTTCATCTCCTCCCGCTCGACCCGCTGCTGCTCTTTGCGTTGTTCGCGCTGCTGGCGGCGAGCCTCCTTGTCGAGCGCGCGTTGCTCGCGCTTGAGGCGTCGCGCTTCGGCTCGGGACAGCTCTCCGCAGAACGCCTGTGGCTTCTCGACCGGGCCGTCGTAGGGCGTACCGTCAGGATAGAGGGCCTGAGGACCGCTCCCAGCGCTGCTCGGCGGGAACGCCATGGTGATGTTGCCATCGAAGGATGGCGCAGCTCCAAGGGGCTGGGTGCCAACAGCAGCGGCGAAGGGCACCGTATGCGCCCCTTCGGGAGCACGGCCCGTCGCGGCGAACCCAGGGACAGGATGGTCAGCAGCAGCACCGTAGGGTTCGGCGCAGGGGGCGAGAGGGTCGAGGCTCTGGATGCGCTCGTAGAACGACCGATCGTGAGCATCAGCAGCGTGCGAGGTCAGATCGGTGCCGCACTGGTTGCAGAATCGGGCATGATCGGGATTCTCGAACGAGCAGGTGATGCATCTCATGGGAGCGTTTCGTCCTTCGTTTCAGGTGCGTTCATGGTCAGGAGCAAAGACGTATCATTCGATAGACGTCGCCATTGTATCACGCTGCCGATCGTCGCTACCCACTGTAGCGAAACGGTTGCTTTTCTTTGCAAGCCTCTTGAGCGGAAGGCCGACTATAGCTTCAGCTCGATGTCACCCGGACCACTCCCGGCAAGAGTGCCCGCCGCACTGCTCTCCAGGCTGCTTATCATGGCGTTGCGCATCTGGTCGGATCCGTCGATGTTCGAGGGCAGCATCAGTACCTTGGTGTTCGGACTACCGGAAAGACTGCTCAGCACGTCAAGGTATTGTTCGGTCAAGATGATCGACATCACCTCAGTCTCGGTCATCTCGGCGCTCTTCAGCTCTTGGAGGCTTTGGCTCAGACCGTCGATGATGGCCTTGCGCTGGTTTGCGATGCCTTCGCCATGGAGCCGCGCTTGTTCCGCTTCGGCCTCGGCTTTCACCACCACGGTGATCTTGTCCGCCTCGGCCAGCTCGCGAGCGGCCTCTTTGCGACGCTGCGATTCGTTGATGCTATTCATGGCGTTCTTGACGGCGGCATCGGGGTCGATATCAGTGATCAGCGTATTGATGATAACGAAGCCGAAGTTATCCATAGAGCTCTTCAGCGTGTTCTGCACGTCCCGGGCGATCTGGTCCTTCTGCACAAACGCATCATCGAGGGTGATGGCGGGCAGGGCGTTGCGAATGTTGTCCTCTACGTAAGCACGAATCTGCATCTCAGGGTTGCTCAGCTCGTAGAATGAGGCGGCGATATTGTTGGGATCCACCTTATACTGCACCGCCACGTTGATGTTGCAGAACACGTTGTCCTTGGTCTTGGTGTTCACTGTTTCGTTGAGCTGCATCACGCGCATGGACACCTTGGTGGCGATGCGATCCACCACCGGTATCTTTAAATGGATACCGGCACCAGACATCTTGTGGTACTTGCCGAAGCGCTCGATGATGAAGACGTTCTGTTGCGGCACGATGTAGATACCGGTGAACAGGAACACGATGGTTATGAGCAAAGGGACGGAAAGCCAGATCAACATGGTCAGTTCCTTTCGTTCAATAGTCGTTCTTTTGCAAAAGCTTCGAACTCATCCGCAGTCATCGTCACCACTTCCGGATACTCGATGAACCGGAACTCTTCGGGTCCTTCCGTAAGATAGAGCGGCGTGCTCGTCAGCATGAGCACCACCGGGGCGGTAGAGAACTCGCGGGCCGGCACCTTGTAGCCGACCCAGACGGTCACGTCCTCGACCTCGGTACGCTCCTCATCCATCCACTCGTAGTCGAGTTCGAAGAGCTTGGACGCATAGAGCTGGGCGTTGTCTTCGAGGTCCTCTTCGATCTGGTAACGCTCAGAGTCGACGATATCGTCGTAGCGATAATCGCCGCCCTCGCGAACATCTGGGACGAGGACCGGGCGGAAGTCGTAGAGGTGAGGATTGCTCGGCACGTTCACCGGGCAAGCGAGCAGCGTATAGGGCCGGCCACGATCATCGATGGCATCAAGAGCATAGGCTACGGGGCCCGTGGCCGTCGCGGTCTCGTACATCATGAGACGATCCTCTTCCCCTTCCCGGACGAGCTCGTCTGCGAGCATCTCCATGTCGCGATCCTCAGAGATGGCCCCAAACACCAGAACGCCCACGATCACGGCCACCGACAAGACGAGGGTGATCATGACGATGACCGCTGCGATCAGGCACCCTCGACGGCTCTGTCGAGAAGGATCCTCCGCAACAGGCGGGGTGACAACGTAAGGAGCGGTCTCATCAACCAGGGGAACATCGAAGGAGGAGTCAGCGAAGATGACCATGTCATCGCTATCCGGGGGAGGAGGCACGGCCGCCTCCGATGAGCTCAGCTTGATCCTGAACTTCGCTGGATTCTCCCACCCAGCATCCACCGCATGATCGTTGCTGACGTTCTGATCTCTATAATCGAACGATACGTTCTCGTCTTTTTGCTCCATTCCCTCCTCCTGTGGCTCGCCCTCGAACGATGGGGATGCTCGATGGGTGCCCTTCCTATTCTCCGTACCCGAACCTTCTGATCTGGTTGGCGTCGCGGCGCCAGTTCTTCTTCACCTTCACGGACAGGTCGAGGAACACGCGGGTGCCCAGGAGCTGTTCGAGGTCGCAACGGGCTTCGATGCCGATGCGCTTGATGGCGTCGCCTCCGCGTCCGATGATGATGCCCTTCTGGCTATCACGCTCCACGTAGATGACGGCATAGATGCGCGTGAGGTCCTTCTTGCGCACGTATTCCATCTGCTCGATGCCCACGCCGATAGCATGCGGCACCTCGTCATGGAAGCCGCGAAGTATCTTCTCGCGGATGAACTCAGCCACCATCACCTCCAAGGGCTGGTCGGTCTCCATGTCGGTGGGAAACCATGCGGGCCCCTTCGGCAGCAGCGATGCTACCTCCTCCACGAACCCTTCCACGCCCGCGCCTGTGACACCAGAGAGCTCCAAGATGGCATCCCACGGCCCGAGTTTTCTCGCTGCCTCGCGCTGAGCGTCGAGGAATGCCTCATCGACCAGGTCGATCTTGGAAAGAACGCACAGCTTCTTGGTGCGGCAAGACCGCACCTGATCGGCCACCCATTCATCCCCTCGCCCGATGGGCTGGGAAGCATCGATGAGCATGGCCACCACGTCCACGTCCTCCAAGGACTTGATGGCCGAGGTGTTGAGCTCCTCGCCCAGAGCGTCGTGGGGCTTATGCAGCCCTGGTGTGTCCACGATGATCATCTGGAAGCCCTCGCGGGTGAGCACCGCACGGAAGCGGTGGCGGGTGGTCTGGGCCGTATCGGAGGTGATGGCTATCTTCTTGCCCATGACGGCATTGAGCAGCGTCGACTTCCCTGCGTTGGGCCGTCCTACCAATGTGACGAATCCTGAACGGAAATCCTCGTCGGTCTCGACGTAGCCCCCCATGGGGTTCTCGGCGAAATAAGCGTCCAGATCCATCGGATCCTCCTCTGTTCCCTTCACGACCGTTTCCCGACCGCAGGACGGCCGTGCGCTCACGACCAGATCAGCGCCACTAACGGCGGCAGATACACGATGACTCCCACTACAACCGCTCCCGCAGCGCACAGATACACTGCTCCTGCGGCACAGTCCTTGGCCACGCGGGCCAGCTCATGGTAGTCGTCGGTCACCAGATCAACAGCAGCCTCTAACGCCGTATTGAAGCATTCGGCCGCGAACACCAGGGCGATACAGACCACCACCGCGCACCAAGCCTGCGCATCGATGCGCAGCAGGAATCCAGCGACCACGGCTACCAGCGCGAACAGGCTGTGGATGCGCATGTTGCGTTGGGTGCGCCACGCATGAGCGATGCCGCAACGGGCGCACGCGAAAGCGCGGCCCAAAGGAAAGCGCGCGCCCTGCTCCTTATCGGAGCTCGTACGTTTGAAGCGAGGCGAGGGATCGGCAGGGGCGCTGGCCATGGCCGCTCACCCCCGGGCCGCGCTATAGGCGGGAAAGGCTGCCAGAAGCTCGCGTTCGCGCGCTTCCATGGCCTCCGCCTCGGCATCTTCCATATGGTCGTAGCCGCACAGATGCAGAAGCCCATGCACGAGCAGTAGAGCCACTTCGGCCTCGAAGCTGTTGCCATAGCCTTCGCACTGGGCCGCGGCCACATCCGGAGCGATGATGACGTCGCCCAGCTCGTAGACCTTCTCGGTGGCCCCCGAAGGAGATGCCATCTCGTCATCGAGGGCATCGCATTCGAAGGAGAGCACATCGGTCGGCCCGACGATGCCGCGGAACTCCTCGTTCAGCGCAGCCATCTCCTCATCGTCGACGAAGGTGATGGACACCTCTGTTGAGGACGGCTTGCCCTCGCTCTCGATCACATGATGGGCGATGGCCTCGATGGGGATGCAGGCCAGATCCTCTTCCCGATGACGGATGTCGATGAGGATGTCCACAGCAGCGCTCCCCTCTTCCTAACTTTCCTGCGTCTCGAACGAACGGGTTCGACGACGCTCGTCAGCGGCTTCGTAGGCCGCCACGATCTTGGCCACCAGCGAGTGGCGCACCACGTCCTTGCCGCCGAAATCGCAAAAAGCGATGTCGTCCACCCCTTCGAGGATGGAGCGCACCCGCGCGAAGCCCGACTCGCCTCGCGGCAGGTCGATCTGGGTGGCATCGCCGGTGATGACCATCTTCGAGCCGAACCCAAGGCGAGTGAGGAACATCTTTATCTGCTCTGGTGTGGTGTTCTGCGCCTCATCCAAGATGACGAAGGCGTCGTTAAGGGTACGACCGCGCATGAAGGCCAAAGGCGCTATCTCGATGGTGCCGTCATCGAGCAGCTTAGCAGCGCGTTCGGCGTCGCACATGTCGAACAACGCGTCGTAGAGCGGCCGGATATAGGGGTCGACCTTCTCAGTGAGAGTGCCAGGCAGAAAGCCCAGGTTCTCCCCTGCTTCCACGATGGGGCGAGTGAGGATGATGCGGTTCACCCGCTTGTCCTTCAGAGCCGCTATGGCCATGGCCATGGCCAGATAGGTCTTGCCGGTGCCCGCCGGGCCCATGGCGAAGGTGATGGTGTTGTTCCGTATGGCATCCACATAACGCTTCTGGCCAGCTGTCTTCGGACGGATGGCACGACCGCGAAACGACAGCAGCACGTCATCGCGCAGCTCGGTGGGAGCGATGTCGGCGGCGCGCGTGAGATCTATGAGGCGCGCCACATGGTCAGCATCGGGCACGAGGCCGCTCGCAGCGCTCTTCATCAGGTCGGCGAACAGGGCCGTGATGGCCTGGGTCTCCACCGCGTCCCCTTCGATGACGATGCGGTCGCCTCGCACGGTGATGCGCGCGTCGAAAGCGTCTTGGATGAGCCGCAGCACCCCATCCCCCTCCCCGACCACCAAGGTCATGGGCACATCGACGGGAACGGTGAGCGTTATGGGATCGTTGTTCTCGGTCATGACATCAGTCTAGCGCAATCGCGGCCACGATGCCTTCGATGAATGCGCGGAAGTCGCCTTCGCGACGAGCTGCCACCTCCAACACCTCTTCATCATCGGGGCTCGCACCCCCCACCCCGCAGGCCATGTTCGTCACCAGCGACACGCCCAAGACCCGCATGCCCACATGGCGGGCGGCTATGACCTCTTCCACCACCGACATGGCCACGGTGTCCGCGCCCCAGAGGCGAAACGCGCGTATCTCGGCTGGCGTCTCGAAGCTCGGCCCGAGAAGTCCCAGGTACACGCCCTCTTGCACAGGGATGGCGTACCGTTCGGCCACGCGATGGGCGATGGCGCGCAGCTGCGGGTCATAGGCTTCGAACATCGAGAAGAAGCGGAACGCCACCCCGTCCGGCTCGGTGCCCGCTACTGGGTTTCGGCCGGTGAAGTTGATGTGGTCGCTCATGATGCACAGATCGCCCACCCGATAATCCTCGTTGATGGCACCGGCCGCATTGGTGGTGATGAGCACCTCCACGCCCAACCGCTCCATCAGCCATACTGGAAAGGCCACTTCCTGAGCGCTGTTCCCCTCGTAGCCGTGCAAGCGCCCCTGCATGGCGATGACCGGCGCTCCCGCGAGGTCTCCCGCCACGAAACGACCCACATGAGAGGTAGCCGTGGAGGTCTTCATATGGGGCACCTCGCCGAAGGGGATGCAGACCGCCCCTTCGATGGCCTCGGCCAGAGGCCCCAGGCCCGATCCCAGTATGAGACCGATGCGCGGCGTGCGCGAAGCGAGCCGCTCGCGCAGAGAAGCGCTCGCCTCGTCGAGACGGGCGATGAGCTCGTTAGAGGCCATGGATATCATCCCTTTCGTCAGAGGAGGAAACGGTCTTCAGCGCGATGAGCACGCGCGGCCTTCCGGTCAGGTCATCGACGACGCGCACACGGGCGAACCCACCTTCGCGGGCGAGCGCGGCGGCCTCATCTAAGCATCCCTCATGGAGCTCGCAAGCGAAGAAGCCGTGGTCAGCCAGAGCCTCGAAGGCCCAAGGGAGCAGTCGGCGGAACGGGTCAAGACCATCGATCCCTCCCGCCAAAGCCAGGTCAGGCTCGAAATCGACCACCTCTCGCGGCATGGTCGCCAGCACGTCATCGGGGATGTAGGGCGGATTGGAGAGGATAGCGTCGAAGGAGCCGACGAGCGCAGCGGGCACCGCAGCCCCAAGGTCTCCTTCATAGAACGCGATACGCTCCGAAAGGCCGTTATCTGCGGCATTGCGCTGCGCCACGGCGAGGGCCTCGGCCGACAGGTCGGTGGCCACCACGCGGATGAGAGGATGCTCGAAGGCGAGGGAGCAGGCGATGCAGCCGCTGCCGGTGCCGATATCGGCCACCAACAGCTCGCGCGGCTCCTCTTCGGGTTCCGTAGCGGCGAACGTGCACCGCTCCTCGATGACGAGCTCGCTCATGGCCTCCGCTCCCAGCGCAGGCGCTCCGGCGACATCAGGCGGGGCCATCTCGGCCAGAAACTCCCGCGAGCGCACGCGACGGGCCGCTGGCAGCAAGGCCAGCGCCTCGCTCACCAGCACCTCGGTCTCCGGCCGTGGGATGAGGACGCCTCGTTCCACCTTCATGACCAGATGGCGGAAGGGCGCGCTGCCGGTGATGTACTGCAACGGCTCGCCAGCTGCCCGCCTTCTCACCGACTCGCGCAGACGCTGGCGCTCCTCCATCGACAGGGGCTGTTCGAAGCGCGCGTACAGCTCGATGCGCGAGAGGCCGGTAGCATCCGATAGCAACCATTGGGCCGCCGCGCGTGGGTTCTCGTCCCCTTTGTCCTCCAAGTACCCGCGCATCCAATCGAGCATGCGCTGGATGGTCCAGATGCCGTCTTCGACCATCAGACGGCTTGTTCGAGCTTCTGGGCGCGATCGGCGGCCTGCAGCGCGGTGATGAGCTCGGCCAGGCCGCTGCCGCCGGCCCCGAGCAGCACGCCGTTGTAGGTGCCGTTGTAGCCGATGCGATGGTCGGTCACGCGATCCTGAGGGCCATTGTAGGTGCGGATCTTCTCGCTGCGATCGCCCGAGCCTATCTGGGCCAGACGCTCGGCGCCCTCGGCCGCCTGCTGCTCGGCGAGCATCTTCTCGTAAAGGCGAGCGCGCAGCACGCTCATGGCAGCTATCTTGTTCTGCAGCTGGCTCTTCTGGTCCTGGGATTGCACCACCAGACCGGATGGCAGGTGCGTGATGCGCACGGCCGAGTCGGTGGTGTTCACGCACTGGCCGCCCGGGCCGCCAGCGCGGTAAACGTCGATGCGCAGGTCGTTCTCGTTTATCTCCACCTCCACCTCATCAGCCTCAGGCAGCACGGCCACGGTGGCGGTAGAGGTATGGATGCGCCCTTGGCTCTCGGTCTTGGGAACGCGCTGGACGCGATGGACGCCGCTCTCGAACTTCATGACGGAATAGACGTGATCGCCCTTCACCTTGAACTGTATCTCCTTGTAGCCACCGGCGTCGGACTCCGACACATCGAGGGTCTCGGTCTTCCAGCCGCGGTCGTTGGCGAAATGCATGTACATCTTATAGAGGTCACCGGCGAAGATGGCAGCTTCATCGCCGCCCGCCGCAGCGCGGATCTCGACGATGATGTCCTTCTCGTCAGCCGGGTCGCTCGGGATCAACATGAACTTGATGTCCTCTTCGATCTCGGGCAGTCGTCCCTCTATCCCGGCGATCTCCTCCTGAGCGAACTCCTTCATGTCGGCATCGCCCAGCATCTCTTTGGCCGCCTCGAGGTCTTCCACCGCCGCTATGTACTCCTTGGCGCGCTTGGCCAGCGGCCCTTGGGAAGCATATTCCTTGGCCAGGCGGTTGTACTCCTTCTGGTCGGCGAGCACCGCTGGGTCGCCCATCTTCGCTTGCAGCTCCTCGTAGGCGTCGATGATCTTGATGAGCTTGTCGACCATGTTCGTCTCTTGCATGATGGCGCTCCTTAAAAAGCGTGCTCGCCCCGCGGCCAGGCCGGACAGCGGCATATCGTCGGTGAATGGGTCCTGTCGATCGGTCTTTCCGCGAAGAGCGGGAGAAGGACTGCGTTTCCGCTAGATTCTACCAGATTGCAAGGCGTCTCCGCCGCCGATGCCGTACTTGCTCTCCACCCGCGCCATCATGGCGAGGAAGGGCGGCGCGAGGAAGAACAGCGTGAGGAAGGTGGCGATGGATAGGAGCGCGTTGGGCACCAGACCGGCGAGATAGATAGCCACCGCGCCCTCGACGGTGAACGCCCCGGTGGAGAACACGAGCACCGAACAGGTGTCGAGCAGAGGTCCGCTCACCAGCAGCACGAGCGCAGCACCGAAAAGGCCCGCTAGCGCCCGCATCGTCGGCTCCCACCGGCTGCGGGCGAGAAGGCCCCTATCCGCCAACGCGCCGAAGACGAGACCGTCGAGACCGAAAGCCAGCATCTGCCAGGGCGTCCAGGGGCCTTGACCGAACAGCACGTTGCTCGCCAGCATGGCCACGCTGCCCACTAAAAAGCCGCTGCGCGCGCCCAAGGCCACGCCGGAGAGCATGACGATGCCGGCGATAGGCTTGAAGAACGGCACCGGGGCGAAGATGACGCGGGAGATGACGGCGAGGGCGCAGAGGGCGGCCATGAGCGTCATGCGCCGCGCGGAGGTCCCGTTGCGCTCGAAGCCGGCGAAGGCGCCCACGACGGCATAGACAACGAGAAGCGTGGCGGGAAGGTAGTAGCTGGCGTGCGCGAAGGCGCAGAGCGCCACCGTGAGCACGGCCAGCAACAGCAGCGTCCCGTTCAGCAGAGCAGGGTTCAAGCGCGCCACGGCGCCACCGCCTCGGCCACCGTGATGGCATCGCTCAAACAAGGCCGCGTTATGACGGCAGGATCGGTAGTGTAGTAGGCCGTATCGGCGAAGAAGGAGCGCACAGGAGCCTGGGCCACCACCGACCCGTCGAACAGAAACGCGATGGTCTCGGCGTTCTCGGCGCAGAATTGCAGGTCATGGCTAGAGAGAACCACGGTAGTGCCCTCGGCGGCCAGCTCTCGCAGCAACCCCGCCAGCACGCCCTTGCTCGGCGCATCGAGACTGCGGGTGGCTTCGTCCAGCAAGAGCACGGCTGGCTCCCCCATCAGCACCAGCACCAGCGCGGCCCGTTGCAGCTCACCGGCAGAGAGGTCGCGCGGGTCCCGCTGCAACACCCGATCCACCGCGAAGCGCTCTGCGAGCATGCAGGCCCGCTCTCGGGCACGCGCTCCATGGACGACCCCGGCTGCCTCAAAGGATGCTCCCACCGTATCATGGGCGAACAGATCTATGGGCTCTTGGGGCAGCAATGCCACCGCCCCGCCTCCGGAACGCCTCGACGCACCAGTAGTGAAGCGCACCCGTCCTCGCACAGGCCGATGGACGCCCGCCATGAGCTCCAACAGGGTCGATTTCCCCGACCCGTTCCCTCCGACCACGGCATGAACGCCTCCGCGCGGCACGACGAGGCTCGTTCGCGAGAGCACATCGGGCAGCTCACGGCCGTAGCGGAAGCTCACGTCCCGCAGCTCTATGACGGGAGGAGCCACCACAGAAGGTGCCGATCCCTCCTCGGCGATGGGGCGCGTCGCAGGCGGATGTTGGCGGCACCAAGCCTGGAACCAAAGACGGCCCGTGCCCGTATCGAGAGGAAGCCGCTCCTCTTCCCTATCGAGAGCATGGGCGATGCGCGCCGCCGCTGGCAGCGAGGGAGCCACCGGGTCGTTCGCGGCGAGCAGCTGACGGGCGACCTCCTCGGGAGCGCCGTCGAAGGCGATGCGCCCCTCGCGCAGCGAGAGCACGCGACTTACCAGGGAGAACATCTCCGCAGCCCGATGCTCCACCATCACCACGGTCACGCCGCGCTCGCGGTTCATGCGAGCCACCGCGTCCATGAACATACGACCGGCGAGGGGGTCGAGCTGGGCGCACGGCTCATCGAGCAGCAGCAGGCGCGGGCGCATCACCATGACGCTCGCCAGGTTCACCAACTGCTTCTCGCCACCGGAGAGCTCTTGCACCGGTCGGCCGAACAGCGGCTCCAAGCCGAGATAGGCAGCCATCTCGGCCACCCGCGCTCGTACAGCGACCGGCTCCACCCCGAGGTTTTCCAGACCGAACGCCAGCTCATGGCCCACTGTGTCGCACACCAACTGCGCGTCCAGGTCCTGACCCACATAGCCGATCGCCGCCGCCTGGTCGCGCAAGGACAGCTCTGCGAGCGACACGCCGCCGTAGGAGACGCAGCCCCGCATCGTGCCTCGCGGCGTCAGCACGCTCTTCAAAGACCGTAGGAGGGTGGTCTTGCCACAACCGCTCTCGCCCAGCAACAATACGTATTCCCCACGCTCCACCGAGAACGACACGTCCTGGAGCACCGGCTCCTCGCCGCATCCGTAGGAAAAGCCCAGATGCTCCACGTTCAGAAGAGCCATGAGCAATCCTCCATCAGGTTGACGAGAACGGGAAGGAACGCCAGCAGCCCGTAGGCCAGCAGCATCCAAAGCTCGGCCTGAGCCGAAGGGAGGATGCCCATAGCGCTCAAGGTCGCGAAGACGCCCACCCCCATCACGGCCAACACCGTCAGTGCGACGAAGGCGCGCTCGCCTGTCGATAAGGGGGAGCTGGCGGCATCGGTGCGCGGGCCGGTGCCATAGCCGCGGGACTCCATGGCATCAGCGCACACCACGCTGCGCTCCAGAGAATCGGCGGCCACGGTGGCGAACACGGCGCATCCCTCCCGCATCCGTGCCGATAGCGTCGTGCCTGCGCCCGCTAGGGCCGCGCCTTTGCGGGCCGCGCGGATCCGGGAGGCTCGACGGAACAGTCGCGGCACCATCTGCACCACCAGGCTCGTCACCATGCCGATGCGCGGAGCTGCCTTCCCGCAACAGCGCAGCAGCCCATCACCGCCCACCAGCGCACCAAGACAGGCGAACCACAGCATCATGTTGGCCACCAGCGCGCCGGTGAGGGCTCCGCGCAGAAGGGCTTCGAGGGTATAGGGACGCCCGAACAGCGAGAACAGCACGGTCGTCCCTGCGGTATCGAACAGCGGAGCCACCACGCACACCGCTGCCCCCAGCACCATAGCGCCCCCGATAACAGCGAGCTCCTTCGCGCCTCCTACCTGCAGCGATAGCAGTGCAGCAGCGATCATGCCGACGATCTGGACGGGCAAGGAGACCGTGACGCACGCCACCGCGATGACCGCGAGGATATGGAGGAGAGAAGGTGCGGGCTGCCAGGCATCCACCATGGCATAGCGTCGCCGCGACGCAGGAGCCCTTCTCGCACAGGTTCCCGAACGATCCATCATGAAAGCGAGCTTTGGTCGACCATCCGCTGAGAAGGAGGCGCTATCGCTCGGCCAAGTAGTCCGCGGCCATATCCGCGCACAGCGCACCGTCAGCCACGGCGGTCACGGCCTGGCGCAGCGACTTGACGCGCACGTCTCCTGCCGCATAGACGCCCTCAACATTGGTGCGACCATCCTCTTGGGCCAGCACGTGACCGGCCTTGTCGAGCGCCACGGCTCCGCCGAGGAACTCGGTGTTCGGACGGCTGCCGATAGCGATGAACACAGCCTTGCAGGGGATGTCGCGCAGCGCACCGTCAGCCACGGCGCGCACCTGCGCGCCCACGACGGCCCCCTCGTCGACGAGGTATCCCACCACCTCAGAGCTCCATACGAACTCGAGGTTCTCGATCTCGGCCAAACGTTGGTGATAGATGGGCGTGGCCCGCAGGGTATCACGGCGATGCACGAGATAGACCTTGCGGCAGATACGGGAGAGATAGATGGCATCGGCCGCCGCGGTATCGCCGCCACCGACGATGACCGCGTCCTGACCGCGGAAGAAGTTCCCATCGCATGTGGCGCAGTAGGACACTCCATGGCCGATGAGCGCCTCTTCTCCCGGCAGGCCGAGGGTGGCCGGCCTCGCGCCACTCGCCACGATGACCGCACGGGCCTCGTAGGTCGAAAACGGCGTAACTATGCGCTTCACCGCGCCTTCGACCTCCACCGAGGAGACCTCTTCGCTGATGGTGCGCGCTCCGAAGGAGGTGGCCTGTCCATGCATCATCATGGTGAGCTCGAAACCGCTGGTGGACTGAGTGAACCCCGGATAGTTCTCCAAGTGCTCGGTCAGGGCCAGCTGCCCGCCGGGGGTCAACCGCTCGAACATGGCGCACGAGAGCCCTGCGCGAGCAGCGTAGATGCCGGCGGTCAGACCGGCAGGGCCCGCGCCGATGATGGCCACGTCGAACATCTCAGAGACGGTCTGTGTCATGATGGCTCGAACCTGCCCTTCCTTCTCGCGCGCAAAGCAGTGCGATGCGGCCGTTCAAAAGGAAGGCCCGACGCGACCTCCCTCGCAAGCGAAGAAAAGGTCTGCGTCGAGCCGAATCCTGGAAAATCTAGCTCAACAGGTTCATTATGGCGCAACCTAGGAGAGCAACGCAAGTATGTTCTGCTTGGGCTGCGCGCCCACCGTGCGCTTCTTGATGTCGCCGTTCTCGAAGGATATGAGCGTGGGCACAGAGCTCACGCCGAAGCGTCCGGCGATGTCGGGGCTCTGGTCGATGTCGACCTTGTACACATAGGCTTTGCCGTCCATCTCGGCGGCCACTTCGTCGAGCACGGGCGCCACCATGCGGCACGGGCCGCACCAAGTGGCGAAGAAATCGACCAGCACGGGTTTGTCCGCGTCCAAGACCTTCGCATCGAAATCAGCAGAACCGATGATCTCGCTCATGGTTTCCATCCTCTCACGGTCTCGCATGGCACCCCTTTGGGCCCACGCCATTTCATTCGCGCCTCCATTGTAAACACCACAGCGCCCGTACGTCCTCCTGTGTCGGCCAGCTGTTTCCATCCTGATACGAAACGGGAGACGTCACCTCCTCTACAATGGAGGCGAAAAGGTCGCATCTCGCGAAAGGAGCGCACGACCATGGCCATCGATCTCATATCCCTCGCCGTCATCGTCGCCATGGCGTTCCTCTGCCCCATCATCGCCCAGAGCATTCCCAACAAGCCCATCCCGGAAACGGTGTTCCTGCTCATAGCCGGCATGATATGCGGCCCCCATGGCTTCGACATCATCCACACCACCGATGCGGTCGGTCTCCTATCCGACCTGGGGCTGGGCTTTCTGTTCCTGCTGGCCGGCTATGAGATCGATCCGGTCGCCCTCTCCGGCACTGAGGGCAAACGGGGCATCGTCACCTGGGCGGCATCCCTCGCTCTCGCCTTCGGCGTGGTCGTGGTGCTGCCGCAGGTATCGGCCACTCATATCGACGGGCTGGCCGTGGCCATCGCGCTCACCACCACGGCCATCGGCACCCTGCTGCCCATCCTCCAAGAACGAGGCCTTCTGAAGACCCGGGTGGGCGAAGAGGTGCTCGCCTACGGCACCTGGGGCGAGATAGCGCCGGTCATAGCCATGACCCTTTTGCTCTCCACCCGCGCGGAATGGATCACCGTCGCGGTGCTGTTCGCCTTCCTCCTCATCGCCGTTCTGTGCGGCATCATCCCGAAACGGGCGCGCCAGGCCGGCGGCCATGTGTTCCGCTTCATCGAGCGCAACGCCGACAACAACTCCCAGATGCTCGTGCGCACGGTCGTGCTGCTCCTGGTCACGCTCACCACCGTCTCAGCCCTCTTCGATCTCGATATCGTGTTGGGCGCCTTCGCCGCGGGCTTCATCGTGCGCTACGTGGTGCCCGAGGGCAACGAGCTGCTCGAACAGAAGCTCGGCTCCATCGCCTTCGGATTCTTCGTCCCGTTGTTCTTCATCGTATCGGGTGCGAAGATAGATCTGCGAGCCGTCACGGCCAGCCCTGATCTTTTGGTGGGCTTCATCGCGCTCTTGCTGTTGGTGCGAGCAGTGCCGGTGTTCATCGGGGTCTCCACCGGCAAGATCTCGCGCAGCCTCTCGGTGCGCGACCGCATCGCCGTGGCGCTGTACTGCACCACCGCCCTCCCCCTCATCGTGGCCGTCACCTCTGTAGCCGTGACAGCCGGTGCCATGACCCAGCAGACCGCATCGGTCCTGGTGGCCGCCGGCGGCATCACCGTGTTCCTCATGCCCCTGCTCACTCATCTGCTCATGCGCACCGCCGATGCGGAGCTCGCCATGGCGCTGCGCCGAGTGAAGCATGATCCGCGCCGGATCCTGCCCATCCTTCGCGAGCACCGCGCCTTGGAGGCGGAGAGGCATCGCCAACAGAAAGAAGCCCTCCGCGCACGCAGAGGGCTTCCTCGCTCGCGCCGGAAGGACCGGCGTCGATGATGAGCGAACGCGAAGGGCGCGCACGCTAAAGGGCGGCTCCTTTGATGACATCGAGGAACTTGGTACGCTCCCAGGTGCCCAAGTCGCCTTCGGCACGGTCGCGGACGCTCACCATGCCCTCCTCGACCTCCTTGTCGCCCATGACGATCATATAGGGTATCTTCTTCGCCTGAGCCTTGGCTATCTTCACCTTCATGGGCTCGTTCTGGTCGTATAGCTCCACACGGCCGCCTGCGCCCTTCACCTCGCCGGCGAACTCGGCGGCAGCCGCCTTATGACGATCGGCGATGGGGATGACCACGGCCTGCACCGGTGCCAGCCACAGAGGCAGAGCGCCGCCGTAATGCTCGATCAGGATGCCCAAGAAACGCTCGATGGAGCCGAATATGGCGCGGTGGAGCATCCAAGGTCGAGCCTCGGTGTTGTCCTCTGTGCGATAGGCCAGATCGAAGCGCTCCGGCATGTTGAAGTCCACTTGCACCGTGGAGCATTGCCAGGTGCGACCCAAAGCGTCCTTCACCTTGATGTCGATCTTCGGCCCGTAGAAGGCACCGTCGCCCTCGTTGATATCGTAGTCGATGCCGTGAATGCGGCACGCCTCCATGAGCGCGTTGGTGGCGTACTCCCACATTTCGTCGGTTCCGATGGACTTCTCGGGACGGGTGGATATCTCGGCCTCGTAAGCGAAGCCGAAGGTGGTCATGATGTGATCCACCAGGTCGAGGATGGCCACCACCTCGTCGACGACCTGTTCGCGCGTGCAGAAGATATGAGCGTCGTCTTGGGTGAAGCCGCGGGCGCGCAGAAGGCCGTGGACCACGCCCGACATCTCGTGACGGTAGACCGTGCCGAACTCGAAGTAGCGCAGCGGCAGGTCACGATAGGAATGCAGCTCGTTTTTGTACAGCATCACGTGGCCCGGGCAGTTCATGGGCTTCACGCCATACTCCGACAGACGAGGATCAGCCTCGCTACCCTCGTTGATCTCGAAGAAGTACATGTTGTCCTTATAGAAGCCATAATGGCCGGAGGTCTTCCACACATCAGCGTTATAGATGTGCGGCGTGATGACCTCTTCGTAGCCGCGCTCGTACAGGTCGCGGCGCAGCCACTCCTGCAAGGTGCGGATGACGCGGGCACCGGCCGGAAGGTACATGGGCAGACCCACGCCCGCCATAGGGTCCATCATGTAGATGCCCAGCTCGCGGCCGAGCTTGCGGTGATCGCGCTTCTCAGCCTCCTCGATGTTGCGCAGATGCTCTTCGAGGTCCTTCTTCTTGAAGAAGGCCGTGCCGTAGATGCGCTGCAGCATCTCGCGATCCGAATCGCCCTTCCAATAAGCGCCGGCCGTCTTCATCAGCTTGAAGGGGCCGATCTTGGACGCGTCGGGCACGTGAGGGCCGCCGCACAGGTCGGTGAAGGAACCATGGGCATAGACGCTGATATCCTCGCCTGCATCCAGCTCGTCCACATGCTCGAGCTTGAAGCGCTGGTCGGCGAAGAGCGCACGGGCCTTCTCTCGACTGACCACCGAGCGTACGAAGGGGTCTCCCGCCGCCACGATCTCGGCCATCTTGGCCTCGATGGCATCGAAGTCCTCCGAGGAGATGCTCTGGCCTTCCGGCAGCTCGAAATCGTAGAAGAACCCGTCTTCGGTCTGGGGGCCGAAGGCGATCTGAGCGCCAGGGTAGAGCAGCTGCACGGCCTCGGCCATCACATGGGCCGCCGAATGGCGCATGATGCCGAGAGCCTCAGGAGAGCGATCGGTGATGATCTCTACGGTGGCCCCTTCGGTCACCGGCGTCGTCAGATCGGCGAAGGTGCCGTCTATCTTACCAGCAAGGGCCGCTTTCGCGAGGCCGGCGCCGATGGACGCCGCCACATCGGCGATGGTCGCTCCCTCAGCGACCTCTTTGATCGAGCCGTCGGGCAACTGGATGTTCATACGATGCTCTTCCTTTCTTTGCCGGGTGCATACAAAGCACCTGCATCGGACTGGTCATGAACCTATGAAGTTAAGAAGAAGATGGGCGAGAGAAGGCCGATCCGAGAAGCCTAGCTGCGCGTCGAGCGCTCTCGCTCGCCGCCGCGGGCCGAAGAGCGAGCCGTGGCTGAGCGAGAAGAGGACGAACGGGTGCGCGAAGAGCTGCGCGCGCTCCCGCTCCCACCAGAACCGGTGGCGCTGCTGCCCGAAACGGGGGTGGCGCAGTAGGGGCATACCGTCCATGCCGGCTCAAGAGCGCGCTTGCAGCGAACGCACAGGTTCTTCAGCTGCGTATGGCACGACGGACACAGCACATAGTCGGCTTCAACGGGATAGTTGCAGTTCGCGCATTCCCCGTACTGCATGAGCTGGCGCTTCTTCAAAGCCACTTCCAAGTTCTGCTCGTCGCGATCGATCTTGAGCATGGGCGGCCGCAGGATGCAATAGGCGATGACGCCGAGCACCGGCACCAGCGCGACGATGGCCCAGACGTACCAGGTCATACCGCGCAAGTACGCATCGCGCACCACCCAGATGATGGAGAGCACGTACAGCACGACGAGCAGCACGACCACGACCGAGAACAGGGCCTGCATCTCGGGGGTCCATAGTTGCGCGAGCAACTCGCTCATAGTGCCTCCTTATCGAGTCGACGAGAACATATCAGCATATACTACCCTATTTCGGCCAGTTGCGCGCGCATGCGCTGCAGCTTGTCCGTGAGCTCGGCCAGCTTCGCGCGATCCTTCTCGATGATCGCTGGGTCGGCCTTGGCGAGGAATCCCTCGTTGGAGAGCTTCTTCTCCAGCTTGGCGGCATCGGCGGCCAGCTTGGCCTCCTCCTTCTCCATACGCGCACGCTCTTCGGAGAAATCCACATGACCGGCCAGCACAGTGTAGACCTCCAGGCCCGGACCCAAAGCCACCACCGATTCGGCAGGCTTCTCAAGAGCGGTGCCCACTTCCAGCTTCTCCAAGTTGCCCAGATGGACGATGAAGGAGCGGTGTGCCTGCAACGTCTCGCCATCGGCAGCATCGGCCGTCTTCACGCACGCGCATAACAGCGTACGAGGCGAAAGGCCGTAGCGCGAGCGGGCCGAGCGGATCGCGCCCACCACCGAGCACACCATCTCGATGGTGCGCTCCGCTGCCTCATCTTCGAACCGCGAGAGCTCGGCGGCATCGGGCCACGGAGCCACGATGATCATCGGCGCGCCCTTCTCCGGCAGCTCTTGATATATCTCCTCGGTGATGAACGGCATGATGGGATGCAGCAGCTTCAAGGCGCTCTCCAGCACGAAGAGCAGGTTGCGCTGGCACGCCGCCCGATCGGCCGGATCAGCATCGTCGCCCAGACGGCTCTTGGAGAACTCGATGTACCAATCGCAGAACTCGTTCCAGAAGAAGCCATAGAGCGCACGGGTCATCTCGCCGAACTCATAGTTCTCGAAACAACGGTCCACCTGGGCCACTAGATGGGACAGGCGGGAGAATATCCAGCGATCGGCCACGGTGCGCGGCTCGGGGGCTCCCGCCTCGTAGCCGTCGAGGTGCATCATAACGAAGCGCGCCGCATTGCGGATCTTGTTCGCGAAGTTGCGCGCTCCCTCTATCTTCTGCTCATCGAAGCGCATGGCCTGCGCGCCCGTCACCTGCATGAGCAAGCCGAATCGCATGCCATCAGCGCCGAAATCTTCCATGAGGCGCAGCGGATCCACCCCGTTGCCGCGCGATTTGCTCATGGGCTTGCCATCAGCGCCCATCACGGTGGGATGGATGATGACGTCCCGGAACGGGATGCGGCCGGTGCAGTACTCCGAAGCCATCACCATGCGCGCTACCCACAGTCCCATGATGTCGCGAGCCGTGGAGAGCACTTGGGTGGGATAGTATCTCTGCAGGTCGGGCGCCTCGTTGCCGAAAGCCCCCCACCCTTGAGTGGCGAAGGGCCACAGCTGGGAGGAGAACCAGGTATCGAGCACGTCCTCGTCCTGGCGCACCTGCGCCTCGCAGTTCGGGCATATCTCCACCTCGTCGACGCTGGCGTCCTGCCAGCCGCACTCATCACAGTAGTACATAGGGATGCGATGGCCCCACCACAGCTGCCGTGAGATGCACCAGTCCTTCAGGTTCTCGAGCCAATCGAGGTATACCTGGCCCCAACGGGCCGGATGGAAGGTTATCTCGCCAGAACGCACCGCTTCGGCAGCTGGCCCCTTCAAAGAATCCACGGCCACGAACCACTGCTCCGACAGCCATGGCTCCAAGGTGGTGTGGCAGCGATAGCAGTGCATGACCGAATGGTCATGATCGTCCACATGATCGAGCAGCCCGAGCTCCTCGAAGGCCGCTACCACGGTCTCGCGGGCCTCCTCGCGCGACATGCCGCTGAACTTCCCATAGCCATCCACCACATGAGCGCTCTCATCGAACACGTTGATCTTCGGCAGCCCCGCGCGCTCGCCCATGGCGAAGTCATTGGGGTCGTGGGCCGGGGTCACCTTCACCGCGCCAGTGCCGAAAGAAGCGTCCACGTAGAAATCGGCGATGATGGGGATCTCGCGATCGACCAAGGGAAGCTTCACGGTCTTGCCCACCAGCGCCTTGTAGCGCTCATCAGAGGGGTTCACCGCAACACCGGTGTCGCCCAGCATGGTCTCGGGACGAGTGGTGGCCACCACCAGGTATTCCATGCCCTCGACCGGCTCGGTGAGCGGATAGCGCAGATGCCACAGATGGCCCTTCTCGTCCTCGTATTCCGCCTCGTCGTCGGCGATGGCGGTGGTACAGGAAGGACACCAGTTCACGATGCGCTTGCCCCGATAGATGATGCCGTCATGGTACCAATCGCAGAACAGCTTGCGCACCGCCGCAGAGAACTCCGGGCTCATGGTGAACTGCTCGTCAGCATAATCGCAGGAACAGCCCATGGCGGCTATCTGGTTCACGATGGTGGTGCCGTATTCCAGACGCCATTCCTGGCATGCCGCGATGAAGGCTTCACGGCCGATCTCGCGACGGCTGATGCCCTGGGCAGCCAAGTGCTTGTCCACCTTGGTCTGAGTGGCGATGCCAGCATGGTCGGTGCCGAGGATCCAACGGGTGCGAAAGCCTCTCATGCGGGCATGACGGATGCAGGCGTCCTGGATGGTATCGTTGAGGGCATGGCCCATATGCAGCACGCCAGTGACGTTGGGAGGCGGGATGACGATGGTGTAGGAACGACCCGCATCCGGCCCGAACCCCTCCCCTCGCTGGAAATAGCCCGCATCCTTCCAAGCCTCGAACAGCGCCCGCTCATGGGCACCGAGATCGTAGGGCTTCTGCTTGCCGTTCTCTTCGGACGTTGCCGTCATCGGTGCTCTCTTCCCTCGTCGTTGCACTGTCTATACCTTATATATGTAAGAAGCATAGGCGCAAGCGCCGCTCCGCGCTAGACGCGAAACGGCGCTTGCGCCTGTCGGAACCTGTCAGGCGGCCTTGGCGGCCTCGATCGCAACGGTGGTCTGGCCGGTGACATCGCTGGCCCGCACCACCACGATGGTAGGCTCGCTGTGCTCCGGCAGCTCGTACATCACATCCATCAGCACGCGCTCGCAGATGGAGCGCAGACCCCGAGCACCGGTGCCATGCTCCACCGCCTCATGGGCGATGGCCGACAGCGCCTCCGGCTCGAAGGTGAGAGCGGAATCCTCGAACTCGAACATCTTGGTGTACTGCTTCACCAGGGCGTTCTTCGGCTCGGTCAGGATACGCACCAGGTCCTCTTCATTCAGCTCGTCAAGAGAGGTGATGACCGGGATGCGCCCCACGAACTCGGGGATCATGCCGTAGTTGTTCAGATCTTCCGGCAACACCTGGGCCAGAAGCTCAGCTTCGGCCTGCTTCTTCGATTCAGGCAGCTCGGAGGCGAACCCGAGCGCGCTCTTTCCCACGCGCGCGCCGATGATATCAGCCAGCCCCACAAAGGCCCCGCCCAGGATGAACAGGATGTTCGTGGTGTCGATGTCGATGAGCTCCTGCTGCGGATGCTTGCGGCCCCCTTGGGGCGGCACGCTAGCCTGACAGCCCTCCACGATCTTCAACAGGGCCTGCTGCACGCCTTCGCCCGACACGTCGCGGGTGATGGAGAGATTCTCGGCCTTGCGGGCTATCTTGTCGATCTCGTCGATGTAGATGATGCCGATCTGGGCGCGAGGCACGTCCATGTCCGCTGCGGTGATGAGCTTCAAAAGGATGTTCTCCACATCCTCGCCCACATAGCCCGCCTCGGTGAGCGTGGTGGCATCAGCGATGGCGAAGGGCACCTTCAAGGTGCGCGCCAAGGTCTGAGCGAGCAGGGTCTTGCCCGAGCCGGTGGGACCTAACAACATGATGTTGCTCTTAGCCAGCTCCACATCGTCGCTGTCGGCCTTCTGGCCCAGCGAGATGCGCTTGTAGTGGTTGTACACCGCCACCGAAAGGGCTCGCTTGGCAGCCTCCTGGCCCACCACGTGCTCGCTCAAGCGCTCGTAGAGCTGACGTGGGGTGGGCAGGTTCTTCAACAGCTCCTCGGGAGTGGCCGCATCAGCAGGTGACCGCACCCCTTCCCTCGAAGGAGGAGTGGGGCGGAACCCTCCGAAAGAGCCCTCTTCTTCAGGCGCATAGGCAGCCTGGCCGGCCGAGCGCTCGCAGCTCCGCTGGTCGAAGGGTGCCCGAGCAGCCGCAGGGTCGAAGCCCTGCGGATCGCGTTCGGTGAACACCTCGTCGAGGTCGCGCATGAGCGCATCGGCGGAATAGATGATGCACTCGTCGCACAGGAATATGCCGTTAGGTCCTTGGATCATCGCGTTGGCGGCTTCAGCGCTCTTGCCGCAGAACGCGCAGTTCATAGGGTCGTTCGCCATGAGGGTGAGTCTAATCCTTCTTCGCGTCGGCACCGTGATGGGTGATGATCTCGTCCACCAGGCCGTATTCTTTGGCCTCTTCGGCCGTCATGTAGTTGTCGCGCTCGGTGTCGAGCTGGATGCGCTCGATGGACTGGCCCGTGTTATCGGCCAGGATCTTGTTCAGGCGCTTGCGTGTCTTCAGCATGAAATCGGCTACGATGGCGATCTCGGTCTGCTGGCCCTGAGCGCCGCCGAGCGGCTGGTGGATGAGCACCATGGAGTTCGGCAGGCAGAAGCGCTTGCCCTTGGCGCCCGAGCTCAACAGCACGGCCGCCATCGATGCGCACTCGCCGATGCAGATGGTGGATACGTCGCACTTGATGAAGTTCATGGTGTCGAGGATGCCCAGACCTGCGGTCACCGAACCGCCGGGCGAATTGATGTAGAGGGAGATGTCCTTGTCCGGATCGGTGTTCTCCAGATGCAGCAGCTGCGCGATGACGGAGTTGGCCACGTTGTCGTCGATCTGCTCGCCCAAGAAGACGATGCGGTCGTTCAACAGACGTGAATAGATGTCATAGCTGCGCTCGCCGCGGGGGCTCTGCTCGATGACGTAAGGGATCAATGCGTTGCTCGCTCGTTCGATTCCCATAAGGTCGCCTCGCTTTCGTAGACTGGTGTGCTCTTCTGCGTTGCTCTATACGGTATCTTCAGCGCGGCGGCTCATAAGAGCCGCCCTTTCTCGCTCATACCCGGATGATGGTGACGGGCTGCACCCAGCGGACACTCTCTTAGCGAAAGGCCCGTCAGGTCACTTCGCCGGCTCGTAAGGCTTCTCGGTCACCACAGCGGTATCCATGGCGTCCTTCATGGCCTTGGCACGCACGATGCCCTCGCGGATCATGAAGAGACGGCCGCTGTCGCGCCATTCCTTCTCGAGCGCCGCCGGATCCTCTACGTTCGCCTTCACGAACTCCGCCGTGATCTCGTCAGGGGTGGCCGTGATGCCCTTATGGCGCGCCCAAGCATCGAGGGCCAGCTGCTGTTTAGCGTTATCGGCCGCCTGCAGCTTCACGTCCTCTTTGAAGCCATCAGAAGTGAGGCCCTGAGCCGCCAGATAAGCGTCGAATCCCACGCCCTGACGCTGCAGCTGGGTGAAGAAGTCCTGCAAGAGCGTGGCCTCCTCCTGCTCCACCATACCCTCGGGAGCCTCCCCCTCGAAGCGCTCGGCGAGGGCTGCGCCCACGGCGTTCTCCTTGATGCGAGGGATGATGTCGGCCTTCTGCTTCTCCATGGAATCAGCGACGTTCTTGCGCAGATCCGCCATATCCTCGAGGCCCAGGGTCTCTTTCACCCACGAGTCGGTGAGCTCCGGCTTCACGCGCTTCTGCACGGCGTTCACGGTCACCTCGAAGGCCACCGGCTTGCCCGCCTGGTCCTGCAGCAGGATGGCCGCCTCCTCCGCGGGAACGTCCAGGGTGAAGGTGCGCGTCTCGCCCTTCTTCATGCCGCAGACCTGCTCGTCGAACGCCTCGGAGAGCAGACCGGTGCCAGGGGTGTAGAGGCGCGTGGCGCTCTGCAGCAGCTCGATGGGCTCGCCAGACTCGTCGGTGGCCTTCATGGCCAGGTCGGCGGAGGTGTCCATCGACAGCGCCTCGTCGGTATCCTCATAGGTGCCGTAGTGGTCGAGCAGCACGTCGATCTGCTCGTCGATCTCGGCATCGTTGGCACCAGCTTCCGGCAGCTCCACCGCCACCGGCTCGTAGCTCGTCAGCTCCACCTCGGGCTTCACGGCCAAGGTGAAGGTGAACATGTAGGGCTCGCCCGCTGTCACGGTGCCCATGTCCTCGCCGAAGGTCGGCTGGCCCACCGGGAACAGCCCTTCTTCTTCGACGACGAGCGGGTAGGCGTCGTTGATCACGGCCTCGGTCACGCTGGCGAGCACCGCTTCGGGGCCGCCCAACGCGTTATCGATCACCGGACGGGGCGCTTTGCCCTTGCGGAAGCCCGGGAAGCTGTACTTGTTCGCGAATTCCCGATAGACCTTGGCGATCTGGGAATCCACCTCCTTGCCGTCGACGGTGACGGTCACTTCGATGGTGTTGTCTTCCAGAGGTTTCACGGCGGTGTTCACGGGCAGGTCCTTCTTCTATCGGATGGTCTTATCATGCCGGTGCGCCATCATGCGCACGGAGTTCAGATTATCTCACACCTGGCCCCATCGCGCACCCTTCACGCTCGCCTATATCTGCAGGTTTCATGGAGGGAATCTGCTAGAATTGGTCGTGTTCTACCGCAGAACCCGTCCCCCGAAGCGCCCGCTTCCGGCGCATCAGAGAACCGGTTCTCGGTCGAAATGCGATGTCATCGTGATATGAGCGGGCGTGGCGGAATTGGCAGACGCGCCAGATTTAGGTTCTGGTGGGCAACCCCCGTGAAGGTTCAAGTCCTTTCGCCCGCACCATCTTCGCGCATGGCATCTCTCTTTATATAAGTGACCGAAGGGATCCACCATGACCGTCAAGGAAGTGCTCAAGAAGTACAACGAGATCAGCTTGATCAAGCGCATCATCGTCGGCCTCGTCATCGGCGTCATCTTGGCGCTGGTCGTGCCAGTCGGCGGCGACGATGCCACGCTAGAGGCCATAAGCCAGTTCCTCATCCTGCTGGGCAACCTGTTCGTCAACGCCCTGAAGGCCGTAGCGCCGGTGCTCGTGTTCTTCTTGGTCATCAGCGCCCTATGCAACGCCAAGACCGCCGGCTCGATGAAGACGGTGGTAGTGCTCTACATCGTCTCCACCCTGGTGGCGGCCATCGTCGCGGTCATCGCCAGTTACCTGTTCCCCACCGCCCTCACCCTGGTGGTCGATCCCGATATCGAGCAGTCGTCCCCCTCTGACGTGGGCGTGGTGCTCTCGACGCTTCTGCTCAACATCACCTCGAACCCCATCGGTTCGCTCACCGATGCGAACTATATCGGCATCCTCGCTTGGGCCATCGTGCTCGGCGTGGCGCTGCGTTCCGCCAAGCAGGCCACCAAAGACGTGTTCACCGCTGTTTCCGACGCCGTTTCGAAGGTGGTGCGCTGGGTCATCTCGCTGGCGCCCTTCGGGATCCTCGGTCTGGTGTACAACTCCGTAGCCACCTCCGGCCTCGAGATATTCGTCGAATACGGGCGCATCATCTTGGTGCTGGTGGGCTGCATGGCGTTCATCGCGCTGATCACCAACCCGCTCATCGTATTCATCGCCACGCGCAAGAACCCCTATCCGTTGGTGCTGCGCTGCCTGAAGGATTCGGGCCTCACGGCGTTCTTCACCCGCTCCTCCGCCGCGAACATCCCGGTGAACATGGAACTGTGCCGCAAGCTCGGCCTCGACAAGGACAACTACTCGGTGTCCATCCCCCTTGGTGCCACCATCAACATGGCCGGCGCAGCCGTCACCATCACGGTGATGACCATGGCCACGGCCTACACCATGGGCCTCGACGTGAACCCCATCACCGCCGTCATCCTCTCGGTGCTCGCTGCGATCAGCGCCTGCGGCGCTTCCGGTGTGGCCGGCGGCTCCCTTCTGCTCATCCCGCTGTGCTGCTCGCTGTTCGGCATCAGCAACGACATCGCCATGCAGGTGGTGGCCATCGGCTTCATCATCGGCGTGATCCAAGACTCCTGCGAGACCGGCCTGAACTCCTCCTCTGACGTGGTGTTCACCGCTACCGCGGAGTACCGCCAGATGATCAAGGAGGGCAAGGAAGTGAAGCTGGGCAAAGACGAGTTCGCCTACGACGAGATCGCCTAGCCCCTCCTCCTTCGCTCTTCGACCCATCGCATGATGAAAAGGCACCGACTTCATAGCCGGTGCCTTTTTCGTATCGAGAAGACTTGAGAGCTATCGAGCGAGGTCCATCAGGCTGATCCGTCCGTGCCAGAGGCACGGCGCAACGCCGCCACCTCATCGACGGTCAGCTCCCGCCACTCCCCTCGCACCGTGCCGCCCAAGACGAGCGGTCCGAAGGAAGCGCGATGGAGCGCGATGACCGGGTGCCCGATAGCCTCGAACATGCGGCGCACCTGGCGTTTGCGACCCTCATGGATGCGCACGCGCACATAGGAGGCGCCCGATGCCAGGGCATCGCGAGAGCGCTTGCCCCCATGGCGGCGCCCGTTGCCGCTCGCCTGCGGACCGTCCCCTATGGCAGCCACCGCCTCCTCTCGCGCCGCCCCGTCCAGAAGCTCGACGGAAGCCGGAGCGGTCATGCCGTCCTCCAGCTCCACGCCCGCCCGCAAGCGGTCGAGCGCCACCGGGTCAGGATCCCCCTCGACCATGGCGAGATAGGTCTTGTCCACGTGATGGCTCGGATGTAGGAGGCCATGACCCAGCTCCCCATCGGTGGTGAAGAGCAGAAGCCCTGTGGTGTCGGCGTCGAGGCGCCCGATGGGATACAGCGACGGATGCTCGGAGAGGGGCACGAGCTCTGCCACGCAAGGTCGCCCTTGAGGATCGTCCATGGTGGTCACATAGCCGGCCGGCTTGTGCAGCATGAGCGTCATCTGCTGGGCGAGGGGCTCCACCACCTCGCCATCGACGCGCACCTCATCGGTCGGACCCACCTTCGTGCCCAATGCGGTGACCACCTCTCCGTTGACGCTCACGCGGCCCTCGACGATGATCGTCTCGCAGGCGCGCCGAGAAGCTAGGCCCGCGCGTGCCAGGTACTTCTGGAGACGCATTCGCTCCGAGGCCCGGTGACCCTCGCTTCCCTTCGGTCGTACCATGCTACTCGTCGTCGGTCTCGAACGTGAGGGAATCGAAGTCTATCTTCTCGACGGTGCCGAGAGTAGCAGCCATGGCCTCAGCGAGGAGGCCGTCGGTGCCCTCGGAAGGATCGGTCGCCGCGAGGACCGCTCCGACAGCGGCAGCTGCCTCCCCTTCGCTCAGCACCACGTTGCTGCGCGTGGCGCTCAGCCGTTCGGTGATGAGGCGACGGGTCTCCTCGTCCGGAGCGAACTCGGCGATATCGGGAAGATCCTTCGGTGAGCGCAGCCCGAACTTCTCGAGGAAGACGCGAGTGGTGCCGTACAGCGTCGGGTTGCCGGGCGCCTCGGCGGTCCCCATCTCACGCACGAGCCCCTTCTCTATCAGGGAGCTCAATGACGAATCAGAGCTCACGCCACGCATCGAGGCCACGCCCTGGCGCGTCACCGGTTGCAGGTAGGCCACGATAGCGAGGGTCTCCATGGCTGCTTGGGAGAGCTTGCGCGTATCCCACGAGAGCACGTAGCGCTCGATGAGCTCATGATAGGCCGGGTGCGTGAACAGCCGCCAACCGCCCGCCACCTCTCGCAGCTGGATGCCGCGATCAGCGCTCTCCAAGCGCTCTCGCAAGCCGACTAGCGCGCTTTCCACCTGGGCCGGCTCGCATTCGAGCATCTCGGCCAAGGTGAGGGTGCCCACCGGCTCGTCGGTCACGAACAGCATGGCTTCCACCGCGCCCTGCAGCTGGTCCTCTTGCAATCCTTCGAACATAGGGCTGATCACTCCTCTTCCACCGAATCGATGGCATCCTCGCCCACCAGGTTCAGCTCTCCGGAACCTTCGATGTAATCGATGGCGATGTCGCCGAACTCCTCGCTCTGACGCAGATCCACCATGCGACGCTTGTACAGCTCCAACAGCGCCAAGAAGGACACCACCACGATCTGAGGGGTGGGATCTTCGGCCACCACTTCCGAGAAGAGCAGATGCTTTCGCACACGGATGCGCTCATGGATGCTGCGCACGTGCGTCTCCACGGGAATGGGCTTGGCGGCGATGTGCTCCGATTCGAGCAGGAACACCTCGCGTCGCGCAAGGGCTCCCGCTGCTGCCTGAGCCAGCCGCTCTAACGTGACGTTGCGCAGGAAGTCAGGCATCACCTGCAAGAACGGCGCATCGGGCCCGAAGGGGCGCGTGTGCATGCGGCCCTCGGCGGCATAGCGCGCGTACAGCTCGATGGTGGCGTTCTTGAACTTCTTGTACTCCACCAGACGCTCCACCAAAAGGTCGCGCGCCTCGCTGGGAGCCAGTTCTGCGATCTCCTCGTCGAGCGCTTCGGTGACGCGCGGGACGAGGCTTTGAGCCTTTATCTCCAACAGGGTGGAGGCCACCAGCAGAAAGTCGGAGGCCACATCCAGATCGAGGCTGTCCATCCGCGCTATCTCGGCGAGATACTGGTCGGCTATCTCGGTGATGTTGATGGCCCCGATGTCCACCTTCTGGCGGCTCACGAGGTGCAACAGCAGATCGAAGGGTCCTTCGAAGTTCTCGATGCGCACTTTATAGGACATGGTCCGCCTTCCTCCCCTCTCGTCGCAACGCGAGCGCTCAGGCGATCCTGAACGGGAACAGGAGGTTCGCCAGATTGCCCGCCGTCAGATCGAGGTACCACGAGAACGGATTGAATCCGAACAGGTACGGGAACACGATGATGACGATCATGAAGACGGGAAAGGCGTACTGCTGGATGGAATAGTAGCGAGGCAAGTATCTCTTCGGCAGCAGCAGCGCGAAGATGGACGAGCCATCGAGCGGCGGGATGGGCAGCAGGTTGAAGAACATGAGATAGAGATTGGTCAGCGCGAACATCGGCAGGAACGTCAAGTAGAAGATGCGGAAGAGCTCGTTGCTCAATAGACCGGGCGCCACATCGTAGAGGGCCCACGCCAACAGCGCCGCAGCCCCCGCCAACAACAGGTTCGCCAACGGTCCGGCAATGCCGGTGATGAAATCACCCGTGCGCGCATCCTTGAAATAGTGCGGGTCATAGGGCACTGGCTTGGCGTAGCCGAACATGGGCATGTGGGCGATCATGAGCATGAGGGGCAAAAGGACGGTGCCGAGCGGGTCGATATGCTTCAGCGGATTGAGCGAGAGGCGCCCTGCCCGCTTCGCAGTGGGATCGCCCAGCTTGTAGGCCGCAAGGCCATGGGCCACCTCGTGCAGCACCAGCGCCGGCACGAAGCTCAGGATCGCGCAGAGGTAATAGATGATGTCGTCGGTCAGGAACATAGCTCACCAGTGTATCCCATAATGGACGAGGCCACCATCGCCCATCAGCCGAAAAAAGGGGTGAGGAACGACTGAAGGGGCGACGGTGACGCCGAGCAGAGACCATCGCTCGACAGCGAGGAGCACACGACCCTCTGCTCGAACAGGCCTAGCAGCTCTGAGCGAGCGCGCCGGCCGCGAAGGGTCCGGGTCCGTCTACCTTAGGGCACGTCGAGCGTCTTAGCAAAGACCCTGGAACCCGATCTGACGTAGGGCCTCGTAAGCGGCTATGGCTACCGCATTGGAGAGATTGAGAGAACGTGCGCCCTCTTGCATGGGAATGCGCACGCAACGGCCCTGATAGCGCGCAAGGAGCGCAACATCGAGCCCGCGACTCTCACGACCGAAGAGGAGGAAGCAGCCCTCGCCATAGGACGCTTCATCGTAGCGCCGCTGCGCGGTGCCCGTGAACAGATGCAGCTCCGCCTCCCCGTTCGCCTCGAGAAAGGCTGCGAGGCACGACCAGCGCACGACCTCCACGTCGTTCCAGTAATCGCAGCCAGAACGCCTCATGAACTTGTCGGTCAGGCGGAACCCCATGGGCTCCACCAGATGCAGCCGCGCTCCGACACAAGCGCATGTCCGTGCGATGTTGCCTGCATTCTGAGGTATCTCGGGCTCGACGAGCACGATCTCTAGCATCGGATGACCCTATCCTTCCGCGAGCTCCTTCATCTGAGCTTCCAGCTCTTCGCTCAGCTCGAACCACTCGGCCTCTGCTTCGTCGAGGCGCTTCTTCAGCTCTCCGTGCTCGGCGATGACATCGCTCGTGCCTTCTTCTCTCGTATAGAAGTCAGGATCGGCCATGAGCGCCAACAGCTCATCGAGGCGCTCCTGATCGCGCTCGATCGCAGCATCCAGCTCGGCAAGGCGCTGGCGCTTCTCCTTCTGAAGAGCGTAAGCCTTGTTCCGCGCCTCTGCTTCGGCGCGCTTCTGCTCTTTGGTCTTCGGCGCGCTCTGGCTACGTCGCTCCACGGCAGCATCTGCCGGTTTGCCCGGATCGCCCTCTTGCGGCTCGTCGAACACCGCATCCACCAACGAATCCCCCGCAGGCTCCGGACCATCGAGCTGTCCGGACTTATATAGATAGTAATCATAGTCGCCATCATAGGTCGTGATACGGCCTGGGGTTATCTCCACGATGCGGTTCGCCACCGACCGTATCAGATGACGATCGTGGGTGATCAGCAGGATCGTACCCTCGAAGCTGTTGAGCGCGCGCTCCAAGATGTCGGTGCTCGCGATATCGAGATGGTTCGTCGGCTCGTCCAAACATAGCAGCGGCTTCGGTGCCACCAGCATCTTAGCCAAGGCCAGACGGCTCTTCTCGCCGCCCGACAGAACGCCGACCCTCTTCTCCACCGCATCGCCGGAGAACAGGAACGCGCCCAGAAGCGAGCGCACCTGCGATATGGACCAGCTAGGCGCCGCGTGGTCGAGCTCCTCGAACACCGTGTTGCCCACGTTCAGCTCGTCAAGCTGATGCTGTGCATAGTAGGTGAGCTCGACGTTCGTGCCGTACTCGATGACGCCCGCATCCGGCTCCTCCACGCCCGCTACCATCTTCAGAAGCGTCGATTTTCCGGCACCGTTCGGCCCTACTAAAGCCACCTTGTCACCGCGATGCATGGTGAAGCTCGCATCATCATAGACCACCGTGTCGCCGTAGCTCTTCATGATATGCTCGCAGCGCACCACCATGTCACCGGTGCGCGGCGGCTGCACGAAGGAGAAGCGCACGGTCTTGCGCTCCTCCGGTATCTCGATCAGTTCGGCCTTGATCTTCTCGATGCGCTTCATGCGATCTTGGGCCTGCTTCGCCTTGGTGGCCTTATAGCGGAACTTCTCTACGAACGCCTCGAGGTGGGCGATCTCTTCGTCTTGCTTGGCGCGCTCGAGGCGCAGCCGCTCCAAGCGCTCTACCCGCTCGCGAAGATAATGGCTATAGTTGCCCTTGAACAGGCTCACGCGGCCATGGTCTATCTCCGCCACTCGATCGACCATGTTGTCCATGAAGGCCCGGTCGTGGCTCACCACGATGACCGTTCCCTCATACGCGCGCAGAAAGCCTTCGAGCCACCGCACCGACTCCAGGTCGAGATGATTGGTAGGCTCGTCCAGCATCAGCACCTCCGGCGCGGCCACTAGCAGCTTCGCCAAAGCGATGCGCATCTGCCAACCGCCGGAGAACTCGCCGGTGGAACGTCCCAGATCGGCTTCGGTGAAACCGAGGCCGAACAGCACGCTTTTGGTCTTCGCCTCGAACACATAGCCGCCCAAAAGCTCGAACTGCTCTCGCGCCTTCCCAGCCGCCCGCAGTTCCGCTTCGGTCGCATCCTCGGTGAGCGCCGCCTCCAGCTCTCGCAAGCGGCGCTCGGCATCCAGCACCTCGGTCTGGGACGACAGCACCTCTTCGAGGATGGAGCGCTCCTCCATCTCGATGGCATCTTGGGTGAGATAACCCACCTGCGCGCCCTTCGCGAACAGGATGCGGCCCGTATCGGGGTCGTCCCGTCCGGCGATGATGTTCAGAAGCGTTGTCTTGCCAGCGCCGTTCGGCCCCACGAGGGCCAAGCGGTCGTGCTCGTTCAGTTGCAGCGACACGTCATCGAAGAGCTGACGCCCTCCGTACGACTTCGCCACGGATTCTAGCTGAATGATCATGAACGGTGCTCTCCTTCAGAGCGGTCGCGCAAAGAGCCGGATCGGATGAAGAAAGGGGGCGTTAGCGGCCTTCCATCTCGAACCGCATCTTGAGCGCATCGAGGTGTACGCTATGCTTGAGGGCCATATCGACCGTGATGACGCCGCGGCGAGCCAGGTCGTAGAGGCTCTGATCCATGGTCATCATACCCGCTTCACCACTGGCCGCCAACACGCTGTCTATCTGGTGGGTCTTCTCCTCGCGAATGAGGTTGCGCAGAGCAGGATTGGCCACCATCACCTCGAAGGCAGGCACCACCCCGCCATCGATGGTGGGCACCAGCTGCTGGCTGATGACCGCCTGCAGCACCAGCGACAGCTGCATGCGCACCTGCCGCTGCTGGGTGGCCGGGAATGCGTCGATGATGCGGTCGATGGTGGAGGCTGCTCCTGTGGTGTGCAGCGTAGAGAAGAGAAGCTGAGCCATCTCAGCCGCGGTCATGGCCGTGGCGATGGTGGAGGCATCGCGCATTTCCCCCAACAAGATGACATCGGGAGCCTCGCGCATGGCGCTGCGGAGCGCTTCGTCGTAGGTGGCCACGTCGGTGGGCACCTCGCGCTGAGTGACGATGCACCCATCATGGCGATGGACGTACTCGATGGGATCTTCCATGGTGATGATATGACCCGTGCGCTCATGGTTGATGCGATCGATCAAGCAGGCGAGCGTGGAGGTCTTGCCAGCACCGGCCGGGCCCGTGATGAGCACCAGCCCGCGCCGGAGCTGCGAAAGCTTCATGATCGGCTCGGGTATGTGCAGCTCCTCAGCGGTGGGCAGCGAGAACGGTATCACGCGGACGACGGCCCCCAAAGAGCCTCGCTGACGGAACACGTTCACACGAAAGCGCCCCACACCGGGCAAGGAGAACGAGAAATCGTCATCGTGGTTATGAGCCTGGATGAACGGCTCCATGGAGCGACGCGCCAAGGAATAGACCTCAGTGATGAGCGCTTCGGTGTCGATGGGCGTGAAAGGAGCGCTGTCGATGCGCACTTGTCGCCCGTCCTCTTGGAATGTCAGCGGCAAGCCTGCTTCGATGAACACATCGGATGCGTTCCTGTTCACCATCTCCTGCAACAGCTCTTCGAGTTTCATCGGCGGTATCATCCTTCCCAAAATCGCGGAGCGGACGGCCCTTCCGTCCACTCGGTGGTGAGCGAGCGATCGATCGGTTCGTAGGTCAGATCGCTCCGAAGGGCGATCACGAGATCCAAGGTGCGAGCGCCCTCCACGGTGAAGACGGCGCGGATGCCGCAAGGATAGGACGCGGTATCGCCGCGAGCCTCCTCGCCGAGGTATCCGCGCAGCTCCTCGGCGGAGAGCGCAGCGGCATCGACCACGAGAGGAGAAGGCTCTGCGAACATCTCCGCCGCACCTCCGGAGGAACGAAGGAGGGCATCGACCATCTTCGGCAGCTCCTCTATCAGTTCGGCCGACAGTACGCTCGCGCGCACCGAAGGCCCCTTCTCGGCGGCAGTGCGCGCCAAGAAGCTGTCCACCTCGGCCAAGAAGCCTTGGGCGGCCGCATCGGCCGCTTGGCCGCAGCCGACCGCTTCGCTCTGACGCTCGGACAGCACCGCATCGCCATGAGCCGTCACCACGGCCAAGACTCCCAGCACTGCCAGGCACAAGGTCACCACCAGCATCAGCAGGCCGACCATGCCCAAGCGCGTCGTGCCATCACGCCGCGCCATCAGCTCTCACCTCCGCTTCGGGCGCTCATATAGCGCACGGCCGTGCGCTCATAGACCGCCTCATCACCCTCGTACACCACGATGGCGGCCGTATAGAGGAACCCGAAGGGCTCAGCGATGCGCCCCACGGTGCGCTCGAGGCGCAGGCCATCCTGCTCATAGGACGCATCCTCGTCAACAGGCGTCGCCATGAACGTCTCGGCCGCTTCGTTCGAGAGCTCTACAGCCCTCTCCAGAACGGCCGCCCGATGGGACTCGGATGCAGCCGCACCGAACAGGAGCGCGACCAGCGCGAGAGCGACGGCGAACACGGCCCCGTAGACCATGGCCTCGATAGCCCCGCTCAAGCGAGCGGGACCCATCGTCGATGCCCGACGGTCATGATCCACACGACCCATCAGGACACGCCCCCTTCTCCATCGTCCGCCCGCGCATCATCTAGCGGTCCTTGAGCACATGTCAGAGCGACCGATACCGTGACCGGATCGGTCCCCATGGTCAGCAGCCCTCCCTCGTAGTCGACCGAGAACGACTCTGTCGGGAACAGCTCATGGCCCGCTGCCGCCTCTCGCGGCGTCGTCGCCGCGGTGTACTGCTGCATGAGATGGCCATTCTGCACATACAGGCGCGTCACGAACTCACCAGCGTCTGTACGCTGCAACAGCGAGAGCATGGCGTTGCCCTCGAACTCCTCCACTCTCAGAGCATCCAGCGAATCGTTCGCCTTCACCGTGTTCATCAGGATGCCGGAGGCGAGCCTGCGCTCATCGTTCCGATCTTGCTCCTCGACGATGTCCCGATAGGCCTGAAGGCCGAACAGCAGCATCGCCAGCATCGCCAACACGAACACCGCGAAGAGAGCGAGCGTGAACGCCCGGGCGCTCTCGGGCGGCCCCTCTTCATGACCGAGCCGCAAGAGACGGCCCGCAGGAAAGCCGTTACGAAACGCGCTCATAGGGCCTTCACCACCACGGTGGGCGCCACGTTGCTCGCGAACGCCTCGTAGAGCACGTCATAGCCCTCATGGTTCACCCAAAGCCCGTAGTCCTCCTCCAAACGAGAGAGGCTGGGCGGATAAGCGCCCTCCACCGCATAGCACTGGTCGGCAGCGGCCAGGATGCTCTCCCGCAGCGTCACGGCCCCCTGCTCATGAGAGACATGAGCATAGGTGCCCGCCGCCGCCCATAGCAAGAAGAGCGCCAGCAGAGAGCCGCCGACCGCGAGCAGCCCCGCCCCGAGCGCACCGCGGATCGCAGGAGCGCCGTGACCAGCGTCCCTGTGGTCGATCCGCTCCCTGGCAGAGGCATCGCCCATCGCAACGCCCGCGCGCTGCCACAGCTCGCTACGCGTCTTCGATGGGATCTGTGGTCCTCTTCCCCCGCTCACCGCGCCTTCTCGCTCCTTCTCTTCCCTCTATCGTCTCGAAGCCCGCTCAGCCGATGGTGCCCAAGATGCCCACCAACGGCAGCATCGCCGCGACCAGCGTGGTGCCGATGGCCACCGTCAGCAGTGCGACGAGCACCGGCTCCACCATGTCGATGACCCTATCGAGGCGCTCGATCCCATCATCGAACAGCGAATCGCCCAGCTTCGACAGTCCCGCATCCATCTGTCCGGTGCGCGTGCCGAATTCCAGCATGCGCGCGGCTAGCTCGTCGATCACGCCATGCTGGGTCAGCGCGTGGACGAGCCCCAACGGGCGAATGGGTCGGATCATCTCCTCATGGGCGGCTGCGACCCGCTCCTTCAAGCCCTCGTGCTCCACTGCGGCCAGCGCAGAGGCCACAGCCTCATCGCTATGGCTACCAGAGGCTACGTACACGGCCAACGTAGCCATGAAGCGACTGAGCGCGATGGCATGGAGCGCTCCGCGCAGTCCCGGCAGCTTCTGGCCCGCGCGCAGCAACCGCGCACGTCCCCGCTCGCTGCGACAGCTGATGAACACGAACAGCGCGAACACCGTCAGCACCAAGGTGATGGCCAGCGCCGTCCAGCCCACCACCATCCCAGCGCCCACCAGGGCGGCCGAAGAGGCTGCAAGACCACCGGCCATGGTGTCATAGACGCCCGAGAACACCGGCAGGATGCCGATGACGCAAAAGGCCAAGATCACGCTCATCACGCAGAGCAGCGCACATGGATAGGCCACCGCGGTGCGGACTCGCGCGAACAGGCGCGCCTGCTCCTCGTAGTAGCGGGCCAAAGAGCGCAAGGTGGCCTCGAGCCGACCCGTGCGCTCGCCGTTGCGCACCATCGATGAGGCATAGGCTGGAAACGCTCCGCTCGCCTCCATAGCATCGGCCAGCGAAGAACCCTGCGCCAAGGGTCGATACAGCGCCATGAGCACGGAGCGCTCCGCAGTGTCTTCCCCGTAGCCGCAGGCCAGCATCGAGGAGCCCTCGGCCAGCGTGATGCCCACCGACAGCATGAGCGCCATGCTCTCGCAGAACTCGCCCACCTGAGCGCTGGTCAATGTCATGTTCGCCATGGTCATCCCGTCTTCGCCCCCTCCCCTTCTAATAGCGATAGCGCTCCGTATAGGAAGCGTCATCGCGCCGCAGGTAGTCATCGCCTTCGCTGGCTGCGAAGGTCAGGTCGATGCGCGTCCACTGGTCAGGCCCTACCGTGATCAACGCGCTCGCCCATTCCCCGTCTATATATATGAGGTTCCATGCATGGTACACGTCCTCAGGAGCCACGTTACCGGTCACTATCTGGCACGGGATGCCCAGCGAACGGAACATCGCCGCGGCCAACGACGCGTAATCGAAGCAGATGCCGGAGCCGCTCTGCAACGTGGCGTCGGGATCGGGAACATAGCCGCTCGTACCCGATAGCTCCTGTGCCTTCTCATCATCGTAGCTTATCGCATCCATCATCCAACGGTAGATGGCGCGCACCACATCACCCTGGTTCACGGCGTGCTCGGCAAGCTCGCGCGCCTTCGTCACGCATTGGCTATCGGCCGTGTAGCGGCAGAACACGTTGGGACGCAGATAGGGCGCGAACTCGCTCTCCAAGCTCACCGCAGCGCTCTGGGATATCACCTCGGCATAGATGGCGCCCGAAGCGTTCTCCAGCACGCTGAGCTCGTAGGAGCCATCCCCCATGTTCATGGGCACCACGATAGGGGTGCCATCCTGCGGCAGATCGTAGTTGTAGCTCATCTGACCGCAGCTCACCTGCAGCTTCAAGCGATTGCGACCCACAGCTGATGCGGCGGCGTAGCCCTCGTCGCAGTGGGCGGTGTCGATGAGCGCTGCGCCACTGCGCCGCTCGGCGATCCCATCGAGAGAAACGGTCAGCACCGTGGTCGGCTCCTCGTAGGGCGGACCGCTCGTGCTGCCCTCGATGTCGCCCGAGGCTGCGCCCGCACACCCGCCCAGCGCGCCCAGCGCCAAGGCGCCCGCCAAGGCACCGAAGAGCGAGCGGGAGCGGATCGGTCCCCTCGCCGATCTGCTATGGGAGCGCCTCTTAGTCACCGAGCCACGCGTTCAACATCTCCACCAGGGTGGGGATCTGCAAAGGCTTGGCCATATGGGCGTTCATGCCAGCTGCACGGGTGCGTTCCACGTCATCGGTGAAGGCATCCGCTGTCAGCGCGATGATGGGGATAGCTGCCAGGTCCTCACGGCCTTCCCGCCCGAGCGCGCGGATGGCCTTGGTGGCCTCATAGCCGTTCATCACCGGCATCTGCACATCCATGAACACCAGATCGAAGCTGTCAGGCTCGGCCTGGGCCAGCGCATCGACGGCCGCCCGACCGTTCTCGGCATGGACCACCGAAAGCCCGGTGGCGCCCAAGATGTCCTCGGCGATACCAGCCGCTAAAGCGTTATCCTCCACCAAGAGCACGCGCTTGCCCGCCAGATCGCAAGAAACCAGAAGCTCTGCCTCGCTCATCTCCTCTTCGCCATCACCGGACAGCAGGTTATGCATGGTATGGGCCAACCGCGAACGGAAGATGGGCTTGGAGATGAACGCGTCCACGCCCACCTCGCGCGCTTCCTGTTCGATCATCGACCAGTCGTAAGCCGACAGGATGATGATGGGGATGCTCACCTGCAAGCGCTCGCGGATGGCGCGCGCCGTCTCCAGACCGCTCATGGACGGCATGCGCCAGTCCAAGATGATGACCCGATAGGGCGGATGATCGGCATCGCTGCGATCGCGCTCCGAAGCGATGCGCTCGACCGCTGCTCGTCCGCTCGTCACGAAGTCGGCCTCCATGCCGATCTGATCGAGCAGGCCGCACGCGCTCTCGCAGGCCTCCACGTCATCATCCACCACCAACACGCGCACGCCGCGCAGGTCGTCGAATACGGTCTCTTCCCCTTCGGCCAGCTTCAAGAACACGGTCACGGTGAAGGTGGTGCCCTCGCCCAAGGTGCTCTCCACATCGATGGTGCCGTTCATCAGCGTCACCACGTTGCGCACGATGGACATGCCGAGGCCCGTGCCCTCCACAGCGGTCACGCGGGTGTCGTTGGCGCGAGAGAACGGCTCGAAGATACGCTCCACGAACTCTTCGCTCATGCCGCAGCCCGTGTCGCTGAAGGTGAAGCGATAGCAGCCGTAGCCGGGCATGCGCGAGGGCATCTCGGCGATGCCCAGCCCGATGGATCCGCCTTCCGGCGTGAACTTCACCGCATTGCCCATGATGTTGACGAACACCTGCTGCAAGCGCATGGGATCGCCGATGACGTTCTCATGCTCGATGTCGCTTATCTCCACCTTCAGTTCTTGACCCTTGGCGTCGATCTGCGCCGTCATGATGCCCAGCAGGCCCTCCACCGTCTCCGGCAGACTGAAATCCTCCTCCGACAGGCGGAAGTCGCCGCTCTCGATCTTCGCCATGTCCAGCACCTCGTTGATGAGGCCCAGCAGATGGCGCGAAGCGACGGATATCTTCCCAAGACAATCCTTCACGTGCTCGGGCTCGTCGCTGTGCATCTGGGCGATGGCGGTCAGACCCATGATGGAGTTCATAGGGGTGCGGATATCGTGGGACATATTGTTCAGGAAATCGCTCTTCGCCTTCGAAGCGTGCTCGGCCATACGCAGCGCGTCTTCCAGAGCGTTGCGCTGCGCGATCTCGCGATGCTTCACGTCGGTGACGTCTTGCACCGTCATCAGCACGCTCTCCACCGCACCTTTCAGGTCATGAGAGAGCGGCACCATGGACAGCTGCAGCCAGCGCAAGCCTCCCTCCCCATCGCTCACCCGATAGTCGTACTGCAGATACGACCGGCCATCCGCCAGACCCTCCACGATGCTCTTGCGCGTGAACGCCTCGTTCATCTTATCTTGGTCGGGACCCTCAGGTATGCGGTTTCGCCAATAGTAGCGGAACATGTTGTACTCGCCTTGCAAGGGCAGGTCGTCCAAGCTGCCGTCAGAGCGCACGTACTCGTAGGTGTTCGCGGCAAGATCCACCACCACGAAGCGCTTGAACAGGTTCGCCGACGCATCGATGATGTTGGTGGCCCGCTTGTTCTCCGATTGCAGGCGCTTTCGCAGCCGTACCGATCGCATCAGCATGAGCACGATGAACGCCAGCAAAGAGCCCACCACCAGTAGCGCCAGTACGATACCGGCCTGATTCGCGCGGTTCACCATGGCCGCCGTGATGTTCGACGGGAAGGTGCGCACCAACATCCAGTCGCGGCTCTGCAGCGCCATGGCATTGGCGATGCCGGTGCCGGCAGTGCCCTCGTAGGTGAAGGTGAGGTAGGTGCCGCTGCTGAACGCCTCTTCGAACTGGCTGCGGCTGACGTCGCCGTGGAACTCGTCGCCCAAGAACAGGTCGAAGAGGTTATCGAAGCGCGACGAAGTGGTGATGGTAGCCGACTCGCCCACGATGGTGCCGTCGGATCCGCACAGATAGGTGGAGGTCTGGGTACCGAAGAAGTAGGTGGTCAGAAGGTCGCTGATGGTGCGCTCGGTGAACACGCCGGTGAGCACGCCCACGATCTGCTCCTCATAGCGCACCGGCGCGTAGAACACCAGGATGCTCTCGTCGTCGAACACCGACAGCTCCACATCGCACACCCCGGATCGCCCGAGCATCCCCTTGAGGTAGTACTCCCGATCCGAACCGTCCCGCGCATCGCCGGTGGCGGAATAGACGGTGCCGTCAGGGGCGCAGAACAAGAAGTAGTCGAAGGGGGTGTCGGCAGCGAGCTCGGTCAGATCCCGGGTGCTCACATCAGGAGCCCCCAGGTCGTCACCGTATATCTGGGCCACCGAGCGCACGCTCATCTCGGCGTTGTCGATGATCTCGTTGATGCGCAGCACCGATTGGGAGGTCGAGCTCTCCAGATACTGGGTGTTCTGCGCCAGGATGCGCGCGGAATTGGTCGTCATGAACCACGTGAGAGCGGCCACGATGACCACGCCTACGACCACGGCCAGCGCGATACGGCCGCGCAGGCCCTGATCCATCCGATCCGTCATGGGACACTATCCTCCTGCTCCGTTTCTCGTGCGCATCATCAGCGCTTTCGTCGAAGGGCACCGAAAGAAGGCGACCGCTTTACCGATCGAGAACGGGCATCGCCGTCATGACAGCCTCGTGATCGGTCCGAGTGCGCTCGTGGAGCGCTTCGGCGGCCTGAAGAGAGCCGAAACGGCCCTCGCCATCGGCTCTCAGAGCGTCCGCCAGATCTCTCGCCGAGGCCTGCAAGGCGGTGAAGCCCAGGTCGCGACCGATCCCCTTCAAGGTATGGGCAGCGCGAAACGCCGATTCCGCGTCACCTGCGGCGTACGCCTCTTCCAGTGCGGCGAAGGTCGGGTCGCAGGCGAAGGCCCGCACGAACTTCTCCACACGCTCGTCGGTGAGCAAGCGCGAGCGCACATCATCAAGATCGCCTCCTATGGCCCCGTAGAACTCCTCCAGCGCCATGGTCTCACTTCCCTTCCGCAGCCGTTCGCGGCCCGTCGATAGCCGACAGCGCCGTCCGTTCCTCATGGCTACGGATCGCGCTGCTCGCCTTCGATGCGAACGCGTATCCGCCGCGACCAGCCTTCTTCATCTCATAGAGCGCCACATCCGCCCGGCCGAACAGCTCGTCGTAAGCTGTAGTGCGGGTCTCGAACGACGGCTCCACGCTCGCAGGCTCCCCCTCGCTCAGCGCTATGCCCATGCTAGCGGAGATGGGAAAGCCCTCATAGACGCAAGTGATGAAGGAATAGATACGCTCGACCAGCGGCTTCGGGTCCTCAGGAGCCACCATGGCCACCAAGAACTCATCGCCGCCCACCCGGGCCACCACATCATCGTCGCGCACGCTCTCGCGCAACCGAGACGCGAAGAAGCGCAGCACCGCATCACCGAACTGGTGGCCACGACTGTCGTTGGCGGTCTTGAACAGGTCGAGGTCCACCACGATGAGCATGGTGCGGGCTCCCGCACGGGCGGCCCTATCCATGGTCTCTCCCACCAGCTGTCGGGCATGGGCCTTGTTAGCTAGGCCCGTCAACGGGTCATGGAGCGCTTTGAACCGCAGGTCGCTCACGATAGACCGCTCTTCGTGGATATCGATCAGCTTGCCGATGACCCCCAAGATGCGACCGGGCTCCTCTTCGGAGAAGATAGCCCGCGCATCCAGATGGAACCAGCGCGGCGAGCCGTTCATGGGCGCTTCGAGGTCCTCATGGACGCAAGGCACCTCTGGGGTGGCGGCCGCCAAGCGCGCAGCGAACGCCTCGATGTTCTGAGGACCGAACAGTCCCGCCAGCTGCGGGTCGTGGAGCGGGTCGCTCACCGCGTCGGGCAACGAGAAGCCGTGGTCGCCATGATCGGTGAACAGCACCACGTCCGACTCGGTGGTGTGCTCGAACTGTATCTCTTTGCTCAGCGACGCGAAGAAGCGGTATTTCATGCGCTCATGGTCGAGCAGGTCCAAGGTGCGGCTCGAAGGCGTCACGCAACGGGAGACATGATCGGAGATATTGGCTCGCACCGTAGCCTCTGGATAGCTCGACAGCGAGGAGGTGGCGCACAAGCGCTCCTGCAGCTGCGGCGCGATCTCGACCAGCCGCTCCAAGAGGAACGGGTCGAAGGCGCCGCATTCTCCGCCCACGATCATCTCCACGGCCTTCTCGTGAGGATAGGCCTCCTTGTACACCCGCTCGCTCGTGAGGGCGTCATAGACATCGGCCAGAGCCACCACCTGGGCCGAGAGCGGGATGTCATCGCCAGCCAGCCCGTCGGGATAGCCGCCGCCGTCGTAGCGCTCATGGTGCCAGCGGCATATCTCATAGGCCGTCTTCAGCAGCGGCTCCTCCGCATCCACCGGCAGGTCCACCAACATATCCGCACCGATGGCCGCATGGGTCTTCATCAGCGCGAACTCCTCGTCGGTCAAGCGTCCCGGCTTGTTCAGGATAGCCTCGGGTATGGCGATCTTGCCGATGTCGTGCAAGCTCGAGGTCATGGTGATGAGGGCGATGGCACCCTCGTCCAGCCCATAGCGATCGGTGGTAGCCGCCACCGACTCCAGCAGCATCTCGGTGATGGTGTTCACGTTCTGCACATGCAAGCCGCTCTCGCCGTTGCGGAACTCCACGATGTGCCCGAGGATGGAGATCATGAGGTCGGTGGTGCGCTCCCGCTCGTACATCTGGTCGGCCACCATGCCCACCAGCACCTTCTGTTTGGCATAGAGCATGATGGTGTTGGTGACGCGACGGCGCACGATATTGATGTCGAAGGGACGATCGATGAAATCGGCCGCGCCCAGCTCATAGGCGCGCTCCACCGTGTCGGCCGCGGTCTCGGAGGTGACCATCACCACCGGTATCTCACGGGTCCAGCCGTTGGCATGCATGGCCCGCAGAACCTCGATGCCGTCCATCTCCGGCATGACGATGTCCAGCAGCACCAGCGAGATGTCGTTGCCGTGCTCGTACAGCTGGCCGAGAGCCTCAGCGCCGTTCTCGGCCTCGAAGATACGGTATCCGTCGCCCAGCATATCGGCGAGCAACGCACGGTTCATCGCCGAATCGTCCACCACGAGGATGGTCTGGCGCTCACGGGTGCGGTCGGTGGAAGCCGTCATCGCGCTCCTTAGGAAGGTCGGTGCCACGCCCCCCTTCCGAACCGGTCGCGAAGAGGACGTTCTTTCTTCATCGCCCAGTATAAGGGAGCTCATCGCATCGTGCGCCGAACGCTCGAAGGGCACGCCCTCTTTTCGGCCGCCCACAAAGGACGAACCGGCCTCATGCGAGCGCTGAGGCGGCCACCGCCAAGGCCAGCACGATGCCCACGATGGACTCCCCGCCCAAAAGGCCGCTCGCGATCAGCAGGCCGTTCTCGTCGTGAGCCCGCATCCGCGCTGCGCGCTCCTCCTCGGACAGCTTCCCGTCGCGCCTCTTGCGAATGCCGTCATAGAGCAGCTTCGCCAGAGCGCCGAGGAAGGCCGTGAGCGACATATAGAACGGCAGATATACTCCCAACCCCAACATCATGGCCGGAAATCCGACCAGATAAAGCCCAAAGCCGGCTCCTAGACCGATGAAGAACGCCACCGGGCTCGGTATGCCGCCCACCATGGTGGCCACCACCGAGGCCTGAGCCGCCACGAACTCGCTGTTAGGACCGAACGCCTCCGCACCGTAGGCAGCCAACAGCACCTGCAGCACCGCGACGGCCACGCAAGCCCCGACGATGCCGCCGATGGCCTGGCCGACCCACTGGCTGCGAGCCGAAGTGCCCAGCAGATGACCAGCTTGGAAGTCGTTCATCACATCTCCAGCCAGACCACATGCCACGGCCACCAGCGCTGCGATGAAGAACAGCTGCACCCCTGCTGCGCCGCCGAACAGCGCCACCAAGAGCAGCACGATCAACCCGAATATCTCCATGGGGTCGATGCCGGTCTGCCCTACGCTCTGCGCGCTCATGGCGCAGGTGACGAACGTCAATAGCACCACGATGATGCTCACGTGGGGAGCCAGGCCGCACACCGCGCATATGGCGAGGGCCGCCAACGCAGCGAGAAGGCCGAGACCGCCCACATCGCCCTTGGAAAGACGACCATCACCTGCCGTCCCCTCGCTCCGAACCGCTCCTTCCCGAGGCAGAGCCGCGGCGGCCGTCAGCCCTAACAGCCCCTCGCTCTTACGCTGACGGCCGCGTGCGGCCCGCAGGCTCTTGAAGCCCTTGGGCACGATGTCGCGAACGATGACGGCCACCCCACAGCCCATCATGAGACCCATCCCTAAGCTGGCCACGATGCTCTGAGCTGTGACCGTATCCCACAGACCAGCGGCGCTACCGCCCACGATGATGCCGAAGTTCGCCGCCACGGCCCCAGCGAACCACACCAGCACCGCGCCTGTGCCCACCAGAAAGCCCACGGCCATGGACATGGGCGAGTTGTAGATGCCGAAGGTGACGCCGGGGATGGGCAGCGCGGCCAGCATCCGCGGCAGCACGCCCAGACCATCGCGCAGAAGCGCGTAGAGACCCGCCGCGCCCATGGCACCGAACAGCTTGCGGCCCGTATTCCCTGGCGCCGCACCGGCCCTCAGCGTCTCGGCAGCAGCAGTGCCGATGGGAAACCGCAGATCAGCGTCCTCGATGAAGTGGCGGCGCAGAAGCGCGGTGCACACCAAGCCCAACAGCACACCGCCCACGGCCACCACCAGCAGCTGCAGACCGTCTATCTGCTCTGCCATGCCCAGCATCCATGCGCCCGGGATGGTGAAGGCCAGCCCTCCCGCCACCATGGCCCCTGAGCTCATGACCGTATGGGTCACGTTCGCCTCGTTCAGCGACGCCTTGCCACCTCCGAGCACCTTCAAGAAGAACAGCGAGATGATGGCAGCGAAGATGATGGGCCAAGGCAGCGCCCCCATGCGCAGAGCCGTGTAGATCGAGCTGGCCGTGATGACGACGCAGCCGATGACGCCGATGACCAGACCGCGCACGGTGAGCTGGCCTTCAGAGCTTCTTTTCGTTCTCATGGGGAGATGACGCCTCTCTTCGGATCAGGATGGAAGGGCCCATTATAGGGAACCTGCGGTGCCCCCGTGGCTCGTCAGGGCGCAAGAACCGCCCGAACAGGGGACGTTCAGCGGTAGTCGGCAGGGTTCTTCGGGCCGGTGCCCGTATGCTCCCTGCCACCCCGCAGATGATGGCCGAAGCGAACCGCATCCTCGCCGAAGCGATCCCTCAGCGCATCGGCCGCCTCCAGCAATCGGGCGCGCTTCTCGTCGTCTTCCACCAAAGGGGGCGCTACCCCTTCTGTCTCCGCGAAGGCATCAGCGTCGAAGAGCACGGTCTGCTCGCAGGCCGCCTCCTTGGAAAAACCGCTCAGTCCGACGCCCAGCAGGCGCACCCGGATGCCCGGGCGCCACACCGCATCCAACAAAGGTGCCAGATGAGGACCGAAGAACAGCTCGTCATCGCTCGGATGAGGCAGCACCGTTCGAGCCGTATGCACCGACAGGTCGTCATAGCGGATGCGCAGCGTGAGGGTGCGACCCCGCAAGCCCTTCTTGCGCAAGCGCCTTCCCACGTTATCAGCGACGGAGGCCAAAGCGCTCAGCATCTCGTCGCGCTCGGTCAGGTCCTCGGCGAACGTCACCGCATGGGAGACCGACTTCGCGCCTGCATCCTCGGCCAGATCCCCCGCGATATCGGCACGCTCGGTAGCGTCGGCACGGGCGCGCATCATCGCCGCGCTCTTCCCGAACACCGCTCGCAGCGTCCCTTCGCTCGCTCGGGCCATCTCACCGAGGGTACGAATGCTGCGGCCATGCAGCGCGCGCTCGGCCGCTTTGCCCACCCCGCTCAATGCCCGCACGGGCAGAGGATCGAGGAAGGCTCGCTCGGTGCCGGGGAACACCACCGTCAGCCCTCGCGGCTTGTCCATGTCAGAGGCGATCTTCGCCACCGACTTCGTGGTGCCCAGACCGATCGAGCAGGTGACGCCGAGATGCTCGACCCGGCTTTGGATGCGCCGAGCCACTTCCACCGGATGCTCGGTGTTCACTCGCGTGGGCGTGATATCAGCGAAGGCCTCGTCGATGGACACCTGCTGCACATAAGGGGTCTCATCGCCGATGATGGCCATGATGGCGCGCGATACCTCACGATAGCGATCGAATCGACCGTGAGCCCAGATAGCCCCCGGACACAACCGTGCAGCCGTCTTGGCCGGCATAGCGCTGCGCACGCCGAACGCCCGCGCCTCGTAAGAGCAGGTGGAGACCACCCCGCGCGCATCAGCATCACCGCCCACGATCACGGGCTTGCCACGCCATGCCGGATGGTCGAGCTGCTCCACCGACGCGAAGAATGCATCGAGGTCCACCAGCAAGATGGCCGGCCCCTCCCACGGATCGAGCGGCAGAACGAAGCCCTCATCGGCCTCCGCTGCCGAAGCGGTGCGCTCCGGATCGATCAATAGACCATCCCCATGGCCTCGCACACCTCGGCCAGCGTCTCTTCAGCGATGGCCCGCGCCCGTGCGTTGCCATCGGCCAGCACGTCATGGATGTAGCCTCTATCGGCTGCCAGCTCTTCGCGACGAGCGCGGATGGGCGCTAGGTAATCGTTCACCGCTTCGGTCACCAGCTTCTTCAGCGCGCCGGAACCGTCATTGCCGATTTCAGCGGCGATATCCTCTTCGCTGCGACCGCTGGTGAGCGCCGCGGTGGTGAGCAGCGCCGAAACGCCGGGGCGCCCCTCGCGGTCGAAGGTGATGAAGCGCTCCGAGTCGGTCTGGGACTTCTTGATGAGCTTCGCCGTCTCCTCGGCTGTGGCCGACAGGGCGATGGCGTTGCCGTAGCTCTTCGACATCTTGCGGCCGTCAAGGCCAGGGATCTCCACCGACTCGGTCAGAAGGCCCACCGGTTCGGGGAATACCGGCGCATAGCGCTCATTGAAGCGACGTGCGATCAGGCGCGTCTGCTCGATGTGAGGCAGCTGGTCCTTCCCCACCGGCACGATGTTTCCCTTGCAGAATAAGATGTCGCAGGCCTGATGCACCGGATAGGTGAGCAGAAGCCCTGTCAGCGCATGGCCCGATGCTTCCTGTTCCGCTTTCACGGTGGGATTGCGCAGAAGCTCTGCCTCGCTGACCAGCGACAAGAACGGCAGCATCAGCTGATTGAGGGCAGGGATCGCCGAGTGGGTGAATATGATGGTCTTCTGCGGATCGATGCCGCAAGCCAGATAATCTATGACCATGTTCTCGACGTTGTCGGCGATGTGCTCGGTGCTATCGCGATCGGTGATGACCTGATAGTCGGCGATGACGATGCGCGTGGTGATGCCGGCATCTTGCAACCGCACGCGCTCGCGGATGGTGCCGAAATAGTGGCCCAGATGCAGCCGGCCGGTCGGTCGATCGCCGGTCAGCATGAGATACTTCTCGGGGTTCTTGGCCAGGTCGGCCTTCACCTCATCGCTCATCTTCTTTTGCGCGAGAAACGTCTCGCTTTCGATATTCGACGCCATCCTGCACTTCCTCGCTCGTCTGCGGATACGAAAAGAGCCGCCCCTCGGGCGGCTCTGATATTCATGGTGGTCGCTACAGGATTTGAACCTGTGACCCCCGCCGTGTGAAGGCGATGCTCTCCCGCTGAGCCAAGCGACCGAATGGATCATCTTTCGATGACGGTTAGTTATTGTAACCCTATTCTCGTGACGGATGCAAGACCTTTTCGCTCAATTGAACTTGAATATCTTCTGAGCGAGATGATAGCCGCTCAGGCCCAGGCGTCGGCCTGCCCGCGTGGGCAGGTTCGTGCCCACGTTCAGCACGTTAGTGCGCACCTTCAGGTACAGCTGCAGGTCGCGCTCCTTCAGATAATGCCATATCTCGTCGCGCTTCTCCTCGTTCACCTCGGTCTGTTCCATGCGCAGGAACACCGAGCAGATGCACATCATCATGGAAAGATAGCTTTCCAGATAATGGCGTAGGCGCTTGTTCTCCACAGCCATCACGTCCACGCGGTCGATCAGCTCGCGAGTGATGCGCAGCTGCTGGTCGATACGGGACAGCATCACCTTCTCGTTCACCGACTGGTCGTCACGGCCGATGAAGTAGCGGTACAGGTCCACGTCGAGATAGTACATCGAGCGCACTTGCACCAGCGGCTCGTAGACGAAGATGTTGTCAACGTAGAAGCAGTGCTCGGGCAGCGTGAGCCCCATCTCCTTCAACAGCGCGGTGCGATAGAACACCGAGTGCATGAGCAGGTATTGGGAGTGGCGGAAATCCCCCACCTGATCCCACGTGAACTCCCGCTGAACAGGGAACACGTTGCGATAGCGCATGATGGTGGAGCTGTCCTCGTCCACCTTCTCGTAGACATAGTTCGCCACCACCATATCGGTTGGCTCTTCGCGCTCGATCTGGGTGCGCAGGTAGGACAGCACCTCTTTCGCCGCAGCCGCATCCACCCAGTCGTCGGAGTCGACCACCTTGTAATAGAATCCGCTCGCGTGGGCCAGGCCCGTGTTCACCGCCGACCCATGGCCGCCGTTCTCCTTATGCACCGCCCTGACGATGTCGGGGTATCGCTCCTGCCACCGGTCGGCGATGGCCGCCGTGTCGTCTTTGGTGGAACCGTCGTTCACGATGATGATCTCGATGTCGTCGCCCACCGCCAGCAGCGAGGCGATGCAGCGGTCCATGTAATCGGCCGAGTTGTAGCACGGCACCGCGAAGGTCAGGGTCTTCATGCCAACGCCCCTTTCCGAGCGCGCTCCTCTCGCTCTTCGCGCTGAGCGCGGCGGGCGGCCATGGTGAGCCCCCAATCAGGATGAGCAGCATCCCAATCCTCCACGATGGCGCTCACACGGTCGAGAGAGGCTTCCACCACATCGTCCATGTCGTAATAGCGATATTCCGCCAGCCGCCCTACCGGATAGAAGTTCGGCAGCGTCTCGGTCAGCCGCCGATAGCGACCATGCAGCTCACGGTTCTCATCGTTGAGGATGGCGTAATAGGGGATCTGCTCGTCAGGGTCGACATAGGCGCGGGAATACTCCTTCATGATGGTGGTGTTCGGCGCTTGCTGATGGGTCAGGTACTTGAACTCGGTGATGCGGGTGTAGTCCTCGCTCACCGTGTAGTTCACCGTTCCGCATGGGAGCTTGCGCTCCTCGTCATAGGTCTCATAGACGAAATCGAGGCTTCGATAGGGCAAGCGGCCGAAGCGGCTCAAGAACAGCTCGTCGAGCGGCCCAGTGTAGACGATGGGGCCGGTGAAGGCCATGTCGTGCAGCTTGATGGCCGCCACAGGCGAATCGGCATCCTCGGTCGCGAACTCCAGGTCGAACACGCTCTCCGCTTCGGTGCCGAGGCAGACGGTGATGTTCTCATGATCGAGCATCGCCTCGAACAGCTTCGTATAGCCGAACACCGGCAGCCCCTGATAAGCCTCGCGAAAATAGCGATCGTCACGGGATATGCGGACGGGAACGCGGCCGATGACCTCCGGATCCACCTCGTCGGGAGAGAGCCCCCACTGCTTCTGGGTGTAGTACGAGAACACGTTCTCATATACGTAGTCGGCCGCTTCTTTCAGGTCAGGATCGTCTTGAGCCTGCAACTGATGGAGCGTCACTTGGGAATCCTTTCCGAAAGCGGCCACTAGCTTCTCGATGAGCACCGCCGCACGCTCCTCGCCGAAGGCGATCTCGAGGGAGTTCTCGTTGAAGGGCACGGGCAGATAAGTGCCGTGCACATCGGCCAGCACCCGATGCTGGTACACGATCCAGCCCGAGAACTGCCGCAAATAGGAGAACACCCGTTGCTTCTCGGTATGGAAGATATGCGGCCCGTAACGATGGACCAGGATGCCCGCTTCGTCGTGCTCGTCATACATATTGCCGGCGATGTGATCGCGCTTCTCGATGACCAGCACTCGCAGCTCGCGACGCTCCGCCAGCTCGCGAGCTGCCACGGCGCCCGCGAAACCGGCGCCCACCACCACCGTATCGTAGCCGTTCATATCGATATCGCGGTATTCCCCGTAGTTCACAGCCATGTTCGGTCCCCTTCGTATTCGCACACGAAGGAACATTCTACCGAGAAACCACCGAATACGGAAGCGGCCCGGAAGCGGCCATGCTCGCGCCCATGGCCACCGCCAATCTTGCGTTTCCTTCCCATGGGAGGACCGCTCGCTGCCTCGGTGCGACCAGAGCACTACCATGGGAGGCGACGGAAAGCATGCCTTCATATAGGTACATGAATATAGCTGCATGAGGGCCTCGCCCCTTGCAATGCCTCGGAAGAAAGGATCCCCGCAGATGAGCGCATTCCTCGACACCATGATCGCCCGCGCGAAAGAGAACGCCCAGACCATCGTGCTGCCGGAAGGCGGCGACGAGCGCACCTTGGCCGCCGCCGAGCGCCTTCTCGCCGAAGGGGTCGCGCGCCTCATCATCCTGGGCGACGCCGACGCCATCGCGAGCTCTTCCTACGAGCTCGCCGGTGCCGAGATCGTCGATCCGCGCACAGCGCCCGTGCGCCAAGAGTTCGCTGATGCCCTCTACGAGCTGCGCCGCGCCAAGGGCATGACGCCCGAGCAAGCCCTCGCCCTCATGGACGACGAGCTGTACTTCGGCGTGATGATGGTGAAGCTGGGTCATGCCGATGGCATGGTGGCCGGTGCCTGCCACTCCACCGGCGATGTGCTGCGCCCCTGCCTGCAGATACTGAAGACCGCCCCAGGCATCGAGCTGGTCAGCTCGTTCTTCGTCATGGTGGTGCCCGATTGCGACTACGGCGAGCACGGCACCTTCATCTTCTCCGACTGCGGGTTGGAAGTGCAGCCCACGGTGAAAGGCCTTGCGAACATCGCCGTGAACTCCGCTCGCTCATGGCAGACGCTAATCGGCACCGAGCCGGCCGTAGCCCTGCTCTCCCATTCCTCGTTCGGCTCAGCGAGCAACGATGACGCATCGAAGGTGGTGGAAGCCACCGCCCTCGCCCGCGAGCTGGCACCGGATGTGGCCATCGACGGGGAGTTGCAGCTCGATGCCGCCATCGTCGGATCGGTGGCCGCCTCCAAAGCGCCCGACTCGCCCGTGGCCGGCCATGCCAACGTGCTGATCTTCCCCGACCTCGATGCTGGCAACATCGGCTATAAATTGGTGCAGCGCCTTGCGAAAGCCGAGGCCTACGGACCTATCACCCAAGGCCTCGCCGCGCCGGTGAACGACCTGTCCCGCGGCTGCTCCGCAGACGACATATTCGGCGTGGTGGCCATCACCTGCGTTCAGGCCCAACAACGAGCCTAACAGCGGTCCGTGATGGATGAAGCGAAGGACAGAGCAGCTCTTCGCTTCATCGCCTCAAGATGCAGAGGAAGTGAGCATCCGGAGAGCCGGTGTTCGGGAGCAGATTCGTCCTCATGGTGGACGCGATGGAGAAGGCCTCGCCTTCCGGGCTCGCGAGGAAGCGGTCTATGACACCTTCGTTCTCTTCGGGCGTGACGGTGCAGGTGGCGTAGGCCAAGCTGCCAGAGGGTTTCAACTGAACAGCCGCCGAGCGCAAGAGCCGCAGGTCGAGAGCGGCTGCATCATCGATGTTCTGAGGGCTGATGCGCCAGCGGATCTCGGGATGGCGGCGCAAGGTGCCCAGACCGGTACAGGGCGAATCGATGAACACCAAAGAGAACGTCTCATCTCCCACCAACGCGGACAGCTCGGTCGCATCCCCGATGAGGCTGTCGCTCACAGCGACACCATAAGCGGCCGCTCGCTCGCGCAGCAGCTCGGATTTGAACGCGACGTTATCGACGGCGACATGCCTCTCATGCTGCACGCCATCGAGACGCACAGCGCCGCTCTGCAACAAGATGGTCTTCGTGGCGCGGCCCGCGCCCACTTCTAGGAACGAGAGGCGCTCCCCCGACACGGGATCCCCCCGAAGACGATGAGCCTCGCGAGCCACGCTCGCCGCCACCAGCTGGGATGCAGCATCGGCCACCAGCAGCTTCCCGTCCTTCAGAGCCTCCTGCGCTCGTTCATCGAGCAATGCGCGGCGGTTCGCCAGACGATAGCATCCCGCAACGAGCGCTCCGTCCACCGTCGTCGCCACAGGGGCGGCGCCCGCCTCGGTCAACAACGCGAAGACCTCCTCGTCGCTCGCCTTGACAGCGTTCGCGGCGACGAAGAGCGGCGGTGCCTCGTTGGAAGCCTCCATGAACCCGCGTGCGGCTTCCTCTCCTTGGTCATCGAGCAGCTTCTCGGCCAGCCACAGGGGAAACCCTTGGGAGCGAGCGAGCGCCGTACGATCGGTGCATACGTCGCCGAACGGGAATCCTTCGCTCGCACGCACCACCTTCCGCAACACCGCATTGGCAAGGCCTGCGGCCCGCGGCGCGACGGAGCGCACGAGCTCCACCCCCTGGTCCACCGCCGCATGAGGGCTCTTTCCGAGGAAGACGATCTCGTAGGTGCTCAGCAAGAGCGCATCGCGCACCTTCGGACGCACATCACGGGGAGAATCGAGGCACGAGTCCAACAGCTCGTCCAGCGTGCCCTTGCGGCTCACCACACCGCACACGAGCTTCGTCGCGAACGCACGATCCTCTGGCGAGAGCGGAGCGGCATCCACGGTACGAGCCATGATGTCCTGCACGAAGCCATCGCGCTCCCGTCGAAGGCGGATCGTCTCAAGGGCGCATCTGCGCGCCGGCGAGGCTTTCGACCGGCTCTTCCCACCACGGGAAGAGCCGCCACGACAGGACCCCTTCGAGGCCCCCGCAGGCTCCCTCATGCGCTCGTGCTCCACGGGGCACCGCCCGCGCGCAGCGCAGGCATCCCCGCCGCGAAGGAGGAAGCCTCCATCTCACGCTTGCCGTCAGGCTTCAAGACCAGCACCTCTAACGTGCCATCAGCACAGCCCAACAGCAGCTTCTTGTTCTCGTAGGCCGCTTCGCCCGCGATCAGATTCGGTACGATCGCATCCAAGGTAGGCTCGTCGTTCAAGAACACTGAGGGCTTCTCGCTGTTGGCCACCTTCACTTCCAGCACGCTCGCCCCTCGGCCTGCGATGACGCAACGGGCCGGATGGGCGTTGCTGGACGCCTGCACCCGCCGCGCGTTCTCGATGGCGCTCGCACCAGGGTCGAGGTTCAGCTCGCCTTTGGCTATCATCTCGGCGTAGGTGACGCCCTCCTCGCCCTGGGCGACCCAATGGACGCTGCCCTCTTCCACATGGGCCAGCGCGGTGATGAGCGCTCGGGCGCCTAGGTTCGCCAGCTCGTCGGTGAGGTCGACGGCCGTACGCCCCTGCACGGGGATGGAGCGCACGATGCAGTAGTCCCCGGTGTCGAGCCCTTCTTCCATGCGCATGATGCACACGCCCACCTCTTCGTCGCCAGCGAGGATGGCGCGCTCGATGGGAGCAGCCCCGCGCCAGCGCGGCAACAGCGATGCGTGCACGTTCAAACACCCATAGGGGGGTATGGAGAGGATGCTCGCAGGAAGGATGGCACCGTAGGCCGCCACGCAGATGCAATCAGGCTTCAGCCCGGCGATCTCGGCAGCTACGGTTTCATCGCGAAGGGTGGCGGGCGTGAACACCTTCAGGCCGAGGGATGCGGCCATCACCTTCACCGGCGAGCCCACCGCCTTGCCGCCCCGGCCCCGTACGGCATCTTGGCGCGTGTAGACCCCCACCACTTCATGGTGGCCCACGAGCTCTTCGAGTATGCTGGCCGCGAAATCAGGAGTTCCCATGAACACGATGCGCATGGTGTCTCATGCCTCCTCGCCCGTGACGTCCGCTCGGTCCTGCAGAGCGTAGACGCGTTCCATGCCCACCTCGATGGACGTGTCGCCGGGCCGAGCGCCCTCGCGTCGTGCCTGCTCGTAGGCGCGCAACGCGTCGATGCGCACATCGGCATCGCAGCTCTCGAACAGCGTGCGACCTTCCAGATGATCGATCTCGTGCTGCAAGCAACGACCCAGCAGGCCATCGCCCTCTATCTCCCACTCTTCGCCATCCAGGTCGAAATAGCGCACGCAGGCCCAGGGCTGACGGGTCACGGGCAGAAGCACGCCCGGGCACGACAGGCAGCCCTCGCCTGCCGGTTCCGGCTCGCCGCGCAGCTCGACTATCTCAGGGTTCACCAATACGATGGGATCACGCTCGCCCCTGTCGCCATCCCAATCGACGTCTATCACGATGATGCGCTTGCTGATCCCCACCTGAGGCGCCGCGATGCCGCATCCGCTGTTCTTGTACATGAGGTTCGCCATCTGCTTCGAGAGGCGCACGAGGCTGGGGTCTCCGGGTTCGCACGGCTCGCAGCGCTGCGCGAGCACCGGATCGGGCGATTCCACTATCTTCAGCATGAGAGAGGTTCCCTATCGGTCGGCTTCGGTCAGTTTCTCATCGAAGATTATACACGCTCGCACGTGCCCTCTTCCCTCTGCTGAACGCCGTTATGAAGGGACGATGGATGAGATCGGAGAGCGAAGAGGGGCCCTTTTTGGCAGCGCCCTGAGCTCCTAGGGCAGCCGCTTATGAGCTGCCCGCCGCGCAGCGAGGTCCTTCTGCAACATCACGATAGCCTGGAACAGCCCGTCGCTCTCCTCAGGCGTCAGCTCATCGCCTTGAGCCAGGCTCGCCTTCATGTCGGCGATGGCATCCTCGGTGTCGCCGATGGAGAGCTCTTCGGTGAGATAGCGGCCTATCTGCTCGTTGGTGGCTTCGCCATGGCGCACCCCTGCCGTCAGGATGCGCGTAGCCCCGTCGCATGCGCTCTCCACTCGCGCGATGATGTCGGCGGGAGATGCGCTAGGAGCGTCGCTCAGCACGGCCAACAGCGCCTCAGCGATGAGACCGTGGCTCGTTTCGTGCCAGTGGGTCTGGGCTAAGGCATCGGCATGGCGCAGCGCCAGCGCCGGGTCTTGGGCCGATAAGCTCAAAAGCTCCCGTTCGATGCGCAGACGATTGCGCTCGGGAGTGGAGAGGCGGCGGCGGGGCACAGCAGGCGGCGGGGCGGCTCCCTCGACCGGATCGGCCGCCGAGCGCGGCGGCTGAAGGCCCTGCAACGCTTCCAGCACGTCGTCCTCGCGCATGCGCACCCGACTGGCTATCTGGGCCGCATAGTCCTTCGCCAGAAGAGAGTCCTTGATGGGCGCCAGCACCGACAGCGCATCGGCCATCGCGGCGGCGCGTCCCTCGGCGCTGCGAAGGTCATGGGCGGCCAGACGACGCTCGATGCCATAGAGCAGTAGCGGCTTCGCCTTCTCGATCAGCTCCTGGAGCGCATCAGCTCCCCGTGCGGCGATGAACTCCGCCGGGTCGAGGTCGTCGGGCAGCGTGACCGCCGAAAGCTCGATGCGGCTGCGACCCGCCTCGGGCGTCATGGTGCCATCGATGAACTGCAACGCCCGGTCGGCCGCTCGCTGACCGGCTGCATCGCCGTCGAACAGGTACACGATACCGCGCTTCGCATGGCGCGCGAGCGTGCGGATATGCTTGCGGGTAAGAGCGGTCCCGAGCGTGGCCACCGCGTTGCGCAGACCGCCCTCATGCAGGGCGATCACATCGGTGTAGCCCTCCACCACCACTGCGATACCGGTAGCGGCCATGGCCGTCTTCGCCTTGTCGAGCCCATAGAGCACTTCTGACTTATGGAAGATGGGGGTCTCCTGCGAATTGAGGTACTTCGGCTCCCCATCGCCGAGCACCCGACCACCGAAGGCGATGCACTCTCCTCCTATGTCATGGATGGGGAACATGACGCGACCGTAGAACCGATCGCGCAATCGCCCATCGCGGCCCGAAACGGCGAGGTTGGCCGCCACGGCCGTCTTCCCATCGAACCCTTGGGCGCTCAGGTGCCGCAGCAGCATCCCGCGCCCGGGCGCGAAGCCGAGGGTCCACTCCTTAGGGACCGAGCCGCCGAACCCACGTCGGGAAAGGTAGTCGCGGGCCTCTTGGGCTGCACGATCGGGACTGCGCATCAGCTGAGCATGGAAGAACTCCTCGGCAGCCCGACAGGCTTCTTTCAGACGCTGCTTCTCGGAGGTGGGAACGCCGGGCTTGCCGCCGCGCTCGGGCAGGTCGATATGAGCCCGCTCAGCGAGCGCCCGCACAGCTTCGGGGAAGGTCATATCCTCGGTCTTCATGAGGAAGCCGAACACATCTCCCCCTTCCCCGCAACCGAAGCAATGCCACAGCTGAGTGGAAGGGTCGATCTTGAACGAAGGGGTCTTCTCTTCATGCAGAGGACAGCAGCACCAGAAGTCGCGGCCCTTCTGCCTCACGGGCGTGCGCTGGCCGATCACCTCCACGATGTCGGAGGCTTCGCGGACCTTCTGTATGTCGGCATCGTCGATGAACACGGTACGTGCCGCTTCTTCCCTTCCAACTTCTTCCGTCTATCGTCTCCATCATAGCGTAAAATCGAACAAACGTAAGCCTGCTTCCGCCGCTTCGAGAGGATGCGCTCCATGACCACCTTGCCCACGCCCGCCTCGCCCGGAAACGCC
>CATKXW010000001.1 GCA_949840905.1 uncultured Eggerthellaceae bacterium | reverse complement strand
CGAATGCGAGAGAGAGAGAGAGAGAGGGGGGGGGGCTCTGGCTCCGTTTCTGAGGGCGGAGCCCCCCTTTTTTTGCATCGTTTCCGTGACGGGCTAGCGGCTCGCGGGTAGCCCGTAGGCTGGCTCAGCGAAAGTGACGGCGTTGACGATGGCATCGCGCATCGCCTCGCAGGCCATCATCCCCACTGCATCCATCCTGGCCTCCACCTCTCCTGAGGCAGCCACGAATATGGTGTCGCCATCGTTCATGGTATGCACCGGCTCGATGGCACGGGCGTAGGCATCGTGGGCCATAGAGGCCGCCTTCGTCGTTTCGGCTTTGGTCAGACGCGCGTTGGTGAGCACGACGCCCAAGGTGGTGTTCGTGCAAGGAGCATCCTCGGCGGCGGAAGCGGCCGCAAAGGCGCGACAGACGGCCTCGCGCGGATCCATCACGTTGCCGGCGCCGTCATGGCAGCCAGCGATCCAGCGGCCGGTGCGGTCGCACACGTTGCCGCAGGCGTTCACCGCGACGAGCGCCACCACTACCAGGTCCTTCACCTTGAGGCCGGCCCAGCCGAAGCCTCCTTTCATGGCGGCCTGCGGACCGAGCAGCTTGCCCACGGTGGCACCGCAGCCAGCCCCCACGTTTCCCTGAGCCAGCGTGCCTCCGGTCGCTTTTGCCTCCCACGCTGCGAGCGCCGCGGTGGCTGCGGCATAGCCCTCGGCGTGGCCGGGGAAGACGTTCTCGCCCACCAGCAGGTCGAACAGGCACGCCTCCACGACGATGGGCACGCATGCGCTCCCGAGCTGGAATCCGATGCGCTTCTCGGCAAGGGCATCCATGACGCCGGTGGAAGCGGCCAGTCCGAAAGCAGAGCCGCCTGAGAGCACTACGCTATGCACCTTCTGGATCATGTTCTCCGGCCGCAGCAGGTCGGTCTCGCGGGTCGCCGGGCCGCCGCCGCGCACATCCGCACCGCACACCGCACCTTGCGGCATCACCACCACGGTGCAACCGGTTCCGGCCTTCGCGTTCGTCTCATGGGCCACGCCGAAGGCCGGCAGGTCGGCCAAGCTCGCTCGTTCGAAGAAGGCCTCGTTCATGTTCGTCATCTCGCTTCCTTCCGTCTGTTCTTCCTGCATTCAGTGAACCACAACGACTTACCGAACGGAAGTCTGCGTGCTCGGTGGAGCCTGCGAAAACGGCCATGACGCGGGTCGTTGTATCTGAGGGACAAAGTGAGGTCGGCCGTCGCGAGGCAAAAGTTTGTACTTCGAGGACAATCACCAGTTCAGAGCCTATATGATGTGATAAAAGGTCAACACCTTCACAAAAAACACATCTTTGCGCTATCTCCGTCGGCTGGCTACGATGACCACCCGCTTTCCAATGCGAGCTCCTGTGCGCCTAAGGAGCTACTGAAATGTCCACCTTCTTGAAGTCCTGCCTCTGCCGCGGTCGAGGGCCGAGCGGTATAGTCTCGACCCACCATGTGGGCCGCCCTGACCTCATCGCTGCCATGTTGCGCGAGCGTAACGTCGCGCGGTTCATCGTCGCTTCTCCTGGCTTTGGGCGCTCTTCGCTCGCCTACGAGTATGCCGACATCGTGTTCTCGTTCCAGCATGTGTTCTGGGTGAAGGGCACCTCGCCGTGCTTTCTGCGCGACCTGGACGCCGAGACCTTCGTTGACGGCATGTTCGCCGTCGATCGGGATATGGGGCTGGTGGTATGGGACGATGTGCCGTCGCTGAGCGCCGAGCGGGCCGCGCTGTTCGCCGCTGTCGTCGACGAGCTGCTGGACCGCGGCGTGGAATCGGTGGTGGTCTGCACTCCCTCCGCCGATCGCTACGGTCCCCTCGAGCGCGACCGCCTGCTGCTCGGTGCCCGCGAGCTGCTCCTCACCGATGAGGAGATGCGGGCAGAATGCGAGGCGGGCCGCTTGGGGAAGCGATGGGAGGCGTCGTGCACCGATGGCCAGCGCATCCCTTGCATCCGTTGGTGCGACCATGACGCTGCCACGTTGCTGGTACGAGGGTTGCAGACCGAAGAGCTGCCCAATGATGCGTGGCTGGTCATGATGGTGCTGTTGCTGTTCGAACGCGGCATGCTCGACGACCTGCTCTCGTTTTTGCCGGCCGAGCGGCTGGACGAGGCCGCCCAGCGCATCGCGGCCGACTATCCGCTGTTCGGGGTGGACGAACGCACGGGACTGTTCCGCACTCTCGCTGTGGACGTGCCCACGGTGCTCGACGGGTTCGGGCGGCGTCTCGATGCTCTGGCCGCAGCCTCGTTGCATGATGGCCGCATCGCGCTGTGCGAGCATGTGGCCGATGCGCTGCTGCAGCGGGGCCAGGCCGAGCGCGCCTGCGCCTTCGCCTTCAGCTGCTCCACGAAGAAGACCGGGGGTGCGTGGCTGGCTCGTCAGGGTTGGCGATTGTTGGAGGCCGCCCAGGCTCACCCGTTCTGTGAGTTCCATCGGCAGATGACGCGCACTTGCGCTGGCGTGGCCGATCGGCTGTCCGCCCAGCGGGCATGGGCGGCGTTCATGTTGGATGACGAGGCTTCGGCGCTCGCGCATGCCCAGCGGGTCATGGTGTCGCGCACGGCTGAGGGCTGCGAGCAGTTGGCGGTGCAGGTGCTCGCCACGCGGATCGGATCCAACGACGGACGCTCCCAGGCAGCCGATGAGCTGCGCCGTACCTTGGAAGAGCGCTCCTTGGATCAGGCGACCCGCGATCCTCGCGAACACGATTTCGCGGACTGGGTCCTGCTCGGTCGCGTGGCTGTCGCTTTGCAGGAGGGGACGGCTCGTGCGCTGGCTGTGTGGCTTCGCGACCTCGACGAGCACCAGCGCTCGACGTTCCGCTCCGGCATGCCTGTAGAAGGCCCCGAACCGTCGCCAGAGCGTCGCCGAGCCAGGCGCTCGGCGCTGCTCCTGGCCGCCGCGTGGCTCATCGACGAGCACGAGAGCGATCCTGGTACCCTCGACGATCTGCTTGTCGAGGAGTCCCTCGGCTTCGACGAGGTGGCCTCCTTCGTGCGCTCCTGCCTTGAGGAGGAGGTGCGATGCCAGCGGCTGAGCTGGCATGTCCTGTGCGCCGCCTCGACGCTCGAACGGGTAGGCAGCCTGAACGCGCGCATGGCGGCATACCTTCCCGAGGCCGCCGAGAGCACGGCGCTGCACCGTGCCGAGGTGGCGTTCTTCGAGCAGCAGGAGGCCCAGCGCCGCAGCGTGGCCCAGGAGCTGGCGCATCGCCGTCGTCGCGAGACCTTCCAGGCGCAGACGCTGCAACAGGATATCCAAGTCCCACGCCAGCGCACCTCCCCGGCCATGCGCGTGCGGGTGTTCGGCGGCTTCGAGGTGCATCTGGGGGACCGGATCATCGACAACCGCGCCCTCGGCCGCTCCAAGACGCGCATGCTGTTCCACTTGTTGGTGCTCAACCGCGGTCGCGAGATGAGCCGCGACCGCCTCATGGACATCCTCTGGCCCGAGAGCGAGCCGAAGCGCGCACGGAAGAACTTCTACAGCGCCTGGTCGCAGCTGCGCAACGTGTTCTCCGTGGAAGGGGAGTGCCCTTATCTCGTGCGGACGCGCAACGGCTGCCGCCTCGACCGTCAGCTGGTCACCAGCGACGTGGCCGATTTCGACAAGCTGTGCCGTGCCCTTCTGTTCGAGTCGCCCGAGACCGAGGATTGGGAGCGCATCTATCTGCTGGTGGCCAACGAATACGGGGAGGACCTGCTCTCTTGCGAGGCGACCAACGGCGTCATCGGTGAGATGCGCGAGTCGTTCCGCACTCAGCTCGTCGATGGCATCGTGGCCGCAGCGAGCCGCCTGGCACGGGCTGGGGAGGCACGCGGCGCTCTATGGTTCGCGCGGGAGGCCATGCGCCGAGACCCGCGGCGAGAAGATGTTTACATCGCGTTGATGGAGGCGCAGATACTCTCCGACCAGCGCGGCGAGGCTCTCGACACCTACTTCCTATGTCGCCGCTTCTTGAGCGAGAGCCTCGGCATCGATCCGTCGCTGCATCTGGTGCAGCTCTACCGCTCCGTCATCGAGAGCGAAGAGGTGCTGCTATGAGGGCCGCATGCCGCCATCAACCTGCGTGGGACTGCTATGAAGATGGCGGATGCGCCCCCATTCTGTATTACAATGGTTCGGATATATTCGAACGCACCTCACGATAAGGAAGACGCATAACACTATGGGATTCCTCTCTAAGATCCTGAGCGCTGGCGAAGGCAAGCAGCTCAAGAAGTACCAAGCCACGGTCGATAAGGTGAACGCGCTGGAGCCCTCGATGCAGGCGCTGAGCGACGAGGAGCTGCGAGCCCTCACCGCAGCCTTCCGCGAGCGCAGCCATAACGGCGAGCCGTTGGAGTCGATCCTGCCCGAGGCCTTCGCGGCTGTGCGCGAGGCCGGCGTGCGCTCCATCGGCCTGCGCCATTTCGACGTGCAGCTGATCGGCGGCATGGCGCTGAACGCTGGCGAGATCGCTGAGATGAAGACTGGCGAGGGCAAGACCCTCGTCTCCACTCTGGCGGGCTACCTCAACGCGGTGCCGGGCCACAACGTGCACATCGTCACCGTGAACGACTACTTGGCTCGCCGCGACGCGAGCTGGATGGGCAACATCTACCGCTTCCTCGGTATGGACGTGGGCCTCATCCAGAACGGCATGCATCCGGCCGGTCGCATTCCCGCCTACAAAGCCGATGTCACCTACGGCACGAACTCTGAGTTCGGCTTCGACTACCTTCGTGACAACATGGTCGGCCGTGCCGCCGATCGCGTGCAGCGCGGCCATCACTTCGCTGTGGTGGACGAGGTGGACTCCATCCTCATCGACGAGGCGCGCACGCCGCTCATCATCTCAGGCGTGGGCACGCGCGCTGCCGACACCTACCGTAAGTTCGCCCAGATCATGCCCAGCCTGCAGCGAGATATCGACTTCGAGATGGACGAGGCGAAGAAGACCATCACTGCCACCGAGCACGGCCTTGATCGGGTGGAGTCGATGCTGGGCATCGAGGACCTCTACGCCGATCCTTCCGGCCAGCTGGCGAACCACTTGCAGCAGGCTCTGAAGGCCCAGTTCCTGTTCCATCGCGATGTGGATTATGTGGTCATGGACGGCGAGGTGAAGATCGTCGACGAGTTCACCGGCCGCATCATGGAGGGCCGTCGTTGGTCGGAGGGCCTGCATCAGGCCGTGGAGGCCAAAGAGGGCGTGAAGGTGAAGGAAGAGAACCAGACCCTGGCCACCATCACGCTGCAGAACTACTTCCGCCTTTATGACAAGCTGTCGGGCATGACCGGTACGGCCATGACCGAAGACGCCGAGTTCCGTCAGATATACAAGCTGCCGGTGTTCGCCATCCCGCCGAACAAACCGGTCATCCGCAAGGACGAGAACGACCTTATCTATCGCACCATCGACGCGAAGTTCAACGCGGTGGCCAACGACATCGCCGAGCGCCATGCGGCGGGCCAGCCCTGCCTCATCGGCACCGTGTCCATCGAGAACTCCGAGAAGCTGTCGCGTTTGCTCGACAAGCGCGGCATCCCGCACGAGACGCTGAATGCCAAGCATCACGAGCGCGAGGCCCATATCGTGGCCCAGGCCGGTCGCACCGGCGCGGTCACCATCGCCACCAACATGGCCGGTCGCGGCACCGACATCCTGCTCGGCGGCAATGCTGAAGTGCTGGCCGAGGATATGCTGCGTCAGCGCGGCTATGATCCCGACGCCCCCGAGTTCGACGAGGAAGGCGAGCGCAACGAAGGCTTCGTCACCGAGGAGCTGCGCGCTGAAGTGCTGGCCGAGGCCAAAGAGGATTGCGCTGCCGACCAGCTACGGGTGCATGAGGCGGGCGGTCTGTGCGTCATCGGCACCGAGCGCCACGAATCGCGCCGCATCGACAACCAGCTGCGCGGCCGTGCGGGCCGCCAGGGCGACCCCGGCGTCACCCAGTTCTACCTGTCTTTGGAAGACGACCTCATGCGCCTGTTCGGCGGCCAGAAGATGGAGACCATCGCCAACATGATGGTGAAGTCCGACATGCCCGATGACATGCCCATCCAAGCCGGCATGGTGTCGAAGTCCATCGAGAATGCGCAGCGCCAAGTGGAGACGATGCACTTCGCCTCTCGTAAGAGCGTATTGGAATACGACGATGTGATGAACCTGCAGCGCAAGGCCATCTACGACGAGCGCAACGCCATCCTCGACGGCAAGAACACATCTGAGCGCATCCCCGATCTGATCGGCGACTCGGTGGCCGACATGCTGAACGACATGTGCCCTGACCAGTCCGTGAGCGACGAGTGGGATTACAAGGGGATCGACCTGTGGGTCACGAACATGACCGGTCGCGAGGGATTCGATTCGGCCTCGATCGACCATGATGACGACATCGATGCTCTGGCTGAAGCCATCGAAGACCATCTGATCGACATCTACGAAGAGAAGCGCGAGGTGCTCGGCGACGAGATCATGGGCAACCTCGCCAACCAGGTGATGCTGCGCATCATCGATACCCGCTGGATGGCGCACCTTCAGGAGATGGATTACCTGAAGACCGGCATCGGCCTGCGCGCCATGGCCCAGCGCGACCCGCTCGTGGAGTACAAGAACGAGGCCTACAGCGCCTTCGAAGCCATGACCGCCTCTATGTACGACGATTATCTGCGCACTATCTTGCGCATCGAGATCGCGGTCACGCCGAAGGTGGTGGAGCAAGATGACGCTGCTCTTGAGACGCGCCAGATGAACTACTCTTCGCCCGAGCAGGCCCTCGAGAGCACCTCGGTGCGCGGTGCCGTGGCGGCCAGCGCACCGGCCGACTCGCCCATGGCCGCAGCCGCCAAGCAGTCGGTGGGCAAGGCGCGTACCGTCGAGAAGGACAAGGAAGACCCTTACGCCAACGTGGGCCGTAACGACCCGTGTCCTTGCGGCAGTGGTAAGAAGTTCAAGAAATGCCACGGAATGGACCAGTAGGAACCATCGCGTTCCGTTGAGAAGGAAGCCTGAAGGGCAGGGGCATCGCCCTTGCCCTTCCCATGTTCAGAGGGGATCATGAGCGCAAACGGCATCGAAGAGCTCGAGCAGCGCCTGAACGACGCGCACGGGTTCTTGCATATCGACGACAAAAGAGAAGAGCTCGCCGGGTTAGAAGAGCAGATAGCCTCGCCCGACTTCTGGAACGACACCTCGCGGGCGCAGCAGGTGTCGAAGCAGGCATCGAACCTGCGGGCATCCATCACCGAATACGAGGAGGCACAAGGCTTCCTCGACGACGCGCGCGCCGCTTCCGAGCTCATGGCCGAGGATGAGGCGTTCGCCGAGGAGTACGAGAGCGCGCTCGCGAAGCTGAGCGAGCAGCTCGACGCGTTGGAGATGGCCTCGTGGTTCTCGGGCCGCTTCGATGCCGGTGATGCCATCTTGTCGGTGAACCCGGGCCAAGGTGGTCTGGAGGCCCAGGACTGGACCGAGATGCTCTATCGCATGTACACCCGCTATGCCGAGAGCGAAGGCTGGAAGGTGCAGGTGCTCGATGCGGTGCCCGGCGAGGGCATCGGCATGGACAAGGCCACCATACAGGTGGAGGGCCGCAACGCCTACGGCATGCTGCGCAGCGAGATGGGCGTCCATCGTCTGGTGCGCATCAGTCCCACCGATGCCAAGGCGCGCCGCCAGACCACCTTCGCCAGCGTGGAAGTGCTGCCGGTGCTCCCTGACGACATCGAGGTCGATCTGGACATGAACGACGTGCGCGTGGACGTCTACCGCTCCAGCGGTCCTGGCGGCCAGTGCGTGAACACCACTGATTCGGCCGTGCGCCTCACGCATGTGCCCACCGGCATCGTGGTCACCTGTCAGAACGAGAAGAGCCAGTTGCAGAACAAGGAAGCTGCCATTCGCGTGCTGAAGGCGAAGCTCTACGAGCTCGAAGAGCGCAAGCGCCAAGAAGAGCTCGAATCGCTGCGCGGCGAGCGCATGGAGAATTCCTTCGGCAGCCAGATCCGCAATTACGTGCTCTACCCTTACCAGATGGTGAAGGATCTGCGCAGCAACCTGGAGACGGGCAACGTCGACGCCGTCCTCGACGGCGACCTGCACGACTTCGTCATCGCCTACCATAAGTGGGCCGCTTCACAGTAGAGCGCGCAGTCGAATATCTCCTGCATCACGTGAGGCTCGTTCTTTCGCTGCCGTCGCATCCTCGGGTGCGCCAGAGGATGCGACGAGGCGGAATCCTTCATGCGAAGCGAAGGGCACGAACCCTTCCCGCTGGTGCGGAAAGGATCGAGCATGGGTCGCTCTGATCTCTTCCGTCGGGGGAGGGGGGGCTCTTGCCCTGACGATCAACCACCATCAACCGCCCAGATTAAGAATGCAATCAACCCTCACAGAAAAATCATTTCGATAGCGGAGCAGGCGATTTTTCTGATCCGAACGAATTATGCGTTCCATTCTATTTGAAGCGATGCGGAGGCTCTGATATATTCCGAAATGCCAGACTGCTCTCCAGATGGAGAACGCTACTAATCGAATACGCGCATCCACCCATTATGTCACAACAGATTGACAAGGGCTTCCACCCATCATGTCTGTTGCGATCTTTGGGTAATACCTAGATTGGTAGCGTGATGCAGTCTGGCGACTGTGGTGGAAGTCCTTTTCACTTGGTCGCCGGGAATCGACAGTGAGATCGCTTTCATAGACGGGCTTCCTCCACGGTGTGACGAGAACACACACCGGAAGGAGCTGATCGCCATGCGGTCATCTGTCGCTGCGCGCCTTTCAAAGGCCTTATCCCTCTTCTGCACGGTCGCCCTATGCTGCGGCCTCATCCCCATAGCGGCCTACGCCGCCCAACCCAACCTCTCACTCATTCCCGAGGGTGAGCAGGGCGCTGCCCCCATCGTTTCCGGCGCGGAAGGAGGCGATGACGGGTCGTTCTCGCATTACGGCTCCGACGACGCCCTTTCCGTTGATGGGGACAGCGCAGCCTATCCCTCGGAGGATGTTATCGATACGGGCGGTGATGACGTGTTCGCCGCTTCGTCCGAGATCACTGTCGAAGAAGTGCCGTCCGATGCGGTGGTTGCTCGGGCAGAATCCGTTCGCTCATTCTTTCTAGCTGAGACTCTAGGAAATACTCGATCCGTTCCTATGGTGAGCGCTGAGTTACCTATAGGAGGTGACGCAGCCGAAGAGATCGTGGGCTCCTTCGAATGGGATGGTATGACTTTTGCGATAGAGGCCGGTGGCGATGCTGTTGCTCTTATCGCGGTGGATTACGCGAAGCTTCCTGAGGAGTTCGTGACGAAGCAGATTCTCATTATCCCTGAGATGGTCTCACCTGATGGGATCGACTCCTATAGCGTGATCCGCATCGCGAACGACGCCTTCGCGGGACTGACCGAAGCGAGCGCGAATTCTGAGTACGTAGGTTGCAAGGTGCTATTCGAAGATGAGGATTTTCTAGCAGAGGCGGGAATCGATTCTGAAGAGGTTGCGCGATACCTGAATGAGGTCAGCGTTACTGCCACAGCACAGGACGGTGGCGACGTTGGCGCGTCTTTCGATAGGCAAACGCAAGATGAAGGAGGCGCTTACGGAGAGGAGCCGAGTTCGAATCTTCCTGCAAGCGAAGTGCGCACCATCGTTTCAATGGAAGGCGATGTCGCCACTCTCGATGACGGATCCGTCTACAGGTTCACCAATCCCTTAGCAGGCAGGAAAGGCATTCTCGCCTTGGCCATCCCGACTTCTGTTTCCGAGATTGAAGATGATGCTTTCTCGGGCTTTGAGACCTTGCAATACATAGTCATTTCAAAAGACAACCCTGAATACGCTTCCTATGACGGCGTTCTCTATGATGCCAGCCTTTCTGAGTTGTTGTTGGTCCCTGAGGGTCGAACGGGCACTGTCCGTATCGCCACCGATGTTTCCATGATGAACTGCGAATCCGTTTTGCGCTGCTCTTCGGTTGATACCCTTATTCTGGGGTCAATCCATGATGTTTCAAATGTCGAGGTAATATCGTCAATAGGGTCTTCTGCGGGGAAGATCGCTTTTCTTATTGGGGAAGCGATCAAGGAGGACGAGTCATATCTGAGATCTTTTCAGGACATTATGGGCGTTTACGCAGCTTGCCGTTCACTACCTGATTCGTTATCGGCCGAGAGAGGCGAGGGCCATGGCGAATCTGTTGCGGTCGCAGATGATGCCGACATAAGCTCCAGGACGTCTCTCGCTTATACGCAAATCGGCTTTTGGATATTTCCTGAAGGTGGGGTTGTGACCGGTGCTCATGGTGGTGCGATTACGGAAGGAACGTGGTATGACTATGTGCAGGAAGATACGAGGAACGCTCTCTACGATGATCCCGCTTGTAGAATATTCGTCATCGGACTCAATGGCGAAGGAATCCATATTGTAGCTTCGCGCACGGGTTATACTATGCGCGGGTGGGCCTATAGCAGTGGTGCTGCAAACGTTTTGCCTGCTGGTACGCGAGTTACTCACACACAGGTCCTCTATGCGCAGTGGAAAGCAAATCAGTATCAAGTTTCCTTCGACGCCAACGGAGGCTCGGGCGGCCAGTCCGCGAACGTGACGGCTACCTACGATGCTGCGATGCCGGCCATCTCCGCTGTCGCTCCCACTCGTGAGGGCTATAGGTTCGGAGGCTGGTACGATACGACCGGTTCTTCTGCGGGGACGCAGTACTACACGGCTGAAGGCGCATCGGCTCGCACTTGGAACAAGACGGCCGACACCACGCTCTACGCGCGCTGGATAGCCGACCTATCGTGGACCAATGAAGGGTCCAACGGCGCGTCCGACAAGGCCAAATTCCCCGATTCGGTCTGCAACGTCTCAGGAGAGGACTCCGCGTGCAGCGTGGTCGCTCCCGATCCAGGCGCGCGCAGAGGATACGACTTCTCGGGCTGGGCGGTCTACGAGGCCGACGGCACGACCTTGCGCGATGACAACGGCGGCTCGTTCTATCAGGTAGGATCGACGATTCCCGTGAAGGGTCATGCTTCCATTCAGGCTCAGTGGACGGAGGTCGATCTTCTGCGATCGGCTCCCGAACCAGGCTCGATATACGCAGTGGGCCTCGATGAGAAGGTCTACGAATGGTTCGGCGTTTGGATGACCGGCACGGGTTTCTGGCAGTCCAGCCTCGATCATAGGGAGGCTCATCAGTCCGGGAACATGATCAAGACGTGGGCGGGAACGCTCTCGTGGCCAGACACCATCTACGTACTGCATCATTATGGTCAGAACAAAGGCATCATGTCCCACGAGGTCAAAGGGGCTCCTCAGCTTGACCTTTCAGTGAGTGGTCCTGCGGACTTCAGAGGGTACGCCGCTTACACCCTCAATCCTGCAACGTTCCCCAAAGGGCATCTGACAGGCTACGATGCCCAGGTCGCGTCTTACATGATCTACGGGCAGAACTCCGGTTACGGTGGAGCATGGAACTGGAGGGAGTTTAGCAGCGATTCTGTCATGGCGCTCGGAAGCGAGCCCTTCGTCACCCTCTATCCTGGCGAGGGCAAGGTGACTCGGTTCTGGCAGTACGGAGGGGAAGAGACTGAAAGGGCTGTTCCCGATGATCCCGGAAAGGTGTTCGTCGGGTGGTTCGATGCTGCGCAGAGCCATGTCGATCCGTACGAGGACGGCTCCTATGTCTGCGGAGGTTTGGGAGACGAGCTCGGCTCAGCGGTCCGGAACGTACCGGCTCTGAACGTGAGCTACTCCACGGTGACCCCGTACTACGCCCACTACATGCCCGACGGACACGACGTCGTCTTCGATGCCAACGGAGGGAGCCATCCTGAAGGGACGGGAGTGGAGGTCCCTGTCATCTGGGTCAAGCACGGCTCGGTCCTGCCCGAGAACCTGAAGACGGGCGAGACGCCCAATCCATCGGACGACCTCTACGCGAAGCCCTACGATCATGCGAGCGAAAGCTACGAGGAGGCCGCCAACGCCAGCGACAAGCGGATAGCCGAGGTGGTCGCCACCTCTCGCATAGGCTATCGCTTCGACGGGTACTGGACCACCAGGAGCGCCGAGAGCGGCAGCGAGGTCATCGACGGGCGCACCGTGGAGGCGAAGCAGTACTATGGCGCGAACATGGAGCCGATGGGCGCCTGGTCCGAGAACGACCTGGCCACCACCACCCTCTACGCTCACTGGAGCCCCATCACCTATGGGCTGTCCTTCGATCTCGGGTTCGAGGACGCTGCCTGGAAAGAGGGAGAGGGACCTGCCCAAGGCGCCTACGAGAAGATCGTCTACGACACCGCCGTCACCCTCCCGAAGGCGCCTGTGAGAGCCGGCTGGACCTTCGATGCGTGGGTGGCAACCGATGACGCCTCTGAGCGCTACGCGGCAGAGGAGACGGTGAACCCCGCCAACTTCGCATCCGAACAGGATGCGGTGGCCATCTTCGAAGCGCACTGGGTGAAGAACCTCGATGTGATCGTGCCCTTGGGCTCGAAGGACGTCGACATGGCGGTGTCGGCGGACCTCGTGGATGGGACCGCGTTCGACATCGACAAGGGCGTGGCCGAGATCGTGAACCTCTCGGACGGTGAGCTCAAGGTGGTGTCGGTGCGAGAGGACGTATCCGACCCTGATGCTCTGGCTGCTCGCAGAGCCAACGCCCTCGAAGCCTTCGGAGGGACCACCTCTGACGCCTCCAAGCTCGATGCGGTGAGCTTCGTTCTGAGACCCACCTCGGATGGCACCACAGCCGACGCTTCCAAAGAGGAGGCCCGCTTCGCGCTGTTCGGCTCGCATGCCTTCGAAACCGACAGCTGGCGCATCCCAGCTTCCACCGATCCCGTCAACGGAACGACGAGCTCCACTCTGCGCATCCTCTACGACATGGCCTTCGACTACTCCAAGATAGCCATCACCGACCTCAAGCTGAACCTGGAGGCCAAGCCCATATCGTCTCTGATCTATACGGTGGAGCTCGCGGATACGACCGTGCCCAGCTACGGAGCGGGTGCGTAAGAGGCAGAGCGTAGGCGTACAGGATGGGCGGGTGGGATAACGGCATTAGCTCTCCGTCCGATGATGCTTTGCGATACATGAGAAACGAGCTGCCCATGAACGACGTCACGTACCCCGTTCATGGGCGGTGGCGAGCGTGGATCGCCCTTGGTGTGTCAAGGGGATGTGTCAAGGAGACAGGCGGTCTCAAGTGGCATAAGGTACGTTCACCGCTTGAGGCCCCCCCCGACACTCTTGAGGGCGCACGAGGGGGACGATGGGTCCATACCGCGCAAGCGGGTCGGGCAGGGAATCGATGGCGATATGGGATCGCGTGTGGGATCAGGCGATCGAGCGGCTAGGTCGACCTAGCCGCCGGGGTACTGCGTTCCATCTCTCATCTTGGGTGTGACGGCGATGCAGAGCCGTTCATCCGCCTTACTGATGATCGAGTTCTTGTCCCCGTTCAGTATGGCTCTTGCCCAGAGGATCGACCTATGAATCTTCGGGTGGCGATCAGAGGGTTTGCATGGATCGAGCCTGGACGGGTGGTATGACGGACACGAGCCCTTCGAGCTCGCGGGCTTTCTTCCTAAGAAGCCCTGGATCGAGCCATCCATGCGTCAGATCGGGGTTCATGGAATTGAGGACCGAGTAGCAGGTATTGATTATCCGGTTCACGTTCTTCGCGATATTGCTCAGATTGTCGAAATGAGCCTCTGAGTTGCGTACGCTTCGTAGGTAGTACAGCTGCTTCGAGACCTTGATCCTGCCGGTCTCGCCACGAGGTCCATGACTGAAAGCGGAAGACAGGCACTTCTCCCAGAGCTTCTGCTGGATGATGGTCTTCTCGGACGTTGTGCTCTGACCGATCAGCTTCACCCATGTGCCCCACATGAGCTGGGCTAGCACATCTGCATGGAGCACGTTGCTGTCGCTTCTGTGGGAGTTTCTGCGCGAACGCTCCTCCGCGTCGGCCTTTGCCCGCGAACGCGCTTCGGTGATGATGCCGCTTATCAGCGAATGCACGAGGTTCGGAACATAGCCGCTCGCTGTCCAATCCTCGGTTCCGTTCTCATCGAGCGACAGCTTCCTCAATCGGACGTCTATGGCGTTTCTTGTGGCAAGTTCGACGTAGCCTATCTGCGTATGGAGCAATCCCGCGAACTCTTGATTCCATTTGGCGAGCTCGATGGCTGTGGAGACGTCGCCCCCTGCATCTTGAAGGTAGCGTTCGAAGCGAGCTTCGCCGAAGACCTCCTTGGCCGTCAAGCCCATTATGGTTGACAAGATGCTTTCCTTCCCGGATATAGCAAGAACGCCGATCGAGATCGGCGTTCTGGGTAACAAGACGGGACTCACCCCGTCCAAGCGAGTGAAATTGTATCATGAATCCGGCGAAGGAGCAGGTAGCGGGGAGCTTTCCATTACCGTTATGATACCTGCATCTCCGAATCCTGATGATTCATCTTCAACGCAACACCAGAGCAAAATTCGCATGCTCAACGCAATGGCCCTACGGGCACCGGAGAGGATGCTCGCAGGGCTCGCTATCGACAGCGAACCTCTCTCGTTGCGAACCCGAAAGAGGACACCCCCTCTTCGCTATTGCGTTAGAGATGCGTGCTCGCTATCAGCGATATGAGAAACGTCACTGCCCATGAATGACGTCACGTACCCCGTTCATGGGCGGTGGCGTTCGCGGGGCGCCCTTCGTCCGGCGGCCGGGGCGTTGGGCGGTATGAAGGGAACTTCCTCATGCTGCTCCGAGCATCGACGTTTACAATGATTCCATCATCATCCGTGCCGGAAGGTCGAACGAGGAGGAGGCGTCGTGGGCAGCCTTGATATGAAGCGGCTCGCACTGAAGGCCAACGAGATGCGCGCTGACATCGTGAAGATGATCGCCGAGGCGGGCAGTGGGCACCCCGGAGGTTCGTTGTCGGCGATCGACATCATGACGGCGCTGTACTTCGGTGGCGTGCTGGAATACGATCCCGCGCATCCGGACGATCCGGGTCGCGATCGGTTCATCCTTGCGAAGGGGCATGCGGCTCCGGCGCTGTATGCCACGCTCGCCCATGCTGGGTTCATCGCGCGTGAAGAGCTCGCCACGCTGCGCAAGCCCGGCTCGAAGCTGCAGGGTCATCCCGATTCCAACCTCTGTCCGGGCGTGGAGGTCTCCACTGGCTCGCTCGGCCAAGGGCTCTCCGTGGCCGCGGGCGTGGCCGCGGGCTTGCGTCTCGACGGTGCGCCCGGCGTGGTGTTCACGCTGCTGGGCGATGGCGAGTGCGAAGAAGGCCAGGTATGGGAGGCGGCTATGTTCGCGGCACATCAGCGCCTGGGCAAGCTGGTGGCCATCGTCGATGAGAACGGCTTGCAGATCGACGGCTGCACTGCCGAGGTGTGCGACCCGGGCGATCTTGCGCAGAAGTTCGCGGCGTTCGGCTGGGATGTGGTGACGGTCGAAGGCCACGATCTGGCCGCGCTCGTGCAGACGCTCGGCGAGGCGAAGGAGCGCGCCGTCGCCTCTGCGGGCACGGCGACCCCTCGCGTCGTCATCGCGCGCACGGTGAAGGGCAAAGGCGTTTCGTTCATGGAGGGCCAGGCTGGTTGGCACGGTAAAGCGCCCGATGCCGAGCAGACAGCTGCGGCGTTGGCTGAACTGGAAGATCAGCGCAAGAGCATCGAGGAGGCTAACTGATGTACACGCTCGCAACCGACGAACAGAGGAACGTCAAGCGCGCGACGCGGGCCGCCTACGGTGCCACGCTCGCCGAGCTGGCCGACGCAGGGATGCCGGTGGTGGCCGTGGATGCCGATCTGACCGGTTCCACCACCACCGCCAAGTTCGCTGCTGCCAAGCCCGAATACGCGGATCGTCTGTTCAACTGCGGCATCGCCGAGCAGAACATGACGGATGTGGCCGCAGGCCTGGCGCTCACTGGCCATATCGCCTACACGGGCTCTTTCGCCGTATTCGGCACCGGACGCGCCTACGACCAGATCCGCAACACCATCTGCTATTCGAACTTGAACGTGAAGATAGCTCCCACCCATGCGGGCATCTCCGTGGGACCCGATGGCGGCTCTCACCAGATGCTGGAGGATATCTCGCTCATGCGGGGCCTGCCGAACATGCGGGTGCTGGTGCCGGCCGACCATGCGGCTGCGCGCTCGGCGATCATGCTGGCGGCCCGTAACGACGGCCCCTTCTATGTGCGTCTCGGCCGTGCCAGCGTGCCGGCCGTCTACGCGGAGGGGGCCGAGCTGGAAGTGGGCAAGGCTTATGTGCTGCGCGAGGGCGCCGATGTGACCATCGTCGCTTGCGGCATCGAGGTGAACGAAGCTTTGAAGGCGGCTGAGGAGCTGGCGAGCCAGGGTATCGAAGCCGAGGTCATCGATGCGTTCTCTCTCAAGCCCCTCGATGGCGAGACCATCTTAGCCTCCGCGAAGAAGACGGGCCGGGTCGTGGTGGCCGAAGAGCATTCCGTCCATGGTGGTCTGTGCTCGGCAGTGGCGGAGCTGCTGGTGCAGCAGCATCCGGTGCCGTGTCGGTTCGTCGCGGTGCAGGACCGCTTCGGCAAGTCCGGCGAGCTGGGAGAGCTGCTGCCCTACTTCGGTCTCGACGCTGCTTCTATCGTGAAGGCGGTGGGGGAGGTCGTCGCCTAGCGGTGGCATATCTGCTAGAATCTTCTTCGTATGTCCCACACTAACGCAAGCGAAAACGAGGTATAACTGTGGCGAACAGCGCACGACGAGGACAATACTCGCGCCCGCAAGGGCGCCACGGCGGTCATGCTGCCTACGGGCGCGCCGCTACCAGCGCACCCAACCAGCTTTCCAGCACGCTCCCGTCGCTCGACATCGACGAGATATCCATGCAGATGGGCACGCCCGTCATCACGTTCGATCATGTGACGAAGGTCTATCCCGCGCAGCCGAACCGGCCAGCGCTCAACAACATATCCTTGCAGATCTACGCCGGAGAGTTCCTGTTCCTCATCGGGCACTCCGGCTCTGGCAAGTCGACGTTCATCAAGCTGCTCACCCGTGAGATCACGCCCACCGAAGGGCGCATCTACGTGGCCGACGAGGATCTGACCACCATGCGCAACTGGCGCGTGCCCTATCTGCGGCGCAACATCGGTTGCGTGTTCCAGGACTTCAAGCTGCTGCCGAACAAGACGGTGTTCGAGAACGTGGCCTTCGCCTTGGAGGTCATCGGGAAGAGCCGCCATGTGATCCGTACCCAGGCACCGGAGGTGCTGCGTCTGGTGGGCCTACAGGACAAGATGAACAAGATGCCCGATCAGCTCTCCGGCGGCGAGCAGCAGCGCGTGTCCATCGCGCGCGCCATCGTGAACCGCCCGCCGCTGCTCATCTGCGACGAGCCCACCGGTAACCTCGATCCTCAGACTTCCCGCGGCATCATGGACCTGTTGGAGCGCATCAATCGCACGGGCACCACGGTGCTGGTGGCCACCCACGATCGGGGCATGGTCGACAACATGCGCCGTCGCGTGATCGCCCTCGATCGCGGGCAGCTCACGCGCGATCAGGATAGGGGGGTGTACGGCTCCGATGTCTAGTCTCGCCTACTTCTTCAAAGAGTCGCTGCAGGGCTTCACTCGCAACCTCTCCACGGCCCTGGGCTCCATCATCACCATCTTCCTGTCGCTGCTCATCATCGGCATCTTTCTGGTAGTGGGCGTCATGGTGGAGAACCTCGTCACCAACATCGAGAACGAGGTGTCCATCACCGCCTACGTGGCCGACGATGCTGACCAGGCCGAGATAGACCGCGTCATGGGCACCGTGCGCTCCATGGAGAACGTGTCGAACGTCTCGTTCACCACCAAAGAGCAGGCCTTGGAGAAGTTCAGTAACTCCATCTCCAATGCCGAGATCATCGAGCAGCTCGACGGTCAGAACCCCTTGCCGGCTTCCATCGACATCGAGCTGTCCGACCCGCAGAGCGTCGACTCGGTGGCTCATCAGCTGGAATCGAACGCCACCTACCAGAAGATCTGCGAGGATCCCTCGAACCCGGCCGATTCCATCAAATACGGTCAGGCCACCGTGGAGCGCCTGTTCGCGGTGACCAACTACGTGCGCTACATCGGCATCGCGCTGATCGTGCTGCTGATCTTCATCGCGCTGGTGTTCATCAACAACACCATTCGCCTGGCCATCCTGGCCCGTCGCAAGGAGATCGCCATCATGCGCCTGGTGGGCGCGTCCAACGGCTTCATCCGCGGCCCGTTTCTGATGGAGGGCGCGCTGCATGCCATCATCGGCTCGGTGTTGGCGGTGATCGTCATCCAGCTGCTGCGCGTGTCGGCCATCCCGCGGTTGCAAGAGTCGCTGCAGTTCCTCTCGTTCGACATCGCGGGGAGCACTTACGTCATGATCTACGCCGCTCTGGTGCTGGCGGGCCTCATCATGGGCCTCATCGGCTCCGCTTTCGCCATGCGCCGTTATCTGAAGGTGTAGCTGCGCACGAGCGGCGCCTAGGAGTCGATCAATGGCCATCAACGATCCATCGACCAGCCCCGCAGAGCCTCCCGTAGGGGAGAGGGGGCGCACCAAGCGAGCGTTCCGCGGTCGTCAGATGGCCACAGCTACCCTGCGCGAGCGTATGCGCAACAAGCGCATCGCTCGGGCAATGGTGGGGTTCATCTTGGTGGTGGTGGCCTTCGCGCTCGGCTTTCTCGTGCGCAACCAGGTGGCCTTCGTGGCCTCTTTGGGCTTTCCGGTAGAGGAGAGCGTGCCCAACACGCAATCGAAGGACCCCCTCAAGAGCACCTACAATTCCGTCTCCGCTCGCATCGACGAGGTGGAGATGCTGCTGTCCGACAACAGCATGGAAGAGGTCAACCTCGATGAGGCCACGACGAAGATGTTGGGGGCCCTCATGGAGTCGACCGGCGACCCGTACGCAGCCTATTTCGACCCTGAGCGCTACGAGACCTATATAAAGGAAGCAGCCCAGCGCTCCTATGCGGGCATCGGCGTGCTGTTCTCCGAGACGAACGGGCGTGCCTATGCCATCGACGTGTTCGGTGGCTCGGTGGCAGAGGCTGCCGATGTGCGCCAGGGCGACATCGTGTTGGCCATCGACGGAGACCGCTCCCATAACTGGTCTATGGGCGAGGTGGTGAACGCGCTCGCTCGGGGGGACGGAGATCAAGTGGTCATCACCTGGATGCGCCCTTCCACCCTCGATGCCGAGAAGGGTACCGAGTTCACCACCACCTTGGAGACCCATGTCTATGAAGAGGTGAACGTGACGGCATCCCTTGATGAGGGCGTGGGCTACATCCGCGTGGGACAGATAACCCAGAATGCGGCTGACCTGGTGCGCACTGCTGTGAACGATCTGACGGCTCAAGGAGCGGGCGCCTTCGTGCTGGACCTGCGCGACGATCCGGGCGGATACCTCACCCAAGCTGTGGACATCGCGAGCCTTTTCATCCAGAGCGGCGTGGTCGTTCAGGTGGAGACCGAGAGCGGCACCTCTTCCAAGACCGCTTCGGGAGAGACCATCACCGCAGCTCCTCTCGTGGTGCTGGTGAACGAGCACACCACATCCGCTGCTGAGGTGCTGGCGGCGGCGCTGCAGGATAACCAGCGCGCCGTGGTGGTGGGCACCACCACCCGCGGCAAGGGGTCGGTGCAAGTGACTCGCGAGCTGACCTTCGGCGGCGGCGTGCGTTATACGGCCGCTTACTACCTTACGCCTCTTGGCCACGAGATCAACGGCGTGGGGGTCACCCCTGACATACTGGCGGACTCCGAGGAGGGGAGCTCCATCGACACGCCCCTCATGATCGCCCTCGACACGGCCCGCTCGCTCTCATAGGATCGGACGGAGGTCATCGCTATGGGTCATCCGCGAACCAGGAAGAAGAAGGGTCATATCCGTCGCCGCCCCCGCGCGAACCCGCGGGGCATCATGGTGGCTCGCGCTGGCGGTTTCGGCTTCGTGCGCACCGCTGAGGGCGAGTTCTTCATCTCGCAGTACAACATGGGCGGCGCTTTCGATGGCGACCTGGTAGAGGTGGCTCCTATCACGCCGAACGACGACAAGAAGAGCGCCGGTGAGGGAGAGGACGGCGACCGCGGGCCTGCCAGAAGACCGGGCGGTCGGGTGCTGCGCGTGCTCGATCGCGCCCACGACACGCTGCTGGGTCGCTATGAGGTGGCGGAGCCCTTCGGCGTGGTGGTGCCCGAAGACCCGCGCATCCCCTACGACATCTTCACTATGCGCTCGGAAAGCCCTGATGTGCCCGATGGGGCCATCGTGCGCGTGCGCATGGTCGAGTATCCCACGCGGCGCACCGCGGCTACCGGCGTGGTGGAAGAGGTCATCGGCAGCGAGGACGACGAGCATATCGGCATCGACCTCATCATCGCCCGCCATAAGCTGGAGACGCGGTTCTCGGAGGGCACCTTGGCGGAGGCGGAAGCGGCGGTGCTCGATGAGGCCGGGGCGCTGGCGGAGGGGTATCGCGACATCTGCGAGCGCTACATCTTCACCATCGACCCGGCCGACGCCCGCGATTTCGATGACGCGCTCTCCCTCGATCCGTTGGAGGATGGGCGCTGGCGTCTGGGGGTCCATATCGCGGATGTGTCCCATTACGTGCCATGGGGCTCCTCCACCGATCTCGATGCCCGTCGACGAGCGACCAGCGTCTATCTGGTGGATCGCGTCATCCCCATGCTGCCGGAGAAGCTGTCCAACGAGCTGTGCTCGTTGAAACCGGGGGAGGTGCGGCGCTGCTTCACCGTGGACATGATCCTCGATGCGGATGGCACCGTGGTCTCCTCTGACTTCTATCCGGCTCTCATGCGCTCACGGGCGCGCTTGAGCTACGAGGAGGCCCTCGCGATCATCGAAGGCACCGACGAGGCTTCGGAGAAGGCCGCAGATGCCGATCTGGTGACGCGGTTGCGTCAGGCGGCCTCCCTCGCTGATGTGCTGGGCGCGAAGCGCACCGCGCGCGGCGGGATCGACTTCTCTACCGTAGAGGCCAAGATGCGCCTCGATGAGGAAGGTCAGCCCATCGCCATCGCACTGCGCACCGAGAACGCGGCCACCGAGCTGATCGAGCAGGCCATGATCCTCGCGAATGAGACCGTGGCGTCCCATCTGGTGCAGCGGGGGTGGCCTTGCCTCTTCCGCATCCATGAGCAGCCCTCGGCCGATTCGCTCGAGGCGCTGGTGCCAGTGCTGCAGGAGTTCCCGTGGTTCACCCAAGCCATGGCTGCGCGCCTGGTCACGGGCGATCCCCACGTCATCCAGCGCATCCTGGCGGCGAGCGAGGGGCGGGCCGAGCATGAGCTGGTGACCGCGCTGATGCTGCGCTCGATGAAGCGAGCGGTGTACTCGCCGCACAAAGACATTCACTACGGTCTGGCCAGCGAGGCCTACTGCCACTTCACGAGCCCTATCCGCCGCTATCCCGACCTGGTGGTCCATCGCATGCTGCGGGCCCAGCTGACGGGCCGTCCCGAGAAGTTCGATCAAGAGAAGAACGCCCTGCCATGGGTGGCCGAGCATTCCTCTGACATGGAGCGCATCGCCGAGACAGCATCGCGGGAATCCCAAGAGCTCAAGATGGTCGAGTACCTGCAGCGCTTCGTGGGCACGACGTTCTCGGGCACCATCTGCGGCGTAACCAATTTCGGCGTGTTCGTACGCCTCGACAACACGGCCGAAGGGCTCCTGCCCGTGCGCTCTTTGGGGGATGAGTACTTCTCCTTCGATCCAGCCCGCTACACGTTGGTAGGCGAGGAGAGCGGGCAGATGTTCCGTTTGGGAGAGCGCATCGAGGTGGTGCTGAAGATGGCCGACCTCAGGGCACGCAAGCTGGAGTTCGAGCTGGCCTGAGCAGCGCTTCGCTGTTAGCGGCGATGGTGTCGAACAGCTCAACGGCTTCCATGGCGCGCAGATCCGCTATGGTCTCGCCCGCTGCTTCTAACCCTTTCGTCCATGCTGTATAGGTCCACGGCTCCCCGGGACGCGAGGGGGAGTCGGTCTCTAGCAGCAGCCGATCCAGGGGGATGGCACGCGCGTATTCTCGCCCGCGCTTCGTCGCGAGCATGCGAGGCCCTACCGAGAACCAGCAGCCCGCCTCGATGGCGCGGCTCAGCTCTACCGAAGAGCCAGCGAACCAATGGAAGATGCAACGGTGGCGCTGCAGCGTTCCCTGCTCGTCGAGCATCGTGAGCACCCTGTCGGCGGCTCGTACCGCGTGGACGGACAGCAGCTTGGGCTCGACGGCACCGGAAGGGGCAGCATGGTCGCAGGCGGCGAGCACCCGGGCGAAGGCTTCTTGCTGAGCCATGCGGCGAACCTCTTCGCCGCGGGCGCCACCGAAGTCGAGCCCCACTTCCCCGACGAACGCTACGGTGGGCGCCATCTTCTCGAAGGCTTCTATGGCCGTGACCGTCGCGGTGCCGTCGGCGACGGCCCAAGGATGCAGTCCCAAGGCGACGCGGTAGCGGGGCCACGGCGCGAGACGGAAGCGGTCCCGCTCGAATTCCTCGGGCGCGAGGGTGCACGAGAGGGCGGCAGGACCGTCTTCGCTGGCAGGACGCAGGGCGGCCGCGGCGTCGTCGACGAAGCCGAGATGGCAGTGCATGTCGAAGAGGCTCTTCGTTGGCAGGTATCTTCCCATGGGCCCCATTATCGCCCATTCAGGCGCGAGAGGGGCCATCGCAACGCTTATAATGGGTGGCATCGGTGCGCCAAGGGAAGGGTCCGCTGCGATGCTCGGCGGTCCCCCCTTAGAGGAGGGCGCGCTCATGAAGAGGAAAGGAAACCTGGTATGAAGAAGATCGCATCTTTGGTCGCCTGCGCGGCTCTCGTGGCGAGCTTCGGGCTGTTCGGCTGCTCGAGCCCTGCCCCGAGCGCTGCCTCCAGCTCTAGCTCCAGCGCGAGCGCCGATGTGACGGCTGCCGAGTACACGCTGGTGACCCCCGGCACGCTCACCGTCGCCACCTCGCCGGACTACCCGCCCTTCGAGTCGCTGGAAGGCGAGGAGTTCGTGGGCTTCGACATCGCGCTGGCCAAGGCCGTCGCTGAGGAACTGGGCCTGACGGCTGAGTTCAAGAACCTGCAGTTCGACACCATCTGCACGGCAGTGGCCGCGGGCGGCCAGGCCGACATCGGCATCTCCGGCTTCTCCGTCGATCCGGAGCGCGAGCTGACCATCGACTTCACCTCGTCTTACTATGTGGACAACCTGTCGGTGGCCACCATGACCTCCAACACCGAGATCACCGAGGAGAACGCCAAAGAGACGCTGAACCAGCCTGAGGTGACCATTGCGGTGCAGAGCGGCACCACCGGTGAGACCTATGTTCAGGAGAACTTTCCGAACGCCAAGGTGCAGCCCTACGGTAACTCCAACGATGCGTTCGCTGCCATGCAGGCCGGCCAGGCTACGGCCGTGTGCACCAACAAGGCCGTGGTGGAGAAGATGCTCTCCCAGGCCTATACCGATGCTCATGTGGTGCTGAACATCGCCACGGGCGAGGATTATGCCATCGTGTCCTCCAAGGACAACCCCGAGCTGACCAAGGCCATCAACGAGGCCATCGCCAAGCTGGAGGCTAACGGCACCATCGAGGCGCTCATCGCCGAGTACCTCGGTTAAGAGGCGCGCGTCAGGGTCCTATCCGGGACCCGACAGACGATGCCATCGCTCGTGCGGAAGCCACGGATGCCCCCGTTCGTTGTCGCGAGGTGCGGCAACGAACGGGAACCTGCCGTGGCTTCCCGCTGTCTTGCGGGCGAGATGCTAGACTTTATAGAACGCACAGAGGAGAGGGGATACGGAATATGGGACCGCGACGCTTCAGAAGGTGGTTGCTGCCGTTCGTTTCCGCTCTCCTCTGTACGTTGGTCATAGCGCCCGCCCCAGCGCTGGCTCTCGACACCGTGAAGTGCACGGCACGGCCCAACGGCGATACCGGCAGCGCTGTGATGGGCGGTTCTGTGACCCGCATCACCTGGGAGGGGCGGGCCGCTGCTGACGAGGCGGTGGTCGCCTTGAGCTTCACCTTCCCCGAAGGAGCCACCTTCGGCACCGAGGGCTCCCGCATCACCATGCTGTCAGGGGCGGACCTGATGGAGCGCACCGTCATCGATGCCGCGCTCACGGCCGATGACAGCACCTTCGAGGCGCGCTTCGCCGAGGCCGCCCCCGCCGGCGCCTACTTCCGTGTGGAGATATACGACGTCACGTTCCCGGTCTCAGGCGGTGAGATGCAGCTCGCGGGCACCTGCGAGCTGGCCGGGGGCACCACGCGCCCCATCGAGGGCATCCCGCCCATCATGGTGGAGAGCGTCTCGCTCACCGATCAGTGGGCCAAGGCCCTCAACGAGCAGGACTGGGTGCAGGCGTGGAACTCCAACAAGTTCCTGTTCTTGTTCTTCAACCCCGCGCTCATCGTGACGAGCTTCCCGGTGGTGTTCAAGGGCTTCCTCATGGCCGTGGGCATCGTGGCCTGCGCCTTCCCGCTGGCCATTCCCGTGGGCTTCGTGCTCTCGCTCATGCGCATGGCGCGGTTCCGCGTGCTGCGGGCCATCGCGTCGGTGTATGTGAACGTGGTGCGCGGCACGCCGCTGTTCCTGCAGATATACATCGCCTTCTTCGGCCTTCCCTTGGCGGGGGTGCAGATCCCGTCGTTCCCGCTGGGCGTCATCGTGTTGGCCATGAACTCAGCGGCGTATCTGTGCGAGATATTCCGCGCGGGCATCCAGTCGATCCCGGCCGGTCAGACCGAGGCGGCGCGCTCGCTGGGAATGAACGGCGCTCAGACCATGACCTATGTCATCATCCCCCAAACGGTGTTGCGGGTGATCCCTACCATGACCAGCGAGTTCATCCTGCTGTACAAGGATACCTCCATGCTGGCCGCGGTGGGCGTCATGGAGGTGGTCATGTACGCGAAGACCATCGTGGCCTCCACCGGCTCCATCACGCCCTACATCGTGGCGGCCATCTTCTATCTGATCATCACGCTGCCCTTGGCGAAGCTGGTGGGCATGCTGGAGCGGCGGTTGTCGGGCAAAGGCGGCGCGCGCGGCAAGCGCACGCACAAGGGAAAGCCGGCAGCGCCGCTGGCGCTCAACACGGCTGATTCGCCGAGCCTCGACGGGTTGAGCGGGGAAGTGCTCTCACCTGAGTTCGGCGCGACCAGCACGAAGGCGGACTAGAGGCCAAGGAGGATGGGCATGGAAGAGCTGAGGAACGACAACGATCCCATCGTGCGCATCGTCGGTCTGCAGAAGGCATTCGGCGACAACGTGGTGCTGCGCGATGTGAACCTGGAAGTGAAGCGCGGGGAAGTGGTGGTGGTGCTGGGGCCGTCAGGCTCGGGCAAGTCCACCATGCTGCGCTGCATCAACCTGTTGGAGACCCCGACCGGCGGCCATATCTACTTCGAGGACACCGACATCACCGCCAAGGGCGTGGACATCAACCATGTTCGTGCCGAGATCGGCATGGTGTTTCAGAACTTCAACCTGTTCCCGCAGATGACGGCTAAGAAGAACGTCATGATCGCCCAGCAGAAGGTGTTGAAGCGCTCCAAGGCCGAGGCGGAGGCCGTGGCCATCGAGCGCCTGTCGGAGGTGGGCCTGGCCGATCGCGTGGACTACAAGCCCTCTGAGCTGTCCGGCGGTCAGCAGCAGCGCGTGGCCATCGCCCGCGCTCTGGCCATGGAGCCGCATGTCATGCTGTTCGACGAGGCCACGAGCGCCCTCGATCCGGAGCTAGTGCGCGATGTGCTGGCCGTCATGCGCAACCTGGCGCGGAAGGGCATGACCATGATCGTGGTGACCCACGAGATGGGCTTCGCGCGCGATGTGGCCGATCGCGTCATCTTCATGGACGGTGGCGTCATCGTGGAAGAGGGCACGCCCGAAGAGGTGTTCGACCATCCCACATCGGAGCGCACGAAGGACTTTTTGGGTCATATCTCCTAGGAAGGGAACGCCATGGTGTTCGGGCGGAAGAAGCAGCAGCAACAACAACAGCAAGCGGTCGAAGAAGAGCCGTTCGTGCGCCCCGATGGCCGAGCGCGCATCGCGGTGGCGGGCGCGGGCTATGTGGGGCTGTCGATGGCGACGCTGCTGGCCCAGCATAGCGATGTCGCCTTGGTGGACGTGGTGCCCGAGAAGGTCGCCATGGTGAACGACTGGATCAGCCCCATCGCCGATCCCGAGATAACGGCGGCCTTCATGGCGGCGGCCACCGGCGAGCATCCGCTGGCTCTACGGGCTACCTTCGATCCGGCAGCGGCCTATGGTTGCGCCGACATCGTGGTCATCGCCACCCCTACCGACTATGACAGCGACCTCGACCGCTTCGATACCTCTACGGTGGAGACGGCCATCGCCACGGTGCGCGCTGTGAACCAGCGCTGCTGGATCGTCATCAAATCCACCGTTCCCGTAGGCTATACCGCCGAACTGCGTCAGCGGGCGAACGATGGGCGCATCGTGTTCAGCCCTGAGTTCCTGCGCGAGGGCCATGCGCTGTTCGACAACCTGCATCCCTCTCGCATCGTGGTGGGCGTCGATCTTGTCGATAGGCGCAACTGCGAGTTCGGCGCGTTCTTCGCGCGGCTCCTGGCCGAAGGCGCAGCCGAGCCCATGGATGCTGTGCCCCAGCTGGTCTGCGGCAGCACCGAGGCCGAGGCCATCAAGCTGTTCGCCAACACCTATCTGGCCCTGCGCGTGAGCTACTTCAACGAACTGGACACCTATGCGGCCTTGCGCGGCCTGAACACGGCCCAGATCATCGAGGGCGTGTGTCTCGATCCGCGCATCGGCGGCCACTACAACAACCCCTCGTTCGGCTACGGCGGCTACTGCCTCCCCAAGGACAGCAAGCAGCTGTTGGCGAACTACGCGGATGTGCCCCAGGAGCTCATCGGCGCCATCGTGCGCACCAACGACACGCGCAAAGACCTCATCGCCGAGCAAGTGTACGGTCTTCTGCGAGAATGGGGCGGGTTCGGCACCGGCGTGCACCCGGTGGTGGGCATCTATCGGCTCACCATGAAGGCTGGCTCTGACAACTTCCGCCAATCCTCCATCATCGGCGTGATGGAACGGCTACGGAACAAGGGCGTGGACATGGTCATCTACGAACCGGCCTTCGCCGGTGCGGAGTTCGACGGGGTAGAGGTGGTGGCCGATCTGGATGAGCTGAAGCGTCGCAGCACGCTCATCTTGGCGAACCGCTATCATCCGGAGCTCGATGACGTGCGCGCTAAGGTGTACACGCGCGATCTGTTCGGACGCGATTAGCCCTTCTGCGCTGCGGCCTTCGCGCGGGCGAGGGCTTTTCGGACGAGCTTGCGATCGGTGCCGTTGAAGCATGCGTCGTTGCCGATGACGGCCACGGAATCCACCGCCCCGCGCTCCTCCTCGATGAACGAGACGACCGCCGCCATGCTGTCGAGGTCGTTGTGGTCGGCCATCATGATGACGGCGTGGTCTTGGGCGGCTAGCGCAGCGGCCGAATAGCTGTCGGTCGGACCGGCCAGGGTGGTCAGCACCAGGCGGCTCACCAGCTCGCCGGTGGCTCGATGGCGTTCCGTGAGCCACCGCAAGGCGGTTCGATGGGCTTCTGCGTCGCTGTCGCCTGCGAGGGCGGTGAGGGTCAGCCCGGCCTGCTGGGCCGCGTGACGGCCCTTCTCGGTCACGGGCACAGAGCCCAACAAGACGACCTCTTGCGCCCCGCGCTTCCGCATCTCTTCCATGACGGTGCCATCCAGCGGCTCGCCCTCGGTGGCGAACAGCAGCTGAGAGCCATGGCGGGCGAGGTAGGGGGCGATGGTGGCGGAGGCGAACGCGCCGTTCCCGCCCACCACGAAGGCCACCGGGCTGAACGTGGCGTGGTGGGCATCCGCATAGGCGAGCGCTCCGCGGGCGAGCGCGACCGTCCCGTCCGCTGCGAGGCGGGTGACCTCGCAGGCGGGGCCGACCACTGCGCGCACCGCATCGACCATATCCGCTGCGAGCTGGCCGTCGCGATCCATCAGCACGACCCGGGACGGTGCCATCTGAGCCAGCACCAGCGCTGTGGCGTCGGGCAGCTCATCGGCCTTCGTGATGAGCGCCGCGCCTTGCAGCGCTCCGGCCAAGGCCACGGCCAGCAGGTGGGCGTCGGGGTCTTCTCCGAACGCGATGGTGGCCGTGCCGCCGGCGGCCAAGCTCGTGCGCCGCGCCAGCTGCACGTTGGTGCTGTAGCGGGTATCGCCCGCGATCACCTCGAGGGCGTCTTCGGCGGGAGCCACGGGACTCTCGATCAGCTCTAAGAGCTGTGCTTCGGCCTGAGCGCTGCCGGTGTGGCCGCCGAGCGCGCGGTAGATGCCGCAGACCTCCTCTGCGCTGCCCACGATGCGGCCATGGCCCTTCTCTATCCAGATGGCCTTGTTGCAGAGGCGTTCTATCTGGTCGTTGTTGTGAGAGACGATGAGCACGGTCACCCCATGCTCGTTGATGAGGCTCTGTATCTTCTGCTCGCACTTCTGCTGGAACATGAAATCGCCCACCGACAGCACCTCGTCCACGATGAGGATGTCGGGCACGATCACCGTGGCGATGGCGAAGGCGATGCGCGCCACCATGCCCGAAGAATAGTTCTTGATGGGCATGTCGAGGAACTCGCCTATCTCGGCGAAGTCGACTATCTCGTCGAAATGCTCGTCGATGAAGCGCCGCGGATAGCCCAGCAGAGCGCCGTTGAGGTAGATGTTCTCGCGAGCGGTGAGCTCGAAGTCGAACCCAGCTCCCAGCTCTATCAGAGGGGCGATGGACCCGTCTATCTCGACGGTGCCGCAGGTGGGCTCCAGCACTCCGGCGATGATCTTCAGCAGGGTGGACTTGCCCGAGCCGTTAGTGCCCAGGATGCCGAACACATCCCCCTTCTTCACGGTGAGGGAGACATGGTCGAGGGCGACGAACTCCTTGAACATAAGCTCGCGGCGCGCGAGCGCGATGGCGTATTCCTTCAAGTTGTTCAGCTGCTGGTTGGCTATGTTGAACACCATGGAGACATCCTCGACGGCTATCACCGTCCGTCCCTCGTCGGCGGCCGGAGCCGCGGCGCTCGTCATCAGCGAAGATGTGTTGACCTCTTTGGGCATCGCGCGTCCCTTTCTCGCTCACACGTAGAGGATGAACTTCTTCTGCGCCCTGCGGAACACGAAGAAGCCCACCAGGAACGTGACCGCGGCCATGGCGAAGCACACGAGGTTCTCGATGGCGCCGGGGGTGTTCCCCCACAGCGCGATGTCGCGGAAGTAGGTGACATAGTGATACATCGGGTTGAACGCCTCGAACCCGAGCATCCAGTCGGGCAAGATGCTGACCGGGTAGAACAGCGGGGTGGCGTACATCCATGCGGTGGTGACCACGCTCCAGATGTGCACCACGTCGCGGAAGAACACCGCGAGGGTGGACAGGATGAGCCCGAGCCCTGCGCTGAACAGTGCCACGTAGACGAGCAGCAGCGGTAGGAACGCCAGGTTGAAGGTGGGCGGTATCTGCAGGAACACCATGACGATGACCACGGCGATGAGCGAGATGGCGAAGTTCACCATCTGGAACAGCACCTTTTCGAGCGGGAAGATGATCTTGTCGATGCGTATCTTCTTGATGAGAGGCGCCGAGTCGATGATGGAGGTCATGGCGGTGTTGGTGGAGTCCGACATCAGCGAGAACAGCGTGGTTCCCAAGATGAGGTAGAACGGATAGTGCTCCAGCTCGAAGCGGAAGAACGTGCTGAACACGGCCGTGAGCACGCACATCATGAGCAGCGGGTTCAGCACCGACCACAGCACGCCCAGCACGCTTCGACGGTATTTGAGCTTGAAATCCTTGGAGACCAGAGAGGTGATGGTGAACCAGTCGCGCCTCAGGCCGGTCTGGTTCTGTACGCTCTGTGCGGACACGTTCGGGCTCGCTCCTTACCGTCGGTTCTGCGGCGCGCTTGACCGAGCGGACGGTCGAGCGATGCTATTATATAGCATGTCGAAAACGAGAAAGTGAGCGCCCATGAAGCGGTTCTCCGTCATCATCCCCGCCTATGACAACGAGCGATACCTCCCGGCCTGCTTGGACAGCCTGCTCGCTCAGTCCTTCACCGATTGGGAGGCCGTGGTGGTCATCGACGGCTCGCCCGATCGGTGCGCCGTCATCGCCCAAGACCATGCCGCTCGCGATGGGCGTTTCGTTGTGGTGGACAAGCCGCACAACGAGGGCACCCATCGGGCCCGCAAGAGCGGAGTGGCCCGTGCGAGCGGGGAATACGCGCTGTTCCTCGACTCCGATGACGAGGTGCCCGCAGGGGCGTTGGGAGCGCTGGACGAGCGCTTGGCCCAGCGGCCCTGCGAGATGCTCCACTACGGCATACGGGTGGTGGACGCTGGGGTGAACGAAGGGGAGCGAGCGGCCTTCGAGGCCTACATCAACCGCCCCATGGCGCCTCTGCGCGGCCGGCGCATCATGAAGGTCATCTTCGATGCGGAAGGCGGCTACGAGCAAGACTGGCGCGTCACTCAGCGCGTCTATCGCACCGATTTCCTCAAGCGCGCCTATGAGGCCATGAACGCCGAGCGCCTCGGCCGTGCCCAGGACGCCTACGAGTTCTTCGTCATCGCCAGCCTGGCGAGCGAGCAGCTCACCGCCAATGACGTGGTCGCTCTCGACTATTACTACGGTCGCGGCCTGAACGGCTCGGCGGCTCTGAGCGTGGAGTCGTTTCTGAAGAGCGCTCGCGCGTTCCAGATGGCCATCGACGCCATCGAGGAATATGCCGCCAGCTGCCACGATCCTTCCTTGGACGGCGCGGTGCGCGGCGCTAAGGAGAAGCTGCTGCAGCTCCTTTGCAACGATTGGCACGAGCGTGTGGCTGACGAGGACAAGCTGGAGGCGGCCCAGGGGCTGGTCCCCATCATCGGCGAGGACGAGACCATCTACGAGCTGGTGCGCTTCGTGCGCGACGATGCCTACGCCCTGTGGGCTCAGGGTGCCGCCTATGAGGGAGAGGAGCCCTTCGACCAGTGGTTCGACCTCGCCCGCAGCCTCGCTCGCTCCAAGGTGCTCTCGCCGCGCACCTATGCCATGGCGCAGCAGGCGCGCAACGATCGTGAGAACGTGCGTGCGCGCACCGTGCAGCAGGCCGTCCGCAAGCGTTGGGACGACCAGCGCATCCGCCTGTTCGTGGCGGCCCATAAGGACGTCGACCTGTTCGAGAGCGACATCTTGCAACCGGTGCAGGTGGGAGCGGCTAACGCCGCTGCGCGCTTCGACCACATGCTCTCCGATGACGCGGGCGAGAACATCAGCGAGCTGAACCCGCAGTACTGCGAGCTGACGGCCCAGTACTGGGCGTGGAAGAACGTGGATGCCGACTACTACGGCTTCTGCCACTACCGCCGCTACTTCAACTTCAGCGATGTGCGCTATGAGGAGAACGACTACGGCGAGATCATGGACGGCGTGATAGATGCCGCCACCCAGAAGAAGTACGGTCTTGACGACGCTACCATCGCCCGCGCCGTGGAGGGCTACGACGTCATCACCACCGAGATGAAGGACCTGCGGAAGTTCCCGTTCCGCGCGAACACGCCCCTTGAGCAGTACGTCGAAGCGCCCCTTCTGAAAGAGGACGACCTGCCGACGGTGCTCGCCATCGTGGAGGACATGCATCCCGACTACGTCGAGGACGTCGAAGCCTTCGCTAACGGCAACTTCACCTGCTTCTGCAACATGTACGTGATGAAGAAGGACATCTTCTTCGCCTACTGCGAGTGGATGTTCCCCATCTTGGAGCGGTTCTGCGAAGTGACGGACATGAGCACCTATAGCAAAGAGGCGCTGCGCACCCCTGGTCACCTCTCCGAGCGCTTGTTCAACATCTACTATAACCATCAGATGCGCACCGGCGCGCAGTGGAAGACCAAGCAGGTGCAGTGCGTGCACTTCGAGCATCCGGACAAGACCCACGGCCCGGCGCTGCCCAGCATGCAGCTCGAACAGCCGTTGCCGGTGGTGCCCGTGGTGTTCGCTGCTGACGGCGGCTACGTGCCCATGCTGACCACCACCATCTCCTCCATGCTGGAGAACGCCTCGCCTGAGCGCTTCTATGACATCGTGGTGTTGGAGAACGGCATCAGCGGCTACGATCAGCAGGTGATGAAGCGGTTCCTCGATCGCGCCAACGCGCGCCTGCGATTCGTAGGCGCCGGCAGCCTGGTGGCCGAGTACGACCTGTCGACCAACAACGAGCATATCGGCATCGAGACGTACTTCCGCTTCCTGATCCAGGATATCCTGCCGGAATACCATAAGGTGCTCTACCTGGATTCGGACCTCATCGTGGAGGGGGACGTGGCTGCGCTCTATGATACCGACCTGGGGGATGCCCTGGTGGGAGCCGTGCGCGACATCGACTTCCTCGGCAACCTCAACTTGAAGGACGGCAAGCGTCTGGCCTACAACGCTGAGACGCTGCACATGAAGGACCCCTACGACTACTTCCAAGCTGGGGTGCTGGTGCTGAACACCGAGGCGATGCGCAACGCCCATGGGGTGGACGAGTGGCTCACCTTCGCGGCGGATCCCGACTACATCTATAACGACCAAGACGTGCTCAACGCCTGTTGCGAGGGGCGCGTGCGCTACCTCGACCCGCGATGGAACGTGATGAACGACTGCGGCAACCGTATCGCGAACGTGTTCGTCCACGCGCCGGCGGCGGTCTACGACGGGTTCTGCGCATCCTATGCCGATCCGTGGATCATCCATTACGCCGGGTTCCAGAAGCCGTGGAAGGATTGGTACTGCGATCGCAACGAGGTGTACTGGCGCTATGCGCGCAACACGCCGTTCTACGAGGTGATGCTGGCCATGCTGCTCGCCAACGAGCGGCCTGATGTCGCGCCGGCTCCCAAGCCGCCAGCGCTGCCGGTGGGGCGCGCGGTGCGCAAGATAGTGAACCCGCTGATGCCCGTGGGCAGCAAGCGGCGAGAGACCGTGAAGGGCCTGGCTCACAAGGTGATGGGTCGCTGACCTGGCTGATCTGGCGCTAGCTGCGCTCGCAGACCGAACGTCGAAGCCCCCTTCTTCCGTCCGCGCTCGAACGGAAGAAGGGGGCTTTTCGATGGTGCGATGAAGGGAGGGGAGGCGTCAGTCGAGGGCGGTGATGCGGTAGAGGCGCATGGTGCCGTCGGCCAGCACCGTCTCGAAGCCGGGGGTGGCGTCGGTGAGGTCGTCGAAGCCGGTCCAGTCCTCCTCTTTCCAGCGGTTGCTGTCGTAGTTCTCGCCCTCGTCGTGGTTCAGCACCAGCACATAGACGGCCCCGGCGCTCTCCTCGGCTTTGCGCACGGCTGCGCGAACGGCTTCGTCGGTGGATATCTCGTCGAGGGAGAGGCGGATGGCCTTGCTCTCTTCGCTCTCTTGGTCGGAGCGGATGTAGGACTTGTAGTACACGTTGGCGTCGTTGACGGGGTAAGCGAACAGGCTGCCGTCGTGGGGCTGGTTGATGATGAGCGCATCGTCGTGCCCCTCCTGGCTCACCAGGGCGAGCGCCTCGTCCACGAAGCGTTGCTCCGCTTCGGTGTAGAGCGGCGAGTTGGCAGGATCGCTCTCATAGCGGAGGGCTTGGCGTGTGATGGCGAAACCGGAGCCGTCGCCGAACCCGGGGAGGGGCAGAGGGATGTGAGCTGCGAAGAAGTCGAGGCTGACGAAGACCGCGGTCACCACGGCGATGGCCCCGATCTTGGCCGATCTGGCCGCGGTCGCGGTGCGGCCCTGCTGGGAGGAGGCCTTCTCGCCTCTTTCGATCAGGACGTCGATGCCCTTTCGCACCCCTTGGTAGGCCAGCCCGAGACCGGCGGCCACGAGCGGGATCATGGCGATGGTGAACAGAGCTGAAGTGCGCTCGGGGTCGGTGTACCAGAAGCCGGCGAACACCTTCTTCACCTCAGGGGACCCAGCGGCCCCGCCGCAGAAGACGATGGCGAACAGCACGGCTGCGAGCACGAGCCATCCATGGCCCTCATGGCGCGAGCACCAGATGGCGCCGATGACGCCGAGCAACGCGAGAAGGTATTGGGGCGGCCCGAGGCACAGGCCGAAGGAGAGCACCAACATGATGGCCTTCGGCACCGAGACGGTCCACGTCCACAGGAAGTTGGTGATGCTGGCGAAGGCCGGCAGGTCCAACAGCACGAGCCAGACCGTCACGGCCAGCACGATCCAGGCCACCGAGAGCGCGATGCGCCACCGCCTCGGCGAACGCCATCGCTGTTGGCGGGCGCGACGGGCGAGGCAAGCTGAGAGCTGCGGGATGCCGATGCAGAGCACGATGGCGAACAGGAAGACGCATCCTGCCAAGAACACGTTGGGATGCAGCAGGCCCAACCCGACGAAGCCGCCGAAGGAGGCGGCGAGGAGCCGCGAGCGCATCCCTTTCCCGTCGAGGGGGCCCAAGGCCGCCGCGCTCAAGGCGATGACCGCCGGCAGGCAGGAGAACCCAGCGATGTTCGGATATATCTGATGGACCAGCAAGGGCCGCAGCGGGAAGGCGACCCCGGCGCACACCACGAGCGCCCCCCACCAGACGAACGTCTTGCGCTCAGGAAAGGCCACCGTCAAAAGCCCCAGCACGCCGAGGGGGAACACCACGGAGGTGAACAGGAAGTTCAAGACGTTCTCCGCCAGAGGGGCGCTCAGGCCGCAGAGCGAGCCGAGCAGGGCGCATACCGCATGCCAGGCGGCCGGATAGTAGCCGTTCGCGGCAAAGGGCACCTCTTCGGCGGGAAGCGAGTCAGGGTAGGGGGAGACGGAGAGGGTGGAGAAGTTGCCGCTGTCCATCATGGACATCACGACGTTCACATGGTAGTTGACGTCCCCGATGGGGATGATGGCATCGAGGGAGCTCAGGCAGATGAGGAACAGATACCCCATGACACCCACGTTCACCACCACGTAGAGCGCGATGGCCCCCCAGGAGATGGACGGCAGCAGGGGAGCTGCGCTCGGCTTCTCCGCGGCGTGGGCGCGCCAGGCGGTCAGGGAGGAGAGCAGCCCCTTCGCGCTCAGCGCCACCGTGATGAGCGCCGTCATGCCGAGCAGCGCCCCGACCCCTTTCAGCGAGAGCAGGTCGATGGCCACGCCTGCTATGGCGATGATGGCCACCGAGAGCGCAGGGGCGAACGCGCAGCTTTGGGGCAGCGAGAAGCGCAGCGCGCGCAGCACGAGCGCACCGGGGATGAACAGGATCAAGATGCCGACGAGGCATCCGACGATGAAGCCGGCCCACATAGGATCACCTTTTCGTTTCCGAGGGAGGACTTCGACGGCACCGTTCCGCGTGGCATCGAAGCGCGTCCTCTTCGCGGTATCTCGCGAACGGAGAGGAAATGTCCATTATACTGGACCCATGTTCACTGCCCAAGACCACACATTCGCCCTTTGCGCCTACGGGGAAGGCCCCTATCTGCGCGAGTGCATCGCCTCGTTGAAGGACCAGAGCGTCGCTTCCCACATCATCTTGTGCACCTCCACGCCGAACGGGTGGATAGAGGACGCAGCACGACAGGCCGACATCGAGCTGTTCGTGAGCGGCGAGGCCCCAGGCATCGCTCACGATTGGAACTATGCGCTGTCCTGCGCCGATACGCCGCTGGTGACCATCGCGCACCAAGATGACGTGTACTGCGCCCCCTATGCCGAGGCCATGTTGGAGGCCATGAACGACGCGGAACGACCGCTGCTGTTCTTCACCAACTACGGCGAGCTGCGCGATGGGGAGCCGGTGGACGACAACCGTCTGCTGGCCGTGAAGCGCAAGCTGTTGCGTCCTTTGGAGGACAAGGCGAATCGCGCCGATGTGCGCGTGCGCCGTCGTGTGCTCTCCTTGGGCTCGGCCATCTGCTGTCCGTCGGTGACGATGGCGGTGGACGCGCTGCCGTACCCAGTGTTCCAAGACGGCATGAAGAGCAACCTCGATTGGGAGGCATGGGAGCGCATATCCCATCTGAGCGGCGAGTTCCTCTACGACCCGCGCATCCTCATGTACCATAGGATCCACGAGGGATCGGAGACCTCGGCCCTCATAAAGGACAACACGCGCACCGCCGAGGACCGCGAGATGCTGCGGCGCTTCTGGCCCGCGCCCATCGCCTGGGCGCTCAACCTCGCTCACGGACTGGGGCGCAAGAGCAATGGCTGACCCGATAGCGGCATCGACCGACCGAAACGAGAAGACGAGCACCATGGACCGAAGGATCCTGGCCATCATCCCGGCCTACAACGAAGAAGAGAACATCGTCTCCACGGTGGAGGACCTGCTGGCCCGTGCACCAGGGGTCGACCATGTGATCGTGAACGACGGCTCGCGGGACGCCACCGCGCGCCTGTGCGAGGAGCACGGCTACAACCTGGTCTCGCTTCCTGTGAACCTCGGCCTTGCTGGGGCGTTCCAGACCGGCATGAAGTACGCCCTGCGCCACGGCTACGACTACGCGGTGCAGTTCGATGCCGACGGTCAGCACGGCGCCGCCTACATACTCCCTATGGTGGAGCAGGCCGAACGCACCGGCGCTGACATCGTCATCGGCTCGCGGTTCTGCGAGAAGAAGAAGCCCGTTTCGGCCCGCATGATCGGCTCCAGCCTCATCACGGGGCTCATCAAGCTCACCACGGGCAAGACCATCACCGATCCCACCTCCGGCATGCGCCTGTTCGACCGCAAGATGATCGAGCCGTTCGCTACTGAGCTGGACCTAGGTCCTGAGCCCGATTCCCTCGTGTTGGCCATGCGCAGCGGCGCGAAGGTGGAAGAGGTGCAGGTGGAGATGCAGGAGCGCATCGCAGGGGAGAGCTACCTCACGTTCACCCGCTCGATGAGCTATATGCTGCAGGTGTGCGTTTCCATCCTGTTGGTGCAGTGGTTCAGGAAGAAGGTGTGATCGGCCCATGGCGCTCAGTCTGAGGGTGTTCCTCATAGTCGCAGCCCTGCTCACGCTGGTGTTCGTGCTGCGCAAGATACGTAAGTCCCAGATAAAGACGGCCGATGCCATCTTCTGGTTCTTCTTCGTGCTGTGCTTGGCGGTGCTGGCGGTGTTCCCGCAGATAGCGTTCTGGTGCGCTGACCTGCTGGGCGTGGAGTCGCCCGCGAACTTCATCTTCTTGTGCATCGTGGCCATATTGCTGATGAAGGAGTTCAGCGCCTCTTTGGAGATAGCGAAGCTGAAGGCGAAGCTCTCCCAGCTGGTGCAGGACGAGGCTCTGAGCGAGAACGAGCGGCGAAGCCGCTAGCTGTTCTGCGACGCCGTCTTCATCATGCAGCGGCGGCGGATGGCGCTCACGATGGCGATCGTGGCGATGACGATGCCGAGCCCATAGGCCAGCGAGATGGACAGGTTGATGCCGTTCAAGGAGAACGCCTCGATGAACGGCACGGCCGCGACCACTGCCACTAGGAAAGCAGCTGCGCAGCTGAGCAGCGCCGAAGAGGGGCGACGGAACACGATGAGCACGTCGCAGGCCAGCGATATGAGCGCGATCAGAGCCGTGCACAGCATCGAGGAGGGGAATATCCACGCCCACGGAGCGATGGATTCGCCGAACACGAGGGTGAGCAACCACGGCGCGACGGCGACGAGCAACGCCGAGCACAGCGCCAGCGACCCGATGACCAGCACTCCCATCTTCCCGAGGAAGCGGATCAGGCCGTGGACGTCATGGCTGTTCCACAGTTGGGAAAGATGGCCGATCATGGGCGTGTAGAGGTATCCCACCGCCGCCTGCATGAGCACGGCCGGCGTGGAGATGCTCGCGTAGATGCCCAGCAGCTCTTCGCCGCACAGAGCGCCGAGGAACTGGCGGCTCACCGATACCACCGCGATGTTAGCTACCAGCGCGAGCACCGCGGGAAGCCCGCTGCGCAGAAGCGAGAGCGCCGTGCGGCCATAGATGCGCGGGCGTAGCGAGGCGAAGCGCTGGGCATGGGGCAGATCGTAGAACAGGGTGATGGCGAGGCAGGAGACGAACATGGTGCCGATGGCCGCTAGCAGGTTGTGGCCGACCAAGAGCCCGAGCGAGAAAGCTCCGAGCGAGGCCACGCCGCGCAGCAGCTGCGAGATGCCGATGTAGTCCATGCGCATCCCGCGCTGATCGACGCCGTAGAGCAGGTCGGCGAAGGCCTCATCGGACTTGAACAGCAGAAACGCGAGAATGCACAGGACCGTATCGGTCCCAGTGGTGGTGAGGAGGGCATAGGGGATGCACAGGGCGAAGGCGGCACCGACGGTGATGAAGCGCACCGCTGCGTAGTTTCCCTGGCTGTAGGCGTTCGCGACGTCGGAGACTTGGAAGGTGCGCATCTTATATAAGGCGATGGAGGCGAAGATGTTGCCCACCGCCATGGCGAGCGCGAGGATGCCCGCGTTGTCATAGCCGTGGCTGAGCCATACCACCACGATGGTGGTGAGCCATTGACACCCCTGATAGAAGAGGCAGCCGGTCGTGTTCCAGGCGATGTTCCTCTTCAGCGAGAGCGGAGCTGGCCGCGAGCGCTCGTCAGAGGCCCCTTCGGGGCCGGCGGTCTCGCATCGCGGAGAAGATGTGGGGTCCATGCTTTCGCTCTTCTTCCGTCTTTTCAAGGGAAATGAACGGTCATATAATCTAACATCACTCATTATAAACACCAAACGTAGCAGAGAGGCCGCCTCCGAATGCCCCCCCAGGGAAGGGGACCTGAACGGGAGCGGCGGAGAAGAAGGGTGTTGGTCATGAAGAACCGCAAGGTGAAGCTTGCTGCTATCGTGGGCGTGGCGCTGTCGGCCGCCCTCGTCTTGTCGATGCCGTTGTCGGCGTTGGCGAACAACGGTCTTCCGTGGACGAGCCTTCTCGTCGACGATCTGATGCAGAAGAATGAAGAAGCCCCCGCAGAGGCTCCGCTGGCCGCATCGCTCAAAGAACCCGATGTGCCAGAAGCGGCCGAGGAAGCTTCCGATGAGCCGATGGCTCCGGTGGAGGAGAGCGAAGAGGCTCCTCTGTACTCCAACATCACCGATGAGGAGATCGCCGAGAACATGAAGACCGACGATGACGGTTCCGGTGCCGATGATCGTATCTCGTTGTTCTCGAGCACCACGCGCTCGCAGAGCGTGGTGACCCTCGACGGCTGCGACCGCTACGACACCTCCGCTCGTCAGGCCACCACCGGATGGCAGAGCAGCGACTACATCATCCTGGTCACCGGCGAGCGCTTCCCCGACGCACTGACCGCGTCGAGCTTGGCTGGCGCCTACGACTGCCCCATCCTCCTCACCGAGCCGTGGCGGTTGAGCGACTGTGCCAAGAGCGCCATCACCACGCTGCGGGTGAAGAAGGCTCTGGTCATCGGCTCTACGGCCGCCTTGAGCGACCAGGTGGTGGACGACCTGCGCGCCATGGGCATCGCGCTGGAGGGCCGTTTGGGCGGCGTGGATCGCTATGCGACGCAGATGGCCATCTACGACTACGGCAAGAAGAACGGTCTGTGGGGCAACGACCTGGTGGTGGTGGCCAGCGGCCAGGATGTGGCGTTCCCTGACGCTCTTTCCGCCGCGCCGGTGGCCTACGTGAAGAAGGCACCTTTGTTCCTCACCAACGACGACCTGGTACTGAACGACGAGCAGACCGGCGCTCTGCGTGCTGCTGGCTCCTTCGACCAGGGCCTGGTGGTGGGCAGCGGCGTGCGCGTGAGCTCGGGCACCGAGCAGATGCTGCGCGACTGCGCGAGCAATGTCGAGCGCATGGACGGCACCGATCGCTATGATACCAGCGCCAAGACGGCCGTGTGGGCCACCAAGAACGGCCTGTCCATGGAGGGCGCCGGCTTCGCTACCGGCCTGGCTCCGTGGGACGCTCTCGGCGGCGGCGCCCTTCAGGGACGCAGCAAGTCGGTGATGATGCTGGTGAACGAGAACAACACCGAGCGCGCTGTTGACGTGGTCAACCGTGCTGGCGGCATCAAGACCATGCGCATCTTCGGCGATACCAAAGCGCTCAGCAACAGCGTGCAGGGCGCGCTGTTCGACGCGCTCCATTTCTCGAACATCCGCGTCACCGCCTATGATGTGTGGCTGGAGCGCTTCGCTGAGACCCAAGCGGCACGTTCTGGCAGCAAAGCTGAGGACGTGATGCAGACCCTCGATCCTGACAAGTGCTCCTATTGGGGCCAGAAGTACTACCAGTACGCCATCCTCTCCGACGGGTTCTCGGGCAACGTGACGGCTGATCAGCTCAACCAGCTGATCGCCTCGAAGGTGACCTATCAGGAGAAGCGCTACGGCGTGCGCAGCAACCTGCGCGAGACCGGTCAGTACTTCATCGACGCAGCCAAGAAGCACAATGTGAACGAGGTGTATTTGCTCGCCCATGCCGCCATCGAGAGCGCGTGGGGCTGTTCGACCCTCGCTCAGGGCAAGGTGGCCGGCTATGAGGGCTACTACAACTTCTACGGCATCGGTGCCTACGACGTCGACCCGAACAACGGCGGTGCTGCCATGGCGAAGAAGGGCGGCTGGAGCAGCCCCGAGCGCGCTATCGTGGGCGCAGCGGAATGGATATCGAACAATTACGTGAACTCGACCTCGCCTGAGTCGGGTCAGCAGAACACCCTTTATAAGATGCGTTGGGACGTGCAGCGCATGGAGCAGGGCGGCGACCCTTGGCATCAGTACGCCACCTCGCTCACCTGGGCTACCGGCATCGCCGAGACCATGTCGAGCTGTTACTCGTGGCTCGGTCAGAACATGTCGGGCACCGGTCTTGAGTTCGACCTGCCCAAGTACCTGCGCAAGGTCGCTTGAGCGAGCTGCGCCGCATCATGAGGACGGACGGGGAGATGGTGCCTCAGGGGGCTGAGGTCGTCCTGTCGCTGACCACCTACCCTCCGCGCCTTGCCGGGTTGGGCGAGGTGTTGGCGTCGCTGCAACGCCAGACCGTGGCGCCCGATCGCATCTGCCTATGGTTGGCCGAGGACGACTTCCCCGATCGCGAGGAGCCTTTGCGCGCCCTCGGCCGGGCGGTCGAGGGGGGTGCGGTGGAGGTGCGCTGGTGCCCTCGCACGCTCGGTCCCCACGATAAGTACTTCTGGACCATGCAGGCGCATCCCGATGCGGTGGTCATCACCGTGGATGATGACATCCGCTACCCTTCCGACCTGGTGGAGCGCTTGCTGGCTGCCCATGAGGAGCACCCTTCGGCGGTGGTGGCCTGCCGCACCCATCTGGTGCGCGCCCTGACCGGAGAGGGTCAGGGGCGCCTGGCCCCCTATGACAGCTGGCTCTTGGAGCAGAAGCTCCATCAGGGCGAGCCGCGCTGCGATCTGCTGGCGACGGGGGTGGGCGGCATCCTCTATCCGCCCCGTGCCTTCGACGAGGCGGTCTTCGACGAGGCGGCCATCCGCACGAGCGCGCTGTTCACCGACGACCTATGGTTGTTCGTCCATGAGCTGCGCCTTGGCATCCCCGTGGTGAGCGCCGCCCCTTACGAGCTGGATTACGTGGCCGACTCCCAAGCGTGCGCTCTGTGCCATGAGAACCTCGAACGCGGTGGCAACGACGGGGTGCTCGCTGCGCTGTTCGAGCGCTTTCCGCGCGAGCTCGCCCTGCTGCTCGCCCAGGCCCAGAACAACGAAGCATCCCAGCTCTCTCGCACCGAGGAGGTAGCCCCTGCCGCAGCGGCCGTGAGCGAGCCGCCGTCCGTGTTCGCACGTTTGAAGCGCCGACTGATCGGACGGTGATCGAGCCTGCCGCCGCAGCCCTCGCCGGAAGGTGAGCGGCCGGTAGTTGCGCTATCATGGTCGCAATGGATTCACGAGGCCCTCGTTGCGCGGGCGAGCGCGGCAGAGAGCCCGAGCAGAGGGGGGATCGGCCCTTGAAAGGCATCATCTTAGCGGGCGGCAGCGGCACGCGGCTCTATCCGCTCACCATGGTGACGAGCAAGCAGCTGTTGCCGGTGTACGACAAGCCCATGATCTACTACCCGCTCTCGGTGCTCATGATGGCGGGCATCCGCGACATCCTCATCATCTCCACGCCGGCCGACCTGCCGAACTTCCAGCGGCTTCTGGGCGACGGCTCCCCGTACGGCATCAGCCTGTCCTACGCCGAGCAGCCCTCGCCCGATGGGCTCGCCCAAGCGTTCATCATCGGCGAGGATTTCATCGACGGCGATAGTTGCGCGCTGGTGCTGGGCGACAACATCTTCTATGGCAACGGTCTGGGCCGTCATCTGGTGCGCGCGGTGGAGGCGGCCGAGCAGCAGGGGGGCGCTACGGTGTTCGGCTATTACGTGGAAGATCCCGAGCGCTTCGGCGTGGTGGAGTTCGACGAGGATTTCAATGCCGTGTCCATCGAGGAGAAGCCGGAGCATCCGAAGAGCAACTATGCGGTGACCGGCCTGTACTTCTACGACGCGCGGGTGTGCGAGTTCGCCCGCGCCGTGAAGCCCTCCGCCCGCGGCGAGCTGGAGATAACCACGCTGAACCAGCGCTATCTAGAGGACGGATCGCTGAACGTGGTCACCTTGGGCCGCGGTTATGCGTGGCTCGACACAGGCACCATGGAAAGCCTCTACGAAGCCGGGGAGTTCGTGCGCTCCATCGAGCGCAGCCAGGGGCTCTCGGTGTCGGCCATCGAGGAGATAGCCTACGAAAACGGCTGGATCAGCCACGAACAGCTGATGGATGCCGTGCATAAATACGAGAAGAGCGGCTATGGGCAGCACCTGAAGAAGGTGGCCGAGGGCCGCATCGCCCCGAGCCGCCACTGAGGAGGAGACCATGGCACGCTACGACAATGCGCTCAACGCCACGGGCGAGAGGATGAAGACGCCCTTGAGCGTTCTGGTGACCGGTGCATCGGGGCAGCTGGGGTGCGAGCTGCGCCGCATATTGGAGACAGGTCGGGCTGAGATAGGCCCCATCCCCTATGGCTATGAGGACGTGCATGTCGTCTACACCGATGCTGCCGAGCTCGACATAGCCGATGGCGACGCGGTGGATGCGATGGTCGCCCAGCACGACCCTGACATCATCATCAACTGCGCAGCTATCACCGATGTGGATGGCTGCGAGGCCGATGAGGAGCGCGCCCGTCGCGTGAACGCGTTGGGCGCTTACAACCTCGCCCGCGCTGCCGCAGACCATGATGCGGTGATCGTTCACGTCTCCACCGATTACGTGTTCCCCGGTACCGAAGAGGGCGAGCGCGAAGAGGGCGATGAGGTAGGCCCGCTGAGCGCCTATGGTCGCACCAAGCAGGAGGGGGAAGAGCTGGTCATGGACGCGGCACCGCGCCATCATGTGGTGCGCACGGCGTGGCTCTACGGCTATGGTGGCAAGAACTTTCCCGAGACCATGTTGCGCCTGGCTGCCGATCGCGACGAGATATCCGTGGTGGCCGACCAATGGGGCAACCCCACTAGCGCCAACGACCTGGCCTACGAGGTGCTGAAGATAGCCCTCTCCGGTAGTTACGGCATCTGGCATTGCACCAACGAGGGCACCTGCTCATGGGCTGATCTGGCCGAAGCTGTGCTGGCAGAGAGCGACTGCCGCGTGGTGCGCTGTACCACTGAGGAGTATCGCGCCGCCAACCCGAACGCCGCACCGCGCCCGGCCTACTCCTCGCTGCGCAATCGCCACCTCGAAGCCACCTTCGGTAACGAGATGCGCCCCTGGCAAGAGGCGCTGGCCACCTATATGGCGAACCGCGCCGAGCTCCGCAACGACTGAGAGGATGTCCCGCATGGTCGAGACCGCTCGAACCCCTGAGGCCCCCGCGGCCTATCGCCATATCATCGTCACCGGTGGTGCTGGCTTCATCGGCAGCAACTTCGTCCACTGGGTGGTGGATAACCAGCCTGATGTGCATGTTACCGTGCTGGATGCGCTCACCTATGCGGGCAACCGCGAGAACCTCGCCGGCATCGCGCCGGAGCGCATGACCTTCGTTCACGGGGATATCTGCGATCCGGAGGTGCTCGCCTCGATCGTGCCCGATGCCGATGCCATCGTGCATTTCGCGGCCGAGTCCCACAACGATAACTCCATCGCCGACCCGGCTCCCTTCGTGCGCACCAACGTGGAAGGCACCTATCGGCTGCTCGAAGCGGCCCGTGCGCATGGCACACGGTTCCATCATGTGTCCACCGACGAGGTCTATGGCGACCTCGCCCTCGACGATCCGGCGCGCTTCACCGAAGATTCGCCCTACAAGCCGTCGAGTCCCTACAGCTCGACTAAGGCGGCCTCCGACATGCTAGTGCGCGCGTGGCATCGCACCTATGGGGTGGATGTTACCATCTCGAACTGCTCGAACAACTACGGGCCGCGCCAGCACATCGAGAAGTTCATCCCACGCCAGATAACCAACATCATCTCCGGGGCGCGTCCGAAGCTCTACGGGGATGGGCTGAACGTGCGCGACTGGATACATACCGAGGACCATTCCTCGGCGGTGTGGGCCATCCTCACCTGCGGTCGCGCGGGAGAGACCTATCTCATCGGGGCCGATGGCGAGCGCAGCAACATCGACGTGCTGCGTGCCATCTTGGCCGCCATGGGGCGTGGGTCCGATGACTTCGACTGGGTGCGCGACCGTCCCGGCCACGATCGCCGCTATGCCATCGACCCTACGAAGCTTCGTCGCGAGCTCGGCTGGCAGCCGCGCCATACCGATTTCGCGGAGGGCCTCGCCGATACCATCCGATGGTATCAGGATAACCCTGGTTGGTGGCAAGCCTCCAAGCAGGCCGTAGAAGCGAAGTACGCAGAACAGGGGCAATAGCATGGATGCCATCGTATCCGGCAACTTCACCTTCACTCCCACCTCCATCGAAGGCGTCATCATCGTGGATGCGAAGGCCTACGGCGATGAGCGAGGCTGCTTCATGGAGACCTACAAGCGCCCTGATTTCGTGGCCGGCGGCATCGACGTCGATTTCGTGCAGGACAACCAATCCAGCTCCACGCGTGGGGTGCTGCGGGGGCTGCACTTTCAGATCGAGCACCCTCAGAGCAAGCTGGTGCGCGTCACCCGCGGCGAGGTGTTCGATGTGGCCGTGGACCTGCGGCCGGACAGCCCCACCTACGGACAGTGGGAAGGTGTGGTGCTCAGCGAGAGCAACCATCGTCAGTTCTTCATCCCGCGCGGCTTCGCCCACGGATTCTTGGTGTTGAGCGAGCGAGCGGAGTTCTGCTATAAGTGCGATGACGTGTACCATCCCAACGACGAGGGCGGTCTGATGTGGAACGATCCTGCCATCGCCATCGCATGGCCGCCCTTGTCCGGTGATGACGCCTTCGACGAGGGGAGCATCATCCTGAGCGAGAAGGACCGTCGCCATCCGCCGTTCAGTCCGCGCGGCTGAGCTGCGAAAGGCAGGGGACTTCGCCATGGCGATGAACAGCACGGTCAAGCAGGCTATCCAATTCGGGGCCGTGGGCTTCATGAACACGTTCGTGAACTACGGCGTGTACGTGGCCGCGGTGACATTGGGCGCTCACTATCTGGTGGGATCGGTGCTCGGGTATGCGATCAGCGTGTTCTCGGCGTGGTTGTTCCAGTACTTCATCATCTTTCGCGAGGGCGGCGTCGACTCTGCGCAGCCCTGGTGGCGTACGCTCATCAAGACCTACGTTTCCTACGGCTTCACCGGATTGATCCTGAACAACGTCTTGTTGGTGCTGCTGTTGGAGGTGGCTCACTACGAGGTGCTTTTCGAGCCGCTGTTCCTCATGGGCGAGGTGTTCTTCTTCGACACGCCACGGGCTATGGCCGAGTACCTCGCGCCGCTTCTGGTGATGGTGGTGGCGGTGCCCATCAACTTCGTGCTCAATAAGTTCTGGGCCTATGCCAAGCCGAAGGCCGATACGGCGGAAGGCTCATCGGCAAAAGTGATAAAGTGAATGCAACCTCCTTCTGCGAACATGCGCGGAAGGCACCGAACCTGATCCGAAAGGGCATGCACCATGGCAGAGTTATCCGACCAGCTCGCACCGTACGGCATCGATTACGTGGATGCCATGGACCGATTCGACAACAACGCCGATCTGTACAAGCGGCTGGCGCTGAAGTACGAGGCCGACGAGCATTACGTGAGCCTGGTAGCCGCCATGGAGGCGAAGGATTACGACCAGGGCTACAAAGAGGCTCATGGCCTGAAGGGCGTGGCGGGCAACCTGTCGTTCCGCACGCTCTATGACGAGGCCACCATCATCTCCGACGCGCTGAAGACCGGCGAGATGTACGGTGCTGAGCAGCACATGGAGAAGTTGGGCGCCGCTCAGCAGAACGTGCTCAAGGGCCTTGAGGTGCTCGCGCAGTCCTAAGCGCTTCAGGCATCCTCGCAGTTCCAAGCGATGAACGCCCAGGTGTTCTTCTGTGGCGTGCGCAGACGCCACGGTCCTTGGACGCTGCCGCGGCCGTCGCTCTCGCCTGCGTGCTCGTTCGCTACGAGCTCGCTGTCCAACCACGAAGGCAACCGTTCCAAGGCCGCTTCCAGAGCGGCCTTGTCTATTTGGGAGCCGCAAGCTGCGCGCACCATGGCGCTCGTGCGCTCGTAGGCATCATCGGGGCTGAGGTAGGTGTCCAGCCGCTCGCTCACGATGTAGTCCACCGTCGGCTGGAACCCTCGATGGACGAGGATCATGAAGGCGTACACGTGATCGCGCCCCAGCACGTGTTGCAAGCCCAAAGCCGTGAGCACCCGCTCGTTGACACGGGGGGACGCGCCGGTGGTGAGCGTGACGCAAGCGCGGCGACGGGCGGCGACGGTCAGCTTCATCAGGGCCTCTTCCAGGTCGTCGGTGGCGATGGAACGCGAAGCCACCGCCACGTCCACCGCGTTCGGTCCCACGCCGTGGGCGGCCCAGTCATCCGACCAGCTCAAAAGCTTCGTCTCCACGCCCGTCACGGCGCTTTTCTCGCATTCCTCGCGGGTGCGGGCGAGCATTCCCTCGCTGAAGTCGGCAGCGATCACCGCATGGCCTTCCGCAGCCAGGGGCACGGCCAAAGCGCCGGTGCCGCATCCCATGTCGAGCACCGACTCGCCCGGATGCACCTGGGCCAGCTCCAAGAACCGTCCCACATAGGGCGATGGCGCATCGGCGCGGCGGAAGGTCTTGGAGCGTTCGTTCCAGTGAGCGGCGTCGTCAGCGGCGCGGCGTGCTCGTTGCAGCTCCTTCCACTCCTCGTTCCAATCGGTGGTGGTGAGCTGTGGTGCGAAGATGCCGTTGTCGATGGACTGGGTCATAGCGGGTCGCTCCTTCATGGTTTCGTCATCATTTCTCTTATACTATGAACCAAGAACAGCGAAAAGCGAAGGACGATGCCATGCATGTTGAGCTTCTGTATCACACGCCCGACCCCGAACGCGCCATCGCCACTGCTGCGCGCCTGTGCTATGCACCGGTAGGAGCTGCCGAGCTCATGGAGACCATGTCTGAGGAGCGCATGCGCAGCGTGCTGGCCACCATCATGCGCAGCGGGCATTATTCCACCCTCGAGCATGCCAGCTACACCTTCGCGGTGGACGGCGTGTCGCGAGCCCTCACCCATCAGCTAGTGCGTCATCGGTTGGCCAGCTTCAACCAACAGTCGCAGCGCTACGTGAAGTTCAAGGACGGCATCGATGTGGTGAAGCCGTCCACCATCGCAGCCAACGCCGATGCTGAGCGCATCTTCGATGGGGTGGTGGCCGCTACCGAGGAGGCCTACGAGAAGCTGCTGGCGGCCGGCATTCCCGCCGAGGATGCTCGCTACGTGCTGCCCAACGCCGTTGAGACCAAGATCGTGGTCACCATGAACGTGCGCGAGCTGATGCACTTCTTCGATGTGCGCTGCTGCAATCGCGCCCAGTGGGAGATCCGGCAGCTGGCCCACAAGATGCTGGAACTGGCCCGCCCCACTGCCCCCTACATCTTCGCCGCCGCCGGCGCCCCCTGCGTGCACGACAGTTGCCCGGAAGGGAAGATGACCTGCGGCACTCCCTACGAGCGCGTCGATCGCGACGCGGTCGCTTCCTAGAGAGCGCTATCGCCTATGACAGAGAAGAACACGATGCAGCCCGCACAGGCTGCGGATCAGAGCGATCTTTCCCGCGCCTTCGCCGAGGACGGCGAGCGCAAGACCCATATCGGTGGCCAGGCGCTGCTCGAAGGCATCATGATGCGCGGCAAGTTCAACTGGGCCGTGGCCGTGCGCGAGCCCGATGGCAACATCTATTTGGAAGAGCACGACCTAGCTTCCGGCCGCAAGAAGAACAGCTGGCTGCATTGGCCGCTGGTGCGCGGCTGCACGGCTTTGGTAGAGTCGCTGGCCTTGGGGTTCAAAGCCCTCGCCATCGCCACCGAGCACGCCTTCGAAGACGATGACGAGCCGAAGAAGGACACGAAGCTGCGTTCCTGCGAAGAGGGCGTCATCGAAGAGGTCACGCCTCCGCGCGATGCCGCGAAGAACGCCGCGAAGGAAGGGGAGGACGGCTCCACCTCCGTCAGCTTCATCTCCGGCTTCGCCATGATCATCGGGGTCGTCTTGGGCCTGGCCATCTTCATCGTGGCGCCGGCGTTCCTCACCAATCTCATCGTGGGCGACTACACCGAGGGCAACGCGCTGGCGTGGAACCTGGTGGACGGCGTCATCCGCATCATCATCTTCCTGCTGTACCTGTGGCTCATCGGCCGCATGGAGGACATCAAGCGCATGTTCATGTACCACGGCGCCGAGCACAAGACCATCCACTGCTACGAGCACCAGCTGCCGCTGACGGTGGAGAACGCGCGGAAGTTCCCGCGGCTGCATGTGCGCTGTGGCACGGCGTTCCTCATCATGGTGCTGCTCATCGCCATCATCGTGTACACCGTGGTGCCCATCAACGCCATCATCGGCGCGCTCGGCATCCCCGACGGGCCGGCGAAGTTCGCCGTCATCGTGGCCACGCGGGTGATACTGCTGCCGCTCATCGCGGGCATCTCCTACGAGATCACGGTGAAATGGGCCGGCTCGCATCCTGACAACGTGCTGGTGAAGGTCATCTTGTGGCCTGGCATGCAGATGCAGTACCTCACCACCAACGAACCCGGCGACGAGCAGCTCGAATGCGCCATCGCCGCCATGGAGCAGGTGCTCGCTCGCGAGGAGCGAGAGGCCGCCGAGGGAGGCTCCGCCGAGAAGGCCCCCGCCGCCGCATAAAGCGCCCACACCACCTCGCACAAACTACATTTCGCAGCTGGAACTGGCGGTTCCTTCGGCGGCGTTCTGCTACGTTCGGGCTTCCGCGCGAAACAGCTCGGTATCCCTGCTTTATTCCGGGGGGAGCTCGAGCAACTTCTGCGAACGTATCGTGCCATCCATGCTGTCCGGTCCCTTCATCTTCATGCGAGTCGCGTAGCAGGCTGGATGGTTGCCTGAAAACGAGGAGGTCCTCCTATTCAGGTGGGCGTAGAGATTCCGTGGAATAGAGGGATGGATCGAACTGGGCATATTACAATTTGATGACATTTTGACATCTCTCACATCGAATGACGAACCAGGGAGTTTCCATGGTGAAGCATAAGCTGTGCGCTACGTTCCTCTCGCTGCTGCTGGTGGCGAGCGCTCTGCCCGTGACGGCGTTCGCCGACGAGGATCCGTCGAGCGCATCTGACATGATCATCGAGTCGAGCGGCACCGATGCCGAGGAAGGCGCGGATGCCGGTGAGGCAGGGCAGCCCATCGAGCCTGCGGTGCAGCCGGAACAGCCGGCAGAGCCCGAGCAGGTCGCCCCTCGCGAGGAGCAGCCGGTCCCGCAGCCCGAACAGCCTGTGATGGAGCCTGCGCAGATGACCGCGCCGAACGAGAACAGCTGGCGCTTCGAGAACGGTGCTTCCACCACCGATGGGCTGGTCGAAGGTCCGCTCTCCGTCGACGAGCGCCTTTCGAGCAGCGCAGGTCCTGCTGGCTGGTACGAGTATTCCCTGGGCCATTTCACGGGTGCCGCTAACTTCAGAGGCATCGACGTGAGCTATCACCAGGGCGTCATCGACTGGCAGGCCGTGAAGAACGCCGGCGTCGATTTCGCCATCATCCGCTGTGGTTACGGCGACGACTATCGTGACCAGGACGACGCTCAGTGGATCGCCAACGTGCGAGGTGCCCAGGCTGTGGGCATCCCGTTCGGCGTCTATCTATACTCCTACGCCAAGCATGTCGATACGTGGGATGGCTCCAACCCGCAGAGCGCTCAGAGCGAGGGCGAGCATGTGCTCCGTTGCCTGCGCGAGGCAGGACTGGGTCCGAGCGATGTGGCGTTGCCGGTGTACTACGACATGGAGGATAGCTCCATGGGCACCGATTACGCGGGCATGGCGCGCCGCTTCTGCGACATCGTGGGCGGTGCCGGCTATCAGACGGGCATCTATGCCTCGAAGAGCTGGTGGGAAACGAAGCTCACCGATGGGTATTTCGATCATGTGACGCGTTGGGTGGCCCAGTACAACTCCTATGCGGGCTTGCAGTACGGCCGGTTCAACAAGGAGAACGACATCTGGCAGTTCTCGAGCTCGGGGCGCATCGCTGGCATTCGCGGCAATGTCGACATGAACTACACCGACCGTGCTCTGGGCATGGTGGAACCGGGTGAGCAGGTATTGGCGGACGGTACCTATACCTTGAAGACCGCCCTTGACGCGAACAAGGCCGTGGACATCGCGGGCGGCTCGAAGCTTCTGGGCGGCAACGTGCAGGTGCACGATGCGAACAACACCGAGGCCCAGCGTTATCGCATCGCCTTCGAAGGGGGCTTCTACACGCTCGTCAACGTGGGGTCGGACATGGCCATCGACGTGGCTCATGGCTCCTATGTCAACGGCGGCAACATCTGGCAGTATCCGCAGAACGGCACCGACGCCCAGAAATGGCGCATCGACCGCAATGGCGACGGCACGTTCACGCTGGTCTCGAAGAAGTCGGGCCATGCTCTTGACGTGGCCGATGCCGGCACCCATAACGGCAACAACATCCAGCAATGCCGCCAGAACGGTACCATGGCCCAGAAGTTCACCTTCGAAGACGTGGTGGTGAAGCCGGGCGAGCAGGTGCTGCCCAATGGCACCTATGCCATCACTAGCCATCTTGATGAGAACATGGTCATCGACGTGCAGGGCGCTTCGGTGCTGAGTCGGGCGAACATCCAGCTGTATCGTTGCAATGATACGGTAGCCCAGGTGTTCAATCTCACGTTCAAAGACGGCTTCTACATGATCATCAACCCGAACTCGGGCAAGGCGCTCGACGTGGCTGATGGTTCCTATTACTGCGGCACCAACGTGCAGCAGTACGGACCCAACGGCACTGACGCCCAGAAATGGCGCATCGACCGCAATCTGGACGGCACCTACACCATCATCTCGAAGAAGACCGGCTTCGTGCTGGATGTGGCCGGCGGCTACACCGACGACGGCACGAACATCCAGCAGTATCGACCGAACGGCACCAAGGCCCAGAAGTGGCGCTTCCAGGCGATGGAGCGTTCTCCCCTCGAGAGCTCCGATACGGCCATGGTGAACGGAAGCCCTGCTGAGTCGGCCACACGGCTCGTCTTCTAGGCGGAGCTGCTGAGAGGCTCCGATACTATGAGCGCGGGCCGTAGCACTGGGTGGTCAGCGAAGAGGGCTGCATGAAAAGGTCACTCCCCTGAACCGAAGAGGCCTGCTGCGGGAACACGACGATGATCCGCGTCCTCTACCAGCGCGAGGTAGCGCACATAGGCCTGAGAGCTTTCCGGCACGGCGAGGGTGACGGTCTGGCCGTACGCATCCACCGTGACCACGGAAGGGTCGTCATAGGTGGTCACCTTCGCGGTGACGCCGCCATGGTCCACGTCGACGGTACCGGTCTCCACTGCGCCGCGCGGAAGGCTGGTCACCTGCCAGCTCTCGATATCGAGCGCCCCGATGGCCTCGTTGACGGTGGCTAGCGGAAGGCCCGTGGCCTCGGCGATGCGCTCGCTGTTCGCTTCGAGGGCCTCCTGGGCGCGACCCTTGACGCCGGTAGCATCGATGGCGCTGTTGGTAAGGGCTATCTTGGAGTCGTCGATGATGGCGGTGACCGGGTGGTTCTTTCCCAGCACTTGGGGCAGCAGGAACAGCACGCAGCATACGAGCACGATCAGGATGAGGATCGCGATGAGCGTTCTGCGCAATATCTTCATGGCTGCCTCTCTCGATTCCTTGGCCTATAATAGCGGGACGTTGACCATTATAGATGCAATTCGGGGAACCGACGGCCCGTACGGGGGCCACCGCGTGGGCGCGGCGTCCGTGGGCGGAAGTTCGGTCCCGCTCATATAAAGGCAAAGGAGCCGCAGGGTGAAGCTGGTCGTAACGGAGAAGAACGACGCCGCCGAGAAGATAGCTGAGCTGTTGGGCGTGAAGAAGCCCAAGGCCGACAAGGTGTTCAACACGAAGGTGTACCGCTTCGAGGTGGATGGCGAGGACTGGGTCACCATAGGCCTGCGCGGTCATATCCTCGAACCGGACTTCACTCCGCAGATGGTGTGGACCAAGCGCAACGGCTGGCAGGGGGTCACCGTCGAGGGCGAAGCGCTGCCCGCGACCGTGCCCTCCACGCTGCCCCATCCTCCCTTCAAGAAGAAGAAGCCGTTCATGGAGGACGGCGTGGAGCTGAAAGGGTGGAAGATGGAGGCGCTGCCGTATCTGGTATATGCGCCCATCGAGAAGCTTCCCAAGGAGAAGGACATCATCCGCTCGTTGAAGAACCTGGCGAAGAAGGCCGACTCCATCGTCATCGCCACCGACTTCGACCGTGAAGGAGAGCTCATCGGCGCTGATGCTCTGGCGTGCTGCCGTGAGGTGAACGCGACGGCTCCGGTGAGCCGTGCGCGCTATTCGGCGTTCACCAAACAAGAGATACAAGGGGCGTTCAGCAACTTGGCCCAGATGGACGACGATCTGGCCAGCGCGGGCGCGTCTCGCCAGGACATCGACCTCATCTGGGGCGCGGTGCTCACGCGCTATCTCACCCTGGTGAAGTTCGCGGGCTATGGCAACGTGCGCTCGTCGGGTCGGGTGCAGACGCCTACGCTGGCGCTGATCGTGGAGCGCGAGCGCGAGCGTCGAGCGTTCGTGCCCGAGGATTACTGGGTCATCAAGGGCGCCTTCGATGCGGCTGCCGAGGCTGGTCCTACGGCTGCCGGTGCGAACGCTGAAGGCCTCGAGGCGTTCATCGCGCCCCACAGCACCGCCCGGTTCAAGGACCAGGCTACGGCCGATGCCGCCATGGCGGCGGTGAAGGGCGCCGTGAGCGCCCAGGTGGCCTCCATCGAGAAGAAGAAGCGCACGGTGGCCGCGCCCGCGCCGTTCAACACCACCTCCCTGATGGCGGCGGCGAGCGCGGAGGGCTTGTCGCCGGCCCGCACCATGCGTCTGGCCGAGAGCCTCTACATGGACGGCTACATCTCCTACCCGCGCGTGGACAACACCGTCTATCCCTCTTCCCTCGACCTGGCGGAAGTAGTGAAGACCATCGCGGGCAACCCGGCATACGGCCCCTATTGCAAAGAGCTGCTGGCCAAAGGCGCGCTCACCGCTACCCGCGGCAAGAAGGAGACCACCGACCATCCGCCGATCTATCCCACAGCCAAGGCCACGCCCGATGACCTGCCGCCGGCGGAGTACAAGCTGTACAACCTGGTGGCACGTCGCTTCCTCGCCACGTTGTCGGAGGCTGCTGTCATCGGGGGCACCAAGGTGACCCTCGAGGTGAACGGCGAGCCGTTCGTGGGGCGCGGGGACGTGCTCGTGAAGCCGGGCTTCCGTGCCATCTATCCGTTCGGCTTGAAGAAAGACGAGCAGATGCCGAACCTGGTCGAGGGCCAGACCATCGCGTTCAATGGCGCGAACTGCGAGAAGAAGCAGACGGAGCCGCCGGCTCGCTACAGCCAGGGCAAGCTCATCCAGGAGATGGAGAAGCTAGGGCTGGGCACCAAGTCGACGCGACACGCCATCATCGAACGGCTCTACAACGTGAAGTACATCCAGAACGACCCCATCGAGCCCTCCCAGCTCGGCATAGCCGTGATCGAGGCCCTCGATAAGTTCGCGCCTCAGATAACCCATTCCGCCATGACGGCCGATCTGGAACAGAAGATGGACGAGATCGCCGAGGGAGACATCACCAAAGATGTCGTGGTGGGCACCTCCCGCGACCTGCTGGCCGCAGAGCTGGCGAACCTGATGCCCCATTCTGACGAGATCAACGAAGCCTTGGCCGATGCCGTGGCCGCTGATGCCTATGTGGGGAAGTGCCCGAAGTGCGGCAAGGACCTGCAGCTGCGCGCGAGCCACAAGACCAAGTCGATGTTCATCGGCTGCGCCGGCTGGCCCGATTGCGACGTCACCTATCCGCTGCCCACGGGCAAGATAGAGGCATTGCCCGACCAACCATGTCCCACCTGCGGAATGCCGCAGATAAAGGTGACGGCCTTCCGTCAGAAGCCTCGCATCCAGTGCATCGACCCTAATTGCGCGACGAACCACGAGCCGGAGGTGGTGGTGGGCACCTGTCCTATCTGCGCGGCCCAGGGAAAGCAGAGCAAGCTCGTTGCCCGGCGCAACCCGCGTACGCTCAAGCGCTCCGTCACCTGCGAGAACTTCGACGAGTGCGGCACGCGCTACCCGCTGCCGCCCAACGGTGCCATCACGGCCACCGAAGAGGTGTGCCCGGCCTGCGGAGCCCCCATGGTGACCATCACCTCTGCCCGCGGCCCGTGGACCCTCTGCCCCAACTTCGACTGTCCTTCCAAAGAGGAGGAGAAGGAGAAGAAGGCGGCGAAGAAGCCTGCCCGCAAGAAGGCGCCCGCCAAGAAGAAGTGACCTTTCCTCGCCTCGGAAGGTCGTAGAAGGAGAGGGCGCCTCTTGCAGCGAGGCACCCTCTTCGCTCTTTCACGGTAGAATAGGGGCCATGCTCGGACCTTTCATCGAGGAATACCTGGACCATCTGCGCATCGAGAAGGGCTGCTCGCCGTTGACCGCCGAGGCCTACGGACGTGACCTAGCCGACTACGAGGCGTTCCTCGTCACGCTCGGCATCGATGATATCGACGACATCGATCGGGCGGCCATCGCGGCCTATCAGGCGGATCTGATGGAGCGCGGTTATGCGCCCACGTCGATGAAGCGTCGCATCTCGGTCCTGAAGGGCTTCCACCGCTATGCGGTGCGAGAGGGCGCGGCTGCTCGCAACGCTTGCGATGCCATCACGCTACCGCGCATACCCGAGCGCTTGCCCGATGTGCTCAGCGTGGCAGAGGTGGGGCGCGTGCTCGACGGCCAGAGCGATCCGTCGCCTCTGGGGGTGCGCGACCGGACGCTTCTGGAGGTGCTCTACGGCTGTGGGCTTCGCGCCAGCGAGGCGAGCGGCCTGAACACCGCTGATGTCTATGGCGAAGAGGGGTTCTTGCGCGTGGTGGGCAAGGGGGGCAAAGAGCGCATCTCGCCTTTGTCGGGATGTGCGGCGGAATGGCTCGAACGCTATCTCGGAGAGGCGCGAGCTCAGCTCAGCTGCAAGGCGAAGCGGCTGCGCCCCGCCGATGCGGGCGCTGTGTTCCTGAACGCGCGCGGCGGCCGGCTCACGCGCCAGAGCATCCATGCCATCGTGGCCCGGGCGGGCAGCGCCATCGGCCGAGACGACCTGCATCCCCACACCTTGCGCCACTCCTTCGCCACCCATATGCTCGAAGGCGGTGCCGACCTGCGCATCATCCAGGAGATACTCGGTCACTCCGACATCTCTACCACCCAGATATACACCCACATCGACCGCACCCATCTTCAAGAAGAGTATCTGCACGCTCATCCTCGCGCCCGATGACCTTCGCGCCGTCGGCGTCCGGCTGGCCGCGCCTGGCGCTCCGATGATCCGCTCGGTCGCATGGGCATGGACGACCCTCCATTTTTTTCTCCCACTTCGCCCCACCGATCCTGAGGGTAGTACGTCGGTGCGCTCTCGGCTATATGTGGGTGGTCGTCAAGCGGAAGGCACAACATGTTGCGATTCCGTTTCCCTCTCGACAAAACACCTGTTCGGATAGGGTATTCCCGCGGGGGTGAAGTGGGGGAGCCGAGTGGTGCGAAAGGGGAGGTTTGTGGCGCGGTTTTGTTGCGAAGTGGGGCAAAGTGGGGTAATATGCATCGAGCAAGCTCACCTTCGGAATTTTGAAACGCAGCATCAACACACTCCATATTCCGAATGAACGCAGCACGGGAAAGGGTCCATGGCCGTCGTCGTCACAGAAGTAGAGTCCACCGTTGACACGCGCAGCGTGGTTGATCTCAACGGTGAGTTCCACTTCAAGGTCGACACCAAAGGTCGCGTTGCCCTCCCCGCGAAATTCCGCAAGGTGCTTGCGAAGGATCTCGTCGTCACGCCGGATCCACTGAGCGAATGCATCTATGTGTTCCAGACCTCCGATTTCAACGCCTGGGTCGATCGCCTGTTCACCGACAAGTTCGATGGCTACGACGAAGCGAACAAGACCCACGTGGCGCTGCGCCGCAAGCTGAAGGCCAACGCCCGCGACGTGGAAGTGGACGGCCAGGGCCGCATAATGCTCAACTCGGAAATTCGCGACAAAGTGGGCATCGAGCGCGAAGTGGTCGTGCTCGGCAACACCGGCCGATTCGAGATCTGGGACGCGAAGCGTTACGACGAGCTGGATGAGGAGATCGACCTTTCGCTGTTCTATGCCTAGCGCTCACCCCCGATAACGAGCGCACAGGTTTGCAGCGAGCATAGACGGCCGCCGGTGTTCTGGCACAGGTGCCGCAGAAGATGAAGGACGCATGCAGTATGGTGGGTCGGCCCCTCGGACAGGAATCGTAAGACGTGAGCGAAGTGACAAGCGAATATCGGCATATTCCCGTCCTGCGAGCCGAGTGCCTCGAACTGCTCGACCTTAAAACAAACCAAACGTTCGTGGATGCTACGCTCGGCTTCGCAGGCCACTCCATCGAAGCAGCCAAGCGGCTCGGTGCCGACGGTCTGCTTCTGGGCATCGACCAAGACGAGGTGGCGCTGGAAGCGGCAGCCGAGAGGCTGCGGACGCTGTCAGCAGAGGACCGTCCGTCGGTGGTGCTGCTCCACGGGAACTTCGGTCAGCTGGACGACCTGCTCCTGAAATGCGCTATCCCGGGCATCGACGCTATCCTGTTCGACCTGGGCGTCTCTTCGGTGCAGATCGACACGCCCTCCCGCGGCTTCTCCTTCAAGGAGAACGCGCCGCTGGACATGCGGATGGATCCGGGCACACAGACCCTTACCGCACAAGAGATCGTCAACACCTACAACGCAGCAGATCTCGCTCGGATCATCCACGACTTCTCCGATGAGAAGTGGGCCCGGCGCATCGCCGAGTTCATCGTGGCCGCTCGCGAAGAGCGCGCCATCGAGACGAGCGAGCAGCTGGTGGCCATCATCAAGGCCGCCATCCCCGCATCGGCCCGACGGGCCGGGGGGCATCCGGCGAAGCGCACGTTCCAGGCGCTGCGCATCGAGGTGAATGGCGAGCTGTCCGTGCTCCAACAGGGACTGGACGCGGCTATCCGCTGGTTGAACCCGGGAGGGCGCATCGTGGTGCTCAGCTATCACTCGCTGGAGGACCGCCTGGTGAAAGAGGCGTTCGCCCGTGCGGCGAACCGCTGCACCTGCCCACCCGACCTGCCGCAGTGCGGCTGTGGGAAGAAGCCGATTCTCGACCAGATCACCCGCAAGCCGCTCCTGCCGTCCGACGAGGAGATAGCCCGTAACCCCCGGGCCCGCAGCGCCAAGCTCCGGGCCGCCATCAAACGATAGACGAGGTTCCTTATCGCTGCCTTACCAGCATACGACCTTTCGCGCCATGGTTCTGCTGCTCCGCGCCGCCCTTCCCGGCAGCGCTCGGCTCGAGCCCACGCGGCCGAGGCGATCTACGCGCCCAGTCGCCAGCAGCCTTTCGCCCAGCCCTCCATCGCGGTCATCCCCAACGGACGCGCCGCGGCGGATCAGCGCAGCTCTTCTCTGATAGGATTCGTGGGCAAGGTGGTCGCTATCCTCATCTTGACGTTCACGCTTCTGTGCGTGGCTCGCGTCTCGCTCAGTTCCGCGACCGTGGCCACGGCCATGGAGAACCAGGAGATGTCGAACCAGATCAGCACGGCGCGCACCGAAGGCTCCTCGCTCGAGATCGCCCAGAGCAAGCTGGCCGCCCCTTCCCGTGTGAAGGAGCAGGCGGCTTCCATGGGCATGGCATCTCCGAACGATGTGATGATGATCGATCTTTCCGGCGATGTGGTGAAGACCGATAGCAACGGGGATCTGTCGCTGTCGCGCAGCATCGCGGCGGCGACGCAACAGGCGGCCTAGGCCGACTCTCGTATAGAGGAGTTGATACGGTTGCGGTTCAAGCTCCCCTTCGGCAGCAAGAACGGTCGCGGTGTGCGCGAACGGCTCGATGGTGCCACCGACTCCGCCGTCAACGGCGTCTCCTCGCTCATATCCCACGTCGGGTCCGGCCGCTTGGGCATCGTGTTGGCCGCTTTCCTCGTCGTCGCATGCATCTTCATGCTGCGCCTGATCTACCTGCAGGTGATAGTGGCCGACACCTACTCCGCCATGGCGTCAGAATCGCGCACCGTCAGCTTCGACACCACGCCGCGCCGCGGCACCATCTACGATCGCAACGGTCTTGTGCTGGCCACGTCGGTCGACGCCACCACCATCTATGCGAACCCTTCCGAGGTCACCGACGTCGACGGCGAGGCTGCTAAGCTGGCTGAAGTGCTCGGGGGCGAGCAGAAGGACTACATCGACCTCATCAAGCGCAAGAAGAAGACGTTCGTCTATATAAAGCGCCAGGTGGACAACGAGGTGGCCGATCGCGTGAAGGCCCTCGACCTCGACGGCATCTACTTCATCGAGGACACGAAGCGCACCTATCCGAACGGGGCCGTAGGCGGTCAGGTCATCGGCTTTTGCAACGTGGATGGCGAGGGCATCACCGGCTTGGAGCTACAGTACGACGACGTGCTGCGGGGAACACCGGGCACCTACACCGCTGAGCACGGCCTTGACGGCATCCCCATCCCGGGCGGGGTGCATGAGGAGACGGCTGCGGTGGACGGGGAGGACATCGTCATCTCCCTCGACATCAAGCTGCAAGAGGTGATGGAAGACGCCCTGAAGAACGGCCTTCAGCGTCTTGATGGGAAGAAGGGCACGTCGTTGGTGATGGACGGTGCGACCGGCGAGATATACGCCTGCTGTTCCGTTCCGCTCATGGACCCGACGAACATGGCGGAATCAGAGGTGGGCTCCGACCAGGTGGCGGCCATCACCCAGGCCATAGAGCCCGGCTCCATCTTCAAGACGGTGACCTGTCTCGAATCGATCAAAGCCGGCGTGATGGAGCCGGAGACGGTCATCCATTGTCCTTCGGTCATCGAGGCGAACGACTACGAGGTGACCGATGCGCATCCCCGTCCTGACGTGGATTGGTCGCTGCGCACCATCATGAACAAGTCCTCCAACGTGGGCATATCGCTGATAGCCGGCGAGAAGCTGGGCTTCAACAAGCTCAACGATGCGATCGTCACCTACGGTTTCGCCGAGCGTACCGGCGTCGATTACCCAGGCGAAGCAGCGGGCATGGTGCAGGACTTCGACAACTGGGCCCGCATCGTGGGCTACAACGTCAGCTTCGGCCAGGGCATCACCGTGACGCCCTTGCAGATGACGCGCTTCTACGCCGCCATCGCCAACGATGGCGTGGCCGTACAGCCCCATTTCCTGCTGTCCATGCCGCAGACCGGCTACAAGCCCCTCTACGGCTGCGAGCGCGTATGCTTCGACACCGAAGCCATGGACAAGACCAAGAGCATCCTGCGCACGGTGGTGACCGAGGGCACGGGCAAGGCGGCCGACATCGAGGGCTACGAGGTGGTGGGCAAGACCTCCACGGCCGAGATCGCCGAAGAGGGCGGCTACAGCGAGAGCCATTACAACCTGGCCTTCACCGGGTTCATCGACAACAGCTCCAGCAAGCTGGTGTGCTATGTGGGGGCCAACGACATCGCGTACGAGAGCTCGGTCACCGATGTGTTTAAGGCTATAATGAGCAATGCGGTAGAGCAGTACAACGTAGTGACCGAATAAGGGGAAGAACGTGGGAAAGACCGTTGCGGAGCTGTTCTCGGGACTCGACCGTTCCATCTTGGGCGATGGCGATGTCGAGGTGACGGGACTGGCCTACCGGAGCGACCGGGTGAGACCTGGCGACATGTTCTTCTGCGTGGTGGGGCTCACGGTGGACGGCCACACCTTCGCCCAAGATGCCATCGACCGCGGTGCCAAGGCGCTGGTGGTGGAGCGGCCTCCCTACCTGGCCGATTCCACCGATGTCACCGAAGTAGTGGTGGCCGATGCGCGCAAGGCCATGGCCCATGCTGCGGCCCGCTACTACGATGATCCCTCCGCCGCCTTCGACCTGGTGGGCGTGACCGGCACCAATGGCAAGACCACCACGACCTATCTGGTGGAGCATATCTGCCGTGCGGCCGCGAAGAAGACCGGCGTCATCGGCACCGTGGGCATCCGCATCGGCGATGCGGCCGAGAAGTCGGAGCACACCACGCCCGAAGCTCCCGACCTGGAAGCCATCATGGCGCGCATGCGCGATGCGGGATGCCAGGCGGTGGCCATGGAGGTGAGCTCCCATGCGCTCGACCTGCTGCGCACCTGGGGCTTGCATTTCGCGGTGACCGCCTTCACGAACCTCACCCAGGACCATCTGGACTATCACCATACCTTCGAAGCCTACTTCGAGGCCAAAGCGCTGCTGTTCGGCCCTGACTATCCGGCTCGTCGCGTCATCGGCGTGGGCGATGGCTGGGGCCGCGAGCTGGCGCGGCGCTGCCGCGAGGCAGGGGATGAGGTCATCACCTTCGGCTTCGACGAGGACGCCGACATCCATCCGCTCTCGGTGGCCTATGGCGCGGCCAACACGCGCTTGGTGGTAGCCTGCGAGGGCGCTGAGCTGGTGTTGGACTATCCGTTGGTGGGACGCTTCAACGTGGAGAACGTCATGGGCGCCCTCGCTATCGGCATCTGCCTGGGCATCGAGCCGCGCATCATCCAAGAAGCGCTGGCCTCCATGCCGAGCGTGCCAGGTCGTTTGGAGCGCGTGACCGTCGACGGCACCGCTGTGGGCGGCGACGACCCCCTCGACGAGCTGTCCATCTACGTGGATTACGCTCACACCCCCGATGCCCTCGCGAAGGCCATCGGTTCGGTGAAGGCGCTGGCGGAGCCTGCCGGAGCGCGCACCATCGTGGTGTTCGGCTGCGGCGGCGACCGCGACGCGGGCAAGCGCCCCATCATGGGACGCGCGGCCCTCGAAGCCGACCTAGCCATCGTGACCAGCGACAACCCTCGCAGCGAAGACCCGCTCTCCATCATCGACGATATCGTGGCGGGCATGGAGGGGGCTGCTGCTGGCACCTATGAGGTGGTACCCGACCGTCGGGCTGCCATCGCTCGGGCCATCGCGGCGGCGCAGGCGGGAGATGCCATCCTCATAGCCGGTAAGGGCCATGAGGATTACCAGATCATCGGCGATAGCGTCATCGACTTCGACGACCGCAAGGTGGCGGCCGAGGAATGGCTGAAGGTTCGCGCTCGATGAGATTGAACGCCAAACAGATCCTCGCGTGCACCGGTGGCCGGTTCCTCGTCGACCCCATCGATGCGAGCGCGCTGTACACGGGCATCAGCTTCGACTCGCGCGACATCCGTCCCGACTGGCTCTACGTCGCGCTGCCGGGCGAGAAGGTGGACGGCCACCGTTTCGTGGAGGATGCCCTGCGCAAGGGCGCTTTGGGCGCGTTGGTCACCGACATGCCCCCCGCTTCCGCCAAGACCTTGGCCCGGGAGCTGGGAGCCGCCATCATCGAGGTGCCCAACACCTTTCATGCCATCACCGATATCGCTGAGGCATGGCGGGGCCATCTGTGCGGTCATGTGATCGGCATCACGGGCTCCACCGGCAAGACCACCACGAAGAACCTCGTGCGCGACGTGCTGGCGACGGCCCATTCGGTGGTAGCCACCAAGGCGAACCAGAACAACGAGCTGGGCGTGCCCATGACGCTTCTAGCCGCCGACCCGGAGACCGAGATGGTGGTGGTGGAGATGGGCATGCGCGGCGCGGGTCAGATAGCCGAGCTGTGCCGCATCGTGCGCCCCCAATGGGGCCTGGTCACCAACGTGGGCGAGTGCCATATCGAGCTTCTGGGGTCGGTGGAGAACATCGCTGGGGCGAAGGCGGAGCTGTTGGCGGCGCTGCCCTCCGGAACGGGCCGGGCGTTCGTGAACGCCCAAGATGCTTCCACGGCGCTGATGCTGGAGACGGCCCAGGCCGCCCGTCGCGACGTGGACGTGTTCACCTTCGCGGGGCTGCGAGCGGACGGCGCGGTCGAGGCAGCGGGGAGCGGGGCGGCTCGCGGACGGGTGTGGGCAGAGGACGGCTCTCTCGATGAAGAGGGTCGTCCTGTGTTCACGCTGTGCGCCGAGGGCTTCGGCGGCGAGGTGGAGAAGGTCCGCTGCTGTTTGGGCCTGCACGGCGAGCATAACGTGGCCAACGCTTGTGCGGCGGCGGCCATCGCCCATGGCTGCGGCATGACCCTCACGGCCATCGCCGATGCCCTGGCCAGAGCGGTGCCCGAGAGCGGGCGCCAAGAGATGCTGCGCACGCGCGCCGGCTGCACGGTGGTCAACGACGCCTACAACGCCAACCCTGACTCCATGCGAGCTGCGCTGGCGGCTTTTCGCGGACTGCCGGTGGTCGGCAGGCGCTATGCGGTGCTCGGGGATATGGGCGAGCTGGGCGATCATGCGCCGGCCTGCCATAGGGCCGTGGGCTCCTACGCCGCCGGATGCGAGCTCGACGAGCTCATCTGCGTGGGCGAGCTGAGCGCTGCCATCGCCGAGGCGGCCGTGGCGGCTGGCATGGATGATGCTCATGTGAGCCGCGCGGCGACCGTGGCCGACGTGCTGGAGGTGCTCGACGCCAACCTGGAGCCGGGCGATGCGGTGCTGGTGAAAGCTTCGCACTTCATGGGACTCGATCGCGTGGTGGAAGGGTTGTGCAACTGATGTTCTCGCAGTTCGCGGCATATCCGACGTTCCTCGTCTTCATCGCGGTGCTGGTGTGCGGCCTGCTGACGGGCTTTCTCATGCCCGCGTGGATCAAGCTGCTGCAGCGCCGCCAGATCGGCCAGCAGGTGCGGGCCGACGGCCCTCAGAGCCATCTGGTGAAGCAGGGCACGCCCACCATGGGCGGCGTCATCATGCTGATCGCGGTGGCCCTCACCACGCTGATGGTGGGGGTGCCGGTGCCCGAGACGTTCCTCATCCTGGGCGCTATCCTCCTCACCGGGCTGCTCGGCTTCATCGACGATGCGTCGAAGGTGGCCCACGAGCGCTCTTTGGGCCTCACTCCGAAGGCGAAGCTGGTGGGCCAGTGCCTCATATCCGCCGCCTTCGTGCTGTGCGCCGTGAACTTCCTCGGTATCCCGCCCACGGTGGAGATACCGTTCATCTACACCTTCGACCTTGGAGTGCTGAGCACCACGATCCCGCTCGGCGATGGGGGCTCGTTCTCGATCCCGTGGCTGTATCTGCTGTTCTGCCTCATCCTGTTGGTGGGCCTGTGCAACGCGGTGAACCTCACCGACGGCCTCGATGGCTTGGCGGCGGGCACGGTGATGATCGTGATGGTGGTCATGGCCGCCATCGCCTTCCGCAGCGACCTTTTGGAGCCGGCCATCATCGCGGCAGCCCTTGCCGGCTCATGCATCGGCTTTCTGTGGTTCAACTCGTTTCCGGCCGATATCTTCATGGGCGATACCGGGTCTTTGGCCTTGGGCATGGCGCTCGGGTGCCTGTCGGTGGTGACCAAGACCGAGTTCGTGGTCATCATCATCGGCGGTCTGTTCGTGGCCGAGGCGCTTTCGGTGATGATTCAGGTGTTCTACTACAAGCGCACCCAGAAGCGTTTCTTCCTCATGGCACCTTTGCATCATCACTTCGAGAAGAAGGGGTGGAGCGAGACGAAGGTGGTCGTGCGCTTCTGGATCGTGTCGGGCGTGCTGGCAGCGGGCGGCTTCGTGCTGTACTTCTCCCAGTCGCTGCTGGGCGCCTGAACGGGCGCTTCGAGGCTTTCGGTCTTCCTTCGGCGCTGGCCGCCGGGAACAGGGCGGCTAACGGGCAGGTGGCGGCCCCATGGCGGGGCGTTTCCTAGTAAGATGGTATGGCATTGCGAACGATGATGAAGAACGAGGTAGGCAGTGCTGGATAGAGAGTTCCTTTCAGGAAAGAAGCGTGCGCGTGCGCGTTTAGGGCGCGTGCTGGTGCTGGGCGTGGGGCGCAGCGGACGGGCGGTGTGCGAGTACCTGCTCTCCGTGGCCGCTATGGCCCCTGAGCGCGTGGGGTCGATCACCGTGGTCTTCGGGGATGCGCCCGAAGAGGCGCTCGGCTGGTTTCGGGATGCGGTCGAGGCCCACCAGGCTCTGCTGTCGGTGGAGAAGGCTGTGAGCGGCACCTTCGACCTGTGCGTCGTCAGCCCCGGCATCTCCAACCTCTCACCCCTCTACGGCGCTGCCCGCGATGCTTCCGCCGAGATCATCGGGGAGGTGGAGCTCGCCTGGCGCGAGAGCGCGGCGGACAGCCGTTGGGTGGCCATCACTGGCACCAACGGCAAGACCACCACCACAGCCCTCTGCGCTCATCTGCTGCGCTGCGCCGGTCTTGACGCTGACGCGGTGGGTAACATCGGCGAGACCTGCATCGATGCCGTAGCGGCCGGCAAGACCGCGGTGTACGTGGCCGAAGCATCGTCCTATCAGCTGGCCTCCACCGTGGACTTCCGCCCCGATGTGGCCGTGCTGCTGAACATCACCCCCGACCATCTCAGTTGGCATGGCAGCCATCAAAGCTACGTGGACGCCAAGCTCAAGCTGTTGGACAATCTGGCTCTCGCTCCTGCTCGCGATGGAGTGGCCGTGCTCGATGCCACCGACGACACCGTGCGCGGGAAGGTGCGCGAGCTGAAGGCGCTCTCCGACGAGGAGCGCGGGTTCGCCTACGTGCCCCTGGGCGCTGCAGGTGGGCTGCATAGCGACATGCGCGCCGTATGCGGCAGCGCCAATGCGGCGTTCGTCGGTGGAGGGCGGCTGCATGTGGCCCTCGCCGGGCGCGATGACGACCTCATCGCCGTGGACGAGCTTCAGCTGAAAGGCGAGCACAACCAGGGCAACGCCCTGGCTGCCGCCGCAGCGGCCCTCGCGCTCGGCGTTCCCGTTGATGCGGTGAGAGAAGGCCTCGTCTCCTTCCCGGCTCTGGAGCACCGCATCGAGCCTGCGGGCGAGGTCGGTGGCGTCGCGTGCTACAACGACTCCAAGGCCACCAACGTGGACGCGGTGCTGAAAGCGCTCACGGCCTTCGCGCCTCGCAAGCCCATCATCTTGCTGGGCGGCCGCGACAAGGGCACCGACCTGGTCCCCCTCGTAGACGCCTGCGATGCTCATGCGCAGGCCGTGGTGCTGTACGGGGAGTCTCGCGTTCGCTTCCAAGAGGCCTTCTGCGATGCTCCGCGAAGAGCCTTCCTTCGACAGGAGGGCATCGCTGTGCCGGTGCATCTGGCCGATACCATGGAAGAGGCTCTCGATACGGCGCTGGCCCAGGCGGCAGCAGGCGACATCGTGCTGTTGTCGCCGGCATGCGCCTCCTTCGACGAGTTCTCCTGCTTCGAGGAGCGCGGCGAGAGGTTCAAGGCTCTGGTGGCTGCGCGCGCCGCAGCCGCGGCGTAGCGGCGGAAGGTGCTCTGAGCTCCCATGGCCCAACGTACGCCCCGTTCCCACCGCGCCTCAGCGCCGCCCAGCACCCAGGTGCCCCGCATCCTCATCCTGTTGGCGGTGATGTCGCTTCTGCTCATCGGTCTCATCATGGTGTATTCCGCCTCGTCGGTCACGGCCGTGGAGGCGGGCAGCTCGGCCACCAAGCAGGTGACAGGCCAGCTCCTCTACGCGGCCGTGGGCATCGTGGCGGCGTTCATCCTGTGGCGCTTCGTGCCCTATCACCTGTGGTGCGGAAACATCGTCTACATCGTGTGGGTCGCAGCGTTTCTGCTGTTGATCATGACATCGGCTGTGGGCACCTCTGAGTTTGGAGCGAAGCGGTGGCTCCAGCTGGGGCCAGTGCGCATCCAGCCCTCCGAGTTCGTGAAGGTGGCGCTCGTGCTGATGGCCGTGCGCATCATCTACGACTTTCGCAGCGGCATGGTGGAGCCGCGGGTGACGCTCATCCAGATAGGCCTGTTCATCGTCATGCCGGTGCTCATCCTCTACTTCACCCAGTCCGACCTGGGCACCACCCTCATCTGCATCGTCGGCATCCTGGCTGTCATGTGGCTGGGCGGCGTGAGCCCACGGATCCTCGCCGTCGTCATCGCCGTGGGCATGCTGTTCTTGCTGTTCGCCGTGTTCGGCACCGGCTATCGCAGCGGGCGGATGGTCTATCTCGATCCGTGGAACGACGGCGAGGGCGGCTATGGGTCGGGCTTCAACATCATCCGCTCTTACTACGCCTTCGCGGAAGGCGGCCTGTTCGGCGTCGGCCTCGGCAACTCCCGCGAGAAGTTCCAGTACCTGTTCGCCTCCGACAGCGACTTCATCTTTGCCGTGATAGGCGAGGAGCTGGGATTGGTGGGAGCGGTGCTGGTCATCGGCTTGTTCATCGTAGTGCTCGTGTGCGGCCTGCGCATCGCGGCGCTGGCCCCCGATGCCACCGGCACCATGATCGCCGGCGGCATCACCACCATGCTGGTGTTCCAGGCGTTCCTCAACATCGGCTGCACCATCGGCGTGCTCCCCACCACAGGAAAGCCCCTGCCCTTCATCTCGGCGGGCGGCTCGTCGATGATCGCGAGCCTTATCATGGTGGGATTGGTGCTATCGGTCTCCGCAGCGCCTCCGGTGGAGCAGCGGCGACGGGAAGACCTGCGCGTGGTGCGCGTGAGCGGCCCGCAGCGATAGAGGAAGGAGCGCTCATGTTGGCTGTGCTCTCCGGCGGGGGGACCGCTGGGCATATCAATCCGGCGCTTGCGCTGGCAGAAACGCTGATCGACCGTGGTTTCGAGGTGCATTTCGCCGGCACGCCCGGTGGCATCGAGGCGCGCTTGGTGCCTGCGGCGAACATCCCGTTCACCGCCTTCGAAGCGGCCGGGTTCAACCGGCGCCATCCGTTGTCGCTGATCACCTCGTCTCTGAAGATCGCCAAGAGCACCCGCGCCGCTATGCGCTGGTTCAAAGAGCTTCAGCCCGATGTGGTGGTGGGCTTTGGCGGCTATGTGTCCATCCCGGTTGCCATGGCAGCCGAGCGCATGGGGATACCGGTGGTGCTGCACGAGCAGAACTCGGTCATGGGCATGGCGAACCGGTCGCTGGCGGCGCGGGCGGCGGCGGTGTGCATCACCTACGGCCACACCCTTGGCCATCTGACGCCGGAGGTGCAGAGCCGCACGGCCATAACGGGCAACCCGGTGCGCCGAAGCGTGCTGGAGGCGACCCGTGAGGAGGGCCGTGATCTGCTGGGCGTTCCTGATGATGCGACGCTGATGCTGGTGTTCGGCGGCAGCCTAGGGGCCCAGCGCATCAACGACGGCCTCATCGCGCTGAAAGAGGAGCTTCTTGCCCGGGAGGGCCTGCATATCGTGCATGTGACCGGCCCTAAGGAGCTAAAGCGGGTGGAGGGCGCGCTCGCGCTGACCGAGGAGGAGGCTCGCCGCTGGCAAGTGATGGGCTATCAGGACCAGATGGGGAAGTGCCTGGCGGCAGCCGATCTCATCGTGTCCCGGGCCGGTGCCACCTCTCTGGCCGAGATAGCGGCTCGAGCCGTGCCGGCACTGCTCATCCCCTTCCCTTATGCCACCGCCGACCACCAGACCACCAATGCCCGCGCCTATGTGGACGCTGGGTGCGCTCAGATGCTGGCCGATAGCGAGGTGGTGGACGATGCCGGAGCAGCCACGATCGCCTTCCGCGAGGCAGTGCTGTCGCTGGTGGACGGGCCTGAGCTGCGCGCTTCCATGACGGAGGCGGCCCGGCGCGAGATGGGCCACGATGCCGCTGCCGAGTTGGCGTCGGTGGTGTGCAGCGTATTACAATAGAGCCAAAGGACCGACGAGCCCAGAGGATCGAGAGCAATGACGAACAACGAGGGACAGAGCTTGCCCGAGAAGGTGCACTTCATCGGCATCGGCGGGGTGGGCATGAGCGGCATCGCGCGGGTGGCGCACCATAAGGGCATCGCAGTGAGCGGCTCTGATCTGAAGGAGAGCCGCTATACCAAGCAGCTGGAAGATGCGGGCATCGCGGTGAGCATCGGTCATGGCCCCCAGAACATCCCTGAGGGCGAGCCGGTGGTGGTGGTGTCGACGGCTATCCTCGACAACAACCCCGAGCTGCAGGAGGCTCAAGCGCGCGGGCTGCGCATCATCCATCGAGCCGAGATGCTGGCCTATCTGGGCCACGGGCTGAAGACCTTGGCAGTTGCCGGCACCCACGGCAAGACCACGACCTCCTCCATGCTGGCCCACGCTCTCGACGCCCTCGGCGAGGATCCCACCTTTCTCGTGGGCGGCATCGTGCGCGCTTATGGCACCAACGCCCATTGCGGCGCGGGCGACCATTATGTGGTGGAAGCCGATGAGTCGGACAAGTCGTTCACGTTCCTCGACCCCTTCGCTGTCATCGTCACCAACATAGAGGCCGACCATCTCGACCATTACGGCGACCTGGACGAGATATACGAGAAGTTCCGCGAGTTCATCGCCTCGGTGCCCGCTGAAGGCGTGGTGGTGGCGTGCGGGGACGACCAGCCGTTGCTCGAGGCTGCCCGCGCCTGCGCGAAGGCACCGATCATCAGCTACGGCATCGGCGCTCATAACGATTGCCGGGTGGTCGCCGTGGAGGCGCACGGGGTGGGCTCCACCTTCGCGCTGCGCCTGCCCGATGGGCGTGAGGTGCGCAGCTCCATCAAGCAGAACCCGGGCGTTCATAACGTGCTGAACGGCGCTGCGGTGCTCACGCTGCTGGATGCCCTCGGTATCGACGTTGCGCGTGCTGCTGAGGCGCTGGAGAGCTTCGCGGGGGTGCGCCGTCGCTTCGACCTGGTGGGGGAAGCGGCCGGGGTCACCGTGGTGGATGACTACGCCCATCATCCCACCGAGATAGCCGCCACCATTCGCGCGGCGAAGGAGCTGGATTTCGGCCGCATCCATGTGCTGTTCCAGCCCCATCGCTACTCGCGGGTCAAGCTGTTCACCGAGGTGCTAGCAGAAGAGTTCGGCGCCGCTTTCGACGATGCCGACACCGTTACCTTCATGGACGTGTTCCCTGCTGGGGAGACGCCGGTGCCCGGCATCAGCGGCAAGACGTTCCTCAACGTGGTGCTCGCCCATGAGGGGCATCCCGAGGCCGCCTACGTGCCGCGGCGCATCGACGCTCCGAGCGCCATGGCCGCTCTGGCGGCTCCGGGAGACCTGGTGCTGACCATGGGGGCGGGGGATGTGACCGGCATAGCGCCTTTGCTCGTCGACGAGCTCCAGATGAGGGATCGGTAGCTGTCCATGGGCGCCCGTAGCTTCGCTCGTCATGCAGCCAGCGCTGTGGAGGCCGTTTTGGCGTCCAAGCGCTTCGACGGCGACGTCATGGAATCCGAGCCTTTGGCGCGACATACCACTTACCGCATCGGCGGCCCGGCTCGCTACTTCGTGGTGGCGAACGACCTGGGATCGCTGACACGGCTGATCGAGGCTTGCAAGGTCGACGGTACCCCCTGGATGGTGATCGGGCGCGGCTCGAACCTGCTGGTGGCCGACGAGGGCTACGACGGGGCGATCATCACCCTCGGTCGCGACTTCCGCAGCTTGAACTTCGATGAGGATATCGCATGCTTCACCGTGGGCGCGGGCACCATGCTCTCGGCGGTGGTGCAAGAGGCGTTCCGTTTGGGCTATGGCGGCATGGAGTTCGCCGTGGGCACCCCTGGCACCATAGGCGGCGCTCTGCGCATGAACGCCGGAAGCCGCGACTCATGGATCGGCTCGCGAGTGCGCACCGTCACGCTGCTCTCCGAGCAGGGCGAGCTGCAGCGCGTATCCGGCGAGGCTGTGGAATGGGGCTATCGCACCACTTCGTTCGCCGCCGCTGACACGCTGCTGGAATGCGAGATATCGGTGGAGAAGGGCGAGCCTTTCAGCATTCATGGGAAAATGGAAGCCAACTTGAATCGGCGCAAAAGCTCTCAGCCCCTGGGCCAGCCGAGCTGCGGCAGCGTGTTCAGGAACCCAGAAGGGGACAGCGCCGGGGCGCTCATAGAGCGCGTGGGGCTGAAGGGCCATAGCATCGGGGGCGCTCAAGTGTCGACGAAGCACGCCAACTTCATCGTGAACACCGGTGAGGGGCGCGCAGCTGATGTGCGAGCGCTCATCGAGCTGATACAGACGAAGGTGAACGAGGCCTATGGCATCGAGCTCAAGCCGGAAGTCCGCTTCATCGGCTTCGAATAGGAAGCGGCGCAATGCCCGTGCGGTGCGGGCAGGATCGGCCGCGGGTTCGCGCACGGCAGGGCGCGGTGGTCGCCGCACGCCCACGGTCACCCGCTCCACTACGCGCAGCGGCCGCACCGTGGCCTCGGTGCGCGTGGGCGATCTGCCCAAGAGCGGGCGCAGGACGTCCGGCTCCTTGCGAGGTACCCGCTCGAGCGGTACCTTCACCACCAGCGTTAGCGGTCGTAGCGCCGCTGCGCGCGACCGTAAGTCGGTGAAGCAGGAAGAGCGGTCGAAGCCGAAGCGATCCAAGAAGCCGCTCATCGTGCTGGGCATCGTGTTCGCGGTAGTGGTGGCCTTGGTGGTGGGCGTGGTGGTGCTGTTCCAAAGCCCGGTGTTCGTCATCGAGGACGTGCAAGTGCGCGGGGCCGACCATCTCACCCAGACCGAGATAGACCAGCTGGTGGTGGTGCCCGAAGGCGCTACGCTGCTGACAGTGGATGCCGAGGCCATCGAGCGCAGCTTGAAGCGCGATGCTTGGGTGCAGAGCGTGTCGGTGTCCCGTGAGTTCCCTGCTACTCTGGGCGTGAACGTCACCGAGCGTCCCGTTGGCGCCATCGTGGAGGTGCCCGTGGGAACAGCTCAGACGATCCAACGCTGGGCCATCTCCCCCGACGGCATCTGGCTGATGGCCATCCCTTCCGAAGATTCCGAGATCGGGCGCAACATCAGCCCGCGCATCTATGAGGACGTCGAGGCTGCCATGCATATCATCGACGTGGATGTGGGGGTGAGACCTGAGATCGGCGCCCAGTGCACCGACGAGCCGGTGCTGAACGCTCTGGCCATCGTATCGGGCATGTCCACCGAGCTGGCTCAGAAGGTGAAGCTCGTGTCGGCCACCGATGCCGAATCCACCATGCTCACCCTCGACAACGCCATCGAGATCGCCTTCGGCAAGGCGGGGAACATCCGCGACAAGGAGCGCGTCTGCTTGGAGATAATCGCGAAGGCAGGCGAGGGGAAGGTGGCCTACATCAACGTCCGCGACCCCGAGCGTCCCACCTACCGTGCTGCGTGAGAGGGGGGATGAGCTGGCATTCGTTGGTTTCTTCGGCGCGGTAGGCGAGAAGCTGTGCTATGATGGGCATCGTCGAGCAGCACCATCTCTTTTAAGGATGGCGCTCCTAAGAATGATCTCCTGTTTCTCGCTCGAGCCGCAGCGGCGGCTCTCCCCGAAGACGTAAGCTGTGAGCGCGAGGCCTTTCCTGTCCGCGCGCGAACTCATCCGAGGAGGAACGCACATGAAGTTCTTTTTGGACACGGCCGACCTGGCCGAGATCGAGGAAGCCGCGAGCTGGGGCGCGCTCGCGGGCGTGACCACCAACCCGTCGCTGTACGCGCGGGTGGGCGGCAAGCTCGCCGACTTCCCGAAGCATATCGCCCGCATCTGCGAGCTGGTGGACGGCCCTGTCTCTGCCGAGACCGTGGCCATGACCCGCGACGAGATCGTGCGCGACGGTCGCGAGCTGGCAGCTATCGCCCCCAACGTCGTGGTGAAGGTGCCCACTATGGTAGAGGGCCTGGCCGCCACGCGCGTGCTGGCCGACGAGGGCATCCCGGTGAACATGACCCTGTGCTTCACGGTGCCCCAGGCCGTGCTGGCCGCCCGGGCCGGCGCTCGTTATATCTCGCCGTTCGTGGGTCGCTTCGACGACATATCCGAAGATGGCCTGGCCCAGCTCGATGACGTGGTGACGGCCATAGGCAACTACGATTTCACGGCGGATACGGTCAACGGCGAGCAGGTGGAGATCATCGCGGCCTCCATCCGCAGCGCGAACCATGTGGCCCAAGCGGCGCTGATGGGCGCCGACATCGCCACGGTGCCGTTCGGCATTCTGAAGAAGTGCGTACAGCATCCGCTGACCGACCGTGGTCTTGAAGCATTCCTGAAGGATTGGGAGAAGGTACAGAACGCATGAGCCCGAGAAAGTCCGATGCGGCAGCCGCTGAGGCTGCCGAAGCAGTAGTGGAGGCGACGAGCGCCGCCGAGAAGACGGAGGCAGCAGACGCCGCCGAGCCCCCTAAGCGCAAGCGGGGCCGCCCGCGCAAGAACCCTCTTCCCGAGGAAGGGGCGGATGCCAAGGCTGAGGAGCCCCAGGCTGAAGAGGCACCGGTCGAGAAGCCCAAGCGGGGCCGCCCGCGCAAGAAGGCTGCTGAGGAAGAGGTCCCGGCTGCAGAGGCTGCACAAGCGGCTCCTGAGCCAGCGCCAGCGGCCGAAGCCCCTGCGTCCGCTGCGGAGCCCAAACAGCAGAAGACCACCGTGGTGCGCAAGAACAACCGCACATCCGGCGGCAATAACGGGTCCTATCAGCACAACAACGGCCAGAAGAACAACAACGGGCGCCAGAACCAACAGAACAACCAGAAGCATAACAACAATAACAATCGCCGCCAGCGAAACAACAACCACAACAACCAGCCCATACAGCCCAGCGTGACGAAAGAAGAGCTGGCTGCGCTGAAGGTGGCCGACCTGCGCGAGCGCGCGGCGGCGTACAACATGGACGCCTCGGGTCTGAAGAAGGCCGAGCTCATCGATTCGCTCTACGATACCATCTTGAAGGCCGAGGGCTTCGCGGAGGTGGAGGGCATCCTCGATATCATGGCCGATGGCTATGGCTTCTTGCGCGCCAGCGGGTATCTGCCCGGCGACCATGACGTGTACGTGGGCCTGTCCACCATCCGTCGCAACGGTCTGCGCCGTGGCGACCACGTGACGGGCCAGACCCGGCCTGCACGCAGCAACGAGAAGTTCGCGGCCATCCAGAAGGTGTTCTCCGTCAACGGCATCCCCATCGACGAGCTGACCTATCGTCCCCGCTTCGCCGACCTCACGCCCATCTTTCCCGATGAGCGCATGACCATGGAGCATGGCAAGAACACCATCACTGCGCGCGTGGTGGATCTGGTGGCGCCGGTGGGCAAGGGCCAGCGCGGTCTGATCGTGTCGCCGCCCAAGGCCGGCAAGACCACCATCTTGAAGGACATCGCCGCTTCCATCACGGCGAACAACCCGCAGGTGCACCTGATGTACCTCGGTATCGACGAGCGTCCCGAGGAAGCCACCGACATGGAGCGCTCCATTCGAGGCGAGGTCATCTCCTCCACCTTCGACATGCCCTCCGAGAACCACATCGCCGTGGCCGAGCTGGTCATCGAGCGCGCGAAGCGCTTGGTGGAGCAGGGCAAGGACGTGGTGATCCTGCTCGACTCCATCACCCGTTTGGCGCGCGCGTACAACCTGGCGCAGCCGGCTTCGGGCCGCATCCTGTCCGGTGGCGTCGATTCCACGGCGCTCTATCCTCCCAAGCGCTTCTTGGGCGCGGCGCGCAACATCGAGGGCGGCGGCTCGCTCACCATCCTCGCGTCAGCGCTGATCGATACCGGCTCGAAGATGGACGAGGTCATCTTCGAGGAGTTCAAGGGCACCGGCAACATGGAGCTCAAGCTCGATCGCAACCTGGCCGATCGTCGCATCTTCCCGGCCATCGACCCGGTGTCGTCGGGCACCCGCAAAGAGGAGCTGCTGCTCGATCCGCAGGAGGCACCGCTGATCTGGGCCGTGCGCCGCATCCTGGGCAACATGAACAACACCGAGCGCTCGATGGACATGCTCATCAAATCGCTCAAGCAGACCGATACCAACGAGGAGTTCCTCATGCGCACGGCCAAGAAGGCGCAGACGCATGCGGCCAAGAGCGACGAGAACTTCGAGTTCTAGGCCATATTCGACGAAGAGCTTTCGATCATCCAAGAGAAGGGGTATGCCGTGTCCGACCTGAGCGAGAATGCGCGCCTGCGATGGCCTGCGACCGCCGTGGTGACGGCGGGCATGCCCTACGGCAACAAACCGCTGCATTTCGGCCATATCGGCGGCGTGTTCGTTCCCGCCGACGCCTTCGCCCGCTTCTTGCGCGACCGTATCGGTGCCGAGAACGTGCGGTTCGTCTCGGGCACCGATTGCTACGGCTCGCCCATCAACGAGGGTTATCGGAAGGCTTGCGAAGAGCAGGGCTTCCAGGGCACCATCGCTGATTACGTGCAGCAGAACCATGAGCGTCAGGCCGCCACGTTGCGCGCCTTCGATGTCTCCCTCGACATCTTCGAGGGCTCGGGCATCGGCCATGGCGGCGAGGTGCACCAAGAGCTGACCGATGAGCTCATCACGCGGTTGTGGCAGAACGGCTGGTTGAAGCTCGATTCCACGTTGCAGTTCTACGATACTCAGGCCGAGACGTTCCTGAACGGCCGCCAAGTGCTCGGATCGTATTGCCCGGTGCAGGGCTGCAAGGCCGAGCGGGCTTATGCCGACGAGTGCGACCTCGGTCACAGCTACGCTCCCGAGGACCTGCCGAACCCGCGCTCCACTCTGACCGATACGGTGCCGGAGATGCGGTCGGTCATGAACTGGTACTTCGACCTGCCGGCCTTTGGCGATGTTCTGCGCGAGCGCGTGAAGCAGCTGCAGGCCGACCCCGAGGTGCGTCCGCTGGTGCCGCAGGCCATCGCCGAGTTTCTGGCACCTCCTATCATCTTCGTGAAGAACGAGGCCTATGAGCGTTACCTCGAAGTGCGCGCTCAACTGCCCGAGCACGAGCAGCGAGAGGCGGAGAAGGGCAAGGCCAGCTTCGAGATAGAGTTCGCCTCCATCGAGGCGCGGGATGAGGCGCGCAAGGTGCTCGCTCAGGCGAACATCCGCTTTCGCACGTCGAAGACGCTCGTGCCGTTCCGCATCACGGGCAACATCGAATGGGGCGTGAAGGCACCGGTGCTGGATGGGGTGGAAGGCCTCACCGTGTGGTGCTGGCCCGAGTCGTTGTGGGCGCCTATCTCGTTCACCATCGCGTGCAACGATGAGCGCGGACTGCCGCGTGAGGCGTGGCGCGACTTCTGGTGCGCGCCCGATTCCTGCATCTATCAGTTCATCGGTCAGGACAACCTGTATTTCTACGGCGTAGCCCAGCCGGCTCTGTGGCAGGCGCTACGACCGGGCGGTCTGTTCGCTGAAGAGCGCGGTGCCGAGGCGGGCGTCGATGATGAGCCTTTGCGCCAGACGAAGCTGGTGGCGAACCATCATCTGCTGTTCGGCAAGACCAAGGCCTCCTCTTCAGGAGCAGTGAAGCCGCCGACGGGCGAAGAGCTTCTGGAGCATTATACGGCCGAGCAGCTGCGCGCCCATTTCCTCGCTCTGGGCCTCGATCAGAAGGCGGTCGGGTTCTCTCCCAAGCCCTTCGAGCCGGACGAGGAGAAGCGTAACGACCCGCGCGTGGCCGATCCGGCGCTGAAGGAGGGTGCGCTGCTCACCAACGTGTTCAACCGTTTGGCACGCAGCTGCTTCTATGAGGCGCAGAAGAGCTTCGATGGGCTCATGCCGCTGGATGCTCCTACCATTTCGGTGGTGGAGCGGGCGCGCGAGACCTTGCGCGCCTATGATGGGCTCATGCATCGGGTGGAGCTGCATTCGGTGATGTCGCTCATGGACGAGTTCATCCGCTATGGGCAGAAATGGTGGGCCGACGGCATCAAGGCGGCCGAGGCCGCTGATGACGAGGTGGCGCGCAAACAGGTGCTGTGCGACAGCTTCTTCTTGCTGCGCGTGGCGACGCTTCTGATGCATCCGGTGGTGCCGCGGGGCTGCGAGCTCATCTGCGAGATGCTGGACTTCTCCGCGACGGACTTCTTCAGCTGGAACTACGACTTCGACGGCAACGCCGAGCTGTGCACCGCCGAAGAGATCGCCGCAGGTGCCCATCTGGTGAAGGAGCTCCCTGCGCGCTTCGACTTCTTCAAGAAGCATCCCTCTCAGTTCAAGGCATAGAAGAGCTCGAAGTTCTTTCTGAGCTGGCAAGCCATGATGTGCGGGTCTGCGTTGCGAGCGCGGGCGAGCGCGAGCGTGGTGCGCGAGAGCGTCGTCTCTATGAGAGAGAGGTCGGAGGTGCTCCCGGTCTTTTGGCCAGCGGCCCAGAGGATGCCCTCCATGCCGTCGGTCTCTGTGAGGATGCGCTCCGGCGAGAGCGCGCACAGCAACGCGTGGCCCAGCTCGTCTTCTTCTGAGCAGTCGGGCCCGAGGGTGAAGGAGCAGGCTGCCTCGGCGAAGCGCTCGAAGATATCGAGAGGTCCGGAATACCAATGGACCAGCACAGGTTCGGGGAAGTCGGCCACCATAGCGGCGATGCGCGCCTCTTGACCCTTCGTGTGCAGGACGATGGGCTTATGCAGGTCGGCTGCCCATTGCAACTGCTGTTCGAACACCGCGATCTGGCGAGGCAGGGGCACATCGCACCAAAGGTCGTCGAGACCTATCTCGCCGATGGCTGCACAGCGGCGGTAGGCCTCGGCGCATTCGCTCGGCTCGTGAGCGGTGGCTTCCCAAGGATGAATGCCGAAGCTGACGCACAACGGCGCATCCCCCTCGACATCCGCGGAGGCAAGAAGGTCGTTCGCCCGTTCCCATTCGGCGAGGGTCGCTGTGGACAAGCAGGTGGCCACGGCGTGCTCGCGGCGATAGGCGAGCTCTTCGAGCGCGTTGTCGTCGCAGTTCAGATGTGCGTGCGCATCGGTGAGGGGAAGGGAGGGGGTGGTGACGTCCATCGCTCGCTCCTCTTTCGTAGGTTCGTCTTCGGTGGTAGTGGCATAGCGAGGCACCACCACTGCTCGATGAGAGTATGCTACAATCGGTGCCACATTTGATAGAGGGGAGCTGCGAGGGAGATCATCGCGGCTGAGAGGGAGAGCATGAGCCCGCTTTCCGACCCGAGGGAACCTGATCTGGGTAATGCCAGCGTAGGGAAGCATCATGAACGAAGAACCCATTGAGACCTTAGAGCCGTTCTCTCGATCCCACCACAGGGATGCGAAGCGGCGCATCCGCCGATCCGTGCGCGCGATCGTGCCCTGTCTGGCCGTGGCGACGTTGCTCGGCCTATGGCAGCTCGTCTGTACGTTGCACCTGGTGCCCAGCTTCATGCTGCCCAGCCCGATGCAGGTGCTGGACGCTCTTCTCGCCGATGGGGAGCTGTTGGCAGCCCATGGCGCCGTCACTCTCGCAGAGGCGCTGATGGGGCTTGCGGGAGGGGTCGCCCTCGGCTTTTTGATCGCAGTGGCCATGGAGCGGTTCTTCCTGGTGGATGCGGCGCTCTCACCGCTCATCACCATATCCCAGACCATCCCGACCGTGGCCGTGGCACCGCTTCTGGTGCTATGGTTCGGCTATGACATGCTGCCCAAGGTGCTGCTGGTCGTGCTCACCACGTTCTTTCCCATCACCGTGGCGCTGGCGAGCGGCTTCCGCTCGGTCGATCCTGATGCCATCGACCTTCTGCGCACCATGGGCATGGGCCGCTGGCGCATCTTCCGCTATGCGAAGCTGCCTGCTGCCGCCGACTCGTTCTTCTCGGGGCTGCTCATGGCCGCTGCCTATGCCGTGGTGGCGGCCGTGGTGGCCGAATGGTTGGGCGGCTTCGAGGGCTTGGGCGTCTACATGACGCGCGTGCGGAAGTCCTATGACTACGATTCGCTGTTCGCCGCCGTGGCGATCATCTCAGGAGTGTCGCTGTTGCTCATGGTCATCGTCAAGGCGCTGCGCTACGGGTGCATGCCATGGAAACGCCGCGGGAGCGCGGTCATGACGGAAGAAGGGAAGGACGCATGAAGAGAACGCGAAGGAAGAGGGCGGTCGTGCTGCTGACTGCGGCGATGCTAGCGATCGGGCTGGTCGGCTGCTCGCCACAGCCGAACATGGACGGCGCTGTGGCTCGCTCGGACGGCTCTGCGGGGCTGACGCCGGTCACTGTGGTGCTCGACTATACCCCGAACACCAACCACAGCGGCATCTACGTCGCCATCGATCAGGGCTACTACGCCGATGAAGGGCTCGACGTCACCGTGGTGCAGCCGCCCGAGGACGGCGCTGACGCCCTTGTTGCCAGCGGTCGCGCTGAGTTCGGCATCAGCTATCAGGATTGGATGGCGAACTATCTTGGCAGTGCCGATCCTTTGCCGGTGACGGCGGTGGCCGCCATCATCCAGCACAACACGAGCGGCCTCATCAGCCGTGCGGGCGAGGGCATCACCGATCCTTTGGGGCTGGAAGGTGAGCGCTACGGCACCCTTGATGTGGCGACGGAGAAGGCTATCGTGCGCACCCTGGTGGAAGATGCAGGCGGTGAGTGGGAGAAGGTGGAATTGGTGCCAGCCAACTCCACCGATGAGGTGAGCGGCTTGCGTGCCGAGCAGTTCGATGCCGTGTGGTGCTTCGAAGGGTGGGCTGGGCAGAACGCGAAGCTCCAAGGCTTTGAGACCGACTACTTCGCCGTGGGAGCCCTCGATGAGCGGTTCGATTACTACACGCCGGTCATCATCGCCAACGATCGGTTCTTGGAAGAGCATCCCGATACGGCGCGGGCGTTCCTTGCAGCCACGGCCCGCGGATACGAGCGCGCCATGGAGCGCCCCGATGAGGCGGCGGCCATCTTGGTGGCAGCCGCGCCGGAGGTCGATCCCGACCTCGCAGTGGCATCCCAGCGCTTCTTGGCTGACAAGTACCGCGCCGACGCCGAGCAGTGGGGGGTCTTCGACGCCGAGCGTTGGAACGCCTTCTATGGATGGATGAACGAACAGGGCCTGACCGAGCGTCCGCTGCCGATGGACGCCGGCTTCACCAACGAGTACCTTCCGCGATGAGGTCGGTCGCCGCCTTGCAAGCTCATGACCTCACTTTAGCGTGGCAGGACGAGGTCATCGTGGAGGGGGCCTCCTTCTCGTTGGTCCGCGGCGAGCTCGTATGCCTGGTCGGGCGCTCGGGTAGCGGCAAGACCACCCTGTTCCATGCGTTGGCCGGCCTGATCGAGCCGGTGGGCGGACGAGTGCTGCTGAACGGTGCCGATGTGACAGGTCGTCCCGGGCAGGTGAGCTACATGTTGCAGAAGGACCTGCTGCTGCCTGAGCGGCGGCTGCTCGACAACGTGGCGTTGCCTCTTCTGGCCAAAGGCATGGGGAAGAAGGAGGCCCGCGCCCGGGCCGCCGCCCTTCTTCCCGAGTTCGGCCTCGAGGGTGCCGAGCGCGCCTATCCCCATCAGCTGTCGGGCGGCATGCGCCAGCGTGCGGCACTGCTGCGCACGTTGCTCATGGACGACGAGGTCATCCTCATGGACGAGCCGTTCAGCGCCCTTGATGCGCTCACGCGAGCCACCATGCGAGGCTGGTTCGTCGATCGGCTCACGGCTCACGGCTCGACGGCCATGCTCATCACCCATGATGTGGACGAGGCCCTGTCGGTGGCCGATCGTATCCTGGTGCTCGCGAAGCCTGGCTTGCGTGGAGCGGCCACCATCGTGGGCGAGGTGGTCGTCGACGCCCCGCGCGACTCGCGCGAGGCGTATCTGCTCAGTCCAGCTGCCCTTGATGCGAAACGGAAGGTGCTCGCTCTGTTGAGCTGGCCTTCCGTAGAGGAACGCTCCGGTGACGCAAGCCCGCAGCTCAGTGAGGAAGGAGCGAGGGTTCGGCTATAATCGGGTGCATTCCCGTCGCGAAGAGTCAGGAAGAACCCATGGCGAGAGCCCCCGAGGCCCCCTACGTACGTCGCGCCCTTGCCGAGTCCATCGCCCGTGCGACCAGCCCTATCGTGATATTGGAAGGCCCGCGCGGTGCGGGCAAGACCTCGTTGGTGCTCAACGAGATCGTCCTCAGCCATTTCCATTACGTCACCCTTGCCGACGAAGAGGTGTTCGAGCGCGCTGTTCAACAGCCAGTGGAATGGGTCGCTTCGCTCTCGCGCCCCGCCATCATAGACGAGGCCCAGCGCCTCGACTCTCTCATAGCTGCCGTACAGCAGATAGCGCCGAAGAAGCCTGTCGAAGAGCCGGTGTTCATCCTCGTGAGCTCGCGCGTGCTGCCGATCGAGGAGCCGAAGGCTCCCGAGCCGCCAGCGCAGAAGCTCGCAGAGAAGTCGAAAGGCCGCAAGAAGCCTCGTAAGCCGTTGAAGCCGCAGCGCTTCACGCTGTTCCCGTTGACCCAAGCCGAGATGAGCGGGCGTCCAGGCTGCATCGTCGATGACCTGTTCGATCGGGAGCTGTCGCTGAACTTCCGCAGCTCGCATCCGTGTAGCGACCTGCGCACCATGATGCGCCTCGGCGGGTTTCCTCATCATGCGCTGCATCTGGCGGATTCGGGTCCGCAGCAGCGCAGCGAACGGGTCCGTCAGGGAATGGCGAAGATGATGGCTGGCGATGACGGATCGAAGGGGCTCATCGACCAGATGATCGAGAGCTCTATCCTGAAGAAGGTGCTCGCTAGTCCGGGGATACCGCTCGGGCTGGATGCCATGGCGCGGGCTTGTTATGTGGACGAGGAGACGCTCACCACCCACCTTGACTCCTTCGTCGAGCACCTGCTCGTCCACTGCTTGCCCGATCTGAGCAAGAAGCGCAAGCGCGATCGCGGCTTCGGCAAGACGCGGGTGCATCCTATCGACACGGTGCTCGCTGTGGAGGCGCTGGCGGCTATGGATCGCGACATCGCCGTGGATCCCTATGCCTTCGGGCGCGTCTTGCGGGCACTATGCGTCAATCAGCTGGTGGCGGCGGCGCAATGGGCGAGCGAGGAGACCGCTTGCTGCCATTGGAAGCGGTTCGACCGTCGCGTTCGCCGGGTGGATCTGGTGCTCTCCCGCAAGGATCGCCTGGTGGGCATCACGGTGCGCAATTCCGTTTGGGTGCGCAGCGACACCATCGGCGCTCTGCGGTTCCTTGCCGAAGACGAGCGCTTCGTTCGCGGCTTCATCGTCTACCTCGGCTCCATCACCTTGCGCCTCACCGAGAAGATCTGGGCCATCCCGGTATCGGCTCTGTGGGAGAAAGGGGCGTTCCTTCCTTGGGCCGATGAGGAGGTCCCAGACGAAGAAGAGCTCGAAGAGGAGGGGTTCGACGACGTTGTCGAGGAGGAAGAGACGGAGGGGCTCGTCGAGCTCTGAGGATGCTCGGGCTTCTTGCGCGCCATGTCCGCTTCACGGCTTGCAGCGATCGCAGGGAAGATAGCCGAGGGTCTTCAGCATGTCGCGATCGAGCCGGCATGCTCCCTGGTTGCGTGCTGCGATGTCCGCTACGCTCTTGCAGGTGGTCAAGTGGAACCGTTGGGTCGCGAAGTTGATGATGTAGGAGGGGGCCGTCGGCGTGGCGCTCTCGTTCGCGGTGGCACAGAGGGGCCGGGCGCTATCAGCAAGGTATCCTTTCTGCGTGAGCGCGGTGCGAGAGGGCAGGAAATCGGGGTGGCTCTCGCCGGTGGCATAGTCGATGGTGACGCCCGGCTGCACGTTGTAACAGTACACGTTGAAGCTGACGCCGGCCCCCTCGTCTTCCACCGAGCGCGCCTCCACCTGTACGCCGCGGGCCACCAGCTCGTCTCCTTGGAACACAGGGGTGACGCGGTAGAGCACGTGATTGCCCGAAGTCCGTATGTAATCCACCACGCGCGTCTCCAACGGCTGCATGGAACCTTGATTGAGATATTGGGTGCCTGTGATGAGGTTCTGGGGATTGTCGAGCTCTTCGCTGAGGCACCAGGCTATGAGGTGCGTGCGATTATAGAGGCTCTCTCCCGAGACGAGGTTGCGGTCATAGCAGGTCATATGCCAACCAGTGGGATGCACATGGCCTATCTCGCCGCGGCGTTCTCCTTCGGGCGGCAGCGTTTCGAGGCCCAAGCACGCCGTCGCCACGCCGCATCGGCCCAAAGGATCCAAAGGACTGTACTCTTTGTAAGGCTCGATCACGGGCTCACCGACTTCGATGGCGGTCGCTTCGCCACGAGGGCGGTACCAGGAAGTTCGTCGTGAGCACACGACCACACGCCCTGCCTATCGAACCGAGGAAGCTCGCTTCTCCTTTCCGGTCGATGGCAATGATCGATCGAACGTGCCCCGAGCACGCTCTTTCTATTCAACGTTGTGCGGGCCGGCTTGCTAGTGGCCCGACGACGATCCTCCTCGTCATGGAGGAGAGACCCTCTCGCCGGCACTCTCGCTTGAGCGAACCGTCCCTTCCCGAATTCAGCCCTTATGGCTCTTTCTGTCACTTATTCTAGCCACGCAGCTCGAAGCGACGCAAGCAACGGTTCCTCAACATATGGCCTCTCATGAGGGGTTTCGTGGAGATACCGGAAGCGCTCGCTGGGATGCATGGCTGTTCTTTCAAGGGTGGTGGAAGGGCCCATCAAAAGGGTCCGCTCCCAGGTCTTGCGGGGGCTCACCGAGCATCTCGCGTCTGCGAGCGCGGCCGTTCTCCTCATCTTCCGATCGAGAGGGTCGGGGGGTCATGCACCGAAGAGGGCTTTGCGTGCGGTGCGCCTATGAGTTCGAGACGCGGTACGGAGAAGGATGATGGATCATCGCCGTCTTCGGCCTTCCAGGGATCACCGGGATGTTCGACCGTCAGGACAGCTTGAGGTAGGGCGTCGATGATCATCATCGCGTGGTGGCCACACGACGCCTCTGATTTTCATCGAAGGCCTCGAAGCGTCGTCCGTTCGCCCTCGTCGCGGTGCTATCATGTCACCACACATTTCGTAATGGGAGGGATGAACATGTCTGACGACAATGCTCTTGAGCAGATCCAGCGGCATCGCGAGCAGATCGACGCCATCGACAAGGAGCTCGTAGCGCTGCTGAACAAGCGCGTCGGCCACTCGCTGGTCATTCGCGGTTTGAAGCCCGATGCGGGCATGGGCCTCTATGACGCCCGCCGCGAAGAGGAGATATTCGACAAGGTGGCCGCCTTGAACGACGGTCCGCTCTTCAACGATTATCTGCGCGAGATATACGCGACCATCCTCAAAGTGAGCAAGGAGACGCCTTCCGTATGAGCCAAGAGACGATACTGCCTACGCTGCCCGATCTGGGCGCCCGTAGCGACGAGATAACCATCTATGCCGGTCCGTGTTCGGTGGAGTCGGCAGAACAATTCGACGAGGTCGCCGAATGCGTCAAGGGTTTGGGCCTGAACTGGGTCCGCGGCGGTGCTTTCAAGCCGCGCACCAACCCCCATTCGTTCCAGGGTCTCGGCGAAGAAGCGCTGAAGATCATGAAGAGCGCCGGGGATCGTTACGGTCTGAAGACGCTCACCGAGGTGATGGATTCCGCCCATTGCCAGCTGGTGGCCGACTACGTGGACGGCCTGCAGGTGGGTGCTCGCAACTTCCAGAACTTCAGTCTGTTGAAGAAGATCGGCCAGGTGACGGCTGACAGCCATCAGATGGTGCTGTATAAGCGCGGTTTCGCCGGCACCATCGCGGAGTGGCTGGCTGCTACCGACTACATCACCGACTGCGGCAACACCAACGTGGTGCTGTGCGAGCGCGGCATCCGCACTTTCGAGACGGCCACGCGATTCACTCTCGACATCGCGGCCGTGCCCGTCATCCATAAGCAGTCGCTGTATCCGGTGTGTATCGATGTGTCGCATCCAGCGGGTCAGCGCGACCTGGTGCCGTCTCTCGCCTACGCAGCGGTGGCGGCCGGTGCCGATTCGCTCATGATCGAGGTGCATCCGAACCCGCCTGTGGCGCTTTCCGACGGTCCGCAGCAGCTGACGCCGTACCAGTTCGAAGAGCTGGTAGCCGAGCTGCGCCGCGTGGCCGCTGTGTTCGGAAAGAAGATCGTGTAGGTTCGAAAAGGACGAAGAGGGGAGAGGCGCGCTCTTTCCTCTCTGTTTACGGGCAAGACGATCGAGATCATAGAAGAAGGAAAGCGCGAAAAGAGAGAGGATGTCGGTCATGAGAAGGTCCATCATCGCGATCCTGGCCAGCGCCCTGTTGGTGCTGGGCGCGACCGCATTGGCTGGCTGCGCCGCGCCGGAAAACAGCGAGCAGCTGGTCCGCGAGGATCTAGTGAGCGAGCTCGATCAGATCAAGAACGCTGACGAGGCTACCGTCAAAGAGGTTGCTGAATCCATGGAATCGGCCATGGCTTCTCAGGCTGCCCAGATGGAGGCCATGGGCATATCGCCCGAAGAGATCGCGAGCTCGATGTTCGAGGGCTTTGACTACGCGATCGACGACATCAAGGTGGCTGGTGAAGAGGCTGTAGCGGAGGTCACCGTGACAGCGCGGGACTTCAGCGAGTTCGCCACCGGTGTCGCCGAGATGGCGAGCAATGCCATGGCGGATCCGCAGCAGTTCGCTGGCATGACCAAGGAGCAGGTCATGACGGCGATGGGCGATCAATTCAAGCAGATCCTCGCTGACCTGCCGCTGAGCGAGACCGACATCAGCCTCGACTATGAGAAGAAGGACGGTACCTGGCAGATGGCACCGAGCGCCACCGCCGAACTGTTCTCGATGTTCTTCCAGTAAGACGTTGGGCGAAAAGCCCGCAGCGCACGAAAGGGAAGGAAGGGGCGCATCCCCTGCCTTCCCTTTTCATTCCGCCGCCGCTTCGCTCTCGATGCATGTCGTATGAACAGGAGGTTCGCATCCTACTATGGCTCTCGACCTTGAGACTTTGAACCCGCCTCAGCGGGAAGCGGTGATCACCACCGAAGGCCCGCTGCTGGTATTGGCAGGCGCTGGCAGCGGCAAGACCCGTGTGCTCACCTATCGCATCGCCCACCTCATCCAGGACGAGGGGGCGGCCCCGTGGGAAGTGCTCGCCATCACGTTCACGAACAAAGCGGCCCGTGAGATGCGGGAGCGCTTGGCGGGGCTGATCGGCGGCTCGTCCAACGGCATGTGGGTATCCACGTTCCATAGCATGTGCGTGCGCATCCTGAGAGCCGACGCCGAGCGTCTCGGCTTCACGCGCAACTTCACCATCTACGATACTGACGATTCGAAGCGGCTCTACCGCGAGATCTTGGCTGAGCTGGACATCGACCCGAAGCGCTACCCTATCAACACGCTGATGAACCGCATCTCTCAAGCCAAGAATGAGCTGATCGTGCCCGGCAACTTCGAAGCCCAGGCCACAGATCCCATCGGCAAGATAGCTGCCCAGGTCTACGCTCGGCTGCAGGAGCGCTTGAAGGCGGCCAACGCGTTCGACTTCGATGACCTGTTGTTGTACTCCTATCTGCTGCTGAGCAACCATGAGGACGTGCTGGCGGCCTACCAGCAGCGCTTCCGCTATATCCTGGTGGACGAGTATCAGGACACCAACCATGCCCAGTACGAGATCACCCGTCTTCTCGCAGCGCGCCACAAGAACATCATGGTGGTGGGCGACGACGACCAGTCGATCTATTCATGGCGCGGGGCCGATATCCGCAACATCTTGGAGTTCGAGAACGACTATCCCGACGCCCATACGGTGAAGCTCGAACAGAACTATCGCAGCGTGGGCAACATCTTGGACGCGGCCAACGCCGTGATAGCCAACAATCAGCATCGCAAGGCTAAGAAGCTGTTCACCGAGGCCGAGGCCGGTGAGAAGATCGGCGTGTACATGGCCACCGACGAGCGTGACGAGGGCCGTTGGATAGCAGGTGAGATCGAGAAGAAGCGCAGTCAGGGCGTCAGCTACGATGACATAGCGGTGTTCTATCGTACCAACGCCCAATCGCGCATGTTGGAGGATATGCTGCTGCGCGCGGGGGTGCCCTATCGCATCGTGGGCGGCACGCGCTTCTTCGACCGTGCCGAGATACGCGACATCATGGCTTATCTGACGCTGGTGGTCAATCCAGCCGATGACATAGCGGCCAAGCGCGTGGTGAACGTTCCGCGCCGCGGCATCGGCAAGACGTCCATCGAGCGCATCGAGGCGTTGGGGCGTCAGATGGACCTGCCGTTCCTAGAGGCGGCCGAGGTGTTCATGACCGAACCCGATACCCGTGCCGCTACGCGCAGCGCAGTGGGTGAGTTCGTGGAGCTGTTGAAGACGGCGCGTACCTATGGCGGCGAACTGCGCAAGATCATCGAGGCGGTGATAGACCGCTCGGGCCTGATCGGAGCCTTGGAGGCTGAGAACACCGATGAGGCGCGCGGCCGCATCGAGAACATCAAGGAGTTCTTGGGCGTGGTCGACGAGTTCGTCGAGACCCACGATGAGGGCTACGCCGCCCCTTCGGAGGAGGAAGGGGGGGCGCTCGCGCCAGAGCTGGGCGACCAGCTCTCGCTGGTGGTGGAAGCCGAGGAGGCCCCGCGCATCCTGAGCGCTGATTCGCTAGCCGATTTCATCGAATGGGTACGGCTGCGCACCGACCTGGATACCATGACCGAGGATGGCCATGCGGTCACGCTCATGACGGTCCATTCTTCCAAGGGCCTCGAGTTCGACCACGTGTATCTGGCCGGTATGGAGGAGAGCATCTTCCCGCACATGAACTCCATGGCCGATGCGAGCGGCGTGGAAGAGGAGCGCCGTCTCGCCTACGTGGCCATCACGCGCGCCCGCAAGCGCCTGAGCATCACCTGCGCCCAGCAGCGACAGCTCTATGGTCAGACCTCGGCGAACCCGGTATCGCGCTTCCTCACCGAGATACCGAGCGAGCTGCGTCAGACCACTGGCGTGGGATCGGCCGGTTTCGCGGGCACCGGCTGGGAGAAGCGGGGGAGCCGTCGCGGCATCGCGGGTTCTGGCTCGGAGGCGGGAGAGGGCCGCGTGTTCGGCCGTTCGAGCGCCTCGGGAAGCCGCGGGCGCAGCCAAGCCGATCGCCGCGAGGCGCGCGATGTGGGCAAGAAGGCCGCCGCGAAGATGTCGTTCTCGCAAGGCGACATCGTGGATCACAAGACCTTCGGCCGCGGCAAGGTCACCAAGGTCGACGGCGACACCCTCCACGTCCAGTTCGCCAAGACCGGCCAGACCAAGAAGCTGCTGAAGGATTATGCTCCCATCGTGAAGATAGGCTGACCTATCGGCCGCCGCCAGCCAGCTATGCGCCTTGTCGCAGAGCGTTCTTCCAAGACCGCGCCCCTCTGGGAGGGATGCGGTCTTGTTCATATCAGGCGGGGCAGTCCTTGGCGCACAGGGCGCAGGCGGTCGGGGTGGCGGCGAGGCCGCCCAAGGCGCTCTCGCGCAGCTCGAAGGGCAGCGAGCGTCCTACCGTGTCCATGGCCCACACCGTCTCGTCGAAGCCGATCACCGAGCCTACGCCGGCCAGCGCCAACTGGGCCGCCACTAGCGCGTTGGCGGCACCGATGGCGTTGCGCTTCTGGCACGGCGCTTCCACTAGGCCGCCGATGGGGTCGCAGACGAGGCCCATCAGATTCGACAGCGCCGTGGAGGCTGCGGCGAAGCACTGGGCGGGGGAGCCGCCCATCAGCTCGACCGCCGCGCTGGCCGCCATGGCTGAAGCGGTGCCGACCTCGGCCTGACAGCCGCCTTCGGCACCGGCCACGGTGGAGGTGCGGGCGATGAGCATGCCGATGGCCGCCGCGTTCGCCAAGGCCCGTTGCACCTGGTGGTCGGTGAACCCTTTGCTCCGCTGCATGGCGAACAGCACGGCGGGCACCACGCCGGCCGAGCCGGCGGTGGGGGCCGCCACGATGCGGCCCATGGAGGCGTTCGTCTCCAGAACGGCCATGCCCGCAGCGATAGCGTAGGCCATCAGAGCGCCGTCCGCAGCGCCGAACAGAGCGTCGTCTCGGGTCCCGTAGGCTGCCAGCGCGATGCTCTCGCCGCCGATCAGGCCGCCCATGGAAGGGCGCGCCGCTTCGAGGGAGCTTTCCACCGATACCCGCATGATCCGCAGACACTCGTTCAGATAGCGCTTGGTGTCGTCCACGGCGATGCCGTTCATGGCCAACAGGCAGCGCTCGCGCCGGCAGATGGCGTCGCTGATGGGCAGCCCCGTCTCTTCGCAATAGGCGAGCAGTTCCGATCCGGTGGCGAAGTCGAGGCGCTCGAACAGCACGCTAGCCTCTTCGGCGCCCATCTCGGTGCCGAATCCGGTGGGCTCGATGCCGCATGCCAGCTCCTCTTCCACGCTCATAGGGGCGTGCGGCTCGCTGGCGCGGTCGGATGGCAGCATGCTCACACTATATATGTCGGAGTTCTTCAGCAGCGCATCGCGCAAGGGTTCGGGAAGGGCGTCGTCGGTCTCCATCACCGTGTAGGCGAGGGTGCCGCGCTTGTCGCGGAACAGGCGCGTGGTGGCGATGTTGATGCCTTCATCGGCCACGGTGCCGGCGATGAATGCCAGCACGCCGCGCACGTCGCGCTGTTTCACCACCAGCGAGTGGTATTCGCCGGAAAGGAGCACTTCCACGCCGTCTATCTCGCGGATGCGCGCCGAGCCGCCCCCGATGGATTCCCCGCGCACGCGGATGACGGTGCCGGTGAGGTCGCGCACGCGTATCTCGACGGTGTTGGGATGGCGGGTCTCGTCGTTGGGCAGCGGATGGAACTCATAGGCGAGATGCGCCGCTTCCGCCAGCTCGAACGAATCGCGGATGCGCTCGTCGTCAGGTCGCAGCCCGAGCATGCCGGCTAAGAGCGCGCGGTCGGTGCCGTGGCCATGATAGGTGTGGGCGAAGCTGCCGTAGAGGAAGAACTCCGCTTCCACCGGCTCAGCCGCCAGCAGCTTGCGCGTCATGAGCGCGATGCGCAGCGCACCGGCAGTGTGCGAACTGGAAGGTCCGATCATGATGGGGCCGATGATGTCGCGAATACCGAGCGTTTTCATGGAGCGTCTGCCTTTCCTCGAGGAATGGCCCTATGATACACTCGCATACGATGCTTTTCCGCCTTGTTCACCTAACGGTTGACGAGGCGGTTGTTGCGATATAAGGGAAAACGAGCAGTGGAGAGGGGATTCATGCCAACGCCCATCATCGTGGTCGGTCATCGCAATCCGGACAATGATTCTATCAGCGCGGCGGTGGGCTATGCCTACCTGAAGAACGCGCTCGCCGAAGCGGACGGGACGGCCGAGGAGGTCGTATACGTGCCTGCGCGCTTGGGACCGTTGCCGCCGGAGAGCGAGAAGGTCCTCGAGGATGCCGGCGTGGAGCCTCCGGCCGTCATCGCTCATGTGCACCCGCGCGTGGGAGATGTGATGACCCATGATCCCATCACCATCTCCCAAGACGCTACGGTACTGGAGGCGGGTCGCCTGCTACGCAAGCACAACATCCGCTCGTTGGTGGTGGTGGACGAGGCGGGCAAGTTCATCGGCCTCATCGCCACTCGCGCCATCGCGAACCGCTACATCGCGGCCACCGACGTGCTCGACGGCGATCCGAACGCTGATGCGAACGCCGTGGCCCAAGACCTCATCGCCTCCCTCGCTCAGAAGGTGATCGAGCTGACCGAGCGCAACGTCATCGTGCTGGACAGCGAAGCGCTGCTGAACGAGGCCATCGAGGACATCATGGCCTCGGATCTGCGCGAGGCGGTCATCCTCAACGATGAAGACGAGTGCATCGGCATCATCACGCGCTCCGATTTCGCCCATCGCCCCAAGCGCAAGGTGGTGCTGGTCGACCATAACGAGACGCGCCAGGCAGCTCCCGGCATCGAGAACGCCGAGGTGGTCGAGATCGTCGACCATCACCGCATCGCTGATGTGTCCACCGCCACCCCCATCCAGTTCCTCAACATGCCCGTGGGCTCCACGGCCACCATCGTCACCGGCGAGTTCCAGCGCCATGGGGTGGAGGTGCCCCCGGCCATGGCGAAGGTGCTGCTGTCGGCCATCATGACCGATACCGTCATCTTGAAGTCTCCCACCACCACCGCCACCGACCATGAGCGGGCCCAGTATCTGGCCGACATCATCGGCGTCGATCCCACCGAGTTCGGCCTGGCCGTCTTCCGCATGAAGAGCGCTCAGGGCGACATCCCCGTGAAGGAGCTGGTGGAAGCTGACTCCAAGGAGTTCCAGATAGGCGATGCCACCGTGCTCATCGCCCAGCGTGAGACCGTGGACCTGCCCAGCGTCATGGAGCGCGAGCAGGAGATACGCGAGCATATGCGCATGTTGCAGCAGGCCCATGGCTACGAGTTCGTGCTGTTCATGGTGACCGACATCTTGGCGGAGGGCAGCCAGTTCCTCTGCGAGGGCAACCGCCGCATCGTCAACCGCGTGTTCGGCATCGAATGCACGGGGGAGGGCGGCACTTGGATGCCCGGCATCCTGTCGCGGAAGAAGCAGGTGGCGGCGAAGATCCTCGGCTAGAGGGAACGCCTTCGCCCATCCCATGAACGATAAGCGTCCCACATACCGGCAAGCTCCCTCATCGCGCGGCAGTCATCGTGCTGATGCGAGCAACGGCGAGCGCGCTTCCCTCCGCGCACCCGCGCGCGTCCCGACGCGCACCCGCGCGGCATCCCATCAGCGCCCGAGCGTCGAGGCTGCCCGTCACGGATCGCGGGCGAGCGCCCGTGCCGCCTTGCCTGCTCGCGAGCCCGTTTCCAACGAGCCGCGCCGTCCGCGCCCTGGCCCTCAGAAGCCGCCGCGGCCCCACAAGCAGAATCCCATCACGCGTCTGGTGAATCGCTGGTTCGACCGGGTCATGGGCGCGGTGAAAGAGGGCGACTTCGCCGGGCAATCCGAAGAGTACGCCGCCCATAAGACCACTCGCGACTTCGTGTGGAACTCGGTGGGCGCGGGCAGCTGGGGCATGGTGTTTCCCATCCTCACCATGGTGGCCTCGCAGTTGGTGGGCGTGGAGCAAGCCGGTATGTTCTCCATGGCCTTCGTGGTGGGCACGCTGCTCATGTTCTTGGCGAACTTCGGGGTGCGCACCTACCAGGTGTCGGATGTGGAGCGCATCCATTCGTTCAACGACTATCAGATAAACCGCGTCATCACCTGTATCCTCATGATGGTGGTGGGCGTGATCTACTGCAACATCCGCGGATACCAGCCCGAGATGTTCGCCATCTGCATGGGGGTGTTCCTCTATCGCATGGTGGACGGTCTGGCCGATGTGTACGAAGGGCGCTTGCAGCAGGTGGACAAGCTGTATCTGGCTGGCATCTCCCAGACCATCCGCTCGCTTCTGGCCATCGCGGTGTTCGCGGTGGTGCTGTTCGTCTCTCATAGCATCGTGGCGGCCAGTTTCGGCATGGCCATCGCCGCAGCGGCCACCTTCGTGGTGGTCACCTATCCGCTGGCGCTTCTGGAGACTCCGAAGTCGCGCAAGGCTAGCTTCGCCTCCATCAAGGAGCTGTTCCGCTCCACCTTCCCGCTGTTTTTGGCCATATTCCTGTTCAATCTCATCGACTCCATGCCGAAGTTCGCCATGGAAGGCACGCTGTCCTACGACAACCAGCTCTACTTCAACGCGCTGTACTTTCCGGCCCAGACCATCCTCATCGTAGCTCAGCTGGTCTATCGACCGTTGCTGGTGCGCATGGCCAGCGTGTGGCAGGATAGCTCGCGCCGCCGTCAGTTCGACCTCATATTGGTGGGCATCATGTTGGTCATCGTGGCCATCACCGCGGTGGTGTTCGTGTTCATGGCCTGGGTGGGCGTGCCGTTGCTGAGCTTCTTCTACGGCGTGGATTTCGAGCCCATGCGCGGGCTGCTCTACATCATGCTGGTGGCTGGCGGCGTGACGGCGGCCATCGACTTCCTCTATCAGGTGATCACGGTCATGCGCCGCCAGAAGGACGTCACCACGCTGTATCTGGTCACGTTCGGATTCTCGCTGTTCGTGCCGACGCTCCTGGTGGTGTTCACGGGGCTGCCCGGTGCGGTGCTGAGCTATCTCATCATCATGACGCTGTTGCTGGTGCTGCTGGTGTGGGAGTATCTGCGCATCCGTCGTGACCTGGCGCGGCTCGACAAGGAGGCGCGTCGGGCGAGCGCCCTGTCCCATGTGCCGGGCCGCACGTCCCTCTCTGAAGAGGAGCCGGTCCGCGAGCCGTGAGCAGGCCGTCTGCGCTCTTCATCGGCGATAGCCCGCACAGGGACGTCTTCGGGGAGAGGGGGCGATCCCTTCGGTGCTGTTGAGACGAGCGCTATTTGTAAACGGTCGTTTACGTTTTTCAGCAGTGGCAGCGGCTGGACAGCGCGAATCCTTGAGATGCTCGTTCGTGCCTGCGTTCTCTGCTTTTCAGACTGCAAATCCTGCGAAGAATCTCATATAATAATCCGTTAGCCAACTGTAACCATTTCCGCGAATGCGATCGGAATGAAGGAAACGGAAAGGGATCGCTCTGAAGGTGAGCCTTCTCGACGCGCAGGGGATGAGATGCGCCGAGAGACCCACATCGAGAGAAGATGGGTCAGTGCTCGCTGCCAGAAGGGCGATCGTCCAAGAGAGGGGAAGGATCCTCCCATGAAGAAGGCAGCATCGAAGAAGGCGGTATCGCTCGTCGCCTCGTTCGCGCTGGCATTCTCGTTGCTCGGCGCTCCGGCTGTGGGCTTCGCCGCAGAGTCGGACGGCAACGCGGATGCGCTGCGCACCTTGCAGCAGACGGCGGCCACCGCGCCCATCACCAAGATATCCTCTGGGGCATCCCGCGATGCCGGCACTGGCAGCGTGGAGGTGCGCACCACCATGCTGCTGGCCCATGAATCGATCATCGGTTCCATGGAGGCCAAGCTGTTCGCAGGCGATGGCCAAGAGCCGGTGAAGAGCGTGGCGTTCAAGGCGAAGGCCCAAGATGACCTGAGCGAGACCGGCTCCACCGCCACCCTCGAAGAGGTGCCCACGGGCGACTACGTTCTGCGCGTGGAGGGTCCGGGCTTCGTTTCCTTCTCTCAGTCCGTCACGGTGACCGATGGCGAGCGTTCCGTGGTCAATCTGGTGGACCGCTTCTCCGAGCTCACCTGCATCGACGAGGCGACCGGCACCGAGATGTCGGTGGACGAGTTCGCTGGCCGTGGCCTCATCCCCTACGGCAACTTCAACGGTGACGACGCCATAGACAGCACCGATGCCCGCATGATGCTCGACGCCATCGCGGCCGTGCGCGCCCGTGGCGATGAAGGCCCGACCGCCGAGGAGCAGCAGCGCTATGGCCTGAACCTCGTGCGCGAGGTGGATGCTCCCGCCACGGTTGCCGAGGGCGGCGAGGACGTGGAGCCCGGCAGCACCGACAAGGTGAAGAACACCGAGCCCATCCCCGTGGGCCTCAATGCCTTCCAGAAGCTGGCGAGCTTGGCCGGCTCTCAGGCGAAGGCCGGCAAGGCGCGCTCCGTCAAAGAGACCAAGAACATGGCCGCGACGGCTGATGAGTCCATCTCGGTGACCACGAGCGGTTCTTCTAGCCTCAAAGAGGCCCTGTTCGCCGATAACGGCGAGCTGGTGACGATGGCTCATAAGGATGAGAACGCCGAGATCTCCGTCGAGAATCCCGTATCGCTCACCATCGATGCCAACGACACGCCCATGGGCGCGGTGACCATCGCCGTGCCGAGCGATTCCCCCAATGCTCCTACCCAGGGTCAGGTGATCGTCGAGACGAGCGATGGCGATCAGCTCACCTATAACTTCTCCGCGCCGGGCGTGGAGGGTCGCACCAGCGGCGTGGTGGACATGCGCGCCAACCTCTTCGCAGCTGCGGGCGAGCGTGCGACCTACTTCGCGGATTCGACCAAGAACGCCACCGTCAGCAAGACGGGCGACCTCATCACCGTCGATCTGAGCTCTAACGGCGTCGCACAGGTCCCGGTGAAGGTCATCACCATCAAGGTGACGGCCACCTCTTCCAAGAAGCTCGCCGAGATCGCCCAGGTGGAGTTCTTGAACGGCATGGAGGACAAGATCCCCGAGCCCGAACTGGACGTTCCCACGAAGCTGGTCGCTACTCCTGCCAGCAAGTCCATCGCTCTGACCTGGGAGCCGCAACGCAACGTGACCGGCTATGAGGTGGAGATATCCTATAAGGGCGCATCCACCGTCCAGGCCACCACGAAGAACGAGGCCACCATCGGCAGCTTGGCTGGCAAGGAGCTGGTCAACTACCGCACCTATACGCTGCGCGTGCGCTCCACCAATGGTGATTGGCGCAGCCCGTGGAGCGCTGCGATCGAGGCGACCCCGCAGGCGACGAGCAAGCCCATGGCCCCGAAAGCTCCGAACGTGAAGGGCAACTACAACTCCCTCTCGGTGAGCTGGTCGCAGGCGCTCGATGCTGAGACCCACTCGGTGTACTACAAGAAGAGCACCGATAAGGACTATATACGGTTCCTTGAGAAGACCGATCAGCTGAGCTGCACCATCCCGAATCTGGAGCTGTCCACTAGCTATGACGTGGTCATCACCGGCGTCAACGTCCATGGCGAGGGTCCGCGCTCGCCGGCGTCGAGCGCCATCACCACCCCGAACCAGGTGAAGGTGCCGTGGTACAAGCTCATCAACCGCGCTGCTCAGAACAACGTTCAGGGCACGAACCATCCGACGAACATCCAGAGCGTGACGGGCGACAACGGCTCTTCGGCCTCCAACGACCCGAACGCCATGGTGGATGGCAACTACGACACTTATTACAGCGGCAAGGAGGGCGGTTACACCCACGGCGGCACCGTGGAGTTCACCCAGCCCTACTCCATGGATACCATCGTGCTCACGGGCTATCAGGGCCAGCCGCTGAACAGCTATCACATGGAAGTGCAGGCGTGGGACGCTGACGGCAATGAGATCAAGCCTAACGGCGAGAGCATCAAGTTCAACACCATCTGGCTCGATCGCGACACCCAGACGCTGCTCATCCGCACCTCCAAGCTCGATAACGCGAAGAAGGTGCGCGTCGCCTATGAGCGTTCCGTCGGCACTTCTTGGAGCGCCTCGACCATCGCCGAGCTCGCTTTCTATGACACGACCCTCTATAGCGATGTGATGGGTCTGTGGGCCGACGAGGAGCACACCACCTTGAAGCCTGAGGTGACCATCGACACCATCAACGCGCTGCGCACCGAGGTGAACACCGCCGATCCGCTGTGCGACGAGCATCATCCGTCCCAAAGCCTGCTCATCGCCGAGCTGGAGAATGCCGAGACCGTGTGCAACAACAAGGGTCTGCGCGCTGCCACGAAGGTCGATCCCAAGCTGAATACCAATGCCAAGCTCGCGAAGCGCGGCGTGGGTGGCCTGAACGGCTGGCAGCCGCTCGGGACCGCCGTGAAAGCTGGTGATGAGGTAGCGATCTATGTGGGCAAGAAGGGCGAGACCGATCGCGACGTGCCTCTTGCCATCCATGTAGTGCAGAACCATCCGGACATCTCCAACGGCTTCTCTGCGCGGCTGCAGACAGCTGAGGGCGGCAATGTGAAGGTGGGCCTCAACACCTTCATCGTGCCGGATCTCACCTCCATGAACATGGAGCGTGGTGGCTCGCTCTACGTTGAGTACAGCACGGCTTCTAACAGCACCGACCAATACGTGGTGCGCGTCTCCGGCGGTTCCAGCATCCCGGTGCTCGACCTGCACGAGGTCACTGACGAGGGCGAGCGCACCCAGCGCATCCGCGCCTACGTCGAGGAGATAGCCAGCTATGACCCGGCTGCCGAGCATGGGAAGTACAATCATGTGACGCCGGTGAACGATACGGCCTATCACGAGCAAGACTGCATCGCGAACGCTACCGACATCGTGCTGGCCGACATCATGTACTCCATCCCGGTCTCCGGCGTGAAGAAGGAGCTCGGCGTCGCTAATGGCGGCGATTCGGCGGCCATAGAGGCGGGCACCCAGAAGCTGGCGAAGGCCTTGAAGGCCGGCGATGACATGATGCGCCTGTTCTATCAGCATAAGGGCTTCGTGAAGGATGCCACGGCCGGCACTACCTATGGCACCAACAACGCATGGCCGACCCTGCATCAGAACATCCGCTACGTGCGCTGCTCTGGCAATGTGTTCATGTACGCTGCCGGAAACCACGTGGGCATCCAGTGGGGCAGCGAGGGCAACCTCGTCAACTGCGGCGGTGTGACCCTCGATGCGAACGGCAAGTGGCAGGATGGCGTCTACTTCGGCTGGGGCGTCGCTCATGAGCTCGGTCACGAGATCAACCAGGGTGCCTACACCTATGCTGAGGTGACCAACAACTACTACTCGCAGCTGACCCAGGCTACCGATGACCTTGATATGCCGCGCATCCGTTGGCAGAGCTACGATAAGGTGTACGACCGGGTGACCTCCGGTGCGAAGGGAGCCGCGAGCGGCGGTACCGGCATCGCCATGTACTGGCAGCTGCATCTCGCCTATGACGACGGTTACAACTACGAGACCTACGATACTGCGGCCAGCATGTACGAGAACCTCGTGTTCGCGCGCATCGACGCCTATGCCCGCAACGTGGCCAGCGCTCCTGTGGCCGACAACGCAAAGGCTCGCGCCCTCACGCTGACGAAGTTCGATGAAGGCGCCAACAGCAAGGATAACAGCCTCATGCGCCTTGCGTGCGCGGCCACCCAGAAGAACCTGCTCTCCTTCTTCGAGGCATGGGGCCTCACGCCTGACAGCGAGACCGTCGCCTATGCCGAGCAGTGGCCCGTCGAAGAGCGTGCCATCCAGTATCAGAGCGAGGCTCTGCGTCTCTATCGCATCGGTGACTTCTCGCAGTTGAGCCAGCCCGAGCATGGTGGCCTGACCACCAAGCAGCCGGAAGGCGAGGCACTGAAGGCCCGTGTGACGCCCACCTTGGAGTACACGAAGATAGCTGATAGGCCCAACACCACCACCGATCAGTCCATCAAGGTGAAGCTGAGCGGTGCGAGCACCAACAAGGAGATCCTCGGTTACGAGGTGCTGCGCAACGGCGAGCCGGTCGGCTTCTTGCGCGCTAATGACTTCGAGGGCGGTACCAGCGCCTTCACCGATGGCGAGGCTACTTTCGTCGACACCATCAACACGGTGAACAACCGTGTGTTCTCTTACTCGGTGCGTGCCGTGGACAAGCTGCTGGGCTATGGTGAGGAGATCTCTGCTGGTCAGGTGAAGGTGTCCCACAAGAACAGCCTGTCGAAGAAGAAGTGGACCGCTACCACCAACATGACCTCGGGTGAGAGCGGCCCGAACGAGACGCAGGCACCGACCCCGGTGGACCCGGACGGTGCGGGCATGTGCGACCCTGATGCCAGCAGCTCGATGGACGAGCATCCGGTGAAGCAGGTCATCGACGGCGATGACGCCACCGTGTTCTCGGGCACCGCTTCGGGCGATGCGCGCGTGACCTTGAACTTCAACGAGCCGCTCACTGTGGTGGGCATGCAGTACATCCCCTCAACCAATCAGCCCATCAGCGCTTATGAGATCCAGACCAGCATGAGCGGCACGGAGGGCGATTGGCAGACCGTGGCTTCCGGTACCTTCGCCTTCGACGGCGACGGGAAGGCCACCGTCTACTTCGAGCGTGGTGACGATCAGTATCTCTATGGCCATGACGCTTGCTACCTGCGCCTGGTGGCGACGGGGCAGGGCTCGGCCATCATCGGCGAGATCAACGTGTTGGGACCGCAGGGCGACGACGCTGAGTTCCTCACCAACGGCATCGGCCTGCTCGATCAAGACGAGGAGCTGGGCACGACCGAGAGCGGCGTGAGCGCCAGGATCCCGGCTGGTTCCCTCGTGTTCGTGGGCACCTATACCGGCAACCCGGCCTACAATGCGCTCTTGCTGTTCGACCAGGATGGCAACATCGTCGGTGGCACTGGGGCTGACGGCAGCATCAATGCCAAAGAGGTCATCTTCGCGCCCCCTCTGGGAGAGGATGCCAACCTGGGTGATGTGAAGGAAGGCTTCTGGGTGTACTACATCGAGCCTCAGTATCTCACGGGGGATTGGCAGAGCAAGCTGCAGAGCGTGAAGGCAGAGCTGTACCGTGTCGATGATGCCCATACGCTCGAAGGCCAGCGTCTTGTGGCCGACACGCTGTCAGTGTCGATGCCTGCTGATCTGCACGACATCGATCTGAGCTTCGGCCAGATTCCGACGACGGAAGACGGAGACGATCAGCAGGATCAGGCCCGCTCTGCTGACGAGCAGGGTCAGGTGCCCGCAGATGGCCAGCAGTCGGCTGGTACGCCCATCGAGGGCGAGGATGTGGCCCGTACGGCTCATGGGGTCGATGGTGCGGCTCCGCTGACCGACCCGACGATCCCGTCGGATGCCATGGGCGTTCCTATCTATGCTTCGGATGCTCCGATGGAGATGGGCACCATGGGAGCCCCTACCGAGGCTGGAGATGGTGCTCTGGGCACGCCCATCTATGACGACGCGACGCCGCTCGCAGCGCCTCATGGAACATCGCTGATGAAGATGACGTTGAAGAAGGTGTGCGGCTCGCTGGGCGAGGCGCTCAAGGCCGCGAACCTTCCGTCTGTTGCCGCTACTTTGGTCTGAGCGAAAGGATCGAAACGATGAAGAAGATGTTGAAGAGGTTGAGCATCGTCCTGTTCGCTGCGGCCTGTCTGGTCCCGGCGACCGCTTGGGCTGCTGGGAGCATGTCGGTAGAGCTCCAAGGCGATGGTGCGTTGAAGGCGACAGACACCGCTGAGGTCCGTTCGGTGCTGGTGGAGGTGGAGCTTTCGGGGGATGAAGTTGCCAAGGTCACTGGCGTGGTGCTGAAGGATGCGCCCCAGAACGCGTTGGCCACGGCCTCTTATTCCGCGGATACCAAGAAGGCCACCATCGCGGTGTCCTCTGGCAACGCTCCGCTCGATCTGCAGGATGCCTCGCTCGGCACGATCGATGTCATCGCCCAAGATGCTTCTGGCGAGCATCCGGTGCCCGTTGAAGCTCGCGTGGTGTCTCTGATCTACATCGACGAGGCTGATAGCGCTGCTGCCACCGAGAACGGGACCTTCGACCCCTCTGCTGTGGTGCGCTTGGCGAGCACCGAAGCGAAGCCTCCGACGAACGACGGATCGAACGGCAATAATGGTGATGGCAGCGGCAATGGTAGCAATAACGGCAATGGTGATGGCAATGGTAGCGGTAGCAGCATGGGGAATGGGACCGGCAACGGCAACGGTAACGGTAACGGCTCGAACCAAGGGGCTTCCGACTTGAAGGATGGGAACCCCAACGTCAACAACGGATCGACCACCAATACGGCGGACTATCGCCCAAAGGGAGTTGTCACTTCTACGAAGACCGGTCAGAACACTGCTGATGCCTCGCTGGTGCGCACCGGCGATGTCATGCTCATCTGCATCATCGCTCTGGCGGCCAGCGCGGTCGCGGTGTTCATCGCGCTGACCATCTCCCGTCGGAAGCGCTCGGCAAAGAAGCGCTCCTAGGATAGCTTCGAACGAACAGTGATGAAGAGAGGGGAGTCGCCCATCGGGCGACCCCCCTCTCTCTTTGCTCTATCCTATGAACGAATGAGGTAGGAGGCTCAGTCTGCTTCCCAGTCGAGCACCTCGTAGCTTTCGCGAGAGGCCGTGCGGTTCAAAGGGCGATCGGGCGTGACGGCGAAGCTCTGGGCAGCCGCTGCTAGCATCGTGCGATCGGAGTGGTGGTCGCCGTAAGCATAGGCGAGCTCCCATGCGCCTTTCCCGAAATGTTGGTCGGCGAAGCGGGTGAGCGCCGCGAGCTTCTCAGGCCCCTCGACGGGCAAGCCATCGACGACATCGCTATAGGTGCCGTCAGCGTTGGCTTTCATGCGGGTGGCGATGGCGAACATGATGGGGTGTTCGGTCATGGCTTCGGCGATGATGGGCTCGAAGGTGGCGGATACGCACACTACCGCATGGCCTTGGTCGATATGCTCCTGCATGCGCGCGGCTGCTAGGGGGCGGAACCGCGCGTTCACGATGCGGTCGTAGAAGTCCCACAGAAAAGCGTTCACTTCAGCCACGGGCTTGCCACGGAACACCGAGAACACCAGACCGCGCACCCACGCTTCGTTCTGAGGCAGGCGCATCTTGTAGGCGATGCCCCAGGCGACGATGCGGGCGAGGACGGTCTTGCGAAGCGATCTGCGCAGGTAGCGAACGAGCATCACCGGGGAGTTGCCGGTGATGGAGGTACCATCGAAGTCGAACACCGCCAGCTTGACGGGGTGCTCGGGCGAGGGGCGCACGCCATCGGCGGTCTCCTCGGTGGCTTCTGATCCGGTGAGATAGCGTTGAGCCGCGATGGCCTGATGGGTCACGCGCACGATGCCTGCAGGCAACACGTCAGCGGCGATGCCGAGAGCCGAGCCTTCGTTGTGTTCGTTCACTGGTCCGTTCAATCTTCCAATTCATCAATAAAGTCGACGAACTGTGAATTATACAGGGAGGCATAGAAGCCGTCGAGGGCGAGCAGCTGCTGATGGGTGCCCTGTTCCACCACATCGCCGTGGTCTATGACCAAGATGAGGTCGGCGTTGCGTATGGTGGACAATCGGTGTGCGATGACGAAGGACGTGCGACCGGCCATGAGCGTGTCCATGGCCTGTTGGATGCGGGCTTCGGTGCGCGTATCCACCGAACTGGTGGCCTCGTCCAAGATGAGCATGGGCCGGTCCGCTAACAGCGCACGAGCGATGGTGAGCAGCTGGCGCTGGCCTGCGGAGATGTTGCTGCCATCTTCGTTTATCTCGAAGTCATAGCCGCCGGGCAACGTGGCGATGAAGTGGTGAGCGCAGGCATCGCGGGCCGCCCGCTCTACGTCCTCATCGGTGGCATCGAGACGGCTGTAACGGATGTTGTCGCGGATGGTGCCGCTGAACAGCCAGGTGTCTTGCAACACCATAGCGAACAGGCTGCGTGCATCGGCGCGAGAGAAGTCGCGGATGTCGTGGCCGCCGATGCGGATGGCCCCTGCGTCCACGTCATAGAAGCGCATGAGCAGCTTCACCAAGGTGGTCTTGCCAGCACCGGTGGGACCGACGATGGCCACGGTCTGACCTTCCTCGATGGTGGCCGAGAAACGGTCGAGCACCGATTTTGAAGGATCGTAGCCGAAGCGCACCTCATCGAACGCTACGTCATAGGCGATCCCCTCGGTGGTGGCGCGCGGCGCTTCTGCGGGCAAGCCCGGCTCCTCGATGAACGCGAAGATGCGCTCAGCGGCTGCGGCCATCTGCTGCAAGACGTTGGAGACCTGGGCGAGCTGCACGATGGGCTGGCTGAAGTTCTTGACGTACTGGATGAACGCTTGGATGTCGCCTACGGTGATAGCGCCCATCACCGCCAGATACGAGCCCGCTAAGGCCACGGCCACGTATCCGAGGTTGCCCACGAAGCCCATGACGGGCTGCATGAGGCCTGAGAGGAACTGCGAGCGCCAGCCGGCCTCGAACAGCTTAGCGTTGGTCTCTGCGAAATCCTGGATGCTCTGGTCCTCCCGGCCGAAGGCCTTGACCACGCTGTGGCCCGCTACCGTCTCCTCTACCTGGGAGTTGATGGTGCCGAGCAGGGCCTGCTGGGCGAAGAAGTGCGGCTGGGAGCGCTTCACCACCAGCGATACCAAGATGAGGGACAGCGGCACCATCACCAAGGTGATGAGGGTCATGATCCAGTTGATGGTGAACATCATGATGACCACGCCCACCACCATCACGATGCTGGTGATGAGCTGGGTGATGCCTTGGTTCAGGCTTTGGCCCAAGGTGTCCACGTCATTGGTGATGCGGGAGAGCACATCGCCGGTGGCTGCCTTGTCGAAGTAGCCGAAGGGCAGCGAGTCGATCTTCTCGGCGATGGCGCGACGCAGTCGATAGCAGGTGGTCTGGGAGACGTAGCTCATGATCCAGCCTTGCACCCACGAGCACAGCGCCGAGAGCAGGTACAACCCCAAGGTGGTCAGAAGGATGCGGGATATGGCGTCGTAGTCGATGGTACCGGTGGCCGCCACCTTCGCCACGATGCCATCGAACAGCACGGTGGTGGCCTCGGAGAGCACCTTGGGCCCCACGATGCTGAACATGGTGGACCCGATGGCGAAGATGGCGATGATGACCAGCAGCAGCTTGAACTGCCCCATGAAGCGCAGCATCTTGCTCATGGTGCCTTTGAAGTCGCGCGGCTTCTCCCCGGGCATGAGCGCGCCACCCGGACCGTGGGGGCCACGATGACCGCCACGACGGCCCGGCCCGCGATCGCTTTCGGGTGGGTGCGCCGCCGCGCGCTCGTCTCCGGATCGGTGCGACATCGTGCGATCGGCCGCCCTCATCGCGTCCCCTTCCCCGCCTCGATGCAGGCGAGCTCCTCTTCGTTCAACTGGGGGAGGGCTATCTGACGGTATTCCTCGCAGGAAGCCAGGAGCTCTTCATGGGTGCCGATGCCGGCTACCTTTCCTTCGTCTAGCACCACGATGCGGTCGGCGTCGCGGATGGTGGCCACGCGCTGAGCCACGATGATGCGCGTGCTGTTCGCTCCATAGCGTGCCAGTGCGGCGCGGAGGGCGGCATCGGTGCGGTAGTCGAGGGCCGAGAAGCTGTCGTCGAGCAGATAAGCCCGAGCTCGTCTCGCTAGAGCGCGGGCGATGGCGAGCCGTTGGCGCTGCCCGCCGGAGACATTAGCGCCTCCTTGGGCTATCTCGTGGTCGAGTCCCTCGGGAAAGGCGTCCACGAACGCGCTCGCTTGGGCCGCATCGAGGGCGGTGGTCACGACATCATCGTCCATGGTCTCGTCGCTGTAGGCTACGTTGGTGCGCACGGTGCCGCTGAACAGGAACGCCTTTTGCGGCACGTAACCGAAGAGGCTGCGCAGGGCGGCTTGGTCCATGGCGCGCACATCCGCTCCGTCGACGGTTATGGAGCCCTCGTCCACGTCGTAGAAGCGCATGAGCAGCTTCAACACCGTGGACTTCCCCGAACCGGTGGCGCCTATCAGCGCGAGGGTAGAGCCGGGCTCTGCGATGAAGCTCACTCCGTCTAAGGCGCGCTCGGCATCGGCATCGTAGCAGAACCGCACGCCGTCGAATACGATGCGCACCCCGGCGTTCTCGACCTCTTCGGGCGCGCGCCGGACAAGGGCGGCGGGTGGATCGGTGATGGAAGGCTCGCTCGCGAGCACCTCGTCGATACGGGCAGCGGCCACGTCGGCGCGCGGCAGCATGATGGCCATCATGCCGATGATGAGAAAGCTCATGATGATGACCATGGCGTAGGTGATGAACGCGATGAGGTCGCCGGTCTGGATGAAGCCGGCGTCGATGTAGCTCGCGCCCACCCACACGATGGCCACCGACGTCACGTTCATGATGAGCATCATGGTGGGCATCATGAACGTCATCACGCGGTTCGTGAACAGCTGGGCGCCCATGAGCTTCTTCGAGGCTGCGTCGAAGCGCGCCTCCTCGTGAGCTTGGCGGTCGAAGGCGCGCACCACCGCCATGCCGGTGAGCATCTCGCGCGCCACCAGGTTCACGCGGTCGATGAGCTTCTGCATGATCCTGAACTTCGGCATGGCCAGCTTGAACAGCACGGCTATCATGACGAACACGGCTCCGATAGCGGCCACCACCACCCAGCCCATGGAAGCGTTGGTGGCCATCACCATGACGATGCCGCCGATGGCGAGGATGGGCGCGTAGAACACCATGCGCACCAGCATGATGCATACGTTCTGCACGAGGGTGACGTCATTGGTGCCGCGGGTGATGAGGGAAGCCGCCGAGAAGCGGTCTATCTCGGCGTCGGAGAAGGAGACGATGCGAGAGAACAGTCCGGCTCGCAGGTCGTATCCGATGCGTGCGCCGGTGCGGGCAGCCACGAGGCCCACCAAGATGTTCGCACCCATGTTCGCTGCGGCGATGAGCAGCATGAACAGTCCCGTCCTGAGCAAGTAGCCCTGCTGGATGGCCGTGGCGTCGTAGCCGAGGAGCTCGTATTCGGCGCGTGCGGCAGCGATTCCCTGCTGGAAGAGCAGCGCGTCGTCTGCTCCTGATGCTTCTGTCGCTGTGAGATGGATGGCCGCGAGAGGTGCCGCGAGGAGGCGATCGAGATCGCTGATGTGCGCGTGGCCGAAGGGGGTGAGCGCATACAGCGTCCCTGTCGAGGCGGTGGAGGCGCTGTCAGCCCCGACTTCGTCGGTGAGCTGATAGCTCTCGGCGAACAACGCGGCGTCCTCGCCGCTCAGACGCTCGGCCACAGCATCATGGGTGGCAGAGGACATCTGCTCGGTGGCCACATGGTCCACGCCGGCCTGTTGGATGCCCACGTCCACGATGTTCGAGGTGAAGTAGGGCAGCGCCAGGTCGGTGGCCGCGCATCCGAGCAGCAGCGCGAAGGCGATGAGCATGGCGAGCTTATGCGATCCGAGATAGGCGATGACCCGCATGATCCCTCCCTTCGCCCTCCATCACCGTTCTAAAAAGATGCGATCTTCGAAGTATACACGCGAGCAACGGCGCGATAACGGCTCTGCCCTGAGGGAAAGCGAACCGTTACGCGGGCGGAACCTTCGCTTATCATTTATCATGGAACGCTGTCATCGCCGCTACGAACATCGAAGAGAAGAGGGGATCGCCATCGCACCGTCGCTCCATACGCCCGTCGTATTCCTTCCCGACGAGGCCACCGACCCTTTGCATCATGATCCTCGCTCGGAGGGGGAGAGAGGGAAGACGCCTCTTGGGTTCAAGGTGATGGCCGTCCTCTGTTTCGTGGGCAGCCTTCTTCTAGTGCCCAGCATCGTCATGCTGCTGTTGGGGGTAGGCGATGCGTTCTCGAAATCGGGCGACTTCTCGATCATGACGCGTGTCATCTACGTGATCATGGCCGTAGGCTCTTTCGTAGCGGTCATCACGTTCGTGGTGCTAGGCGTCATGCTCTTCCGCTTCCGGCGCCGAGCTGCGCGCCATACGGCCGAGACGCTCATGGTATTGGTGCTGGTGGAGCTCTTGTGCGATCTGATGCTCTATGGGCTCACGGTCGATGCGGCCGCCTTCGTCCTAGCCGAGATCGTGCTCATCGCCACTCTCACCTATATCGATCCCACGCTTTCCCAAGAGCGCCATCTTCAGCGCACGCTACGCGATATGGAGGTGCGGGAAGAGGCCGAGGAGGGCACCCTCGGGCTCGACAAGACCGGCAAAGGCTTCATCGAGCTGGACTTCTTCAACCTGTTCTGGATATTCGTCATATGCGCCTTCGTTGGCGACATGGTGGAGAGCGTCTATCATGTGCTGGTGGTGGACCCGGGCCATTGGCAGGATCGGGCTGGCGTGCTGTACGGGCCGTTCTCCCCTATCTACGGGTTCGGTGCCGTGCTCATGACCATCGCGCTCAATCGTTTTCACAACGCTCACATCATCGTCACCTTCTTGGTGAGCGCTGTCATCGGTGGGGCGTTCGAGTACTTCACCAGCTGGTTCATGCAGTTCGCCTTCGGTGCGGTGGCGTGGGACTACTCGGGCACCTTCGGCAACATCGGCGGGCGCACCAACGTGTTCTTCATGTCGATGTGGGGGCTGCTCGGCGTGGCCTGGATCAAGCTGCTGTTGCCGTTCATGCTGCGTCTGGTGAACCTGATCCCTTGGAAATGGCGCTATACCGTCACTACGGTGGCGGCGGCGCTCATGATCGTCGATGGTGCCATGACGTTGCTGGCCCTCGACTTCTGGTACGAGCGTCTGGCGGGCCATCGTCCCGATAACGCCCTCGCCGAGTTCTTCGCCCGGCACTACGACAACGCATGGATGGCCGATCGCTTCCAGTCGATGTCCATCATCCCTGATAGCTCTACCCGTACGAGGTGACCTTAGAGCGTTCGGTCCTCGGGGTCGCCGCATAGCGGAGGGACGGCTTCGAGCTGAGGGTGCCCGGGCGCTATTATTCTGCCTCCGACGAGCTCGTGCTCTCTTCGGGCCTTCGCGTCATGGGCGAGCCGTGGCGCTTGATGATCTGCTGGTCGCGCCAATTCTGCCAGGTCTGCACGCAGGCCCATACCACCGTGATGCCGATGGCGATGGCAGCGGCGTACTGGAACGTGATGAGCGCGAACTCCCCGCATTCGGGCCAATGGGCCTGCACCGCGTACTTCATGGTGTAGAACAGGCCGCGCCCAGGGATGAGGGGGATGACGCTGATGATGAAGAACACGCTGGTGGGCGTGCGGAAGATGCGGGCGAGCACTTCGGAGTACAGCGCGCCGAATATGGAAGCGGCCAAGCAAGGGATGAAGATGTTATCCACCAAGGTGGTGCCGAGCAGATAGATGCCTTCGGTGAGGAATCCACCGAGGGTCGCGCAAGGTAGCAGCCCTTTGCGCACATCGAAGAACAGCGCGAACCCTAAGGTGGCCGGGATGGCGGTGAACAGCTGCACCAGGGGCAGCGCGGTGACGCGCGCTTGCAGGTCGCCCGCTCCGGTCAGCAGCAGGGCAGCCATGAAGCCGATGGCCAAGGCGCTGGCCCACAGTAGGCTCTCGATGAAGCGCATGACGCCCGAGATGGTGTCGCCTGCGATCATGTCGCGGGTGGCATTGGTCATGGCGACGCCGGGGATGAGCAGCATGATGATGCCGATGATGGCCATGTCGATGGAAAGCCCCGGCAGCACCTTCGCTACCAGCCCGATGCCGACGCCTGCGAGAAACGAGGCGACGAAGTTGAACGCGATGGTGTTCGGGGCGTAAGGTTTGAGGTATTCCAGCAGCAGGCATACGAGCACGGCGAAGACGCCTGCCACCACGCCGTCGACGACCCCTCCTCCGAAGAACACCGCGAAGAAGCTGGCCGCCAGGATGCCGCCGATGTAAAGGGCGGGTCGCGGAAAGGGTTCGCTCAGGATGGCATCGAGCTTCTCGCGTAGAGCAGTGGGGGCCAAAGGGCAGCGGATGCACTCGTCGCAGAGGGACGTGAGCCGTTCCAGCTTCGCGAAATCCGTGGCACCGGTGGTATCGACGCGGCGGGTCTGGGTGTATTCCCGGCCGTTGGGCAGCCGCATGGTGACGATGATGCTGGCGGTTATGACCAGCACGTTCATCTTCGTGGCTCCGTAGGAATAGCCCACGTGGCGAATGAGCCGCTCCACCAGGTTCACGTCTGCGCCAGTGACCAGCATGGCCTCGCCGATGTCGAGCAGGCACGGCAGCACCCCTTGGGTGAGCTCTTCGATCGAGACGTGCTCGGGGATGGCATCGCGGCGCAGCGTGGAGGACTTGCTCGGTAGGAAGACGTTGGACACCGCATGGCCGACCCGCTCGCTCAGAGCGTTCTCGTGAACGGCGCGACCGATCTTTCCAGAGAGCTTCGACATAGGGTGATTATAGCCTGAACGAGGGGCGAAGAGGGGTCTTGGGAGGGGAACACCGAGGGATATCGGAGGGGGTCTTGCATCGGATGGGAGGGGTGTTCGGAGGGGAGGGCGGTGGTCCGGCAGAGGGTAAGCCCAGAGGGTTGGGAAGGGGAGGGAGGGGGAGAGCGAAGGGGGTCCGAAGCGGGCACATCGGCGATGTTCTCGCAAGGTGGCAGGGCTTATGATCGGCCGAGCGACACGATCATGCCCATCGAGGGCGAAGAAGGGCGGAGGCGACCATGGCATTCCAAGACGAGGCGTTCGCGGTCCGACAGCGGCTGCATCTCGGAAAGATGAGGCCGCCGATGTTGATCGGCACAGCTGTGGTGGCCGTGCTGGTGGTAGGCGCGCTCGCCGTCGCGGCGAGCGGGGCGATGTCGGGCGATGGCTTCGCGGTGACGAAGGACGAAGGGGCCATGGCGGTGGAAGACGAGGCGAGCGCTGCTGGCGAGGCTGTGGCGCGTCCGCAGGTATGCGTGCACGTGAGCGGTGCGGTGGCTCGTTCCGACGTCTACTTCCTCGATGAGGGATCGCGAGTGGCCGATGCCGTCGTGGCGGCGGGAGGCTTCACCGACGAGGCAGCTGTGGACGGAGTGAACTTGGCAAGGGTGCTCAACGACGGAGAGCAGATAGCGGTACCCACCCTCGATGCCGTAGCGGATGCGGGTGCGAGCGCGGCGATGGGCCAGTCCCAAGATCCTTCTCCGGCAGCTTCCGGCACGGCGGGGCTCGTGAACATCAACACCGCCGATAGCGCCGCTTTGCAGAGCCTCGATGGGATAGGCGAGGCGACGGCGAAGAAGATCATCGCCGATCGCGAGGCCAACGGCCCGTTTCGCACCATCGAGGACCTGAAGCGGGTGACGGGCATCGGGGACAAGAAGCTCGCGAACTTGCGCGATCGCATCTGCGTGTGAGCCATGGATCCCACCACCGATGGGAAGCCGCCTCGCCCTGGGATGCCCTTGCTGCTGCCGTGCGCTCTGGGCTTTTGGGCCGTGGCCGCTGCGACCTACGCTGCGGGTCGCGACGCAGAGACCGCCGGGCTGATCGCCGCCATCGGCGGTGGTCTCGCCCTCGCTTTGGGCGGGATCGTCGGACTCGCGATCCTCTCGCGTCGCTGCGTGCGGGCCGCTGTGCCGATGGCTCTGAGCCTCGGGCTCGGATGCGCTCTCGGATGTGCCTGCGGATGCGTCGGGGCACTGAGCATGCAGGCCGATGCTCGCTCTGTCGTGGCTGCCGAGGATCCATGGCGCTGTGAGCTCGTCTCCGACGCCAAGGAAGGGGCGTTCAGCACCACGGCCCAGGCGCTGGTGCATGGCGGAGAAGGACGCCCCTTCAAGGTGCGGCTCGACTTCGATGGCGAGAGCGGCCTCGACGCGACGGCGCTCACCGCGGGAACGGTGCTTCGCGCCGAGCTGTCCCTGAGCGCTCCTCGCCAGAAGGAAGCCGAGTTCCTCTGGGGTCAGGGCATCTGCGCGACGGCGAAGGTGCGCATCGCTGAGGAGCTGCCGCGCGAAGGGGCGGTCGGCACCATCGTGTCGCTGCGCGAGCGGGCCATCGCGCTCATCGCGGCCTTTGGAGGCGCCCAGGCCGATGTGCTCGCGGCACTGGTGTGCGGCTATCGCGTTCCCCTTGAGGACAGCGGGGCCTACGAGCGCTATAAGACCGCAGGCCTTGCCCATGTGGTGGCGGTATCGGGCGCGCATCTGGCCATCGTGACGGCGACGTTCGGATCGGCGCTGCGGCTCCTTCGCGTTCCGCGGAAAGGACAGCTGATCGTGTTGGCTGCGTTCGTCCTGGCCTACGTCGTGTTCGCAGGGGTGCCCCTCTCGGCGGTGCGCGCTGCGTTCATGGTGCTGCTCATGTTAGCGGGGCAGGTGGCTCGGCGACGCAGCGCATCGCTGAACGCGCTCGCTCTCTGCATCATCGTGTTCGTAGCGCTCGACCCTCCCACGGCCGTGTCGGTATCGTTCTTCCTCTCTTGTGGGTCCACTTTGGGGATAGTGCTGTTCGCGCCGCTGTTCTCGTGGTGGCTCGCCTTCTTGCCGAAGCTCTTGCGTCGATCCGTGGGCGATCCGCTCGCGCTCACCTTCGCGTCGAACATGGTCTCGCTGCCGTTCTCAGCCGCGCTCTTCTCGCAGATCCCTCTCGTCGCGCCTGTGGCGAACGTGGTGGCCGCTCCGTTGTTCTCTCTCGGCTGCGTGTTCGGTCTGATGGCCACGCTCCTTAGCTGTTCGATCCCTGCGCTCGCAGCACCGCTCATCGCTCTGGCGTCCTCGGCGCTGTGGCCTCTGGCCGCGATCACGACGTTTTTCGCTGAGCTGCCCTATGCCTGCATCCCGGCGGCGCTCCCCCTCGTTCCCATGATAGGAGCCTCCGTTCTCGCAGTGGTGGGGCTGTGGGCTTGGTGGCCGTCGCTCTCCTTGTGCGCGCTCGGGGTGAGCGGCGCTGCGATGATCTCGCTCTTGCTGGGCGCTCTGTTCCTGTGGCCGAAGCTCGAAGGGCCTTCCATCGTCATGCTCGATGTGGGCCAAGGGGATGCTTTCCTCGTCCGAGGGGGCGGTCACAGCGTGCTCATCGACACCGGGAACCAAGATGCCAAGCTGCGGCGAGCCCTCGGGCGCCAAAGAGCGTTCGCTCTCGATGCCGTCGTCATCACCCATGGCGATGACGATCACTGCGGCAGCCTCGATCAGCTGGCTTCCGTGACCGATGTGCGCCGCGTGCTGGTGGCACGCGATGCCCTCGATTGCGCCTGCGACGCGTGCGACAGCCTGCGAGAGGAAGCGACGGCTGCGGTAGGGGAGGGAGGCGTCATCGGCCTTTCGGTGGGCGATCGCATCGCTGTCGGGCCCTTCGAGCTGCGCGTGTTGTGGCCAAGGTCCTTCGCTGATGAGGGAGGCAATGCAGACAGCCTCTGCCTTCTCGCCACCCTCGATGCCGATGGCGACGGAGCGGTGGATTGGCGAGCGCTGTTCTGCGGTGATGCCGAGGCCGAACAGCTCCAGCGGTTGGTGGACGAAGGGGTGCTCGGTGTGGTGGACGTGCTGAAAGTAGGCCATCACGGCTCGCGGGCCTCGCTCACCCCGGAACTGCTGGCTGCGCTCAGACCGCGCGTCGCTCTCATCGGCGTGGGCGCGAACAACCGTTACGGTCATCCCACCGAAGAGACGCTGCGCTGGTTGGAGGAGGCGGATGTCGCCACCTTCCGCAGCGATTCTCGTGGCGATGTGGCGCTCTCATTCACGGCGCAGCGTATGACCGTGGAATGCGCGGTACAATGAACCTCTATGGCTAATGCGAAGAAACAGGAACTGTTGGGCGCTTACCTCATCGTGGGCGACGATGCGCTCAAGCGCGAGACGGTGCTCGCGCGTCTCGGCAAGCGCCTTGAGGCCTGTGGCGACATGGCCTTCAACTCCGACACCTTCGATGGGGAGACCGCCAGTGGCGAAGAGATAGCCGCTGCCTGCAACACGGTGCCCTTCGCTAGCGAAAAGCGGCTGGTCACCGTCGTGCGGGCTGATAAGCTACGGGCCGCCGAGGCCGATCCTTTGGTGACCTACCTGAAGTCTCCCAGCGATGCCACCGTACTGGCGCTGGTGGCCGAGAAACTGGCCAAGAACACGCGTCTGTACAAAGCGGTGGCCGCGGTGGGCCCCAAGGCGGTCATAGATTGCGCCCTGCCCAAGACCTATCAGCTGCCTGCCCAGGTGAGCGCCATGGCGAAGACTCATGGCGTGATGATGGGGGAGCGCGCGGCGGCGCGATTGGTGGATATGGTGGGGGATGACACGGTGCGCCTCGACGGCGAGCTGGCGCGCTTGGCCTTGGAGAAGGGGCTGGGTGCCGAGCTCACCGAGGCTGATGTGGAAGCGATGGTCACGCGAACCAACGCGACCAAGCCGTGGAAGTTCGTGGATGCGCTCAGCGAACGGGACCTGCCGTTGGCGCTGCGCACGCTCTCTCAGCTAGGGGATGACAGCTCGCCGTTCGCGCTGCTCACCATGAGCGCCAACCGCATCCGCGAGCTGCTCTGCGTGAAGTCCCTGGCTTCGCGCAGAGCAGGCGAGACGGTGGCCCAAGCGCTCAAGATGCCCGATTGGCGCGTGAAGAACCACGGAAAGTGGGCCCAGCGCTACAGCGAGAACGAGCTGGTGAGCGCCTTGGGCAGCGCTGTCGATGCTGAGCTGGCCATGAAGAGCGGCCGCGATGCCGACGATGTGTTCCTCGAATGGGCCATCGAGGTCATGAAAAAGCCCGCTCGCTGAGCGAACGGGCTTCTCTCGAGCTCTCTGTTCGAGAAAGGCTACTCGGCAGCGTCCTCGGCCGGAGCCTCCTCGGCAGCCTCTTCGCTCTCGGCGGCTTCCGCTTCAGCGGCAGCAGCGGCCTCAGCCTCAGCCTTGGCAGCCTCAGCGGCTTCCTTCTCCTTGCGCTTGTTGGCAGCGGCCTCTTCCTTCAGCTGCTTCTCGCGGCGCTTCGCCTTCTCCTTGGAAGCGGCCTCCATGGCGGCCTTGCGCTCGGTGCGAGCAGCATCGCGCTTGTTGCCGGTCTTCTCCTGCTTCTTCGGCTCGGCTTTCTTGTAGGCGGCACGGTCGGCCTCGGTGGCCACGGTGTTGGCCAGCGCCATGATACCGGACTTGCGGTTGGCGGCCTGCTTCTTGTGGATGACGCCCTTGCTGGCAGCCTTGTCCATCAGGCGGCTCGCGGCCAGGGCGGCGGCGTAGGCCTCGGCCCCGTTGCCGGCCTCCACGGCGTCCTTCACGCGGCGAGTGGCCGTCTTCAGCTCGGACTTCACCGCGCGGTTGCGCAGGCGAGCCTTCTCATTGGTTATGATGCGCTTCTTCTGGGATTTGATGTTAGCCATGAGGTCCTTCTTGCCTTTCCGTATCATGTTCTTCCTGGTGACCGGAAAGGGCGAAGAGAGCCTCGACACAGAGGACCGCAGCAGAGCCTCGCAGGCTTCGGCGGTGTGCTCAGAGGCGCGCGGAAACGGGATTTCTTCCGCACATTCGACCTTCTCGGTCGCATCGAACGACAGCGCTGTCGCGAAAGCTTCGCAGCCACGTCTGCTCACGATGAAAGCCCTTCCGATCCGCGATAGGATCCGGAGCGCATTCACGCGCATCGCTCGACACACAATACGGTAGAATACCAAACTATGACCATCGAACCAAGCCATATCAGGAACTTTTCCATCATCGCTCATATCGACCATGGGAAATCCACCTTGTCCGATCGCATCTTGGAGCAGACGGGCACCGTGGCCAGCCGCGACATGCAAGAGCAGCTGCTCGACACCATGGATATCGAGCGCGAGCGCGGCATCACCATCAAGAGCCAGGCCGTGCGCGTCGACTATACGGCTGATGATGGCGAGGTGTACCAGCTCAACCTCATCGACACGCCGGGCCATGTGGACTTCACCTACGAGGTGAGCCGCAGCTTGGCTGCCTGCGAGGGCGCGGTGCTGGTGGTGGACGCCACTCAAGGCGTGGAGGCTCAGACCGTGGCCAACGCCATGCTGGCCATGAACGCCGATCTGGAGATCATCCCGCTCATCAACAAGATCGACCTGCCAGCGGCAGAGCCCGAGCGCGTGCGGGAAGAGATAGAGGAAGGCCTCGCGATCCCCGCCGATGACGCGGTGCTCGCTAGCGGGAAGACGGGCGTGGGCGTCCATGACCTGCTGGAAGCCATCGTGTACAACATCCCGGCGCCCGTGGCCGACGCTGACGCGCCGCTGCGCGCGCTCATCTTCGACAGCTTCTTCGACGCTTACCGCGGCGTGGTGGCGCTCATCCGCGTGGTGGACGGCTCCATCGCCAAAGGCGACCGCATCCGTATGATGGCCACCGGCACCGAGACGTTGGTGGAGGAGGTAGGCGCGCGCCGTCCGGTGGAAGAGCCCTTGCCGTGTCTTTCTGCTGGCGAGGTGGGATACCTGGTCACGGGCTTGAAAGATGTGAGCCAGGTGAAGGTGGGCGACACCATAACCGCTGCTAGCGGAGGGGTCGACGAGCCGCTGCCGGGCTATCGCGAGGCGAAGCCCATGGTGTTCACCGGCCTGTTCCCTATCGAAGGCGACCAGTACGAGCCTTTGAAGGAGGCTCTTGAGAAGCTGTCTTTGAACGATCCGGCGCTCATCTGGGAGCCCGAGACCTCCCACGCTCTCGGCTTCGGCTTCCGCGTGGGCTTCCTCGGCCTGCTGCACATGGAGGTCATAAAGGAGCGTCTGGAGCGCGAGTTCGGTCTCGACCTGCTCGCCACGGCTCCTTCGGTGGAGTATCACGTCTACTTGAAGAGCGGCGAGATGATCTCGCTGCATTCGCCCCAAGAGATGCCCGACCCCAGCGCCATCGAGCGCATCGAGGAACCGTATCTGAGCGCGAAGGTGCTCATCCCGCCCGATTATGTGGGTGCCGTGATGGACCTCACCGTGGCGCGCCGCGGCACCTTCGTCACCATGAACTATCTGAGCCAGACCACCGTCGAGATGCTGTGGGAGATACCGCTGTCAGAGCTGATCCTCGACTTCTTCGACAAGCTGAAATCCAACACCAAAGGCTATGCCTCCCTCGACTACGAGTTCCTCGGCTACAAGCCGTCCGACCTGGTGAAGCTCGACATCCTCTTGGCCGGCAAGCCCATCGACGCACTGTCGTTCATCGTGCATAAGGACAAAGCTTACGATCGCGGGCGCGTGCTCACCGAGAAGCTGAAGGAGATAATCCCCCAGCAGATGTTCGAGGTGCCCATCCAGGCTGCCGTGGGCGGGCGCGTGCTCAGCCGCCAGACCGTGAAGGCGCGTCGCAAGGACGTGCTGGCGAAATGCTACGGCGGCGACATCTCGCGCAAGCGCAAGCTTCTGGAGAAGCAGAAGGCCGGCAAGAAGCGCATGAAGGCCATCGGCAACGTGGAGGTGCCCCAAGAAGCCTTCATGGCCATCCTGAAGGTTGACGAGTGACCTGTGTGCTGCTCGCGCCCATGGCAGGGGTGAGCGATATCGCGTTTCGGGCGCTCTGCCTGGAGCAGGGGGCCGACCTGGCGTTCTGCGAGATGGTGTCGGCCAAAGGGCTCTCCTACGCGAACGAGAAGACGCGGCATCTGCTCGCCTTGGCTCCTGGCGAGGAGCGCGTGGGGGTGCAGCTGTTCGGCCATGAGCCGGACACGATGGCGGCACAGGCGGCATGGGTGGAAGAGGCCATGGGCGATAGTCTCGCGGTCATCGATATCAACATGGGCTGTCCGGCCCGCAAGATCGTGAGCAAGGGCGATGGCAGCGCTCTCATGAAGGAGCCTGCACTGGCGGCCTCCATCGTGGAGGCGGTGGCGTCTGCGGTCGCTCATCCGGTGACGGTGAAGTTCCGTCGCGGTTGGGCGGAAGGGAAGGAGACCGCGCCGGAGTTCGCCCGGCGCATGGAGGCGGCCGGTGCCGTGGCGATGACCGTGCACGGTCGCTATGCCGAGCAGCTCTATCGGGGATGTGCCGACTGGGGCGTCATCGCGCGGGTGAAGGAGGCTGTGAGCGTGCCGGTGGTGGGCAACGGCGACATCCGCAGCGGGGCCGATGCGGTGCGCATGCGCGAGCGCACTGGTTGTGACGCGGTGATGATCGCCCGGGGCGCCGAGGGAAACCCTTGGATATTCGCTCAGGTGAAAGCCGCGTTGGCAGGAGAAGCGCTCCCTGGTGAGCCCACGGCTAGCGAGCGCATCGCGATGGCCCGTCGTCATGCGCGCTTGCTCGCCCAGCGCGAGGGCCGCAACATCGTTCGCATGCGCAAGCACGCCATGTGGTACATGACCGGGCTGCCCGGTGCCTCTGCGGCTCGCGGTCGGTTGAACTATTGCACCACGTTGGAAGATTTCGACGAGGTGTTCGACGAGCTGCTGGAGGCGATCGCTGATCATGCCGCATGATCCGTACAGAGCGCTCTATCTGCATATCCCCTTCTGCGCTAGCCGTTGCGGCTATTGCGATTTCGCTACGCGAGCGGTGGATGCCGATACGGTGGAAGTGACCGAGTATATGGAGGGCCTCATCCTCGCGTTGCGGCGCGCGGCCAAACAGGGGGATCTGGCCTGTGTGGAGACCGTCTATATCGGCGGCGGCACGCCCACCCATGTGGGTGCGAAGCATCTCACCCAGCTCCTCTATGCCTTAGGGCTTTCCATGCATCTCACCGACGAGGTGGAGTGTACCGTGGAAGCGAACCCGGAATCTCTCGATGAGCGCTTGGTGCGCGATCTGTGGGCTCTGGGCGCGAACCGGCTGTCCATCGGCGTGCAGAGCTTCGACGATGAGCTGCTGGGCGTGCTCGGTCGTGCGCATACTGCCGAGAAAGCGCGCGAGGCGATCCGCATGGCTCGCACCCGTTTCGAGAACGTGAGCTGCGATCTGATGTGCGGGCTGCCGGGGCAGACCCTCGAAGGGTTCGAGGCTGACGTGCGCGAGGCCGCGGCTGCGGGCGTCACCCATATGAGCATCTACCCGCTCACCATAGAGGAGCACACGCCGTTCTTCCGCGCCGTTAAGGTCGGCTCTTTGGAAGAGCCCGACGAGGATGCGCAGGCTACCATGATGGAGGCGGCGGCTCGCATCCTCATCGCGGCGGGCTTTCATCGCTATGAGGTGGCAAACTATGCGCTCCCCGGCTTCGAGAGCCGCCACAACACCGCGTATTGGACGGGAAAGCCCTATCTCGGCCTGGGTGCCAGCGCTGCCACCATGACCCAGAACGCGACGCGGCGCATGCGCGTGCAGGATGGGGAGGTGACCGATGATCTCGACGAGCGTCAGATGGCCGCCGAAGACCTCATGCTGGCCATGCGCATGGCGCGCGGTGCGAGCGAAGAGCAGGTGGCGGCGGCGCGAGAGCTCGGGTTGTCGGTGGATGAGGCCCTTGCCGAACTGGAGGAACAAGGAGCGGTGGTCCATCGCGACGGCCGTTACCAGCCCACCGAACGCGGCTGGCTGTGCGGCAACGTCCTCTACGGCCGCCTGCTCGACCTCGCCCCCTAGGGTGTCAGAGGGGGATCGCCTCTCGTCGGGGCACGATGCAACAGGAGAGCCGACCTTCTGTTGCCTCGTGATGCCGGGCGGGTCCCGTGATAGACTCTTCTACAGCAACGGAAAGGATGGAGCCATGGGTCTCTTCGATCGCATAAGCCAGGGGCTGTCTCGTTCGCGCGACCGCTTCAAAGAGTCGATGAACGTTCTGCTCGACCGCGGGCCCGACCTCGACGAAGAGTTCTGGGAAGGCTTGGAAGAAACGCTCATCCTGAGCGATGTGGGAGCCTTGGCAGCCGATGAGATCGTCTCGAACCTGCGCGATCGGGCTATCCGGCTCGCGCTTCCCGACGCTTATGCGGTGCTCGACCTGCTCAACGAGCAGATAGCCGCCACGTTCGCCGAGGGCGGCGAGCACATCCTCGATGATGAGGCTGCCATCGTGCTGTTCGTCGGCATCAACGGCACCGGCAAGACCACCACGGTGGGCAAGATAGCCAAGGCTGCCACCGACGGGGGCCGTAGCGTCATCCTCGGTTCGGCTGACACTTTCCGCGCCGCTGCCATCGAGCAGCTGGAAGTGTGGGCTCGACGCGCTGGCGTGGAGATGGTGACCCGCGAGCGCGGCAGCGACCCGGCCAGCGTGTGCTACGACACCATCGAGCGCGCGGAAGCCTGCGGGGCCGATCTGGTGCTCATCGACACGGCCGGGCGTCTGCATACCTCCGATGACCTCATGCGCGAGCTGGAGAAGGTAGTGAGCGTGGTGCGCAAGAGGGCGAACGTGCCCGTCTACACCGTACTGGTCATAGATGCCACCACCGGGCAGAACGGACTGCAGCAGGCCCGCGAGTTCGACCGGGCTCTCGATCTGGACGCGGTCATCGTCACGAAGCTGGACGGCACGGCCAAAGGTGGCATCGCGCTGGCAGTGAGCCACGAGCTAGAGTTGCCCGTCATCCGCATCGGCGTGGGAGAGGCCATCGATGACCTGCGGAAGTTCGATGCGCACGATTTCGCCCGTGCATTGGTGGGAGACTTCGACGGAAGGGAAGAGGGGGATACGGCCGCACCGGTTGCGCAGGCGCCCCTTTGGTAGGCTGGTAGGTTCACGGCAGGCTCCGCGAGAGGAGCGCGCGCCTCAGGCGAGGTCTTGGCGCGCCTCGAACACGGCGGCGATGAGCCGCTCGAAATCCTCGACGTTGCTATCGGTGAAGGCCGCGTCTGCCATCACGCAGAGCAGGTAGTCGCGGCCGTTGCAGGTGACGATGCCGCAATCGACGAGGGCGTTGTAGTTCTCGTCCGCATCGATGTTCCATCCAGCCTTGTCGCGCACCGTTATCTCGGGGGCCATGATGACGTCGATGGAATGCTCCACCATGTTGCCCAGATTCTTGCCCACGCTACCGGTCACCTTCAGCGTGGAGCTCTCCTCCAGGGTCGCTTCGTCCTCGCTGACATCCTGATCATCGGCAGCCTCGGTCACTGCTTCTTGGCCGCTCTCGTCTGCAGCAGCGGTCACCGCTTCTTGACCGCCCTCGCTCGCAGCAGCGGTCACCGCTTCTTGTCCTGTGCCCCCATCCTCGGCAGGCTCTTCGAGCGCGCGCACGCCGGTGAGCGATTCGCGCATGAACGACTTGGTGGTGCTGCCCATGTAGTCGCCCAACGCCCTCGCGGCCTCAGAGTTCGTTTGGAGGTAGTAGTAGGTCTCCATCCATAGCTTCGCCATGTTGCGCACGGTGTTGAACGGGAACCAAGTGTCGTAGGCCACGTTGCCGTCCACGTCGATGCTGGTGAGCCATTCGGAGAGGGTCTTGTCGGAGAAGCTGACGCGCAGCGACGCGAAGGCGTCGTTGCTGGAATCCACGATGGTCTCTTCGATCAGGTTGTCGAGCGAATCGGTGCCCGACCGGGCATAGCCCAGATTGGCGGTCATATATCCGCTGGCGAAGGTGTCGTTCAGCTTCGTGTCGCCGCCATCGACGTACTTCTTGAGCAGATAAGCGCAGTAGGGCCCCTTGAAAGAGCTGGCCCCGTAGATGGTCTTGTCGACGTTGCGGGCGAAGCCGCGCCCGGTCTGGATGTCCATCAGCAAGAACGCCGTGATGGCATCGTTTTCCGTGAATGGTTCGAGGGCCTCGTTGAGGACCTGGGCGCTAGCGTCGCTCAGCTCCGGCTCGGTGTCGTAGACGGAGTAATCGGTCACCACCCCGCCATGGGCCAGCACGAACCCAGCTGTGAAGCCCTCCTCTTCCACGGCGTTGAAGTCCACCGGGGCGACGATGCCATAGGTGGGCATGGTGCTGAAGCGCTCTTCGAGGATGTCGCTCGGGGGCGCTTGCTCGCCGGGGTCGGGAGCGAGCGCTTCGGTACCGCGGGACCAGGGATGCCACAGGAAGAACACCACCACGACCACCAAGAGCACCACGATGATGACCGTGCTCATCGACAGGCCGAACACCGTGGAGTGGGAGGCGCTCCCCTTCGAGGAGGGCAACATGGCCTCCATCACGTTGCTGCGCGTGCGCTCGGAGGAGGCGTGGCGGGCGCGCTGGGGGTTCTCGGCCACGATGCGCTCGGGCTTCGCAGCTGCTCTCACCCGTTCTTGAGCGCGGCCTCGCCCGACTCCCTTCATCGGGCGCACGCCACCGTGGTCGTCAGCTGTGCGGGGCCTGCGATCCGTCTCGGTGCGGGAGGGCGAGCCTTTGGCGACAGCGGGCTTGGCGACAGCGCGGCGCTCGGCAGGGTGGGCGTCCTTCGAACGGCGCACGGCCGCAGCGCTGCGATCGCGCACGGCTCGTTCGTTGACCTCCACCAGCTCCCGCTGCTTTCGCACGCGAGTGACGGCATCCCTCTCCGCCTTGGCGGCTCTGGTGCCAGCACCAGCCTTGCGCTTGTGCTCCTCTATGCGCGCCTGCGCCCGTTCTCGCTGGTTGCGTGGCGCTCGCTCGGGCTTCGATGATGCGGTGGCACCCTCGATCTCCCAACGCGCGCCATGGCCGTCCCGTGCGGGCTGAAAGCTCACCTTCTTGCGGCTGTTCGATGGCTTCTCTGCCATGGACTCCTCGCTCGCGTGGGGGACAGGGCCGAAGAGAGCGCCGCTTCGGAGGGCGCGCATTCCTTAACGAAACATTAATAAGTGAAAGTATAACGGACGGTGCGCTGCTAGGTTCCTGGGCATTTTGTGCTAAATTGGCGGGATGATCGTAGAAGGGCGTCGAAAGCCCGTGCACATCAAGGGAGTTGAGGGTCGTGCTCGAGAACCTGTCATCGCGTCTGCAATCCATATTCTCTGGCCTGCGCGGCAAGGGCCGTTTGACCGAAGAGGACATCAACGGGGCCATGCGCGAGATCCGCATGGCGCTCTTGGAGGCGGATGTGAACTTCAAGGTGGTCAAGGCGTTCGTGGCCCGTACGAAGGAACGCTGCCTGGAAGCTGATGTGCTCGAATCGCTCACGCCGGCCCAGAACGTGACGAAGATCGTGCTCGATGAGCTGACCGAGCTCTTAGGTCGCACTGACTCGAAGCTGGTGCTGTCGGGCCGCATCCCCAACGTCATCATGCTGGTGGGCCTGCAGGGTTCGGGCAAGACCACGGCCGCCGCCAAGCTGGCCTATCGGCTGAAGCAGGAGAACCACTCGCCGTTGCTGGTGGCTTGCGACGTCTATCGTCCGGCAGCCGCTGACCAGCTGGCTGCTCTGGGCGGCGAGATAGGGGTGCGCGTCTATCGAGGCGCGGGCCAAGACCCGGTGCGCATCGCCCAAGAGGGCGTCCAAGACGCCATCGACAATTTGCGGGACGTGGTCATCATCGACACGGCGGGCCGTCTGCACGTCGATGAGGAGATGATGGCCGAGGCCCAGGCCATCAAGGCTGCTACCAAGCCCGACCAGATACTCATGGTGGTGGACGCCATGACCGGTCAAGATGTGGTGAACGTGGTGGAGGCCTTCGCCGATCGGGTCGACTTCGACGGGGTGATCATGTCGAAGATGGACGGTGATGCCCGCGGCGGCGGCGCGCTGTCGGTGCGCGAGGTGACCGGCAAGCCCATCAAGTTCATCTCCTCGGGCGAGAAGCCCGATTCCCTCGAAGAGTTCCACCCTGACCGCATGGCCAAGCGCATCCTGGGCATGGGCGATGTGGTGTCGCTCATCGAGAGCGCCGTGCGCGTGCAGCAAGAGGAGCAGGAAGCGGTGGAGGCCGAGCGCATGGCGCGAGGCAACCTCAACCTCAATGACTTCATCACCATGAACCGCCAGATAGGCAAGATGGGCGGCGTGGCCAAGCTCATCAGCGCTCTGCCGGGAGGCGACAAGGCTCTCGGAACCGGCGAGGTGGACGAGCATGCGCTCGATTCCATGGAGATCATCATCAACTCCATGACCAAAGAGGAGCGCGAGCGCCCCGAGGTGCTCAACGGCTCCCGTCGCGCTCGCATCGCTGCCGGTGCTGGTGTCACCGTCACCGAGGTGAACCAGATGATGAAGAAGTTCAACGAGACCAAGAAGATGGTGAAGAAGATGACCGCCCAGCTCGACCAGGCCCAGAGCTCTCGCAAGGGCAAGAAGGGGAAGAAGGGCCGCGCCCGCGGCGGCTTCCCGGGTCTTGGCGGCATGAGCCTGCAAGATATGAAGCAGTTGCAGAATATGATGAAGCAGTGACCAGAATCGTGTTATCATAACCAAGTTTCTATATTTCACATGCAGGAACGACCGGCTCCGCCAGTGGCCAACGGAAAAAGGCTGCGGAAGCTTCCGGGTTGACTTCCTGCAGAGGACTAACGAATGGAGAGATGCATGGCTAACGTCAGCAAAGTCAGCGTGCAGTCGCTGCTCGAAGCAGGCACGCATTTCGGTCACCAGACCCGTCGTTGGAACCCGAAGATGAAGCCCTATATCTTCGGCAGTCGCGGTGACATCTACATCATCGATCTCAAGCAGACCCTCATCGGCCTCGACCGTGCTTACACGTTCGTGTCCGACCTCACTCGCAAGGGCGGCACCGTGCTGTTCGTGGGCACCAAGAAGCAGGCCCAAGAGCCCATCGCCGATGCTGCGAACCGCTGCGGCATGCCCTATGTGAACTCCCGCTGGCTCGGCGGCATGCTCACCAACTTCGTGACCATCCGCACTCGTGTGAACCGCATGGAGGAGCTGGAGGCCATGGACGCTGATGGTCGTATGGCGCTGCTGCCGAAGAAGGAGCAGATCCTTCTGCACAAGGAGCTGGCGAAGCTGCAGATCAACCTCAACGGCATCCGCAACATGAAGCGCGTGCCCGACGCTGTGTTCGTGATCGACACCAACCGCGAGGCCATCGCCATCCACGAGGCCAAGCGCCTGAGCATCCCGGTCGTCGGCACGTTGGATACCAACTGCGATCCCGATGACGTCGATTACGGGATCCCGGCCAACGACGACGCTATCCGTTCCGTTCGCCTGCTGTGCGACTTCATCGCTGACGCGGTGATCGCGGGCACTGGCGCTGAGGTCTCCGCTGACGAGATGATGGCAGGCGCTCCGGGCGCTGCTGCCGAGGCTGCCGCTGTCGCTGAGGTCGCAGAAGGCGCTGCAGCTCAGGCTGGCGCGGAAGAGGTCGTCGCATCCGCTGCCGAGAACGACGCCGAGGCTGTCGCCGCTGCCGAGGAGAAGTAAGGACGCTTCCTCCCGAACGCATCGGTCGAGGGACCGAGGCCGACCATTTTCGTCGAGATAGAGAAAGGAACCACACATGGCTGACATCACTGCTTCCATGGTGAAAGAGCTCCGCGAGATGACCGGCGCGGGCATGATGGAGTGCAAAAAGGCGCTCACCGAGTCCGACGGCGACATGGATAAGGCCGTCGACGTGCTGCGCACTCGTGGCCTGGCTGCTGCCGCCAAGAAGGCCGGTCGTGCCACCAACGAGGGCACCGTCATGACCGTGCTCTCCAACGACTGCACCACCGGTGCGGTCATCGAGCTCAACTGCGAGACCGACTTCGTGGCCATCAACGACAAGTTCAAAGCTTACGCCGAGCGCATCGCCAAGGCTGCTCTGAACGCCCGTCCGGTGGACATGGACGCCCTGCAGGCCGCTGAGGTCGACGGTCAGTCTGTGGCCGACATCGTGACCGACTGCATCCATGTGTTGGGCGAGAACACCACCCTCGCGCGCTTCGGCGTGGTGGAGGCTGACGGTGTCGCCGAGTACATCCATGGTGCCGGCAAGATCGGCGTTCTGGTGACGTTCGCTCTGGAGGGCGTCGCTCCTTCCACCGAGCTGTTCCAGAAGTGCGGCCGTGACGTGGCCATGCAGGTGGCCGCGGTGAACCCGGTGGCCGCCACCCGCGATGCGGTGCCCGCCGACATCATCGAGCACGAGAAGGAGATCTACAAGGCTCAGGCCGCCGAGTCCGGCAAGCCGGAGGAGATCCAGGAGAAGATGGCCACGGGCCGTCTGGAGAAGTTCTTCAAGGAGCAGTGCCTTACCGAGCAGCCCTTCGTGAAGAACCCGGATCAGACCGTGCAGCAGTATGTGGACGAGTGCGCCAAGGAGATCGGCGGCAAGATCGCCATCACCGGCTTCATCCGTTTCGAGCTGGGCGAAGAGTTCTAGATCACGCCTGATATGGTGTACGAAGGGGGCTGTCCGTCGGGGCAGCCCCCTTCTCGTTATGGAGAGGAAAGGATTTGCTATGAAGAGAGTGGCGATGATGGTGGCGGATGGGTCGGAGCCCATCGAGGTGATAGCGCCGGTGGATGCGCTGCGGCGGGGTGGGGCGGAGGTGACGCTGGTCTCGGTCATGGGGCGTCTCGACCTGATGGCCGCCCATGGGGTCGCTTTGAAGGCTGATGCTCTGGTGGAGGCCGTCGATCTGGACGACTTCTCCATGATAGTGGTGCCGGGCGGATCGGTGGGGGTCGAGAACCTCGGTAAGAGCGAGCCGTTGGCAGAAGCGCTGCAGAGCTTCATGACCCACGACCGTATGCTCGGTGCCATCTGCGCCGGCCCCACCATCCTGGCGTCCTTAGGGCTCCTCGATGGTAAGAGGGCCACGTGCTATCCGGGGTGCGAGGGTGGTTTTCCCGAGGGCTCTTACACGGGCGAGATAGGGGTGGTGGTCGATGGTAACCTCATCACCGCTAGCGGTCCGGGCCAAGCGCTTCCCTTCGGCATCGAGCTGCTGCACGCTCTGAGCGGCGATGCTGCGGCGGACAAGGTCGCCTCCGACATGCTCTTGCGCTAGCCGCGTGTCGTGTGCTAGCCCCTCCTTCGCGTTGGTCGATCGCCATCCGAAGCGCATTTTTCGGGAAGGAGGCTTGCCCTGGCGATCAACCGGGCGTCGGGGAGGGGGGGGCTGCACATGCCTGACATCATCCTCATCAAATCTCCATGAGGGCTTTCGAGCGGGGTGGACCATTCGGGATGACGAGTTTTTCAAAGCTCGTTCGTTTGACAGACCGAAAAACCACATGACATAATCTCAGCCGTTGTGACGGGAGGGTCTGTGCGTGCCGTTCGTCTGGATGTGCGAGACGCCGGATGAGAGGGATGAACGAACGTTCCCGTCGGCCGAGATGCTTTCCGAATTCTATGGTAATGCCCTAAGCGAGATAGGGTAGTAGAAGGAAAGGGGGGCTTTCTCGGAGAATCGAATAGCTTGCAAAGCCGTATCGGGAAAGGTTTGCAAAATGATCATCGGGAAGATCGCGTGTGCGTTAGCGAGAAACGCGCTCGCAGCGGCCATGGCCGCATTGTTGGTGCTCGGTATGATGCCGAACGCCGCTCTCGCTTCCACTTCCGGCAATACCGTCCGGGGGGGGGGTCAGTGCCTCTGAGCCTTTAGGCGAGGCATCCCAGAGAGGCTCAGAAGCCTCTATTTCGATCGATGGGGTCACTGACCCTTCAGATTCAGAAAACCACGATAGCATCGCTGAAAACGGCGGAGATGGAGCCGTTTCCCAGGGTGGTCACCGATCATCCTTTGTTGATGGCGTCGGTGCTTCCAATACCTTGGAATGTATCTCGGACACCATGGAACCTGCTTCCACGGTCGCCGTCGCAGAATCATCTCGCTCTTACTTCCTAGTGAGCACTCTTCAGAACACCAAGGTTCCCGTCGTTGCGGCACAGCTGCCGCTCACCAGAACCACTCTTTCTAGCGAAGATGATCATGTTGCCGCTCTCTCCGAAGGTGAGGAGGGCGATCGATCCGATGCCGTGGGTATGTCTTCGGCTTGTATGCTCGATGAAGCGTCGGTCGTAGTGGGTTCGTTCGCCGTGGATGGTGCGACCTATGCCATCGAGCCGGGTGGGCAAGAAGCTGCGCTCGTTTCGCTCGACCCTCGCATGCTCTCGGATAGTCTAGTCGATGGCACGACGCTCGTTATTCCGTCTGCTGTTTCGGTCGATGCTAGCGATCCTTATGCTGTTGCTCGCATAGCCGATCGTGCGTTCGTCTCACTAAAAGAAGACATCCAGGTCGTTTCCGTTATCTCCCTTCCTTCCTCGATCACTGTTATCGACGAGAACGCTTTCACTGGTGCCGATGATATCGAGGCGATCGAGGTGGAGGCGAATAATGCTGTCTATGCCTCCTATGACGGCTGTCTTTACACTTCTGATCTTTCTTGCCTCCTACTCATTCCCGGGGGTAGGGCGGGGGCGGTCCGCATCTCTTCGCAAACACGATCGATCGATCCTGCTGCGTCTTCGCATTGCGCGGCGATCGATTCGTTCGTCGTAGAAGCGGACCGCTCGAACTCCCTCCTCGGCGATGTCGAAATACACGATGCTAACGGCAACTCCATCATGGTTGGGTTCGCCGATGATGCGAGCGGGTCTAAGAGGTCCGCTGATGACACCGAACTTGATGGTCGAGAGGAAGATGAAGGGGCTGTCGCGGCTTCGATCGAAGCGATCGCTCCCGAATCGAGCGGTGTCGAACAGGTGCCGAACGTAGATTCCGCCTTCGAGATGACCCCAGAAGAGAACGGTGACGCCTCTATCGGTGAAGGACCTGAGGCCGATCCTGGCACCAGTGGGGTCATGCTCGAGACGGCGACATCTTTCCGCTCTATCGTCGCGCCCGATCCTGAGCCGGCGACCACCGGCGCTCTTCCTTGCATCTACAAGGATGCAGCAGGTGCCTCTCACGAGGTCACAGCGGCGATGGTCGCCGCTGCAGAAGGCAACAGCGCCATCGCTGGCTGGTCGTTCAACCCCTCTTCGGGATCGTTGAAGGTGTGGTCACAGGACGGTGCCACCGTCACCAACCTATGGGGCAGCGACAGCTGGAACGATGGTGACGTGCCGTCTTCGGTGTATGACCAGAACTATTGGGGCCCGCTCCGCTCGCAAGTCGTCTCGATCGACACCACTGAACTGTCGGGCGCTGTCAACATGGCAGCGTGGTTCCGAAATATGACGGCTCTCGATGACATATCGGCGGTCCGCATACCGAATGGCTCGCGCGGTACCGGAGCAGAGGGCATCCCCAACTCGCTATCGCGCATGTTCTCGCACTCTACGTTGAGATCGATACCCTCGACGTTCGTCATCCCTGAGGGCGTCTCCGTCGCGCATTGCGCGTTCGCGCTGACACCGCGCTTGACGTCGGTGTACGAAGGATTCTCCCTTCCTACTTCGTGCCTAGTCGCTGTCGGGCTCTTCGAGGGCGCCTCTGCGATCGAATCCGTTCCCGGCTCTCTGCTCAAGAACTATGCCGATAGCGACCCTGTCGAGCTGAACGTGCTCTTCAACGGCTGCACCTCTCTCGCATCTATCCGCGATGGCTTCAGCATCCCCTCTTCTGCGACGAACATCGAGCTGCTCTTCGGCGGCTGCTCGTCGCTGACGTATCTTCCAGCGAGCCTCTCTCTGAAGGCGTTCGGTGCCAAAAGAGCGCAGCTCGCATTCGGCCTCGACCACCGCTCGCATGATCCGTATCAGTTCGATCCGAAGGTCGTCACCTATTACGCGGGCGATGATCTAGGGGAGCTGCTACCGGATATCAAGACGGAGCTTCCGAATGGATTGAGCGCATCTGATGTGGCGACGCCGAGCGAGTATTGGGAAAAATGCTATGGCCGCGAACTCATTACGACAGGTACGACCTTGGAACTATATGTGAGGGATTCCGAGACGAAAGAATGGCCGACGATTCCCTGGAAAACACTATACCTTCCGGACAACACCCTTGCTGCGGCACCCAGCATTCCCTCTTTTTGGCAGACTAACTTTGCGGGATGGTGTGATTCTTTGACCGATGAAGGTGCACTTTCAGGGGAATTCGTTGCGTTTCCGTATACCGTCGAAGGGGAGATCGTTTCCGGTCGTCGGGTCGCAAAGCTCTATGCGGAATACTCAGCAGCATCAGGTGCCCTTCCCTGTCGGTATCGTGATGCGACGGGTGTTATGAGGACGATCACGCCCGAGATGATAGCGAAGGACGAAGGGGATGCGACCATAGCTGGTTGGTCGTTCGATCGGACATCTGGGAAGCTCAAGATCTGGTCTCAGTCGGGTGCGACCGTGACGACGCTCTGGGGTGCTGGGGGAGACAGCCCTTACGATGGAGACGTGTCTCTCGATGCGGCTCGGAACGGATATTGGGGTCCGTTGCGCGATCTCGTCTTGTCTATCGATACGAGCGAACTTTCCGGTGCTGAACGCATGTCCGCATGGTTTTCTCACATGTCGCGCTTGATCGATATAGCCGACCTGCGCATTCCTGATGGGTCGCGCGGAACAGGAGACGACGGTGTGCCGTGCTCCTTATCCCGTATGCTCTCTCGCTCCGGAATTACGAGCATACCTTCATCTTTCGTTATCCCGGAGGGGGTCATATCGATCCACTGTGCATTCGCTGAATGCGGAGGCCTGAGATCGGTGTACGAAGGTTTTTCATTTCCGTCTTCGTGCACATACGCAACAGGAGCGTTTGAAAGGGCGACTCGCTTAGAGGCGGTTCCTGGAACTCTTTTCGATAATATCTCCGAGTCATCGTGGATCAACTTGAACGTGCTCTTCAATGGTTGTAGATCGCTCTCGGTCCTGCGCGATGGCTTTCATATTCCGAACTGCGCAGTTGATATTGAAATAATGTTCGGCGAGTGTTCGTCTTTGGCCTATCTTCCGGCATCGCTCTCTTTGAAGGAATTCGGCGCGGTAGGGGCATCATGGGCTTTCGGTCTCGATCGTCGCGACTATTCGGATGGCTCGTTCCGATTCGATCCGCCGGTCGTGACCTATTATGCGGGAGATGATCCGAGCACCCTGCTCCCTGATGACCGGGTACTGTTACCGAGCGGCGTGAGCCCGTCCGATGTGGGAGATGTGGTGTCTTACTGGCGCGAATGCTACGGGCGCGACCTGCGCATGCTCGGATCGGACGAGGTCATCGTGCTCACACAGAAGACTGGCAGCGGCGAGGTCGGATGGAACCAGCTCGAGGTCGTCACCGTCGATGCGGATGGCAAGATCGACGACCCTGAGGTGGCGGTGCCTTTCAACTATCTGTTCTCTTGGTACGCCGATCCTCTGAGGAAAACGCCGCTCGAGGTGGTAGAGGGCATGATCGACGTGGGCGGATCATCGGTGATCTACGGCATCTTCACGCCCATCATCAGTATGGATATGCCGATTCCGGCCGGGGACGCTTCGGGTAGGCGCAACCAGATCGATCTTCAGATCGACCGCGCGAACGGGAAGGTATCGGTTCTAGGGAACGAAGGCAAGAGCGCAGCCGATATCAAGGTACGCTCCTTTGCTCCAGTGGATACCACGCTTTCGGTGTCGAGCAGCCAGAGCCTGGAGCAGTCTGGTTTTGCGGTAGAGCTATTCGGGGGTAACGCGTATGCGGTGCGAGTGCTGCTCAACATGCAAGGAGAGGAGCATCGGATCGCTTTGAATCATGGAAGCGTCAACCCGATCGCAAGCCTGAAAGGAGCGACCTCGAACACGGCGTTGGAGGGGGATAATATCGTCGACGGCACGTTGACCCTTGACATAGGGAGCGGCGTCACGGTGGCGGCTATGCCCGAGGGCGAGGTGGGCTCCAAGGCGCTGACCAGCCTTACTTGGGTCGTGGCCGCGAAGTAGGCGAGCTTTCGCCGAATGGTCAGGATGAAATGCGCGAAGGTCGTGCCCCGGCCTTCGCGCTTTCGCGTTCCAGCCCCTCCTTCGCGTTGGCCTGGTGTTCGAAGGAGGGGCCACAAAAACTACACTTGGGCATCTGAAATGGGGAAACGGGCTGTCTGCTAATGGAGACGCCTGAACCTTCGTTTGAAGTGGCGGCGGCGGTCTGATATATTCCGGGATGCCAAACGTCGTCTCTCCGGCAACGGAGGAACGCATACAGATGAATATGAGTTCCTGTCTCGCTTTCCTTGTTCTGGACTACAGAATGATAAGGGCATCCGCCCATCATGGCTGTAGTTCATTCTGGGAAACTCGAGTGATCGTATGCGTGATGACGTTTGGCGACTGTGGTGGATGCCCTTTTCACACAAGTCGCCGGGAATCGACTGTGAATAGGTAGCGAGGGCTTCCTCCACGGTGTGACGAGAACACACACCGGAAGGAGCTGATCGCCATGCGGTCGTCTTTTGCTGCACTCTTTCATAGAGTGACCATCCCTCTTTTTGCTCTTATGCTGGCGCTCGGCTGCATGATCGCAACGCCTACAGCTTTCGCTGACGAAGGCGAGGACGACGTGAACGCTATCGCTCCTTTGGCGAGCGAGCTGGCGAGAAGCCGCACCATCATGGTGCCGGCATCCGCGATGATGGATGCGAGCGCGGCCACCATCACTTCAGGGGTGGTGGAGCTCGCCTCTGCGGAGAGCGCCGAAGCGCCTGCTTCTACGGTGCGCACCACGTATGTGGTCCGCGGGTGCGTCTACACCTTCGATGCAGAGGCTGGCGAGTTCACGCTCGTGAACGCAGCGAACGCCGAGCTCTCCGATGATGGCTATCTTATCGTTCCCTCTGCGCTCGTTCTCGACGATGTTCTCTATCCGGTGGCGACCATCGCTGCCGGTGCCCTTTCCGCCTGCGATGCTCCGCTCGTCGCGTTCCCTTCTTCGGTGAGCTTCATCGACCCGAACGCTCTTGCGGGATCGGAGCGCTTGCAGGTCATCTATGTTTCCCCGAACAACGAGGCCTACGCCTCTTTCGATGGCTGTCTTTATGATAAGCCGCTCTCTTGCCTTCTGCTCATTCCCGAGGGCAGACTGGGCGCTGTCCGCATCGCTTCCGGCGCGGAGGTGGACCCCGATGAGTTCTCGCATTGCCTCGCGGTGAGCTCCATCTCCGTCGATGCGGACAGTGCAGCTTCTTTCGCCCTCGAGGATGTTGAGTTCCGCAATGCCCAAGACGATCTTATCGAGGTCGTGGTCGAGACCGAAGAAGAGGGGGTGATGAGCGCCGAGAATGCGCTCGGCGAAGACGCTTCTGAGGAAGAGGAGGCGACGGCCGCTCTTCTTTCCTTCGCGATAGAGACCGAAAAGCTGGATGGGGAGACGGTCGCTATCGTCGAGGCCGAACCAGTTGAGTCGGTCGAGTCGGTAGGGAAAGAAGAGAGCGCGCCCATCATCTTCTCTTCGGTGGTGCCTCTTGGAGCGGGCGATACCATCGCCTTCTCTGGTGATCTTGCCCATGGCGTTTGGTCTGCCGGTGTGGGCTCTGCGCTCACGGATGTGACGACCTCATCCGATGCTCGCTGGGAGCTTACCGGTTCCGTTCTTCGCATCTACTGTAAGGAAGGACGAGTCATCTCCGGTGCCTTTGGCAGTGAGACGGCCGTTCCGTGGTATGGGGTGCGCAACCTGGTGACCTCTGTGGTCATGGAAGAGGGGCTGCAGACCGACTCGATGGCCTATTGGTTTTGTTCCATGACCTCGCTGACCGACCTTGGTTCAGCCTTCATTCCAGAAGGATGCACAGACGTGAAGCACCTTCTGAGCAGCTCAGCTGTGGCCTCGGTGCCCGCGAGCTTCCTTCTGCCCGCGAGCGTGAAGAACGTTTCCGGCATGTTCGAGTCGTGTGTGAACCTGACCGGGCTGCCCGATGGCTTCACCTTCGCGAACGCCACCGGCGCAGGAGTGCCGGGCGCTGACTGCGCCAACGTCTTCAGCGGATGCGTGAAGCTCGAGTCCCTTCCCGAGGGCTTCTCCTTACCAGGAGGGCTCTCCTTGGCTTCCGCCTTCGAGCGGTGCTGGTCTTTGTCCTCCCTCCCAGCTTCGATGAATCCTGTCCCCGCATCCGCCACCAACGTTACCCGCATGTTCTACGACATGTCCTCGCTGCGCATATTGCCCGCGGGCTTTGATTTTCCCGCAGGGGCGGTAGGCGCGAGTTCCGCTGAGTTCTTGGGGTTGCCTGCCGAACGCGATGCCGTCTCCATCTACTGCACATCTCCGTCCGCGAACTTGCAGAACTGGTTCTCCTCCTATAGCAGCACCGCCAGGAGAAGCCTTACGACCGATGCGACCAGCGCCGCCTACATGCAGTTCATGGTGCCCGACACCACGAAGGACCCGAGCGATCCTTCCTATTGGAAGGTGTGGAAGACGGTGGCGGCGGATGGGGACGGCATGATCGCCGATCCTGGATTCGAGTTCGTGGACAGCTATGCTTTCTCGGGCTGGTACATCAACTCCGACTTCCGTCTGCCGTTCGATTTCAGCTTGCCCTATGACGATCAGCCTTCTACCCCGGTGGTCACCACCGTGTATGCGAAATATGTCGGCCCTATCTTGGATTGCATCGTGCCAGTGTTGACGACGCTCTCGATCGACGTGGTCAAGGTTCTCACGGAGAACGAGGCTCTTTCCGATGATGCGGATATCTTGCGCTTCTATACTTACAACAAGACGCCGGTGAAGGTGTCTGCGGTCACGACCGACAGCTCCGCTACTGCTCTGAGCGCCGCGAGGAGGCTGTTCCCATCAGGGGATGATTGCAAGAACAAAGTGTTCCTCGACCTTATCGTGGATGGCGGGAGCACGATCGAGCTGCCTTTGGTGAGCCAGACAGGGGCAGCACCCAGATCCATCGCAAACGGCACGCTCGACACCGAGTTCAGTCCTATATGCAAAGAGCTCGAAGCGACGGTGCGGCTGCGAACCGTCGGCAAGCCCGATATCGCCACGACAACGCTTCTTCACCATAACGTGGCGAGCCTCATCTGGACCATAGAGGTCGATGCCTAGGCAATGATCGCGGATGTGCAGCGGACCGCTCGTTCGCTGCACATCTCAAGATCGACCCACAAACTAGAGCTCGTTCCTTGCTGTCCCTTCAAGCGATGAGAGATGGGGAATGAGGTGGAGAAGAGCGAGGATCTGTGGTACCATCGTCATACGGTATGACGAAAGAAGGTCATCATGGATCCCATGGTATCGGCGAGGGTGCCGGCGGAGTTGCGCGATCAGGTGAACGAGGGTTTGCGCTCCATCGGGTCGTCCCCGACCGAGCTCATCAATAGAGCCTACGAGCTCTTCCTCGACACCAAGACGCTTCCCGGTCGCAGTTCGCCTGCAAAGAAGGGGCGGCGAAAGCTCGATCGAGCTCGGATGAGCGCGTTGCTCAAGAGCATCGAGGAGACCTCTTTCGCCGTTCCGGAGTCGTTCTTCCAAGATATCGACTACGACTCCTACCTTGAAGAACAGTTGAGGGCTACCCATGAAGCTCTTGCTTGATACCAACATCCTCATAGACTATTACGCCCGCCGCCGTCCGTTCTTCCAAGAGGTGGTGAAGCTGCGCGTGGCTGCGATGTTCGGTGACGTAGAGCTGTGGGCGGCCATCCAGTCGTTCAGCGATGTGGAATGTGCTCTGCGGAAAGCCATCCCTGTCGAGCGGCTGCGTGACATGATGCGACGGAGCATGAATTTCTTGAAGGTAGCCGCACCGACGGCTGCCGACCTGTCGGACGCTCTCGGTTCGGGCTGGCCTGACCTAGAGGATCGTTTGGTCGCCCGGTGCGCCGAGCGAGTCAAAGCCGATCGCATCATAACGCGCGACCTGGACGGTTTCGCGTCTTCGCCCATCAAGGCCCAGACCCCGCTCGAATATCTTGCGTGGCTCGAAGAGGAGCAGGGGATCGTCTATGACGAGCTGGACCTGTCGGGCGGTATCTAGCGGTCCGCCTAGAGCGGATCGTAGGTGTTCGGGGTGTCGGTGCCGCCGGCCTCTTTGAAGTAGGCTTCGATGAGCTCGCGGTACTCCGCGATATGCGACTGCTCCTTCTTGTCGAACATACCGGAATACTCGAACAGGGAGTCGGAGAGCGCCGCATAGGCATCGGCCGACTCGTCACCGTTCTTCACCGCGTCATAGCGCTTCTTCATGAGCTCTGGCATCTCGCCCGATCTTTCCACCGCATCCAACGCAGGGAATACCTTCTTCTCGTGGGCATGGAGCTTCTCTAGGGCATCCATGAGGATCCTCCTTCGCGTCATCATTTCGTTTCGCACCTCCACATTCTGCTCCGCCCGCTCCTCACCTCTTCCCACATCCCAGAACCGTTACCCCTCTGCTACCACACCGATAAAGAGGGGTGAGCGAAGCTGTCGTTTGATGTTGTTTCAGATGGTCTTCTCAGGGGTATGGAGGAGGTGGGGCGAGGGAGGTGATACGGGGCATGTTCGCAAGGTCGAGAAGGGGAAGGTCGCGGGAGATAGCGACGGTATCCTGGGAGCTCTTCGTGGGATGTTGCTGCGAGATCGCAAAGCTATCATTCGAGCAAGAGGATCGATCTGTTCGAACAGAGGGTGTTATGACGGTCAGTAGGGGCAGCATGATGGGGATGGGCACCATAGAGGATGCCCCGCTCCTTCGCACCATGACAATTAGATACCAATAGTGATACCATGATATCGACCGTGAAGGCGTTGGTTCGGAAGATGCAGCGAGCTCCCCATAACGTATCTTTCAAAGAGCTGGAGCGCGTATGCGAGTTCTATTTCGGGAAGCCGCGGATCAACGGATCCCATCACTATTTCAAGATGCCATGGAAGGACGATCCGCGCATCTGCATACAGAGCAGAGCCGGTAAGGCGAAGGCCTCTCAGGTGAAAGACGTTCTTCGGGCGATCGAGCGGCTGGAAAGGGTGGGCCATGGTTGAAAAGGGCGCGTATGCTGCGGAGAGCTATTGCTATCGCATCTTCTATTCTGCTGAAGACGGGGAATACGTGGGGAAGGTCGCGGAGTTCCCATCTTTGTCGGTGCTCGAGAAAACGCAGATAGAAGCTCTTAAGGGCATCGTGGAAGCGGTGCGATTCACGCTCGCCGACATGGAAGCGAACGGGGAGGCGATACCTGAGCCGTTATCGCTGCGCGACTATTCCGGCCATATCAGCTTGCGCATGACGCCTGAGCAGCACCGGGCTGTCGCGATGCATGCCGCCGAGCAGAACATCTCCATAAATCGCTATATCAACGCTTGCCTTTCATGAGAAGAGCAGAGGCTGCCCGCTCGGACATGGTCCTCGCCCTTCAACAAGAAGGTAACGTGGGGTTATCGGGTGGGTGACGGAGACGGGCGGGGACGAACGAGGTGAAGAGGGGCTTTCTAGAATGGGAGGAACGTGTTAGAGGGTAGAGGGCGCGACGATGCTCTCGCGAGGCCTTTGAAGAGGAGAGGGGAACAGCTCCCATGAAGATCGTCAAGGAGTTCAAGGAGTTCATCGAGCGCGGCAATGTGATGGACATGGCAGTGGGCATCATCATCGGCGCGGCGTTCACGGCTATCGTCACGTCGTTGACCGACGACATCATCAACCCGTTCATCAAGCTGGTTACCGGCGGCAATGGAACGGACGTAGCTGGGCTCACCATCCCGGTGCCCGGCACGCAGAACGGCATCGACTTCGGCGCGTTCATCAGCGCGGTCATCAACTTCCTCATCGTGGCCTTCGTGGTGTTCATGATGGTGAAGGCGTTCAACAAGATGAAGGAGCACGGCGGTCGCATCGCGGTGTGCAGGCATGGGGAGAAGTTCGAGGAGACGCCCCCTACCTGCCCGTTCTGCCTCGAAGAGGTGAACGCAGGTGCCACTCGCTGCTCCCATTGCGCAGCCGAGCTGCCCGAACCGGCCGAACCGATGCTCACGCCGGCCAGCTAGGACGCGCCATAGGCTAGAATGGGTCGAAGCATATAAATAGGGAGGAACGGAAGAGAGAGAAGCGATCCGCCGTGATGACCACGCTCGACCCATTCTGGTACGTCACCATAGTCACGCTCATAGCCGGTGCTGGTGGCACGGGTCTGGGCGGCGTGGTGGGCGCGCTGCTGAAGAGCGAGTCGAACAAGGTCATCAGCCTGCTGTTGTCGCTGGCTGGCGGCATCATGACCGCCATGGTGTGCTTCGAGCTTTTGGTGGAGTCGGTGGAGGCAGCTCAGCAGGCATCGTCGTGGGGCGTGGTGATCACCATCTTGGCCGTGGTAGCGGGCATGCTGGTGGTGTATTGGCTCAACGTCTTCATCGACCGTCGCACGCGCGATCAGGTCCCTCATGTCGCCGACCCGGCGCACCCGAAGACTCATGACGACATCGATGAGCTGATCCATGCCGATCATTGGGTCGAGCACAAGCGCAACCACGCCTCTCGTAGCCATCTGGTGGTAGCTGGCATCGTGATGGCGTGCGCCATCGCGCTCCATAACATCCCCGAGGGCATGACCATCGGTGCCAGCTTCGCCATTTCCGACGACCTGTTGCTGGGCACGGGAATGGTGATGGCGGTGCTCATCGGGCTGCACAACATCCCCGAAGGCATGGCCGTCTCGGTGCCACTGGTCAGCGGCGGCATGGGGCGGCTGCGCGCTACTCTCTACACGGCCGCTTGCGGCCTGCCCACGGTGCTCGGTGCGTGGTTGGGCCTGTGGCTCGGTGATATCGGTCCGTTGGGATTGGCCTTGTCGCTCGGTTTTGCGGGCGGTGCCATGCTCTACGTGGTGTTCGGCGAGATAGTCCCGCAATCCATGCTGATGTATCGCAGTAAGGCACCGGCCTTCGCTATCATAGGCGGCCTGCTCATCGGCATGTTCATCATCTACTTCTGATATCTCTGATGAAGGGTGCTCAAGGATATCGGTGCGAGGTGCAGCGTCGCTGCGGCGGTTGCGCTTGCGTCGCGGTCCCCTATGAGGAACAGCTGGCCCGCAAGCAGCGGCGCATCGAAGAGCTGTTCGCCGAACTTCTCGGGAAGGGGACGGTGCGCCCCATCTTGGGCATGGACGAGCCGTTCCACTATCGCAACAAGGTGGCCACGCCCTATGCGCCAGCGCGCAAGACCAAGGGCCGACAGAAGGGCGGCCGTTCGGAGCGCAGCCGCGGCAGCGAGCGCTCCGTTCTCACGGGGATGTACGCTCGGGGCACGCATGAGCTCATCCCGACCGACGCGTGCGCCATCGAGAACCGATCCGCGAAGGCGGCCACTTTAGCCGTGCGCGACCTGATGGAGCGCTGGGACATCGCTCCGTACGACGAGGACGCCCATCGCGGCTTCATGCGCCATAGCGTGGTGCGGGTGGGCCATGCTTCGGGGGAGATGCTGGTCACGCTGGTGACCAATGCCGAGGAGTTCCCGCGGGCCAAGTCGTTCTGTCGCGAGCTGGTTCGCCGCGTGCCGGCCATCACCACCGTGGTGCAGAACGTGAACACCCGCAAGACCAACGTGATCCTCGGTGAGAGGGAACGGGTGCTCTATGGCCCGGGGTTCATCCTCGATGAGCTGTGCGGCGTGCGCTTTCGCATCTCGTCGCGCTCGTTCTATCAGGTGAACGCTGAACAGACAGCGGTGCTCTACGAGGCAGCCATGGGCTTGGGCCGCGTGGACGAGCTGGGGGCGAGCGATCGGATCATCGACGCGTACTGCGGCACGGGCACCATCGGCCTGGTGGCGGCTCACCGCAGCGGCGCGGCGCTGATCGGCGTGGATTCGGTGGCGTCGGCCATCCATGATGCGAAGCAGAACGCGCGCCATAACGGCATCGAGAACGCGGCGTTCCTATGCGCTGACGCTACAGCGTACCTCAAGGACCTCGCTGCGGAAGAAGCGGTCCGTTACGGCGGCTTTGCGGGCCGTACGGTGCTGTTCCTCGATCCGCCGCGGGCGGGTTCCACCCCTGAGTTCATCGATGCTGCTTGCTCGCTCGCGCCCGAGCGCATCGTCTACATCGCTTGTGACCCCGCCACCCAGGCCCGCGATGTGGCGCGCTTCTGCGAGGGCGGTTATGAGGTGGTCACGGTGCAACCGGTGGACATGTTCCCCCATACCGACCATATCGAGAACATCTGCCTGTTAGAGCGCCCGAGCGCTGAGGAGAGGACGAGCCGATGAGGGACGAGACGCTGATCCGTATGCGCGAGACCATGGCCCGGCAGCATCTGGCCGATGGGGCTACGGCAGCTTTGCTCATGGTATCGGGAGGGTCGGACTCCACGGCGCTGGCGTATCTGGCGGCCGAGCTGCGCGAGAGGGGGGATCTGGCGGAGCTCGCCATGCTCCATGTGAACCATCAGCTGCGCGGGGCCGAGGCCGATGCTGATGCGGCGTTCGTGGCGAAGCTGGCCGAGGCCCTCGCCATCCCGCTGTTCCTATGCGAGATAGACATCGCGGGCGAGGCGGCGCGCACCCATGACAACATCGAAGCGGTGGCTCGTCGCGAACGTTATCTGGCCGCGAACGAGGCGCTGCTGTCGATGTGCCAGCATACCGCTACGCCGCGCGCGAACGCTCGCATCTTCACGGCGCATACGGCCGATGATCGGGTGGAGAACTTCTACATGCGCTCCATCGTGGGTACCGGGCCGGGCGGCTTTCGCGCCATGCGCTATCGCAACGGCGATGTGGCACGGCCGCTCATGGACCTCACGCGGGAGGAGCTGCGAGCGTTCGTTCTCACGCGGGCGGAAGAGGCCGCGCCCGCACGTCCGGTGGTGCGCGATGGGGAAGGGGCGCTCTGGCGCGAGGACGCCACCAATGCCCACACCGACCGGTTCCGCGCGTACGTGCGCCATGAGGTGGTGCCTCCCGCCCGCCAATGGAACCCCCAGCTGGTGAGCGTGTTGGTCCGTTCGATGAACCTCATCGCCGAGGAGGACGACATGCTGCGCTCCATGGCCGAGGAGCTCGTGCGCTCTCAAGTGCGCTGGAACGCCCAGAGCGCGGGTGGCGAAGAGGGCGCGGCGACGGCGACAGACCTGGTGGAGGGGTTCCTTCTCGAACCTCCTTTCGGTCGCGAGCCGCGCCCCTTGCAGCGGCGGGCCGTGCGCGAGCTGCTGCAGCGCATGCTGGGCAGCGACGAGCGCATCGATGCTGCGACGGTAGAGGCGGTGCTCGACGGCTTCGCCCCTGCCGAGGAGGGCGGTGCTCCCAATAGCGGATACGTGGCGAACATCCAAGGCGACCTGGCCGTGAGCGCCAACAAGCACGGGGTGCGCGTCGAGCCCATGGCTTGCTTCCGCGCACGTCGGAATCGCCTGTGAGCCAGGGGAAATGGTATACCATGGGAACCATCGTTCTCTACCGCATAGAAAGATGAGGAAAGCCATGGAGGATCAGCAGGGTTTCATGGTGGTGCTCGCCAGCGCTTCGCCGCGGCGGCGCGAGCTGCTGGAGAGCCGCGGCGTGGCGTTCACGGTGCGCACGCCCCACGATCCGGTGGACGAGAAGCTGGATGCTGACTTGCTCCTGTGGCCGGAAGAGGCTGCGAAGAAGCTGGCCGAGCGCAAGGCCGGCGCGGTGGTGCAAGAGCTGCTCTCCGAGGGCGTGGAGGGAACCTACATCGTCATCGGCGCTGACACCATGGTGGTCCATGAGGGCGAGATATTCGGCAAGCCGCGCTACGTCGACGATGCGAAGCGCATGTTGCGGGCCCTTTCCGGTGATTCCCACGAGGTCATCACCGCTGTGTCGGTATGGATGGTGGCGGCTGGTGCCGACGATAACGTCTCACTGGGCTTCCGGACCTTCGCCGATACGGCCCGCGTGACCTTCCGTGAGCTGGGCGAAGAGGAGATGACCGAGTACCTGCGTCTCGGCGAATCGTTCGACAAAGCGGGCGCTTATGCCATCCAAGGGGAGGCCCGCCGCTTCGTCACGGGCGTGGAAGGCGACGAGGATACCGTCATCGGGCTGCCTGTGAGCCGTCTGTTGCGCGAGTTCCCCGACCTGGACCCGAACGCCCCGGCTGCGTCCAGCGATGCGGCTACCGACCAAGGAGCGCTGCTATGATCTCCATCGATGTTCCCAGCCCGGCCGTCGCCATCGTCGGTCGCCACAATTCCGGCAAGACCACGCTGATCGAGCGCGTCATCACCGAGCTGACCGCTCGCGGGCTCGACGTGGGGTCGATCAAGCACCACTCTCATCTGGGCATCGAGGTGGACCACCCTGGCAAGGATTCCTACCGACATCGGCAAGCCGGCGCTACCGAGACCGTGATCGCAGCGCCCGACCTGCTCGCCCGCATTCGCACCTTGCATGAGGAGGTGGAGTGCAGTCAGATAGTGGCTTCGATGCCGAATCACGACATCATCGTGGTGGAAGGCTATCGCAAGAGCGGCCTGCCCACCATCGAGGTGATGCGCGCTGGCAACGAATCGGACGTGGCCGTGGCCGCCATGTTCGCGCAAGCGGCGCGCAAGGGCGCTACCCTGGGCACCGACTTCGTGCAGGAGAGCCGCGGGGATGAGCGCTTCGCCGCCGACAAGGCCTCGAAGATGCCCACCTCCGACACCGTGGCCGTGGTGACCGACATCCCTGATGCGCAAGAGGCCGCCGCGCTGTTCAACGTTCCCAGCTTCGGCTTCGACGATGTGGCCGCCATCGTCGATTTCCTCATCGACCACTACGCGCGCCCGCGAGTGAGCGTGGTCATCCAGGCGGGCGGGGAGAGCCGCCGCATGGGCCGCTCGAAGGCGACGGTGCCCTTTGCGGGTCGTCCCCTCATCCAGCGTCTCATCGAACGTCTGGCTCCCGTTGCTGATGAGATCATCATCACCACCAACGAGGCGCCCAACCTCGAGTTCCTCCACGACGCCTATCCCGACCTGCAGCTGACCTTGGTGCCCGACGCTTTCGACTTCCGTGGAGCGCTGCCGGGCATATATACGGCGCTCATGGGCGCGCGCAACCCCTATGTGGCCATCGTGGCCTGCGACATGGTGTTCGCCAGCGGCCGCTTGGTGGTGGCGGAGTCGCTGTGCATGGCCGAGACGGGGGCTGATGTGGTGGTGCCCGTGAACAAGCATGGCTTCGAGCCGTTCCATGCGCTGTACCGGCGCGACACGTGCCTGCCCGCTGTGCGCCGCGCCATCGACGAGGGCCAGAAGCGGGCCCAAGCGTTCTTCGACGATCCGGCAGTGAAGGTGTATGAGTTCGATCAGGAGCGCGTGTTAGCAGCCGAGCCGCGCGGCGGCTGCTTCATCAACGCGAACACTCCCGATGAGCTGAAGCGCATCGAAGACACCTATCTGGGCGAGTAGCGAGAACGTCCCTCATGCCCTCGCTGAACGACGTCATAGAGATCGCGGAGCTGCTGAAGAGCAAGCCGGTGGTCGTAGCCGAAGAGCGCTGCGTGGCCGTGCGCAATCGCAACGCGAGCTGTCGGAAGTGCGCGGAGGCATGCGTCGCCTCGTGCATCGAGGTGGGCCAGAACAGCCTGGTCCTCGATGCCGATGCGTGCGTGAACTGCGGTGCGTGCATCGCGGTGTGTCCCACCAGCGCGCTGGTGGGGCTCGATCCGGTGGAAGAGGACCTGGTTGCGGACGCTCTCGCTGCCTGGCAGCGGGCCGGGGGAGAAGGCGCGGTGGTGCTCGCTTGCGCCCGGGCGGCGGCTCGGAAGGAGACCGACCCGGCGCTGCATGGCACCGTGGCGTGCTTGGGGCGCGTAGGGGAGGAGACCCTGGTGGCCCTTGGATACGGAGCTGGCACCAGCTCGTCGTTGTTGCTGGTAGACGGCATGTGCGCCACCTGTCGATACGGTGCTGTCTCGCCGCTCGTCGACGAGGCATGCGCTGACGCTCGTAGCCTGTTCGATGCTTTCGAGGTGCCCATCGTCATCGAACGGACATCGACGTTTCCTGAAGCGGTGCGCCTCGCCCCGGGCGAGAAGGGAAGCTCGCTGCGAGGACGAGAGCGCCGCTCCCTCATGAAGGATGCCTCTCGCTTCGCCACCTCCGCTGCGAAGACGGCGGCAGAGAAGGCCATCGCCGATGCCCTGCATCAGCAGAAGCCGGGCGAGCCGACGTTGCGGGAGCGCTTGCGGGTGAACCCCCACGGCGTGCTGCCCACCTTCCCGGCGGCCAAGAACCTCTCGGTGCTCGATGCGCTGTGCGAGCTGGCCCCGGACGAGGATCCCTTCTGCCTTTCCGATCGCACCCTCGAAACGCGGTTGTTCGGCGATGTGACCATCGATCTGGACACGTGCACGGGCTGTGGCATGTGCGCCATGTTCTGTCCCACCGCAGCGCTGCGCTTCTCGGATGTGGTGCAGCACGAGGACGAGGCCATGCGCTACCTGGAGTTCCAAGCGGCTGACTGCACCCAGTGCCTTCTGTGCGCCGATGCCTGCATCCATCGCAGCGTGACGGTGCGCTCCCGAACCGATCTCGACGAGCTGCTCGACCTCGAGCCTCGTCTCATCTCCGTTCCCAAACCGAAGAAGTCCGTCGACATATTCAAGTCGTCCCGTCAGGCAAGGAGCCGCTATGGCAACACGTGAGAAGTTCAGCAGTCGTCTCGGGTTCATCCTCATCAGCGCTGGCTGCGCGGTGGGGTTGGGCAACGTATGGCGGTTCCCCTACATCACCGGCCTTTACGGCGGGGCAGCGTTCGTCATCCTCTATCTCATATTCCTGGCGGTGTTCGCCCTGCCCATCCTGGTGATGGAGTTCTCGGTGGGCCGCGCGAGCCATAAGGGCGTCGCACGCAGCTTCGATGCGCTGGAGCCGAAGGGGAGCAAATGGCACCGCTTCAAGTGGGTCGCCCTTTGCGGCAACTACCTGTTGATGATGTTCTACACCACCGTAGCCGGTTGGATGCTGGCCTTCATGGTGTTCAGCATCGGCGGTGTGTTCGAGGGCAAGGACGCGGTGCAGGTGGAAGGCGTGTTCAACGGCATGCTGGCCGATCCTGTGCAGATGATCGGGTTCATGCTGCTGGTGGTGCTCATCGGCGTGGCCGTCACGCGCATGGGCTTGAAGAACGGCGTGGAGCGCATCACGAAGGGCATGATGGTGTGTCTGTTCCTTGCGCTCGTGGTGCTGTGCGTGCGCGCCGTCACGCTGCCCGGTGCTGCTGAGGGCCTGGAGTTCTACCTGATGCCCGACTTTGGGAAGCTGTTCGCCGGCGGGTGGAGCACGTTCTTCGACGCGGTGCTGGCTGCTATGGGCCAGGCGTTCTTCACGGTGTCGGTGGGCATCGGCTCGATGTCCATCTTCGGCAGCTACATCGACAAGGACTATGCTCTCACCGGCGAGGCAGTGCGCATCACAGGCCTCGATACGCTGGTGGCTATCATGGCCGGTCTCATCATCTTCCCTGCTTGCTTCGCGTTCGGCGTGGAGCCGGGCAGCGGCCCTGGCCTGGTGTTCATCACGCTGCCGAGCGTGTTCAACCAGATGCCGTTGGGCCAGCTGTGGGGCGCGCTGTTCTTCGTGTTCATGAGCGCGGCCGCTCTGTCCACCGTGATAGCGGTGTTCGAGAACATCATGAGCTTTTCCATGGATCAATGGGGCATGTCACGGAAGAAGGCGTGTTTGGTGAACGGCATCGCGCTGGCGGTGCTGTCGCTGCCCTGCGCCATCGGCTTCAACCTGTGGGCCGGCGTGGAGCTGCCGGGCATCGGCAACATCCAGGCTATGGAGGACTTCCTCGTATCGAACAACGTGCTGCCCTTGGGTGCTCTGGTGTTCCTGCTGTTCTGCACCATGAAGCGAGGGTGGGGCTGGGACAACTTCATCGCTGAGGCTGATACGGGCAAGGGCATGAAGTACGCGAAATGGGCCTATGGGTATCTGAAGTACGTGCTGCCGGTATTGATCGTCGTCGTGCTCATCAGCGGATACGTGCCCATCGTCTCGGTGTGGCTGGGACTTTCCTAGTCCATGGAACCTCATCGCACGCTGCTCTATGCGGCGCTCGTCTTCGTGGCGGGGGCGAGCTATGGCTTCATCGTGCCGGCGATCAAGGCGGCCACGTCCACCGGCATCACGGTGGCGGGTCTTCTGCCTTCTAACTACTTGGCGGCGTTTCTGCTGAGCGCGGCGGTCGTGTTGATGAGGCGGCCGCATCTGCCCACCAAGCGCGGGTTCCTTCAGCTCGCGCTGCTCGGGGTGCTCACCTCTTGCACCTCTGCTTGCTACTATCGTGCGGTGGCGTTGCTGCCCAGCGCGGTGGCCCTCACGTTGTTGTTCCAGTACGTGTGGGTGGGCGTGGTCATCGACTGCTTCGTGCGCAAGCAGCGGCCGAGCCTTTGGACCACGGTCGCTATCGTGGTCGTCCTATGCGGCACATTGCTCGCTGCGGGTCTTTTCGAAGGGAGCATCACCACGCTCGATCCCCTCGGTATCGCTTGCGGGCTGGGCAGCGCCCTGTTCTATGCGCTGTTCCTGTTCTTCGCCGGTCGCATCCAGGTGGATTCGCCTGCGCCGATCCGCACGATGATGGTGGGCCTTGGCGGCTTCGTGGTGCTGAGTGCGATGAACCCGGGGTATTTCACGACCTCGTTCCTCAACCCGTTCACCTGGCCTTGGGCGGTCCTGCTCGCGTTCCTCGGGATCCTGGTCCCGGTCGCGCTCATCGGAGCCGCAGGCCCTCAGCTGAGCGTGAGCACCGTGAACATCATGGCCTCCAGCGAGCTTCCCGTAGGCGTTCTAGCCGCTTGGGCCTTCGTAGGCGATGCCCCCACGCCCCTCGCCCTGGCAGGTGTGGCGCTCGTCCTCGCTGGCATCGTCATCAAAGGGGCCATGAGCAACCGTTCGTGAGATAGCCCGAAGCTCGTTTCCGGCCCTCCAGGTAAGAAGGTCTGCTCTCCTCCGAAAGCCGAGGCGCGTTCAGGAGAGCTCGACCGGATCGCGCTCTGCTCGCTCGCCTCCCTGATCGTCGTTGATGGGCGGTCGCGCTGATCGATGTTCACGATGCTCGGCCACCCTCCTTGATGACCGGTATTCCGGTCGCCGCGAGAAAGAGGGTTCCGTGCGCGGCTGAAAACGCGTATAGTATGCAGCGACCTTTAAATGCGGTACAGAGAGACCGACAAGGCGCCCCTCATATACTTCAAACGCAGCACGAAGCGAGCCTTCCGCCCGCGGAGCGGCGGTTATCTGTACGCACCCCTGTCTTCGACGAAGGAGTGTGTATTTTTTTGCCCGGAAAAGAACAGCCTTCCGATCAGACGCCTCCTTCTCGGGCTGACGTCAAGACGGTGATGGACGGCAGCGAGATAGACCGCTCGCTCACGCGCATCGCACACCAGATACTCGAAGCGAACAAGGGAGCGGACTCCATCGCGCTCGTGGGCATCGTGACCCGCGGCGATCTTCTGGCGCGGGCCCTCGCCGAGCGCATCAGCGCCATCGAGGGGGAGGAAGTGCCCCTCGGCAAATTGGACATCAGCCTGTATCGTGACGACTTCATGACCCACATCTCGCCGGAAGTGCATTCCACCGACATCCCCTTCGACATCGACGGGCGTACCATCGTGTTGGTGGACGATGTGCTCTACACCGGTCGCACCATCCGCGCTGCCCTCGATGCGCTCATGGACATCGGGCGTCCCTCGGCGGTGCAGCTGGCCGTGCTCATCGACCGTGGCCATCGCGAGCTGCCCATCCGTGCCGATTACGTGGGCAAGAACGTGCCCTCCTCCGCGCAAGAGAACGTGCGGCTGTTCTTGGAAGAGATCGACGGCACCTCGGCCGTGGAGATACTGCGCATGGAGCCGGGCGATCGTCCGAGCGCCGCGCCCACGCCTGCGGCTCACAGCAGCGAAGGGGGCGATGCCTGATGGGTTGCTTTCCCCATAAGCACCTGATCGACCTGGGCGAGTACTCGGCCGATGACATCATGACCGTGCTGGCTACGGCCCAGAAGTTCAAGCAGGTGAACGAGCGGCGCATCAAGAAGGTGCCCACGCTCAAGGGCTTCACCGTGGTCAACATGTTCAACGAGCCTTCCACGCGCACCCGCTCGTCCTTCGAGATAGCGGAGAAGCGCCTGAGCGCTGACGCGCTGAACTTCGGCGGCTCGTCCACTTCCACGGTGAAGGGCGAGAGCCTGGCGGATACCGTGCGCACGCTGTGCGCCTACAAGATCGACCTCATCGTGGTGCGAGATGCCCATGCAGGCGTGCCCTACAAAGTGGCGGAAGCCTCTGGCGTGCCGGTCATCGACGCTGGGGACGGCAAGCATCAGCATCCCACGCAGGCACTGCTGGACCTGTACACCATCTGGCAGCATAAGGTGCTCGCAGAAGGCGTGCCCTTCGAGAAGCTGCACGTGGGCATCGTGGGCGACATCGGGCACTCTCGCGTGTGCGGCTCGCTCATCCCCGGGTTGAAGACCATGGGATGCGAGGTGACCGTGGTGGGCCCGCCCACCCTCATGCCCGCTCGCCCCGACGTGCTCGGGGCCGATCATGTGGCCTACGACCTCGACAGCGTCCTTCCTCAACTGGACGTGGTGTACATGTTGCGCATCCAGCGCGAACGGCTGGAAGGGGCCCCTTTCCCGAGCCTGCGGGAATACAGTCTGCTCTATGGGCTGACGCGGGAGAGGGATGCGCTGATGAAGCCGGATGCGCTCGTCTGCCACCCCGGTCCCATCAACCGCGGCGTGGAGCTCGATAGCTTCATGGCCGATCATCCCGCGCGCTCGGTCGTTCTCGATCAGGTGTATGCGGGCGTGCTGGTGCGCATGGCGGCCCTGTATCTGTTGTTGGGAGGTCAAGATGGCTTTGATGCTTAGGAACGCGCGGCTGGTCGATCCTCAGGTGAAGACGGCTGCGGGTCTGGTGGACATCCTCATACGCGATGGTCGCATCGTCGAGATCGGGAAGGACCTCGACCTGCCCAAGGGCATAGAGCGCGACCTGGAGGGCAAGTACGTGGTACCGGGCCTGGTGGACATCCATGTGCATCTGCGCGATCCCGGTTTCGAGCAGAAGGAGGACATCGCCTCGGGCACGCGGGCCGCGGCCCATGGCGGTTTCACGGCCGTATGCGCCATGCCGAACACCGACCCGGTCATCGATGATGCGGTGGGCGTGGAATACGTGAAGGCTCGCGCCGCCGAGGTGGGGAAGTGCCGCGTCATCGTGAGCGGTGCCTGCACTAAGGATCTGCAGGGCGAGGTGCTCGCCGACATCGGCGACATGGCCGCCCATGGGGCTTCTGCCCTCACCGATGACGGCCGCGGCATCCAGAGCGCGGGCATGATGCGGCGCGTGATGGAATACGCGCTTCCCTTCGATATGCCGGTGATGGTGCATGCTCAAGATGATTCGCTCGTGGGGAAGGGTCAGGTGAACGAAGGGGTCGCCTCCACCCGCCTGGGCCTGCTCGGCTGGCCAGCGGAAGGGGAGGAGCTCGAGATCGCTCGCGACATCGCGTTGTGCCGCCTCACCGGATGCCCCCTGCACATCCAGCACATCACCACGGCCCGTGGGCTCGACTTGGTACGGGTCGCGAAGGCCGAAGGATTGCCCGTCACCTGCGAGGTGACGCCCCACCATCTGTTCCTCACCGAGGATGACATCACGGACGCTTATCAGACGACGCTCAAGGTGAACCCGCCTTTGCGCACGCGCGCCGATGCCGATGCGCTCGTCGCCGGCGTCATCGACGGTACCGTGGACGCTATCGTGACCGATCACGCGCCCCATACCGACCACGAGAAGGACCGCGAGTTCGAGCTGGCGCCCTTCGGCATGATCGGCCTGGAGACCTCTCTCGGGCTCATGCTCACGCATCTGGTGGGCCCGGGCCTCCTCACTATGGAGCGCTTGGTGGAGCTGATGGCTGTGAACCCGCGCGCCATCGTCGGGCAGGAGCGGGTGGCGCTGGAGCCTGGTTCCGTCGCCGACCTCACGGTGATCGATCCGGAAGCAGAATGGACGGTCCTGCGCGAAGACTTCTATTCCAAAGCCGGCAACTCCGGCTTCTTGAACGCAAGCCTCAAAGGCCGCGCCACCGACGTCTATGTTGGCGGTTACGCTACGATGGAGAACGGGGAAGTAATTGAGTAACGCAAGCGAAGCACTACTGAAGGGCACGTCGAAGGCGGTCTTAGGGCCGGCTCTGCTCGTGTTGGAGGACGGCACGGTGTTCGAGGGGCGCGCGTGCGGGGCGGCCGGCGAGACGTTCGGCGAGATATGCTTCAACACCTCTCTCGAAGGGTATCTGGAAGTGATCACCGACCCGTCTTATGCGGGGCAGATCATCACCATGACCTATCCGCAGATAGGCAACTATGGCGTGAACCTCGATGACGCCCAAGCGAGTCGTCCGGCCCTGCGCGGGCTCATCGTGCGCGACATGTGCGCTCAGCCGTCGAACTGGCGCAGCGAGATGACCCTGCCGGAATTCTTGCAGCGCGAGGGCATCGTGGCCGCCGAGGGCATCGATACGCGCGCTCTGGTGAGGCATATCCGCGACCACGGCGCTCAGCGGGCTGTGCTCTCTACCGTCGATACCGACGTCGAGGGGCTGTTGGTGAAGGTGCGGGCCAGCGAGTCCATCGTGGGCGTGAACCTGGCCGAGACGGTCTCTTGTGAGCAGGCGCATCCCTTCGAGGAAGGTGCGCTGCCCGAGAGCATGGCCTTCGCCCTGGACGAGCAGCTGACCGATGGCGATGGTGTCCCGAAGAGCTTCCGCGTGGTCGCCTACGACTGCGGCGCGAAGCGCTCCATCCTGCAGAACCTCGCTCGCTGCGGCGCCGATATCACCGTGGTGCCGTGGGATACGGCGGCCGAAGAGGTTCTCGCCCTCGCGCCCGACGGCGTGTTCCTCTCGAACGGTCCGGGCGATCCCGATGCGGTGGCAGGCACCTATCAGCAGGTGGAGAAGCTGCTGGGCCAGGTGCCGGTGTTCGGCATCTGCTTGGGGCATCAGATGATATCCAAGGCTGCCGGCGCGCAGATGGAGAAGCTCAAGTACGGCCATCGCGGCGGCAACCAGCCGGTCATGAACCTGCGCACCGGTCGTGTGGAGATAACGGCCCAGAACCACGGCTTCGGCCTCGTGTTCCCGACTTTGGGCGAGCTTTTGCCCGAGGAGTCGGGCGGTTTCAGCGAACACGCCGATGACTTGCGCTTCTGGTCGGAGAAGGGCATCGCGCCAGTGGTGCGCAATCCGCGCTTCGGTCGCATCCAGCTGACCCATGTCAACCTCAACGATGGCACGCCGGAAGGCATCGCCTTCCTCGACGCACCGGTGTTCAGTGTGCAGTACCACCCCGAGGCCTCGCCTGGCCCCACCGATGCCCACTATCTGTTCACCGCGTTCATGCGCCTGATGGATGGCCGTGACGACTACCTCGATATCGACATCGCCCAAGATCGCTTGCAAGGTTGGAGATTCTAATATGCCGAAACGTGAAGACATCAGATCGATCCTGGTCATCGGGTCCGGCCCCATCGTGATCGGGCAGGCCTGCGAGTTCGACTATTCGGGGGCTCAGGCCTGCAAGGTGCTGAAGGCCGACGGCTATCGCGTCATCCTGGTGAACAGCAACCCAGCCACCATCATGACCGATCCGGAGCTGGTCGACCGCACCTACGTGGAGCCGATCACGCCAGAGTTCGTGGAGAAGATCATCGAGCGGGAGCGCCCCGACGCGCTTTTGCCCACCCTGGGCGGTCAGACGGGCTTGAACACGGCGGTCGACCTGGCGAAGGCGGGCGTGCTCGACAAGTACGGCGTGGAGATGATCGGCTGCGACCTTGACGCCATCGAGCGGGGCGAGGACCGCAAGCTGTTCAACGAGTGCATGGAGGAGCTGGGCATAGAGACCGCCCGCAGCGGTTACGCCTACTCGGTGGAGGACGCCGAGCGCATAGTGGTCGACCTCGGCTTTCCGGTGGTGCTGCGCCCCTCGTTCACCCTGGGCGGGGCCGGTGGCGGCATCGCCCATGACCTTGATGAGCTGCGCTCCATCGTGGCCCAGGGCATCGAGCTGTCGCCTGCGGGCGAGGTGCTGGTGGAAGAGTCCATCGAAGGATGGAAAGAGTACGAGATGGAGGTCATGCGCGATAGGGCCGGCAACGGCATCATCATCTGCTCCATCGAGAACTTCGATCCCATGGGCGTGCACACCGGCGACTCCATCACCGTGGCGCCGGCCCAAACGCTCTCCGATGTGGAATATCAGCGCATGCGCGTGGCGTCGCTGGCCATCCTCGAGAAGATCGGCGTGGAGACGGGCGGCTCCAACGTGCAGTTCGCCATCCATCCGGAGACGGGCCGCATGGTCATCATCGAGATGAATCCCCGCGTGTCGCGCTCTTCGGCCTTGGCGTCGAAGGCCACCGGCTTCCCCATCGCGAAGGCGGCGGCGAAGCTGGCCGTGGGCTACACCCTCGACGAGATAACCAACGACATCACCAAGGCCACCCCGGCCTGCTTCGAGCCGTCCATCGACTACTGCGTGGTGAAGGTGCCGCGCTTCGCCTTCGAGAAGTTCCAAGGTACCGATGATACGCTCTCCACTCGCATGAAGGCCGTGGGCGAGATCATGGCCATCGGCCGCACCTTCGAAGAGGCGCTCGGCAAGGCGATGCGCTCTTTGGAGAACGGCCGTGCCGGTCTGGGGGCCGACGGGAAGGGCGAGGTGAGCTTAGAGGCCGAGATGGCCGACCTGGTGAGCCGCCCCACCGCCGATCGCATCTTCTTCGCCGCCGAGGCGCTGCGCCATGGTTGGACGGCAGCGAAGGTGTCCGAGGCGACCCGCATCGACCCGTGGTTCGCCCATCGCATCGCGGACATGGTGCAGGTGCAGGAGAATCTGCGCGGCATGACCCTAGATGAGCTGGACGCCGATGCTCTGTTGGTGGCGAAGCGCTATGGCTTGTCGGATGTGCAGATAGCGCATCTGACCGGCACCGCTGAGCTGGACGTGCGCGCTCACCGCAAAGAGCTGGGGGTGGTGCCTTCGTTCAAGACCGTGGACACCTGCGCTGCCGAGTTCGCCAGCTCCACGTCGTACCATTACAAGACCTACGATGCGAGCGAGACCGAGGGCGCGCCGCGCACCAAGCAGCGCATCATGATCTTGGGCGCTGGCCCGAACCGCATCGGCCAGGGCATCGAGTTCGATTACTGCTGCGTGCACGCCAGCTATGCGCTGCGCGAAGCAGGATACGAGACCATCATGGTGAACTGCAACCCCGAGACGGTCTCCACCGACTACGATACCTCCGACAAGCTCTACTTCGAGCCTCTCACCTTCGAAGACGTCATGGACATCGTGGACGTGGAAGAGCCCGATGGGGTCATCGTCACCCTGGGCGGCCAGACGCCGCTGAAGCTGGCTCGTCCGCTCGAAGCTCAAGGGGTGCCCATCATCGGCACCTCGCCGGAGTCCATCGACCTGGCCGAAGATCGCGATCGCTTCTCGGCTATCCTCGACGAGCTGGGCATCAGCTATCCGGCGGCTGGCATGGCCTCCACCTTCGAAGAGGCATGCCAGGTGGCCGACCGCATCGGCTTTCCGCTGCTCGTGCGTCCGAGCTACGTGCTCGGCGGCCGTGGCATGGCCATCGTCTACGACGGGGCCCAACTGGAGAAGTTCATGGGCGAAGCAGCGCGCATCTCACCGGATCATCCGGTCTATCTCGACCGCTTCCTCGAAGGGGCCGTGGAGGTCGACCTTGATGCGCTGTGCGATGGCGAGCAGGTGTATGTGGGAGGCATCCTCGAGCACATCGAGATGGCCGGCATCCATTCCGGCGACTCCGCCTGCTGTATCCCGCCGTTCTCGCTCTCAGAAGCGGTGCTGGCCCAGTTGCGCTCCATCGCGCAGCGCATCGCGTTGCGGCTAGGGGTGAAAGGCCTGCTCAACATCCAGTTCGCCATCAAGGATTCGGTCATCTACGTGATCGAGGCGAACCCGCGCGCATCCCGCACGGTGCCGTTCATATCGAAGGCCACCGGCGTGCCGTTAGCGAAGCTGGCCTCGCGCATCATGGTGGGGGAGAGCATCGCGTCGTTCCATCTGCCGCCTGACGACCGTCGCCTCGATCATTTCAGCGTGAAGGAAGCGGTCATGCCCTTCGGGCGTTTCCCCGGCGCTGACGTGGTGTTAGGCCCGGAGATGAAATCCACCGGCGAGGTGATGGGCATCGCGCGAAACTTCCCGGCGGCCTACCTCAAGACGCAGCTGGCCATCAGCTACGCACTGCCAGACGGTGGCGTGGCCTTCATCAGCGTGAACGACCGCGATAAGCGCGCGGTGGTGCCCATCGTGCGCGACATCGTGCGCCTGGGCTTCCGCATCCTGGCCACTTCGGGCACCGCACGGGCCCTTCAAGCGGTGGGCATCGACTGCGAGGTGGTGGACAAGCTGCATGAAGGCTCTGCTTCCATCACCGAGCGCATCGCAGCTGGCGACATAAGCTTCATGCTGAACACGCCGTTCGGCAGCGCTACGCGCGGAGACGGCTACGAGATGCGCGCGGCAGCCGTGCGCCATGGCATCACTTATGTGACCACGTTGGCGGCCGCCCAGGCTATGGTGGCCGGCATGGAAGTGGTGCGCGATAGCGGCCTTGATATCGTGGCATTGCAGGATCTGCCGCAATGGAAGGAGTGAGATATGCCCGTCAATGAGAAGGCGCCGGTGCTCCTCAACATGGAGCTAGGGTGTGGGCTGTGGCTCATGACGTTGCGCTCGCCGATCATCGCTCGCGCTGTTGAGCCGGGCCAGTTCGTGCATATGCTGATATCGGGCATGCCCGATCATATCCTGCGACGACCGTTCTCGGTCTATGCCGTCGATGTCGATAAGGGGTTGCTCGAGATCCTCTACCAGGTGGTGGGTGTTGGCACCGATCATATGACCACGCTCGCGCAGGGAGCGGAGTGCGAGCTCATCGGCCCGATAGGTCGGGGGTGGCAGCCGTTCGAGGATACTTCGCGAGCGCTGCTCGTGGGCGGCGGTGTGGGCGCGGCTCCTCTATTCATGCTCGCCGAACGACTGGTGGCGGCTGGGGTCGACGTGGACGTGGTGCTCGGCGCACGAACGAGAGCGGCGCTGTCGACCCTCGACCACTACAAGATGTTGCTGGCGGGCGCAGAGGGCTGCACGCGCGATAAGCCGCGCACCATCACTGACGATGGATCCTCCGGTCGCAAGGGCCTCTGTACGGTCCTCGTGGAAGAGGCGCTCGCTGAAGCGGCCGAAAAGGAGGCCCCTTATGACTATGCGGCGGTGTGCGGTCCTGAGCCTCTCATGCGCGCTGTTGCCTCTCTGACGGCGACCGCTGATGTTCCGTGCGAGGTGTCCTTGGAAAAGCGCATGGCGTGCGGGGTCGGAGCGTGTCTATCGTGCGTGGTCGAGACGATCCATGGCAAACGGCGGGCCTGTGTGGATGGCCCTGTGTTCATGGCAGATGAGGTGGTGTGGGCATGAGCGCCTTGGCTCCGAAGAAAACGAAGGTGAAGCTCGCCGTCGATCTTGGTGGGCTTCCGATGCACAACCCGGTGACCACCGCATCCGGTACGTTCGCTGCCGGTAAGGAATACGCCGATTTCGTGGACGTGGCCGCGCTCGGCGCGGTCACCACCAAGGGCGTGTCGCTGAACGGCTGGGAAGGCAATGCCAGCCCTCGCATAGCCGAGACGCCATCAGGCATGCTGAACTCCATCGGCTTGCAGAACCCGGGCGTGCAGCATCTCGTCGACCGCGAACTGCCCTGGTTGGCTGCCCAAGGGGCTCAGGCCATCGTGAACGTGTCGGGCCATTCCTTCGAAGAGTACGTGGCCGTCATCGAGGCGCTGGAGGCCGGAGCGGCCGCGGGAACGGCACCGGTGGGCGCCTACGAGATAAACGTGTCGTGTCCGAACGTGGATGCGGGCGGCATGACCATGGGCTGCCATGGGCCATCGGTGGAGAAGGTGGTGAGCGCCTGTCGCGCTGCCACCGAACGGCCGCTCATCGTGAAGCTGACCCCCAACGTCACCGATATCACCGAGATAGCCCGCGCTGCCGAGAGCGCCGGTGCCGATGCCATCTCGCTCATCAACACGCTGTTGGGCATGGCCATCGATGCACGCCGTCGCAGGCCCCTGCTCGCTCGGGTGGTAGGCGGCCTTTCCGGGCCGGCCGTGAAGCCGGTGGCGCTGCGCTGCGTGTGGGAATGCCATAACGCCGTGAAGCTGCCCTTGCTCGGCATGGGCGGCATCGTGACCGGCACCGACGCTGTCGAGTTCATGCTGGCCGGCGCTACGGCAGTGGCAGTGGGCACGGCGAACTTCATGGATCCGTGCGCCACGGTGCACGTCATCGACGGCATCATCGACTACTGCGAAGAGCAACGCGTCTCCGACGTCAACGATCTGATAGGAGCCCTGAAATGCTAGAACGCACCCAGCTGGCCCGCGACTTCCACGATGTCCCCATGGCAGAGCGCGTCATCGTCGCTCTTGACTGCGATGCGGCCTGGGAGGCGGTGGTGCTGGCCGATTCTTTGGTGGGCAAAGCGGCCTGGGTGAAGGTGGGCATGACGCTCTACTACGCGGAAGGGCCGGCCATAGTTGCCATGTTCAAGCGCCGAGGGTTCAAGGTGTTCCTCGACCTGAAGTTCCATGATATCCCGCACCAGGTGGAAGGCGCGGCGCGTTCGGCCGCGGCCAGTGGAGCCGACATGCTGACCATGCATACCTTGGGCGGTCGCGCCATGATGGAAGCGGGCGTTCGAGGAGCGCTCGCCGGTGCTGAGGACATCAGCGGCGAGGCTCCGGCTACCCTTGGCATCACGGTGCTCACGTCCATGAACGATGCATCTCTAGCCGAGATAGGCGTGGGCCGTCCTCTGAACGAGCAGGTGTGCGCCATGGCGAACCTGGCCTCGGAGTCGGGTCTCTCCGGTGTGGTGGCCTCTCCTCAAGAGGCTGCCGCATTGCGGGCGCAGCTCGGCCCCGATGCGCTCATCGTGACCCCGGGCGTGCGGCCGGTGGGCAGCGAGCTGGGCGACCAGAGCCGCGTGGCCACGCCGTTGCAGGCGTTCCAGAACGGCGCATCCCATATCGTGGTGGGCCGCCCCATCACTCAAGCGCCGGATCCCGCTGCGGCGTTCGACCGCATCGCCGAGGAACTTTCCTGATCGTCTTTCCCGTACCATGAAGGGTACAGAGGTGAACGAAAGCGCATATGAATGGCGGTGCCGCCTCATCTCCTCTTGTGTTCGGCCCCCCATTATATAGGCCGTACACGGGCGATTGTTCGTGTCGCTCATGGAAGATTTTTTGCGCTCGGGAATATTTTTTCGTGCTATTTTCCGAAAAAATCCTCATAATGGTGTAATTCAGAAAATGCCCTCTGAACGCAGCATCTGTACGACATCGAACGAAGACCCTTGTGCAAGACCGCTTAGACTTTTTTGGAGGAGAATCACGATGCCCATCCCGCAGCTCAGTGCCGAAGACCGTGCCCGCGCCCTTGAGAAGGCGAAGGAAGCTCGCGCCCAGCGCGCGAAGGTACGCGACGACCTGAAATCTGGAAAGCTCACTGTGAAGAAGGTGCTCGACAAGCGTGACGACCCGGTCATCGGCCGTATGAAGGTGTCCATGCTCATCGAGTCGCTGCCCGGCTATGGCAAAGCTAAGGCCGAGAAGATCATGGAAGAGCTCCACATCGCCGAGAGCCGCCGTCTGCGCGGTCTGGGCGCTCGCCAGTTGAGCGACCTGCTGGAGCGTCTGGGCTAGTCCATGGCCCAAGGCGATCTGTTCGTCATATCTGGCCCTTCCGGTGCAGGGAAGGGCACCGTCATCGCGCGAGTGCTCGAAAGAGCGCCGCGCGTTTGGCTTTCCGTATCCGCCACTACGCGCTCTCCCCGCGAAGGAGAGCGCGATGGCGTCAACTACTTCTTTCTCTCGAAGGAGGAGTTCGAACGCGGCATCGAACAGGATGACTTTCTGGAATGGGCCCAGTATGCGGGCAACTATTACGGAACGCCGCGAAGGTCGGTGGAAGATCATGTGGCCGCCGGCGATCAGGTCATCTTAGAGATAGAGGTGCAGGGCGCGCTACAGGTGAAAGAGCGCATGCCCGAGGCGAAGATGCTGTTCATCGCACCTCCCTCTCTCGAAGTGCTAGAGCAGCGCTTGCGCGGCCGAGGCACCGAGGATGAAGCTACCATTCGCAAGCGCATGGAAGCGGCAAGGGTGGAGCTTTCCCAGGAAAAAGAGTATGATGTATGCTTTGTGAACGACCGCTTGGACCAGTGCGTTGACGAGGTGGTCGCTTACCTGGAGGAACAGGCTGCGAACGAGGCTTGAGAATGGTCGCTCGCACCGCTGAGCTTCCGAAACGAAGGCTTACGAACCCTAAGGATCCACGCACCATGAGCATAATCGAACCCCAGATCGACGTTCTGTTGGACGAGACCGAGAACGACCGTTTCCTGCTCTGCTCCGTCGCGTCGAAGCGTGCCCATGACATCAACGATATGATGCGCGGCCAGCGCGACCGTGCGTTGCAATTGCAGACCGCCGTCGAGATCGCCCGTGCAGCTGGCGTCAAGCCGCTCTCTTTGGCTTTCGACGAGGTCGCTCGTGGCGAGGTCTCTTTCGACCCCTCCTCCATCGACGCGAAGAACCACTAGGATCTTCTCGCTGTAGGAGCGACCTTCCTCATCGAAAGAATCTCCCTTTGCCAGCCCGCCAAGAGCGAGCTCGCTTCGTCGTGCCCTCCGATCGCTTTTTGGGTGGCACGGTCGGGCGATCGATCTGCGAAGCCAGCTGAACACCAGGGGATATGTTGAGCTGGAGACGGAAAGCTTCTTTCTTCGACCCCTTTCGGAAAGGTCTGCGAACCTGACCGAAAATGGGAGTGACGTCCTGTCCAGTTCCGTCACTTTTGCTATACTGAACAACGCTATTTCGCAGCCGGGGCGTGGCGCAGCCTGGTAGCGCGCCTGCTTTGGGAGCAGGATGTCGCAGGTTCGAATCCTGTCGCCCCGACCACACGAAGGACCTAGGCCCACAGCGGAAGCGCGGTGGGCCTTGCTCGTTAGAGGGGAAAGCTACGGTGGAGCCGAACATAAAGGAAGTGGCGACGCGCATCCGTCTTCTGCGGGAGGACATGGGCTTCTCTCAACAAGAGATGGCTGAGGCGACCGGACGCACGCAAGAGGAATACGCAGCCCAAGAACAGGGCGACCAAGACCTCTCGTTCACCTTCCTGTATAAATGCGCCGACAAGCTGGGCGTCGATGTGATCGAGCTGCTCACCGGCGAGAACCCCCATCTGAGCGGCTACTCGCTCACGCCGAACGACGGCGGTCTCTCCATCAAACGCCGTGCGGGCTTCGAATATCTGCATAAGGCGCCGCACTTCCGCAACAAGCTGGCCGAACCGTTCTTGGTGACCGCTCCGTATCTGGAAGAGGTGCAAGAGCAGCCCATCCATCTTTCCTACCACGAAGGACAGGAGATCGACTACATCATCTCCGGTCACATGCGCTTCGCCTACGAGGAGCATGTGGAAGACCTCGGGCCAGGGGATCTGCTCATGTATGATTCCGGCCGTGGCCATGGCATGATCGCCACGGGTGGCGAGCCTTGCGTGTTCTTGGCCATCGTGCTGAAACCGCAGCGAGACGCGATTAGCTAGGCGCAGCCGCTCTGCGTTCCCTCAGTGAAGGAGCGAAAGCGGGCGCCTAAAAGACCAACTCTCTCTGTCGGTTCTCGCGGTGCGCGCCTGCGGCGGCATCGCTCACGCAAAGGAAAGAAGCCCATCATGAGGAACATAAACGAGCGCTACGTTGACGAGACCTATACTGAAGACGGCCTTCTGGCCACCTTCGACGTCCATTTTCCGGAAGACTTCAATTTCGCTCACGATGTGGTGGATGACATCGCGCTGAACGATCCTGACCGTATGGCCATGGTGTGGTGCAATCCGGAAGGGGAGGAGCACTTCTTCACGTTCGCCGACATGAAGCGCTGGTCTGATAAGACCGCGAACTACCTGGCCTCTCTCGGCATCGGTCGCGGCGATTTCGTGCTGGTGGTCTTGCGGCGCCATTATCAGTTCTGGTTCGTGGCTCTGGCGCTGGCCAAGCTGGGAGCCGTTATGGTGCCTGCGACGTTCATGTTGAAGGAACACGACCTGGTCTATCGCCTGAACGGCGCGGATATCAAGGCCGTCATCGCCACCGATGCCGGTGATATCGCCGATGTGGTGGACGCAGCCGTGAAGGAATGTCCGAGCGTGGAGACGTTGGTGTTGGTGAACCCGGCCGGTGCTGGGCTGACCGCTCGCGACGCAGAAGGACGTCTGCTGGTGGAGGACGATGCGCTCATCGGTGAGGCTCTCTCCGGTGAGCAGGGCATCTGCGCGGCAGGGATAGAACGGGACGGCTGGCATGACTTCAACACCGGCGTCCGCGCTGCTTCAGAGGACTTCGCGCGTCGCGAAACGGTAGCAGCCGAGCCCATGCTGATGTACTTCTCGTCGGGGACTTCGGGCAATCCGAAGATGGTGCTGCACGACAGCTCTTACGCCATCGGACACCTCATAACGGCGAAGCACTGGCATAACGTGCGGCCCGACGGCATCCATTTCACCATCGCCGACACCGGTTGGGGCAAGGCTGTATGGGGCAAGTTCTATGGCCAGTGGCTCATGGAAGCATGCGTGTTCACCTATGATTTCGATCGCTTCCATCCAGAGGAGATACTGGGGCTGATCGGCAAGTACGGCATCACCACGTTGTGCTGCCCGCCCACCATGTATCGCCTGATGATGGGTGCCGATGTGGATGCTTTCGACTTGTCGTCTCTGGAATATTCCACTACGGCAGGCGAGGCGCTGAACCCTGATCTGTTCGATTTTTGGAAAGAGCACACCGGCCTGACCATCTATGAAGGATTCGGCCAGACAGAGACCCCGCTCACCATCGGCAACCTGACGAACTCCACGCCGCGCGCGGGATCGATGGGCAAGCCGGTCCCGCTGTATAAGGTGGCGCTGCTGCGCGGGGACGGGACGGAATGCGCCGTGGGCGAGACCGGCGAGATATGCATCCATATCGACCCGTATCCGGCGGGCATCATGATGGAGTACTACCGCGACGCGGAGAAGACCGCCTCGGCCATGCACGATGGTTGGTACCATACAGGTGACACGGCATGGATGGATGAGGACGGCTATTTCTGGTTCGTGGGCCGCAACGACGATGTCATCAAGTCGAGCGGCTACCGCATCGGGCCCTTCGAGATAGAATCGGTGCTGCTGGAGCATCCGGCAGTGCGCGAGGTGGCGGTGACCGGCGTACCTGATCCTGAGCGCGGTGCGCTGGTGAAGGCGACCGTGGTGCTGGCCGAGGGCCATGCGCCCAGCGATGAGCTGACCTGTGAGCTGCAGGCCTGGGTGAAGGAGCAGACGGCACCCTACAAGTATCCGCGCATCATCGAGTACGTGAAGGAGCTGCCGCGCACCGTGAACGGCAAGATCCGGCGCGTGGCGATCCGCGAGGCCGACGAGAACGAGAAGGTCGTCACCCCTGAGGGGCTCGTCTAAGGAGATGGACCTCGAACCCATCAACATAGTGGCGGGGCATTACGGCGTGGGCAAGACCACGCTCTCGCTGAACCTGGCCCTTCAGGCGGCAGCTGCGGGCACCCGGCCCACCTTGGCTGACCTCGACGTGGTGAACCCCTACTTCCGTTCGGCGGAATACCGTCGTCTGCTCGAAGAGAACGGCGTGGCGGTGGTGGCACCGAAGTTCTCCGAGGCGGGCAGCAACCTGGATGCTCCGGGGCTCAATGGGGCCATCGTGCCCATCATCGAGGCTGCCACCGCCGAAGCACCGGTGCTCATCGATGCGGGAGGCGATGATGTGGGAGCGACGGCGCTCGGTCGTTTCGCGTTGTCGATCCAAGGGCGACCTTACGGGTTCTTCTACGTGGTGAACGCTCTGCGCATCGGCACCGCTGAGGCGGACGAGGCGCTCCGCATCCTTCGCGAGATCGAGCATGCTTCGCATCTGCGAGCCACCGGCATCATCAGCAATGCCCACCTCATGGACCAGACCGACCTTGACGTCATCGAGCAAGGGGCTGAGGTGTCCCAGGCGGTGGCAGAGGAGACCGGGCTGCCCTTGGTAGGCATCACGGTGCCCGAGAAGTACCTGACGACGCCCGCTGATCCCGATCCTTTAACGGTGAGCGAGCAGGCGCGCATCGAGGCGTTGGCCGATGTGGCGCCTCTCATCGCGATCGCTCCGTACGTGCGCACGCCCTGGCAGGAGGTGCGCCCATGAATGTGGAAGCCATGGTGGATTACCTGCCGCTGTTCTGGGAAGCCATGATGCTCACCTTGAAGATAGGGTGGATCGGCATCGCTGGCTCCATCGTCATCGGCTTGGTGGTGGCCCTGGTCGATCACTTCCATGTGCCGGTGTTGCGACAGGTGCTGCGGGTGTATGTGGAGATATTCCGCAACACGCCTCTGTTGATCCAGCTGTTCTTCATCTACTTCGGCCTTCCGCGTCTGGGCATTCCCATCGGCGCGGATGTGTGCGGTGCGGTGGGTCTTGCGCTCCATGGTGGCAGCTACATGGCCGAATCGTTCCGCAGCGGCCTTGACGCGGTGAGCGACGTTCAGCGGGAGAGCGCGCTTTCTTTGGGCCTCACGCGCCTGCAGGTGATGCGCTATGTGGTGCTGCCCCAGGCATGGGCGCTGTGCTTCCCGTCGTTCGTGGCCAACATCATCTTCCTGCTTAAAGAGACCAGCGTGTTCTCGGCCATCAGCTTGATGGACCTCATGTTCACGGCGAAGGATCTCATCGGCCTGTACTACCAGACCACCGAATGCTTGGTGCTGCTGGTCATCTTCTATCTGATCATCATCTTGCCGGTGTCCATCGTCGGCTCTGTCATCGAAAGGAGGCTGCGCTATGGAAGCCTTGGGGCTTGACGTTCTGTTGAACGGAACCAATGCGCTGCGCCTTTTGGGGGGCCTGTGGGTTTCGGTGCAGGTGGCGCTCATATCAGTGCTGCTCAGTCTTCCCTTGGGAATGCTGTTCGGCGTGTTCATGACCTGGAAGAACCCGGTGGCGAAGGTGATATCGCGCCTGTATCTGGAGATCGTGCGCATCATGCCCCAGCTGGTGCTGCTGTTCGTGGTGTTCTTCGGAGCCACTCGCGTGTTCGGCATCAACATATCAGCGGAGCTGGCTTCCATCATCGTGTTCACGTTCTGGGGCACCGGTGAGATGGGCGACCTGGTGCGCGGTGCGCTCACCTCCATCCCGCGTCACCAGTACGAGAGCGCCGAGGCCCTTGGCCTGTCTAAGCCGCAGATATACCTTCAGGTCATCATCCCTCAGGCCATGCGACAGCTGATCCCCACATCGGTCAACCTCATCACGCGCATGATCAAGACCACCAGCCTGGTCATGATGATAGGCGTGGTGGAGGTTATGAAAGTGGGCCAGCAGATCATCGAGGCGAATCGCATGGTGTCGCCGAACGCTGTGTTCGGCATCTACGGCACCATCTTGTTCTTGTACTTCATCGTATGTTGGCCGCTCTCCATGCTGGCGAGCTATCTTGAGAAGAGGTGGGCCGTCGCATGAGCGAGCCGACGAACGCTAACACCGCCGCATTCGAGCCGCTGTTGCGCATCGAGCATCTGCGCAAGGTCTACGGCGAGCATGTGGTGTTGGACGATATCAGCTTGGAGGTGGCGCAAGGGGAGGTCATCGTCATCATCGGGCCTTCTGGTTGCGGCAAGTCCACGTTCCTTCGCTGCATCAACGCGTTGGAGCCCATCCAGGGTGGCACGATCCTGCTCGATGGCCAGCCGGTGAGCGCTGAGGCGAAGAACATCGCTCAGATCCGGCAGAAGGTGGGCATGGTGTTTCAGAGCTACGACCTGTTCCCGCACAAGACGGTGCTCGAGAACATCATCTTGGCGCCCATGAAGGCTCAGAAGCGCAAGCGCGAGGAGTGCGTGGCCGAGGCCGAGAAGCTGTTGGAGCGCGTGGGGCTGCTGGACAAGAAGGATGCCTTCCCGCGGCAGCTGTCGGGCGGCCAGAAGCAGCGCGTGGCCATCGTGCGCGCGTTGGCCATGCATCCAGAAGTTATGCTGTTCGACGAGGTGACGGCGGCCCTCGACCCCGAGATGGTGCGAGAAGTGCTCGACGTGATATTGGACCTGGCCGAACAGGGCAAGACCATGCTCATCGTCACGCACGAGATGTCGTTCGCTCGCGCTGTGGCCGATCGCGTGCTGTTCTTCGACGAAGGAGTCATCATGGAATCGGGCGCTCCTGAGGAGTTCTTCTCTCACCCGCGCACCGAGCGCGCCCAACGCTTCCTGCGCACCTTCACCTTCGACGCCGTGAAGCACCACGCCCCCACCTCTGACGAGCCCGCTCCTCTGTTCGACGATTAAGAAGCGCTATCGGCGTACTCCATGATACGGCGCGCTGTGTCCTTGCTCACCTTCGCGGTATCGCCTGCGTGAAGGTATGCATAGGCGTTTCCGAGGTTCATGTCGAGGTCTTTGCAAAGACGGTAGACGGTGGTGCCGGTCTTCTCTAGCGCTTCGAGGGTCCGTTGGCGCATGAGCTCGATGATGCGCCGATCCGCTAGGATCCTGTCTCGTTTTGCGAGGTAGGCGTTCCAGACCTTCTTGTATCGCGTGGGCGCCTTGCTGGACTCAAGGTAGGTTTGAAGGTCATCGATCGCGTCTAAAGTCTGTGCTTGGATCAGATAATCGTGCTCCATCCACGTTCCTCCGCTCAAGCGAGCGAGGTAGTCTGCTCTGTGTTGGACTGCGGCGAATAACATGACCGCTTCTGCGGCGGCGGGAGCATCTGTGGCGACCGCTTTGCAGAGCTTCCTCAGATTATCGGTCTGCAGGCCGGTCAGCTCTCGACAGTAGCTGCGCAGGAATCCCTTGAACGTGAGGTTCATCAGTGCCACCTCGCATAGAATCGCTCGAAAGCGCCTACCATCTCGCCATAGCGCCTTGCACTGAGCGCCGAAGCATGAGCTTCCCCTGCGTCATGTACGAGATGATCGAGCAGTTGCCAGTCGATATTGTTGTTCCGTGCTGCCTCGTCGATATCTTGCATATCAGCGGGACGCTCCGCATAAAGCTTCATAACGGCGAGGTCTTCGATCGAAGGGGTGAAATAGTCGACTGCCTTGGTCTTTATGGGCAGAGGCACCAGTCTGTCTTCGAAATTGTATGGGATGTGGTCCATGTAGGCGGCAACAGCTCCATTGGCATTCGGATATTGGGCGATGATCTGTCGTACGAAGGTGTCGGCTTGCAATATGTCTATGTCATGGGTGATCCGTCTAGCGGTCATGTCTCGTAAGAGAAAGGCCGCACCGCCAACGATGATCACTTGGGAGCGGGTAGGGCGTTCGCCATCCATCAAAAAGGCTTCTTCATCTATCGCAAGGAGCGTTTTGAGCAATTCGTTCTTATCCATGGGGCTCGATTCATATTATTATTTATTTAGAATAATAATATAATATAGGAATATGAGGTACTTTGGCTACTAAGGATCGTCCAAGAAAACGTCCACGCCCTACGGATGACCGCTCGCGATAGGGCTCGCAGAATATTCATAATTAGAATCGATAGACGCTTTGCGCTGGGTTTCCCTTTTCGCATTACCTCGATTCAGGATGTGGTGCACGAAGATTTCGTTTGAAGTCGAGCAAAGGCCATGCTATATTCCGACATGGCAAACTGCGGTACTCCTTACTGAGGAGACGCATATAACTGAATAGAAACATCTGGTGTTTGCAGCGGCCTATTCGTACGCTCGCGGTCTACCGTAGCACCTGAAAAGTGTATGAGGAGGGCATCTGCCTTTCGCGATACGCTTTTTAGTGTGCAGTTGATTCTGTCATTATATGCGTCTCCGCAGTTTGCCGACTGTGGTGGATGCCCTCCTCGCACATCGGCAAAACGACAGCACGCATCATCCGACGAACAGGGCCTCCTCCACGGTGTGAATGGATCACACTTGTCGGAAGGAGCGGATCGCTATGCGCGTCCCTGTCGCTTCTCTTAGTAGGAATCTTCTCTCGGCGCTCTTCGCTGTTGCATTGACCTTGGGTCTTGTGCCGACTGCTGCGTTCGCGCTCGAAGATGAGGTCGTGGACTCTGATGACGCTATCGTGTCGGAAGTTCAGGCAGAGGAAAGGGAAGACCGATCGGTCGAGGCTACAGGTGCCATCATCAACCAAGAGATGCCCCTCGACAGCGTAGTGGCCCAAGCAGAATCCACTCGTACGTTCTTCCTCGCCCAGACCTTGGAGAGCGCACGAGGCATCCCCATGGTGAGCGCGAAGCTCCCTATCGACAAGGGCGG